>NZ_QHJI01000007.1:0-682618 GCF_003947535.1 Amycolatopsis sp. WAC 04169 | reverse complement strand
CGTCCTGGGTAAGTCCGTGATCCAGACCGTTCTGGATCTTTTCCCGTTCCTCGCACGTCAACCGGGGTCCTGGCATGAAGATCTCCTATCAGCTGCCACCACTTGCAACAACCGATTGAGACCGCCGAGCCTTCGGCCCACTCGTGACAGCATGAAACCGCTCAGACCGCGTCCAAGCACACTGCCCCTATGGGCAACGACCGGCGCACGGCCGCACACCCGTCCGCTGGTGCCGGTCGCGACGCCGGACGCGCAGACTTCTGGGTATGGGAGCAACGGCGACGCTGTCCGAGGCGGGTCTGGTCGCGGAACCGGGCCAGGAGATCAGCTGCTCGGTGACGATCCGCAATGCCGGCCGGGTCGTCGATCAGTTCGCGATCGAGGTGGTCGGCGACCCGGGTGCCTGGGCCACCGCGGAACCGGCGACGGTGAACCTGCTGCCGGGCGAGGCGGGCACGGTCGTCGTCCGGTTCGCGCCGCCGCGCTCGTCCGACGTTCGGGCGGGCCTGATTCCCTTCGGTGTCAGGGTTTTCTCGAGTGAGGATCCGGCGGGGTCGGTGGTCGAGGAGGGCACCCTCCAGCTCGGCGCGTTCACCGAGGTGACCGCCGAAGTCGTCCCGTCGAAGGTGGAGGCCGGTTCCAAGGCCGACTTCGAAGTCGCCGTCGACAACCGCGGCAACCACCCGGTCGCCGTCGAACTGAGCGCGCTCGACCCCGAGGACGAGCTCGACTTCCAGCTCGAACGGAACCGCGCCGACCTCGCGCCGGGCACGGCCGCGTTCGTCCGCCTGCGCGCCCGGCCGCGGAAACGGTTCCTGCGCGGGCAACCCGTACGGCATCGCTTCCAGGTGTTCGTCATCGCCGACAATGCCGAACCGCTCAAGACCGAAGCCACCATGGTGCAACGGCAGCTGCTGCCGAAGTGGCTGCTGCCGGCGCTGGCCGCGCTCCTGCTGCTGTTGCTGGCCTTGGTGACACTGTGGTTCACCGTGCTGAGACCCGCGGTGAAGTCGGCCGCCCGTGAAGCCGCTCAGGAACAGAACCAGGAGGTGATCAAGGCCGCCCAGGACGCCGGTGGCGCCGCGGGCGAGGCGAAGAAGGACGCCGATCAGGCCAAACAGAACTCCGAAGACGCGATGAAGGCCGTCGGGCTGACCCCGCCGCCGGACGGCGCGCCGCCCGGCCCCAGGGCGTCGAACGGTGTCCCGAACCCGGCGGGCAACGCCAACGGGACACCGACCGACTTCCGCGTGGCGGCGGACGCGGCGGTCGATTCGAACGTCAACCGCTTCGCCGAATTCCCCTACACCATGCCGGATGCCTCGAAGACCCTGGTCGTCACCGACCTCATTCTGCAGAACCCGCGTGGTGACAACGGAACCCTGCGGCTGCTGCGGGATTCCGGTGGCACCAAGACGGTCCTGCTCGAAGTCGGCCTCGCGAACTTCCGCGACCTCGACCACCACTGGTTGCAGGCTTGGCGGTTCGCCCCCGGCGAGAAGATCGTGCTCGCGGTCAGCTGCCAGACGCCGGGAGGCGGCAGCCGGTGCACCCCGTCGGTCTCGTTCTCCGGCCGCGTCGAATAGACGCCGATCAGATCAACCCCTCGCGCAAGGCGAACGCGACGGCGTGAGCGCGGTTGCGGAGCTGGAAACGGTTGGTGATGTCGTGCAGGATCGATTTCACCGTGCGCTCGGAATAGCTCAGCCGATCGGCGATCTCCTTCGTCTCGAAGCCGTCGGCGACCATCCGCAGCACCTGGATCTCGCGTTGTGCCATCCCGGCCAGATCCCAGCCGTTCGGTTGCAGCACGTCCCGCTGCAACCGGGACACCCTGGACAGCAGGCGCCCGAGCAGATCCGGCGGCAGCGCGCCCTCCCCGGCGGCCGCGGCCTTCACCAGCCGCACCAGGGTGTCGGGGGTGGCGTCGGCCCGGCGGATGATCGCGGAGACACCGTTGCCCACGACGTCCAGGAGCTCCGAGTCGTCCACCTCCCCGGCGACCAGGACGACCCCGGCGCAGCCGGCGCAATTGAGACTGCGCAGCAACTGCCGCGCCTCCTCGTTCAGCCGCTCGACGATGACCAGTACGACGGCCGGCTCATCGGTGTCCTCGGCGAAACGGATCTCAGGGCGTGCGCGCAGCGCGGCGGTGACACCCGCGTGCGTGATGGTGTCGGTGGCATGGAGCAGCACCGGGATCTGGTCGACGAGCATCGATGAACCCCTCCCGTGAACGGTGTTCCGTCATTCCCAAGGATCGTGCGGACGGGGTTTCGCGAACAGGGATCCGGTGTCCCGATATGTCCCGCTTTGCTACTCCGATCGAGCGACGCCCGCCTTCCTGATCTTGGCGATGGCCTGGGCGCGGTCGGTGACCTGGAGCTTGCGGAAGATGTGGGACACGTGGTTCCGCACGGTTTTCGGGCTGAGCACCAGCCGGTCGGCGATGGAGGCGTTCCCCATGCCCTGCGCGATGAGCCGCATGATCTCCCGCTCGCGCGCGGTCAGCTCCGGGAACGACTCGTTGCGCGGGGTTTCCGTGCCCAGCAGGGCAAGCACCTGGGTCGCGATCGCCGGGCTGAAGATCGCCTCGCCGTCGCCGATCACCCGTACCGCGCGGACGACCTGCTCGTTGCGCGCCCCCTTGAGCAGATAGCCGCGCGCACCCGCGCGCATGGCGGCGAACACGGCGGCCTCGTTCTCGAACATGGTCAGCATGAGCACACCGGTGTGCGGGGAGGCCTTCACGATCCGGCGGGTCGCCTCGACGCCGTCGAGGTCCGGCAGGTTCAGGTCCATCAGGATGACGTCGGGTTCCAGCCTGCCCGCTTCCGCGACCGCGGTGAGGCCGTCGGCGGCCTGCCCGACCACGTCGATGCCGTGGGTACCGTCGAGCATCGCGCAGATGGCCGTCCGGAAAGCGGGATGATCGTCCACCACGAGGACGCGGAGGGGCGGGAACATCGCGTTCACTCCTGGGCGGCGAGCGGCAGCCAGGCGGCGATCCGGGTGCCGCCCGAGGACACCGGTTCGACCACGCAGCCGCCGCCGAGGTCGACGGCGCGTTCCCGCATCGAACGCAACCCGGTCCCACCGGCCGCGGGCAGCGGCTCCCCGCCCGTGCCGACCCCGTCGTCGACGATCTCCACGCGCAGATCGCCGTCCAGCGGCCAGAGGCGCACCGTGCACTGCCGGGCACCGGAGTGGCGGGCGATGTTCACGAGCGCCTCGCGGATGATCCGGTACGCGGCGACCTCCACCGCGGCCGACAGCGGCGGCAGCTCACGGCGGACCTCGACCGTCACCGCGAGCGGACCGTGCTCGGCGGGGACCCGGTCGGCGAGCAGTCCGGCGTACCGGCGCACGGCCGTGACGAGACCCGCCTCGTCGAGCGCGGGCGGCCGCGCGTCGGTCACGATGCGGCGCAGTTCGGTGATGGCGCCGTAGAGCTCCTCCTCGATCCGGGACAGGAGACGCTCGGCCCCGGCTCGGTCGCGGACGAGCAGATCCCGGGCCGCGCGCAACCCGAGCACGGCCACGGCGAGTGTCGGCCCGACGCCGTCGTGGAGGTCGCTGAGCACCGTCCGGAGCCGGTCCTCGTATCCGGCGGGATGAACGACGTCGGTGACGACGAAGGTCCGGCGCATTTTCTCCCCCGTGTCGGGCGGTGGTGCGGCTCGGTGGTGCGTAGCGTTCTGGTCACTCGCGGTACTAGTCGCGGAATCCGGTCCCGGCGTTTCCCCACCTGCCACGAGTTCAGGTAACGGTTTGGAGCCGATGCGGGCGGCGGCTCGGTCGGCCGCGACCCGGGCGGCGGCGAAATGCCGTAACCGGGATTCGAGAATTCGGGTCATAAAATGATGGTGCTCGCTTCGAAGTATGATGCGCGCGAGTGAACTTTCTCGACAGTGGACAGGCCTTCGCGGACAATCGGATCCGCGCGGCACCCTGCGAGCAAATCCTTCTGTTGCGCTCAGTTCCCTGCTCCCATCATTTGGCGAAAAGGAACCTTATGCATGACGATGACGAACCGGTAGGCCGGGTGCTCGGCAGGCGGCAGGCGTTGATTCTGCTCGGCGCCGCCGGCGCGACACTCGCCGCCGCGGGCTCCGCGGCGGCGAGCACCACCACTCCCGCCGCGGGCATCCCCGAGGTCTGCACGCTGGATTGCGTGGTCAAGCCCGAGCAAATGGAGGGTCCGTACTTCGTAGACGAGCGGCTCAATCGCTCCGATATCCGCAGTGAGCCATCCACCGGCCAACTGGTTCCCGGCACCGCGCTGGTAATCAATTTCACCGTTCAACAGGTTCGCCAGCAGCAGTGCACCGCGCTGCCCGGAGCGATGATCGACCTGTGGCAGTGCGACGCGTTCGGGCTGTATTCCGACATTCCGTCCCAGGGCAGTCGCGGCCGCCGTTTCCTGCGCGGTTATCAGAACACCGACCAGGCGGGCACGGCCCGGTTCACCACCATTCTTCCCGGCTGGTACACCGGACGCACACTGCATATCCACGTCAAGATACGCACCACCGGAACCAACGGCCGTCCGTACGAGTTCACTTCGCAGCTCTACTTCACGCCCGAGTTCGGCGCGGCCTATCTGCGGACCGATCCGTACCGGCGGAAAGGCCCGGCCGACACGACCAACAGCCGGGACTCGATCTACCGCAACGGCGGATCGCAGATGCTGCTGCGTCCGCAGCAGAGCGGGACCGGTTACACGGCGGACTTCGCCATCGGTCTCGACCTGTCGAACACCCAGGTCGGCCGCCCCGACTAGCGCCATCGTGTGACACCAAACGGGCCGAAGGCTCCCTTCGCCGCATCGGACGCGGCGAAGGGAGCCTTCGGCCCGTTGTAGCACTCACGCGCCCACGGCCACGCCGAGTAGCCCCGCGGGCCGAAGCCGCCCCCTTCATAACACCGTGACCCGCTGGATCAACTCCGATCGAGTGTCGCCTACCTGCGGACTTGACCGCCGACGAGAATAAGACCAAACTTCGTTGGTGAAAAGGAGTCCGCCATGACGCATGGTCCACTCGACCCATGAGGAGCTGACAAAGTGGAATCGCCGACGTTTGTGGTCATCGGTGCCGGCCTGGCCGGTGCGAAAGCCACGGAAGCCTTACGCGACAAGGGATTCGACGGGCGGATCGTGCTGCTCGGCGATGAGGGGCACCGCCCGTACGAACGGCCGCCGCTCTCGAAGGACATGCTCACCGGAAAAGCCGGGCCGGACAGCGCTTTCGTGCACGACGAGGGCTGGTACTCCGGCCACGAGGTCGAGCTGCGGCTCGGCGCCCGCGTCACCGCGATCCATCGCGCGGCCCACGAGGTCGAGCTCGCCGACGGCACCCGGGTCGGCTACACCAAGCTGCTGCTGGCGACCGGAGCCGAACCTCGCGTCCTGCCTGGCGCGGAGGGCGCGCTCACGCTGCGCCGCCTCGGTGACTCCGAGCGGCTGCGGCAGGTACTGGAGACCGGGTCCCGGCTCGCGGTGGTCGGCGCCGGGTGGATCGGTCTCGAAGCCGCGGCGGCGGCCAGGCAGGCCGGTCTCGACGTGACGGTGCTGGAAGCACTCGATCTGCCGCTGCTGCCCGCGCTGGGACGCGACGTGGCCAAGGTGTTCGCGGACCTGCACGCCGCACACGGCGTCGACCTGCGGTTCGGGGTCAAGGTGGCCGAAGCGGGCGCGAAGCACGTCAGCCTCGCCGACGGCACACGTGTCGACGCCGACGCCGTCCTCGTCGGGGTCGGCGCGGTCCCGAACACCGAGCTGGCCGAAGCCGCCGGATTGACCGTGGACAACGGCATCCGCGTCGACGCGCACCTGTGCACCGGCGACCCGGACATCTTCGCCGCCGGGGACGTCGCCAACGCGGACCACCCGTTCCTGGGCCATCCGGTCCGGGTGGAGCACTGGGCGAACGCGCTCAAGCATCCCGCCGTCGCGGCCGCCGGGATGCTCGGCAAGGACGAAACCTACGACGAACTCCCGTATTTCTTCACCGACCAGTACGACCTCGGGATGGAGTACCTCGGCCACAACGCCGGTCACGACCGGGTCGTCTTCCGCGGCGACGTCGGGGCCAGGGAGTTCATCGCCTTCTGGCTCAAGGGAGACCGGGTGCTGGCGGGGATGAACGTCAACGTCTGGGACGTCACCGACCCGATCAAGGCCTTGATCCGCGGCGGGCGTCCGGTGAACCCCGGCCGGCTCGCCGACACTTCGGTGCCACTCGGGGAGGTCACCGTCGGCTGAGCCGGGAGGAGTGGCGCCGGGCGTTCAGACTTTGCGCCCGACGCCGGCGTAGACGTCGTCCGGCTCGATGTCGCGAAGACCTGGTTCCGCATGCCACAGCGGTGCGCTCACGACACCGGGTTCGACCAGGTCCAGCCCGTCGAACAGGGCGGCGACCTCGGCGTAAGGGCGGAAATACATGGGGTCCCGGCTGTTCTTCATCGCCTCGGTGACCGCCGCCATCGCCTCGGGCGCGTGGTCGGCGGTCAGATGCGACAGCGCGACCAGGCTGCCGGACGGCAGCGTTTCGCGGTACCGGGCGACGATCTCGGCGGGGCGCAGGCTGTCCGGGATGAAATGGAAGACGGCCACCATGAGCAGCCCGATCGGCCGGTCGAAGTCCAGCATCTCTCGCGTCGCCGCGGAGTTCAGCACCTCTTCCGGCCGGCAGAGGTCCGCCTCGACGACGGTGGCGTTCGGATTCCCGTCGAGGATGAGGCGGCTGTGCGCGACGGCGACCTTGTCGTAGTCGACGTAGACCACCTTGCAGCCTGGGTCCATCTCCTGCGCGATTTCGTGCACGTTGCCGACGGTCGGGATCCCCGAGCTCAGATCGAGGAACTGGGTGATGCCGTGGGAGACCATGTACCGCACGGCACGGCGGAGGAACGCCCGGTTGGACGCGGCGACCCGGCGCCCGGACGGCAGGACGGCCACGACCTTCTCCCCGACGGCGCGGTCGGCGTCGAAGTTGTGGCTGCCGCCGAGCAGCCAGTCGTAGACCCGGGCCGCGCTGGGCAATCGGACGTCGACGCCCTCTGGAACCCGTTCACCCTGCACGGACACCCCACACCTCACACCGTGTCGACAGCTGGAAACCTTTTTGTCACCAGCACCGTACCGACTCGGACTCGGGACGCCTATCGTGTGGCGCGGTCACGCTGGGTCGGCCATTCGGCCGATGGCGCCCCGGCCGATGAGCCGATCCGGTCATGATCTTCGCCTCATAGTGTGACGACGGTAAGTAATTCGTCGTCTACGGGGAGATCACGATAATGCTTCGCAAAACAGGGGTACTGGCGGTCGGGCTGGCCGCGGCGGGAGCGATGCTGATCCCGGGGGTCGCCGCGGCGGCCGAGGGGCCGACGCCCTATGTCATCGGCGGGCACGACGCCACCGAGGACTACTCGTTCATGGTGTCGCTGCAGCAGGGCGGCAACCATTTCTGCGGCGGCTCGCTGATCAGCGAAGACTGGGTGGTGACCGCGGCGCACTGCGTGAAGGGAGCGCGGCCGGGGGAGATCAGGACCAGGATCGGGGCGCGGCAGCACGACAGCGGGGGCACGGAGACCGGTGTCAGCCGGATCATCGTGCATCCGGACTTCGTCGGGCAGAACCCGCCGGGCGCGGACATCGCGCTGGTGCGGTTGGACAAAGCGGTGAGCGAGAAGCCGATCGAGATCGCCGGGGCGGTGGGCGAAGCGGGCACGGCGACCCGGATCCTCGGCTGGGGTGAGCACTGCGCCGACCAGACCTGCGGGGCGCCGGAGATCCTCCAGGAGCTCGAAACCAAGGTCCGGCCGGCGGGGGATTGCCGAAATCTGGCCACGGGCAAGGAGATCTGCACCGGTTCCGACACCCCGGACGCGATGGGTTGCTACGGCGACTCGGGCGGGCCGCAGATCAAGGGCAGGCCGGGCGAGTGGGAACTGGTCGGCGCCACCAGCCGCGATGGCGACGCGGACCCGAAGTGCGCCAGCGGTCTGGGCATCTGGACCGACGTGACGGTGTACCGGGACTGGATCGCCGAGCAGCAGGCGAGCCACTCCGGTAGCGAGGCGTGACAAACGGGCGAGGACGGTGATGAGACCGTCCTCGCCCGTTCACCGCGATCCGTCACCGGGGCGCGAGTGCCTCCAAAGAGGACAGTGGCGCCTTGTGCAGGTTCGAAATGATGTTCCTCGGCTTGTCCGCGGCCTTGCTGTAGTAGTGCGCGCCGGACTCGAACGCCAGGTAGACGTTGCTGCCGTAGACGGTCAGCCCCTCGGACATGCTCGGCGCGCGGAAGCAGTGCTTCTTGGCCGTGTCCAGGTCCTTGTCACCCGCGCCGCGCCGGACGACGTAGATGTTGCTGCGGTTGTTCCTGCCGTGCGAAGTGCTGTAGATGAACAGGTCCTTGGTGACAATGAGGCCCTGCGTCTTCGTCGGCACTTCCCACGACCCCGGCCGGTAGCTCAGCTTGCCGTCGGCGCCGACGGTGTACGAGTGCATCAGACCGCGTTTGGCGTCCTCGAACTTGCCCGCCCACAGGGTGTCGGTCGGGCCGTGGCTGGTGAGGAACGAGGAGGCGTAGACGGTCTGCGCCTTCCCCTCCTGCTCGATGGGCAGCGACTTCTTGATCGCGTTCTTCAGCTTCGCCAGCGAGTACTTGCGGATCGTGTCGCCCTTGCCCGACACGAACGCCCAGCCCTGCTTCTCGAACACGGCGATCCCGCCGACGTGCGAGTAGGCGAGCAGCGCCTGGCCGACCTGCTTGCCGGTCTTGGCGTCGATGCCGATGATGATCGCGCTGCGGTGGCCCGACTCGTACGAGGAGACCAGGATCAGGTCGTTCGAGCCGTCCCAGTTCGACCAGGTCGCCGTGCCCTGCGGGATGTTCGTCTCCAGCGCGGGGACGGGGTGACTCTTGCTGAACCGGTTGTCGTAGGCGTAGGAGGCGGATTCCCCGCGGTAGAAGGGCCCGTCCTTGCCGCTGGACTTCGTGTCACAGGTGATGGCCGCGGCCTCAGCGGAGGCGGTGCCCACCACCGTCAGGCCGAGCAGGAGCGTGCTCGCCGCGGCGGTGATCGTCGCCTTCTTGAGTAGCGTCTTCATTCATTCCCTTGTAGTCGTCGTGCGTCCGGTTCTCAACTGGGACTCGCCGGAGGCGCTCGCGGTTCCGGCGGGTCCGCGGCGAACACGGCCGGTCACGGTGGGTTAGTCCATTGAGGACGGTGACCGTCCTCCGCGTATTTCTGAATCGATTGTGGAAAATTGTCCACTTTGTTTTGGTGAACGCATTCCTCGGCACAGTGTCGGTTAATATCCGACGCATTACCAAAAGTGATCGACCGAGTGTTCATGGTGGTCGGCGAATCGGTCACGAAAGCCGTCGGGGTGCCCGATTGGGCTGGAAGACGTGGATTGCTGCGTCTTGTGGTCCAAGATCAGTGCGCCATTCGGACCAAATCGATGGAAATCGTATTCCTCGTCGCGGCCTGCCGTCTTAACCTTGCGTAATTCTTCACCTGCATGGTCACTGGGGAGCAAGATGAAGTCCACGCCGTTGTTGTCGCGCGCCCGAAAAGCCTCGGAGCGACTGTCCGACGCCCGATGAGACAAGACGGCTGCGTCGGCCGATTCGAGGTGCACGCCCGGCGATCACCGGACCGGATCGCGGTCGACGAGCACGGCACCGGGGTCACCTACGACCGGCTCGCCGGGCTCGCGGGCGGCCGCGCGCTGCGGTTGCGCGACGCCGGTGTCCGGCCGGGGGAGCGGGTCGGGCTCGTCACCGGCCACGGCACTGCCGCGATCGCGGCGATCCTCGGCACGCTCGCCGCGGGCTGCACCTACGTCCCGCTGGACCCGACCTTCCCCCGCGAGCGTCTCGAACACCAGCTCGCGGCCGCACGGGTGACCGCCGTGCTCGCGGATCCGGAGTACGTCGAGCTCGCGGAGTCCTTGTGCCGTACCGGATCCGCGCGGCTCGTGCGTACCGGTACGGAGACCGCGCCGCTTCCGGTGTCCGAAGCCGACCCGGACAGTCCTGCGTACGTGCTGTTCACGTCCGGGTCCACCGGCAGGCCGAAGGCCGTCGCGCAGACCCACCGCAACCTGCTGCACGTGGTCGGCAACCAGATCGACGCGCTCGGCATCACCGCGGCCGACCGGCTCAGCCTGCTCGCGTCGTTCGGTTTCGACGCGGCGATCCCGGACCTGTACCCGGCTCTGCTCACCGGGGCCGCGGTCGTGCCGGTCGACCTGCGCGCGCACGGTCTCGCGCACGCCGCGCGCGAGCTGACCAGGCATGAAGTCACCGTCTACCACTCGACGCCCACGGTCTACCGGCACCTTCTCGACGTCCTCGGCGAGACCGGCCTCCCGTCCGTGCGGACCGTGCTGCTCGGCGGCGAGCAGGCGACCCACGCCGACGTCCGCCGTGGCCGGTTCGCGCCGGAGTGCGTGTTCGTCAACGGCTACGGCGCCACCGAGGTGACCTTCGCCGCGCACTACCGGACGACCGCCGCCGAACTGGACCCGGATGCCGACGGGCCGCTGCCGATCGGGCGCGCGCTGCCCGGGTTCACGCTGACCGTGCTGGACGGCGGGGAACTCGAAGTGAGCGGGCGGCACCTCGTCGACGGCTACCTCGACCAGCCGAGTCCGGCGTTCGGGGTGACGGCCGACGGCGGCCGCCGTTACCGGACCGGCGATCTCGCCGCGCTGCTGCCGGACGGGAACCTCGTCTGCCTCGGCCGGATCGACCGGCAGGTCAAGGTCCGCGGTTTCCGGGTGGAGCTGACCGAGATCGAGGCCCGGCTCGCCGAACAGCCCGGCGTGGCCGAGGCCCGCGCGATCGTGCGCGACGGCGACCTGCTCGCCTACGTGACCGCGGCCGGGCAGCGTCCGGACGGCCGGACGCTGCGGGCCGCCTTGGCGGACGTCCTGCCCGGCTACTCGGTCCCCGCCGCCGTCGCCGTGCTGGACGCTTTTCCGCTGACCGTCACCGGGAAACTCGACGAACTGGCGCTGCCGGACCCGCGGACGGCCGTGACCGTCCCGGCCGAGCGGCTGACCCCGGACGAGGAACGCGTGCACCGGATCTGGTGCGCGGTGCTGGGCCGCGACCGGATCGGGCGCACCGAGGCGTTCTTCGACGCCGGTGGCGACTCGCTGCGGCTCGGCCGGGTGCAGGCGGGGCTGGCCGACGAGTTCGGGGTGGACGTCCCGATGCTCGCCCTGTTCGAGCGTACGACGATCGCCGGGCAGGCCGCCTGGTTCACCGAGTCCACTTCGGACACTCAGCCGCGGGTCACCGCGGAGGAACAGACCGGGGACCTCATCGCCGTCGTCGGGCTGGCCTGCCGGTTCCCCGGTGCGCCGGACGCCGCCTCGTTCTGGTGGAACCTCTGTGCGGGCATCGACTCGATCCACGACTACACCGACGAAGAGCTGGCGGCGCTGGGCATCGGGCCGGGCCTGCGTGCCGACCCGGCGTACGTGCGGGCCGGTGGCCGGATCGACGGTGTCGAAGACTTCGACGCCGGGTTCTTCGGATTCACCGCCGACGAAGCCGCGCGGACCGACCCCCAGCACCGGCTGTTCCTCGAAACGGCCTGGCGGGCGCTGGAGGACGCGGGCCGCGATCCCGCCGCCGAGACCGGGCCGGTCGGGGTGTTCACGAGCACCTCGGTGAACCGCTACTTCCTGTTCCACCTGTTCGGCAACCCGGCGGTGACCGGCGACGTCGACCCGGACGACTGGGAGGGGCGGCTGCCCGGCCGCCAGCTCGCCGATCACCTGCCCGGCCAGGTCGCGTACCGGCTCGGGCTGACCGGGCCGGCCGTGGCCGTGCAGAGCGCGTGCTCCAGTTCGCTCGCGGCGGTGGCGCTGGCCGCGCAGAGCCTGCTGGATTACCGGTGCGACGTCGCGCTGGCCGGTGGGGCGAGCGTGACGTGGCCGCGGTATCGCAGCGGCGGGCTCGTCTCGCCGGACGGCCGGTGCCGGGCGTTCGACGTCGCCGCGGCGGGCGCCGGATTCGGCTCGGGCGCAGGCGCGGTCGTGCTTCGGCGGCTGGCGGACGCGGTCGCCGACCGCGACCACGTCTACGCCGTGCTGCCCGGCTGGGCGATCACGAACGACGGCCCCGACCGCGCGGGCTACGCCGTGCCGGGACCGGCGGGGCAGGCGGCCGCGGTGGCCGAGGCGCTGGCCCTCGCGGACGTCGCCCCGGACGAGGTCGCGCTGCTCGAAGCCCACGGCAGCGGCACCCCGCTCGGCGACGCGATCGAGATGGCCGCGCTCAACCGGGTCTACCGGGACACGCCGCCGGAAACGTGTGCGCTGGGCTCGGTGAAGACGAACATCGGGCACCTCGACACGGCGGCGGGTATCGCCGGGCTGATCAAGGCCGTGTTGTCCGTGCGGCACGGCGTCATCCCACCGAGCCTGCACTTCACCGCCCCGCATCCGGAGGTCGACCTGGCGGGCGGCCCCTGGTACGTCCCCGCGAAGGCCACCGACTGGCCCGACCGCGACCGGCGGGTGGCCGGGGTCAGCTCGTTCGGCATGGGCGGCACGAACGTGCACGTGATCGTGGAGGAGGCCCCAGCCGTCCCGCCACGGCAGCCGGCGAGCGGTCCGTTCGTCCTGCCGCTGTCCGCGCGCGACCCGAAGGCGTTGCGCGAGGCGGTTTCCCGGCTGCGGGACCGGCTCTCCACGGACGCGCCGGACCTCGGGGACACGGCGTACACGCTGTCGGTCCGCCGGGCGTTCGCTTGCCGCGCCGCCGTGGTGGCGGACTCGGTCGAGTCGGCGGTGGCCGCGCTCGACGCGGTGCTGGCGAACGGAACCGACGTCGAGGGCCCCGCCGGGGCAGAGCGGGACCTGGCCGTTCATTGGGCCGGGGGCGGCGACATCGAGTGGGCAGCGGACGGCGATCCCGGCCGCGTCCCCTTGCCGGGCTATCCGTTCCAGCGGGAGCGGCACTGGATCGACCCATCGCCTCAGCACACAACCGACCAGGAGACCCCTCGGTGACCGACACCTTGCCCGTCGTGGGTGGCCATGGCCCGCCACTGTCCTATCCGGACACCACGCTCACCGGGCTGATCCTCGCCCAGGCCGCGCGCACCCCCGACGCGGTCGCCGTCCGGCAGGGGGACGCCCGGCTGACCTACCGCGAACTGGTCGCGTCGGCGACCGGCGTCGCCCGGTTGCTGCGGGCCCGGGGCGCCGGGCCCGGCACCCGCGTCGGCGTCTGCGCCGACCGGCGCCCGGAGCTGATCTCGACCGTGGTGGGGGTGCTGCTGTCCGGGGCCGCCTACGTGCCGCTCGAACCAGGCGGGCCGAAGGCGCGGCTGGCCGAAATCGCGGCGGATGCCGAGGTCTCCCTCGTCGTAGGTGACTGCGCGCGGGCCGAATTCGGTGCCGCGCAAGGTATCGAGGCGCTCGACGTGCCCCAGCCCGCGGACGGGCCCGTCGACTGCCCCGCCGGGCCGGACGACCTCGTCCACCTCCTCTACACCTCCGGCTCCACCGGCCGTCCCAAGGGCGTGCTGACCAGTCACCGCAACGTGGTCGCGTTCGTGACCGGGTTCGCCGCCGCCCTCGGGATCCGGCCCGGCGCCCGCGCGCTCGGCATCTCGTCGCTCGCCTTCGACGCCTTCACCATGGACGTGTTCGTCCCGCTGACGCACGGCGGATCGGTGCAGCTCACCGGCGCCGCCGACCGGGCCGACCCCGAACGGCTGCGGCGGTTCCTCGTCGAGCACGACGTCGAGTGGGGCTTCGTCACGCCGACGCTGCTGTCCATGATCGACCCCGCGACCGTTCCCGGCTGGCGCGTCATCGCCTGCGGTGGCGAGCCGGTGCCGGCGGAGCTCGCCGCGCGCTGGCTGCCGGGGCGGCGGTTCTTCAACGCCTACGGCCCGACCGAGACCACCGTCGTGGTCGTCACCGACGAGGTCACCGGCATCCCCGCCGATCCGCTGCCGCTCGGCCGCCCGACGCCGAACCACCGGGCGTACGTCGTGGACGCCGGGCTGCGGCCGGTCGCGCCCGGCGAGATCGGCGAGCTGCTCATCGGCGGCCCGGGCGTCGCGCTCGGCTACCTCGGCAGCCCCGAGCTGACCGCCGAGAAGTTCGTCGACGACCCGATCACGCCGGGAGAACGGCTCTACCGCACCGGAGACCTGGCCCGCGAGCTGCCCGACGGGCGTCTCGAGTTCGCCGGCCGCGCCGACCAGCAGGTGAAGGTCCGCGGCCAGCGGATCGAGCTGGGCGAGGTGGAGGCCGCGCTCACCACCCACCCGGACGTCGACGCCGCCGCCGTGACGGCCGTCCCCGGCCCGGCGGGCACCCGGCTGGTGGCCTTTCTGGCACCGGCGTCGGCACCGTCCGATGTGGACGAACTCGGCCGGGACCGGCTCACCGCGGCGATGCGCCCGGCCGCGATCCGGGTGCTCGACCGTCTGCCGGTCAACCCGCTCACCGGCAAGGTCGACCGGCCCGCGCTGCGCGAACTGGCCGAAGCGGCGCTGGCAGAGGAACGGTCCGGCCTCGGCCCGCTCGGCACCCCGGCCGAACGCGCGGTCGCGGCCATCTGGCGGCGGGTGCTCGGTGCGGGCGCGGGGACGGACTTCCTGGCCTCGGGCGGGAACTCGATCGCCGCGATGCGCCTGGTCGCGGCGCTGCGCACGGAGCTGGCCGCGGACGTCGCCGCGGAGGACGTCCTGGCCACCGGCACGCTCGACGGGTTGACCCGGCGGGTCGCGGCCGCGTCGCCGTTGACCGGGCCGGGCCTGACCACCGGGCACGCGCCCACCCTGTCGCCGCAGCAGCGGCGGCTGTGGTTCCTCGACCAGCTCGCCCCGGACGCCGCGCCGTACAACATCGCGATGGCGTTCCGGCTGACCGGCGCGCTGGACGTCGACGCGCTGCGCCACGCCTTGCGCGCGGTCGCCGAGCGGCACGACGTGCTCCGCTGGCGGATCCGCGCCGTCGACGGCGCGCCGGTGGCGGATCGCCTGCCGCCGTCGGACGTTCCGCTGCCGGTGACGCCGGTGACCGAGGACGGTCTGCGGGCCCGGCTGGCCGCCGACGCCGCGACGCCGGTGCACCTGGACCGCGAGGCTCCCTGGCGCGTGCGGCTCTACCGGCTCGGCGAGACGGAGCACGTGCTCGGCTTCACGCTGCATCACGCGGTGTTCGACGGCTGGTCGCAGGACCTGCTGTGCGCCGACCTGTCGGCGGCCTACCGGGGTGAGCCGCTGCCGCCGCCGGTGGCGTCCTACGCGGACTACGCGGTGTGGCGGGCCGGACGCGACGAACGCCGCGAAGCGGTTGATGTCGCGTGGTGGACCGAACGTCTCGCCGGTGCACCATCCACAGTGGACCTTCCGCGCGACCGGCCGCGTCCTGCCGTGCAGACCTACCGGGGCGCGAGCCTGCGTCAGTCCTTTTCGGACGGTGTCGCCGACTCGGTGCGGGCACTGGCCGCCCGCACCGGTATGACCCGCGCCGGGGTGCTGCTCGCCGCGTTCGGCCAGCTGCTGCGGCGGCTCACCGGGGCGAGCGATCACCTGGTCGCCACGGTCGTCGCCGACCGGCAGCTCGCCGAATGCCAGGAGGTCGCGGGGTTCTTCGTCGACATCGTGCCGGTGCGGCTGCGGGCCGACGACGCCGCGGACTTCGCCTCGCACGTCCGCGACGGCGGCGCTGAACTCCTCGCCGCGACCGCGCATCCGGCCGCACCGGTCGAGCGGCTCGTCGAGGCGCTCGGCGTACCCCGCGATCCCGCGCGCGCCCCGCTCGTGCAGGTGATGTTCAACGTGCTGAACTTCGCCGAGCCGAAGCTGGACCTGCCGGGCGTTGCCTCGGCGTGGCTGCCGGTCGACAAGCCGGGATCGCCGTTCGACCTCACGGTGTACGTCCACGACGACGGCGTCGAACTGCTCTACAACCCGGATCTGTTCGACCAGACCCGGATGGCCGGGCTCGCCGAGGATTACGTCGCCCTGCTCGGCGCGCTGGCCGCGGCGCCGGACGCGCCGGTCGGGACGAGCGTGCCGCAGCTGCCGCGGGCGGACGTCCGCACCGCCGCTCCCGCCGCGGCGGCCCGCGCCAGGGCACGCCCGGCGCCGGTGGTCGCGGATCCGGCGGCGCTCGCCGCGACCGAGGCCGTGATCGCGCGTGCGTGGTGCGACGTCCTCGGCGTGGCAGAAGTGGGGCACACCGACAACTTCTTCGACGTGGGCGGGCATTCGCTCGCTCTCGCCAGGGTGCACGCCCAGGTCACCGCCCGGCTCGCCCGCCGGATCCCGATGGTCGACCTGTTCACCCATCCCACCGTCCGCGCCCTCGCCGCGCATCTGCACTCCGGCGACGCCGCCAGCCCGGAGCTGGCGCGTGCCGCCGAACGCGTCGCCGCCCGCCGCGGCCGCACCCAGACCAGAAGACCCCGTCGCACCGCCGGCCCGGCCGGCCCCGGATAGGAGCACCACCGTGACCCACCTCCCCGAAACCGGCACCGGCGACCCCGGAGCCGAACCCATCGCGATCGTCGGACTGGACGTGCGCGTGCCCGGCGCGCGTGACGCGCGGCAGTTCTGGCGCAACCTCGTCGACGGCGTCGAGTCGATCGTGCCCGCCACCCGCGAGGAGATGATCGCCCGCGGCGCCGCACCGGACACGGTGGACGATCCGAGCTGGGTGAACGCCACCGCCGTGGTCGACGGCTTCGACGAGTTCGACGCGGAACTGTTCGGCATGACCAGCCGCGAGGCCGAGATCACCGACCCGCAGCATCGGCTGTTCCTCCAGTCGTGCCACGCCGCGCTCACCGACGCGGGCTACGACCCGGCCCGCTTCGACGGCGCGATCGGCGTCTACGGCGGGTCCGGGGGCACCGGATACCTGACCGAGAACCTGATGCGCAACGAGCGGCTCCTCGCCTCGCAGCACGGCGGGATCGGCATCTCGACCGGCAACCAGCCGAGCTACCTGACTACCTCGGTGTCGTACAAACTCAACCTGCGCGGCCCGAGCCTCGCGGTGTTCACCGCCTGTTCGACGTCGCTGGTCGCGGTGCATCTCGCCTGTGAGGCGCTGCGCAACGGCGAATGCGACATGGCGCTGGCCGGCGGGGTCAACGTGGAGATGCCGCACGGCGTCGGCTACATGGGTGTCGACGGCTTCACCTCACCGGACGGCCACGTCCGCGCGTTCGACGCGGGCGCCAACGGCACGGTCTGGAGCAGCGGCGTCGGGGTCGTGCTGGTGAAGCGGCTGTCGCAGGCGATCGAGGACGGCGACCACATCCGGGGCGTCGTGCTGGGCAACGCGATCAACAACGACGGCGCCACCAAGGTCGGCTTCTCCGCGCCCAGCGTGTCCGGGCAGACCGAAGCGGTCGCGCAGGCCGTCGGCATGGCCGGGGTCGACCCGCGCACCATCGGCTACGTCGAGGCGCACGGCACCGGCACCGCGCTGGGCGACCCGATCGAGATCACCGCACTGTCCACTGTGTACGGAAACGGGGTCGAGGACACCGGCTGGTGCGCGATCGGCTCGGTGAAGTCCAATATCGGCCACCTGTCGCAGGCGGCGGGCGTGGTCTCGTTGATCAAGGCCGTGCTCGTGATGGAACACGGGCTGATCCCGCCGACCATCAACTACCACGAACCCAACCCCGGCATCGACTTCCCGGCGAGCCCGTTCTATCCGGCGCGCGAAGTGACGAAGTGGGAGGCGGACCGGGTGCCGCGGCGGGCGGGCGTCAGCTCGTTCGGCGTCGGCGGCACCAACGCCCACGTCGTGCTGGAGGAGGCGCCGAGCCCGCAGCGGTCCCGCACGCCGCACCCGGCGCATCTGCTGCGCGTGTCGGCCAACACCGCGGAGGCGCTCTCGGCCGCGGTCGACCAGCTCGCCGAGCGGCTGGCCGGTGACGTGGACGTCGACCTCGCCGACGTGGCGTACACCCTGGCCGCCGGGCGCACCGAGTACCCGCATCGGGCGGTCGTCGTCGCCCGTGACCCGGAGGACGCGGTCGACGGGCTGCGCGACCCCCGGCGCCTCGTGTCCGCACAGGCCGGGGAGACGAACGTGGCGTTCCTCTTCCCCGGGCAGGGTTCCCAGTACGCCGGGATGGGCGCCGAGCTGTACGACGCCGAGCCGGTGTTCGCCGCGGCCGTCGACGAGTGCCTGCGGCTGCTCGAAGCCGAGCTGCCGGAGCTGCGCGACCTGATCTTCCGGCCAGGGGGCGAGCAGGCGCTGAGGGAAACCCGCGTGACCCAGCCCGCGCTGTTCGTCGTCGAGTACGCGCTGGCGAGGCTGTGGCTGAGCTGGGGCGTGCGGCCGGCGGCGATGATCGGGCACTCGGTCGGCGAGTACGTCGCCGCCACCGTCGCCGGGGTCTTCACCCTGCCGGACGCGTTGAACCTGGTCGCCACCCGCGGCCGCCTCATGCAGTCGATGCCCGCCGGGGCGATGCTGGCCGTCCAGCTCGACGAGGAGAGCGTCGCCTCGCGGCTGCCGGACACGCTTGCGATCGCCGGGGTGAACGGGCCCGGCACGTGTGTCGTGGCCGGGCCGTCGGACGCGGTCGCGGATTTCGCGGCGACGCTCAAGTCCAGCGGTGTGCAGTGCCGCGAACTGGTGACCTCGCACGCGTTCCACTCGCCGATGATGGACCCGATCCTCGCCGAGTTCACCGCGGCCGTCACCGCCGTCACCCGCACCGCGCCCACACGGCCGTTCCTCTCGAACGTCACCGGCGACTGGATCACCGACGCCCAGGCCACCGACCCGGCCTACTGGGCCTCGCACCTGCGTCAGGCCGTCCGGTTCGGCGACTGCGTCAAGAACCTGTTCGCGCGCGGCGGCCGCTGGGCGCTCGTCGAATGCGGCCCGGGTCACCAGCTGTCCGGGCTGTCCCGCGGCCAGGTGCCGAAGGGCATGCCCGCGCCGCAGCCGAGCCTGCCGGGCCGGACCGAGCGCATCGGCGACGTCGAAACGCTCTACGGCGCGGCCGGTCTCTTGTGGACGAACGGGGTTTCCCTGGAACCGCGGACGTTCGGTGCTCCGGGCAACCGGGTCCCGCTGCCCGGCTACCCGTATGCGCGCAAGCGGTACTGGGTCGACCCGGACCCGGTGACGGCGACCCGGCCCGTGCGGTCGACCGGTCCGCTGCCGCTGTCCGAGTGGTTCGCGGTCCCGGCGTGGCGGCAGGCGGAACCGGATCTGCGACGCGAGCCCCTCGCGAACGCGCTCGTCTTCACCACCGACGACGTCCTGCCCGGCCTGCTCCGCGACGCGGGGGTGGGGGTCACCGAGGTGCGCCCCGGTGACGGGTTCGCCGCGACGGAGACCGGATTCACCGTCCGGCCCGGGGTCCGCGAGGACTACGACGCACTCGTGGCCGCGCTGCCCGCCCGGCCCGAGCGGGTCGTCCACGCCTGGGCACTGGCCGGGGACGAGCGCGGCATGGCCGCACTGGACCGCGGGTTCTTCAGCGTGCTCAATCTCGTCCAGGCCTGGGGCGAGCCGGTGCGGATCGACGTGCTGAGCACCGGCACCGCCGACGTCACCGGTACCGATCTGACCCGGCCCGAGCACGCGACCCTCGCCGGTATCGCGAGGGTGGTGCCGCTGGAGGCGCCGGGCACCGTGGTGCGCCGGATCGACACCGATCGTGTGCAGGACGCCATCGCCGAGCTGTTCCGCCCGGCGGACGCGGCGGCCGAGGTCGCGCTGCGGGCCGGCCGTCGCTGGGTGCTGGACTACACCCAGCTCGCCCTGCCCGAGACCGCCGAACCGGTGCTGCGCGACGGCGGCCGGTACCTGATCACGGGCGGGACCGGCGGTATCGGCATCACCCTCGCCGAGGATCTCGCCCGCCGGGTGCGGGCGAAGCTCGTGCTGCTCACCCGCGCCGGGCTGCCGCCGCGGGCGGAGTGGGACGCGCACCTCGCCGCGCACGGCGGCACTGACCGCGCCGGGCGCGCGATGCTCGCCGTGCGGCGGATGGAGGCCGCGGGCGCGGTGGTGCACGTCGTCGCCGCCGACGTCACCGACGCGGCGCGGCTGCGCGAGGTCCGAGAGCTGGCCGAGCGCGAGTTCGGCGGCCTCGACGGGATCGTGCACGCCGCCGGGCTGCCCGGCGGCGGTGTCGCCGAGGTGAAGGAGCGGGCCGCGGCCGAGGCCGTGCTGGCCCCGAAGATCGCCGGGACACTGGCGCTGGCCGAGGCGTTCGCCGACCTGCCGATGGACTTCGTCGCGCTGTGCTCGTCGATCACCGCGGCGGTGGGCGGCATCGGGCAGGTCGACTACTGCGCCGCCAACAACTTCCTCGACGCCTACGCGCGGGGCGGTCACGGCTGGCAGGCGCGGCTGGTGTCGCACGCCTGGGGCGGCTGGGACGAGGTCGGCATGGCCGCGGAGGTGGCCGCGCCGACCACGATCCGCACCACCCGGTCGCGGGCGCTCGGCCCGGTCGGGCACCCCGTGCTCACCACGCGCACCGAGGACGGCGCGCACGGGCTCGTCTCGGCGGCCACGCACTGGCTGCTCGACGAGCACCGGATCGCCGGGGTGCCGGTGGTCCCGGGCACGGGACACCTGGAGACCGTCCGTGCGGCGGTGGCCGCGTCGCTGCCGAAGCCCGGCGACGGATACGTCGTCGAGCTGCGGGACGTCGCGTTCCTGGAGCCGTTCGGCGTCCCGGACGGCGCCACCGCGGAGTACCGCGTGGAGTTCGACGGCGACGACTTCACCGTGACCAGCCACGTCGCGGGCGCGAGCCGGACCCACGTGCGCGGATCCGCCGGATGGGTCGCGGCCGAACCGGTGTCCACTGTGGACATCGCGGCGGTGACCGGGCGGACCGAGCCGATCGACGACGGGCACGGCTTCGGCACCGGCCGCACCAGCATGGTCACCTTCGGCCCGCGCTGGGCGGCGTTGCGCGAACACCGCATCGGCGCGGAGGAGGAGCTGGCCACGATCACGGCCCCCGACGCGGCGGCGGGTGACGTCGGCGCCTGGGGCCTGCACCCGGCGCTGCTGGACGTCGCGACCGCGTTCGGCCGCGGCCGGGGGAGCGGCACCTACCTGCCGATGAGCTACGGCCGGATCGTCGTGCACGACGCGCTCCCGGCGAGTTTCCGTAGTCATCTGCGCTACCGCGACTCCGGCGGCGACCAGGTGGTGGCGGCCGACCTCTCACTGTGCGACGAGACCGGCCGCGTGCTCGTCACGATCGAGGATTTCGTGCTGCGCCAGGTCGATCAGGCCGCCGTCGGCGGTGGCCTGACCTCATCATCGTCCACAGTGGACAGCGCGGGGACCTCGACCGGGATCCGGCCGGTCGACGGTGCCGAGGCGTTCGTCCGGGCGCTGGCCCCCGGCCTCGGCGGGCACGTGGTCATCACCACCCTGCCGGTGCGGGAGCTGATCGAGCGCCAGGTCAGTGCCGAGGAACTGGAGGAACCCGGCGAAGCACCGGTGGCGGTGTCGGAAGACGACTACGTCGCCCCGCGCACCGAGCTGGAGGCCGAGATCGCCCGTCAGTGGACCGAGCTGCTCGGCGTGGAGAAGATCGGCGTGCACGACGACTTCTTCGCCCTCGGCGGCAACTCGCTGGTCGCGATCCAGCTCATCGCCCAGGTGCGCAAGGCCACCGGCGCGCGGCTGGCGATGAAGACGCTGTTCGAAGCGTCCACGGTGGCCACCCTGGCCGAGCGGATCGAGGAGCTGCGCGCCGGCAAGGCCGAGGCGCCCGCCGAAGAACCCGCCCGGACCACCATCCCCAAGCTCGAGCGCTGAGCCGTGCGGTGGGTCGTGAGCGGCGTTTCGATTAGAACCCGAAACGCCACTCACGACCACCTGGACCGACGCGGCACTCTCGCGTGACCTCTCACTGAACAGGAAATCATGAGCGACACGAAGGAATGGACGTTCCCGGCCTCGTTCGGGCAGGAGCGGATCTGGCTGTCCGGCCAGCTCGACCCGGCGTCCCCGGTGTACAACCTGCACTGCCAGGCGCGGCTCGACCGCCCGCTGACCGCGGAGCAGTGGCGTGCCGCGCTCGGCGTCATCGTCGGGCGGCACGAGGCGCTGCGCACGTCGTTCCGTATGGAGGGCGGCGCGCTCATGCAGGTGGTGCACGCCGAGGTGCCGATCGACCCCGAGGTGCACGACCTGCGGGACCTGCCCGCCGACGCCCGCGAAGCCCGGCTCACCGAACTCGTCGGTGGCGTGTCGCGCGAGGCCATCCCGCTCGACTCGCCGCCGCCGTGGCGGGCCCAGGTGTGCCGCACGGCCGACGACGAGTGGGTGCTCACGTTCGTCGTGCACCACACCGTGTTCGACGCCGGTTCGGTGCTGGTGCTGGGCAAGGAGCTGGGCGAGGCGTGCGACGCCGTGTTCGAGGGCCGCGAGCCGAAGCTGCCCGAGCTGGCCATCCAATACCCGGACTTCTCGGCCTGGCAGCGCGGGCAGCTCGAAACGTCCAGTGAGCAGCTGGACTACTGGCGCAAGCAGCTCACCGGGCTGCCGCCGGTGCACGGCCTGCCCACCGACCGGCCGCGCCCGTCGGAGCTGACGTTCGCCGGTGACCAGGTGCACTTCGCCCTCCCGGACGGCCTGATCGACCGGGTCGGAGAGCTGAGCCGGGAGTTGTCGGCGTCGCCGTTCATGGTGCTGCTGGCCGGTTACGCGGCCCTCCTTTCGCGACTGTCCAGAGTGGACGACATCGTCGTCGGCGTCCCGGTCGCCGGCCGCGACCTGCCGGAGCTGGCCGACCTGATCGGCATGTTCGTCAACCAGATGGCCGTGCGCGTCGACTGCTCGGGCGCGCCCGCGTTCACCGAGCTGGTCGGCCGGGTCCGGACCACGTTGCTGGAGGCGATCGACCACAGCCAGGTGCCGTTCCAGGCGGTGGCCGAGGCGGTCGGGGCCGAGCGTGATCCCGGCGTGCAGGCGCTGTACCAGCTCGGCTTCAACTTCCTGCCCGACTCGGGGCTGGAGCCGATCCGTTCGGCCACCGCGAAGGACGACATCGCGATCGACCTGACCTCCGTGGACGGCAGGCTCGTCTACCGCACCGACCTGTTCGACCGCGAGACCGCCGAAGCCATCGCCGAGCGGTATGTGCGGCTGCTCGACGCGGCGCTGGCCGATCCGGCCGCGTCGGTCGCGGATCTGCCGCTGCTGTCGGACGCCGAACGCGAACTGGTCCTGAACGGGTGGAACCCGACGGAACTGTCCACTCCGGACACCAAGACGGTGCACGCGCGTTTCGAGGAACAGGCACGACGGAACCCGGACGCGCCCGCCGTCGACTTCGGTGGGGTCCGCCTGACGTACGCCGAGCTGAACACGCGGGCCAACCGCGTCGCGCACCGGCTGCGCGAGCTGGGCGCCGGTCCCGGCACCGTCGTCGGCGTCCGCGTGCCGAACTCGGCGGACCTGCTGACCGGCGTGCTCGGGGTGCTGAAGAGCGGCGCGGCCTACGTCCCGCTCGACCCGGCCGACCCGGCTCCCCGGCAGGCGCTGATCCTCGCCGACGCGGGCGTCCCGTTCGTGCTGGTCACCGGGGAGTCCACAGTGGACACCAAGACGCTGGCACTGGACGACCCGGCCGAGTGGTCGGCCGCGGCCACCGAAGACCCGGAACCCGCGGCCGCGCCGGGCGACGTCGCCTATGTGATCTACACGTCGGGCTCGACCGGGCGGCCCAAGGGCGTCGAGGTCGAGCACCGGGCCGTCGACACGTACCTGGCGTGGGCGCGGGAGGCGTACCCCGGCCTGGCCGGACGGGCGCTGCTGCACACGTCGGCGTCATTCGACCTCACCGTGACGACGCTGCTCGGCACCCTCACCGCCGGGGGCGCGGTCGTCGACGGTGGCCGCCCGACGTTCGTCAAGGCGACCCCGACGCATCTCGCCATCCTCGCCGAGGAACTGTTCCCGACGGGTGAGCTGGTGCTCGGTGGTGAAGCGCTGACCGCCGAGGCCGTCCAGCCGTGGCGGGACCGGCATCCCGGCACGCTCGTCGTCAACGAATACGGCCCGACCGAGGCCACGGTCGGCTGCGTCGTGCACCGGATCGAGCCCGGGGACGTGCTGCCGTCCGGGCCCGTCTCGATCGGCCGTCCGGTACCCGGAACCCGCGCGTACGTCCTCGACGAGCGAGGGCAGCCGGTGCCGCCGGGCGTCCCGGGCGAACTGTACGTCGCCGGGCGCCAGCTCGCCCGCGGCTACCTCGGCCTGCCGGACCTGACCGCGGAGAAGTTCGTCGAGGGCCCGTCCGGCCGGATGTACGCGACCGGAGACCTCGTCCGCCGGCGTCGCGACGGCTCGCTCGACTACCTCGGCCGCGCCGACGAGCAGGTGAAGCTGCGCGGCTACCGCATCGAGCCCGGCGAGGTCGAAGCGGCGCTGCGCGAACTGCCGGCGGTGCGGGACGCGGCCGTGGCGGTCCGCGGCGACGCGCTCGTCGGCTACGTCGTCGGCAGCACCGACGGCGCGTCCGAAGCACTGCGGAAGACGCTGCCGGAGTACCTGGTGCCGACCCGGTTCGTGGCGCTCGACGCGCTGCCGATGGCGGCCAGCGGCAAACTCGACCGGACCGCGCTGCCGGATCCCGAACCCGATGAGGCACCGGTGTACGTCGCACCCCGGACCGCGGCCGAAGAGCTCGTCGCCGAGGTGCTCGGAGAGCTGCTCGGCATCGACGACCTCGGCGCGCACGACGATTTCTTCGCCCGTGGCGGCAATTCGCTGCTGGCGATCCGCGCGATGGCCCGGCTGCGCAAGCAGATCGAGGTCGACATCCCGGTGCGGGGACTGTTCACCCTCACCACCGTCGCCGGGCTCGCCGCGGAGATCGAGCGGCGGCTCGAGGAAGACCTCGACCAGCTCAGCGACGAAGAGGTCCAGCGTCAGCTGGCCGAAGGCGAGAACTCATGACCGCGATCGACGAAACCAGCGCGGCCGCGCGCCGCGCCCTGCTCGAACGGCGATTGCGACGGCGCGCGGAACCGGCCGCGACCATCGCCCCGCGTCCTGCCGATGCCGTCGTCCCGCTGTCTTATCAGCAGGAACGCGTCTGGTTCATGGAGCAGTTCGCGCCGGGCACCGGGTCGTACCACATCCCGGTGCCGATCCGGCTGACCGGCAGGCTCGACGTCGCCGCGCTCCGGTCCGCTTTGGACACTCTGCCCGCACGGCACGAGGCGCTCCGGATGCGGTTCCCGGAGGGGGACGACGGCCAGCCGACCGTCCACATCGAACCGTCGGTCACCGTCGCTCTGTCCATAGTGGACGCGGGAAGCGAGGAAGCGGCCCGCGCCGCCGTCGACGCCGCCGCGGCCGAGACGTTCGACCTGGCCACGGGCCCGCTGCTGCGGGCGACGCTGGCCCGGGTGTCCGACGAGGAACACCTGCTGGTCCTGTGCACGCACCACATCGTGGGCGACGGCTGGTCGGTCGACCTGCTGCTGCGGGACCTCGCCGCGGAGTACCACGCCCTGAGCACCGGCGGCACGGCCGAGCTGCCCGCGCTGAGCATCGGGTACGGCGACTTCGCGCACTGGCAGCGCCGCACGCTCACCGGCGGCGAACTCGACCGTCAGCTGGAGCACTGGAAGGCGCAGCTCGCCGGGGTCGAGCCGTTGGAGCTGCCCACCGACCGGCCCCGGCCCGCCAAGCAGAGCTTCGACGGCGCGATCCACGAGTTCTTCGTCGAGCGCGAACTCGCCCGCGCCCTCGGCGAGCTGAGCCGCGAGCACGGGGTCACGCTCTTCATGACCCTGCTGGCCGCCTACCAGGTGCTGCTTTCGCGGTACTCGGGCCAGGAGGATTTCGCGATCGGCTCGTCGTCGGCCGGGCGCGGTCTGCCCGAGCTGGAGGGCGTGGCGGGCATGTTCATCAACATGCTGCCCCTGCGCGCCCAACTGGCGGGCGACCCGACGTTCGCCGAACTGCTCGAACGCACCCGGCGGCACGTGCTGGACGCGTTCGAGCACGCCGACGTCCCGTTCGAGCGGCTGGTGAACGCCCTCGGCGTGCCCCGCGACGTCAGCCGCTCGCCCGTGTTCCAGGCGATGTTCGTGCTGCAGAACTACGAGATGGGCCGGATGGGCGAGGCGGGCGAGTCCGAAGTGGACTTCCGCTGGCTGCCGATGGACCTGCCCGCGACCCGGTTCGACTTCGAGTTCCACGCGATCGAGCTCGAACGCGGGCTGATCGGCAAGCTCGTGTACAACACCGCGCTGTTCACCGCGGACACGGTCGACGGGATGGCCGGGCGGCTGGTCACGCTGCTGCGGTCGATCGTCGCCGACCCGGACCGGCGACTGTCCGAAGTGGACATACTCGACGCCGCGCAGCGCGAACTCGTCCTGGAGCGGTGGAACGACACGACCACCGAGTTCCCGCAGACCACGCTGCACGCGCTCGTCGAGGAGCAGGCCGCCCGGACGCCGGACGTGCCCGCGGTGACCTTCCGCGGCGCGTCGCTGACCTATCGCGAGCTGGACGAGCGGGCCAACCGGCTCGCGCACCGGCTGCGTGGCCTCGGCGTCGGGCCGGGCGTGCTCACCGGGGTGTTCGCGGAGCGGTCGTTCGAGCTGGTGGTCGCGCTCCTCGGCGTGCTGAAAGCCGGTGGCGCGTACGTCCCGCTCGACCCGGAGTATCCGGCCGACCGGCTGGCGTTCATGCTGCGGGACGCGGCCGCGCCCGTGGTGCTGACGCAGGCGGCGTTGCGCGAAACGCTGCCGCCGGGCGACGCGACCGTCGTCGTACTGGACGACCCTGCCGAGACCACGGGGCAACCGGGCACCCCGCCCGAAGCTCTCGCCGGACCGGAAGACCCGGCGTATGTCATCTACACCTCCGGCTCCACCGGTCAGCCGAAGGGCGTGCCCAACGGTCACCGCGGCATCGTCAACCGGCTCGACTGGATGCAGCGCGCGTACCGCCTCGACGGCACCGATTCGGTCCTGCAGAAGACCCCGGCAGGGTTCGACGTGTCGGTCTGGGAGTTCTTCTGGCCGCTGATCACCGGCGCGCGGCTCGTGCTCGCTGAACCCGGCGGCCACAAGGACGCCGCGTACCTGCGTGAGCTGCTCGCGTCGGAAAGCGTCACCACCGCGCATTTCGTGCCGTCGATGCTCACGCTCTTCCTGGCCGAACAAGGCGTCGAGAGCTGCACGGCGCTGCGGCGGGTCGTGTGCAGTGGCGAGGAACTGCCGCTCGACGCCGCCCGCGAGTTCACCCGGCGGCTGCCCGGCTGCGAGCTGCACAACCTCTACGGCCCGACCGAAGCCGCCATCGACGTCACCTCCTGGCACTGCACGCCCGCCGCGCTCGCCGACGTCGCGTCGGTGCCGATCGGGGCGCCGATCCAGAACATCCGGATCTACGTGCTCGACCGGGCCGGGCGGCCCTGCCCGGTCGGCGTGCCCGGTGAGCTGCACATCGCCGGCGTCGGCCTGGCGCTGGGGTACCACAACCGCCCGGAGCTGACGGCCGAGCGGTTCGTGGACGATCCGTTCCACAGTGGACGGATGTACCGCACCGGCGATCTCGCGCACTGGCGCCCGGACGGGACGATCGCGTTCCTCGGGCGGATCGACCACCAGGTCAAACTGCGCGGCCTCCGCATCGAACTGGGGGAGATCGAGACGACCCTGCGCGCCCAGCCGGGCGTGCGCGACGCCGCCGTGATCGTCCGCGAGGACACGCCGGGGGACAAGCGGCTGGTCGGATACGTCGTCGGCGACGCCGAGCCCGGCACGCTGCGGACGGCGCTCAAGCAGAGCCTGCCGGACTACATGGTCCCGCCGTCGTTCGTCGCCCTCGACGAACTGCCGCTCACCCCGAACGGCAAACTCGACCGCAAGGCATTGCCCGCTCCGGTCGCGTCCCGGGACGCGACCAAGGAACTGGTCGCGCCGTCGACCCCGGTCGAGACCCTGCTCGCCGAAATCTGGCGAGACGTGCTCAAGGTGGACGAGCTGGGCGTCGACGACGACTTCTTCGACCTCGGCGGCCATTCGATGCTGGCCACCCAGGTGGTGGCGCGGATCGGCAAGGCGGGCGCGGGCCAGGTCGGCGTCATGGACCTGTTCCAGCACCGCACGATCCGCGAGCTGGCGTCCTTCATGGACGGTGACGACGCCGACCGGCCGCGGCACCTGCTGTACGAGCTGACCAAACCGGCGAAGCAGCGGACGCTGACCTACGTCTGCTTCCCCTACGGTGGCGGCAGCGCGATCGTCTACCAGCCCTTGGCCGACGCGCTCCCGGAGGGCCACTCGCTCTACTCGGTCGCCATCCCCGGCCACGACGTCGGGCTGTCCGAGGAGGCCCTGCCCTTCGACGACCTGGTCGAGCGGCTGACCGAGGAGATCCTCGACCGTATCGACGGACCGCTGGCGATCTACGGTCACTGCGGTGTCGGCAACGCGCTCGCCGTCGCCGTCGCCCGGCTGCTCGAAGAGGGCGGCCGCGAGCTGGAGGTCGTCTACATCGGCGCGATCTTCCCGTTCGCCCGGATGAAGGGCGCGGTGGGCACACTGCGCACGCGGCTGGAGAAGCTGCGCAGCAACCGGTACTACTCGAACTGGCTCAAGGGCATGGGCGTCGACACCGACGACCTCGACCCGGCGCAGGCCGACCGGATCATCACGAACATGCGCGCCGACAGCCGCGCCGCCGAGGAGTACTTCAGCGGCCTGCTCGACGCCCGCGTGGCCAAACTGCGCGCGCCGATCGTGTCGGTGGTCGGCTCCGAGGACCCGGTCACCGACTACTACGCCGAGCGGTACCGGGAATGGGAGTTCCTCACCGACACCACCGCGCTCGTGGTGCTCGACCAGGCCGGGCACTTCTTCCTGCGTTACCGGGCCGAAGAACTCGCGGAGATCGTCACGCGGGTGCATCCGGCGCTGGACGATCCCGGCGAACTCGACGTCCGGGTCCGCGGTGAAGACGCCGCCTGGGCGGTGCACGAGACGCATCGGGCGGTCGTGGACGACAAACCCAAGGTCCGGCCGAGTATGGGCCGGTTCGTCACGATCACGATCGGGCAGCTGGTCTCCTCGACCGGCTCGGCGCTGACGTCGTTCGCGGTGCCCATCTGGCTCTACACCCGCACGGGCTCGGTGGCCGACCTCGGCCTGCTGTGGGCGCTCGCACTGCTGTTCGGCGTGCTCGTCCTGCCGGTGGCGGGCGCACTGGTCGACCGCGGCGACCGGCGGCGGATCATGATCGCGGCCAGCAGTATCGCGGGCGGGATCCAGCTGATATTGGCGTTGCTGCTGCTCACCGGGCAGGTCCAGCTGTGGTTGTTCTATGTGCTGATCCCGCTCGGGTCGGTGGCCTCTTCGTTCCAGCGGATCGCCTATCAATCGTCGGTGGCGCAGCTGGTGCCGAAGCAGTACCTCGGGCACGCGATGGGTCTCGCGCAGCTGTCCAACGGGTTCGCCCAGCTGCTGATGCCGGTCCTCGCGGCCGGGCTGCTGGCGGCGATCGAGCTGTCCGGCATCCTGATCCTGGACATGGCGAGCTACGTGTTCGCGATCGTGGGCCTGCTGCTGGTGCGCTTCCCGGACATGATGGGCTGGCGCCCCCGCGAACCGCTGCTGACGGCGATCGCGGGCGGGCTGCGGTACTCGTGGAACCACCGCGGTTTCCGCACGATGCTGCTGTACTTCGCGCTGGCGAACGTCTTCCTCGCCCCCGCGCTGGTGCTCCTCTCGCCGCTCGTGCTGTCGTTCGGTTCGGTCACCGACGTCGCGCAGGTGGCGCTGGCCGAGGCGCTCGGCGCGGTGGCGGGCGGCATCGGGATGGCGCTGTGGGGCGGACCGCGGCAGCGGCGGATGGTCGGCGTGCTCGCCGGCAACGTCGGGATCGCGCTCGGCAGCCTGGTGATGGGCCTGCGGCCTTCGCTGATCGTCGTCGCGGCCGGGGTGTTCCTCCTGGCCGCCGCGATGGCCGTGTCGCAGGGCATCTACGCGACGCTGGTGCAGGTCAAGGTGCCGCAGCGGTTCCACGGCCGGGTGTTCGCGATCAACCAGACGATCACGTGGTCGACGCTGCCGATCGGGTTCGCCGTGCTGGCACCGCTGGCCGTCGGCTGGTTCTCGCCGCTGCTGGCGCCGGGTGGCGCGCTGACCGGGTCGGTGGGCGCCGTGCTGGGCACCGGCGAGACGCGGGGGATCGGGCTCGCCTACGTCGTCTTCGCGCTGATCCTGTTGCTGATCAACGTGGGCGGGTTCTCGCTGCGGCGGCTGCGCCGGTTCGACACCGAGGTACCCGATTCGCTGCCCGACGATCTGGTGGGGGCACAGGAACGGGAGCGCAAGCTCGCCGGGAAGGAAGCCGCATGAGTACGGCAGTGCTGGTCAGGGAGGCCCGCGGGCACTGGGTCGGCGAGGTCGCGCCGTCGATGCGGGCGGCCGGGCACCGCGTCGTGCTGCTCGCCCCGCCGATGGACGAGGCCGAGCGTGCGTCGCTGGACGGTGTGGTGGACGACATCGTCGCGCTCGACGACGTCCACGACCCGGAAGCCGTCGCGGCGAAGGTCCGGGAGGTCGACGGCGGCGCGCTGGCCGGGATCTTCACCGGTTCGGACGGCGCCATCGCGAGTACCGCCCACGCCGCGGAACTGCTCGGGGTGGCGCGCTGCCCGGCGTCGGTGTTCGCCTTGTGCGCCAACAAGTTCGCCGTCCGGGAAGCCCTCGCCGCGGCCGGGCTGCCCGGCCCCGCGTACGCGCTGATCTCGTCGGCCGCCGCGGCGGCGTCGGTCGCCGCGGCGGTCGGGTTCCCGGCGATCGTCAAACCGGTCAACGGAGCGGGCAGCAACCTCGTCCGCACCGTGTCCAGTGTGGACGAGCTGGCGGCCGCCTACGAGCTGCTGGCCGCGCGGCTGCCCGAATCCGCGGATCCGCGCTATCACCGTCCTTTGGGGACACTCGACCCGTCGGCGACGTTTCTCGTCGAAGGGTTCCTGAGCGGCCCGGAGTACGCGGTGGACGTGCTGGTCCGCGACGGGGTGGCCGAACCGGTAGAGATCCTCGACAAGCCGCTGATCGACGAGCGGAAGTTCGAGCTGGCGCTGTCGTGCCCGCCCGCCGGGCTCACCGCCGACCGGGCCGGCCTGGTCACTGCGGCGGCCGTCGCCGCCGTCCGCGCGCTGGGGCTCGACAACACCTGTGCCCACGTCGAGCTGATCGACGACGTCGACCGCGGGCCGACGATCGTCGAGGTCAACGCGGGCAGGCCCGCCGGATCGATCATGCCGCTGCTGGCGAAGCTGCGCACCGGCATCGACGTGTTCGCCGAGCTGGCCGCGCTCGCGGTGGGCGCTCCGCCGCCGGCGCGGGAACCGGCGAAACTGCCGATCCCGCTGGGCATGCTGATCCTCTACGCGTCCGGCTCGGGCCGGTTGACGAGGATCGGCGGGCTCGACGAGGTCGCCGACCTGCCCGAGGTGATCGACGTCGTCACCACCGTCTCGCCGGGGCAGGTGCTCACCGACGAACAGGAGACCTACGCGGTCAACCTGGTCGTGGCCGGGTTCGCCGATCACGACGACCTCGCCGCCCTGCACGCGGAGGCGAGCAAGCTCGTCCGGCTCGAACTGGAGGAAGTGTGAACACCGCGTTCGTGGTCTGCGAGACCGCAGGACAGTGGATCGCCGACATCGTGGCCGCCGTGCGCGCGACCGGCCTGCGGGCCGAGCTGGTCACCGAGCCCCTCGAGCCGGCCGAGCTGACGCAACTGGCGGACGTGGTGGACGGCTTCATCGTCGTCAGCGATGTCCGTGACGCGGAATCCGTGGCCGAGGCGATCCGGGCGCGGACGCCGCTTCCGGCCGGGGTGGTGACCGCCGCCGAGGGGATCATCGCGAGCGTCGCCCGTGCGGCCGAACTGCTCGGCGTCGCACGCTGCCCGGCGTCGGTGTTCGCTGTGGCGCACAACAAGTTCGCGGTCCGGCAGGCGCTCGCCGCGGCCGGACTGCCCGGTCCGCGCTGCGCGCTGATCTCGGCCGAGTCCGAGGCGGCGTCGGTGGCCGAGGCGGTCGGGCTCCCGGCGATCGTCAAACCGGTGAACGGCGCGGCGAGCAACCTCGTGCGCACTGTGTCCACAGTGGACGAACTGGCGGCGGCGTACCGGCTGCTGGCCGAGCGGTTGCCGCTGTCGGAGGACGCCCGGTACCACCGGCTCGTCGGGTCGGTCGACCCGCTGAAGGTGTTCCTCGTGGAAGGCCTGCTGCGTGGCCCGGAGTACGCGGTCGACGTCCTGGTGCGCGACGGCGTCGCGGAACCGGTTGCCGTGGTGGAGAAGCCGCTGATCGACGAGCGCAAGTTCGAACTGGGCATGGTCTGCCCGCCGCTCGAACTGTCCGAAAAGGACACCGAACGGCTTTTCGCGGCCGCGACGGCCGCCGCGCTCGCGCTGGGCCTGGACAACACCTGCGCTCATCTGGAACTGATCGACGACGCCGAACTCGGCCCGACGATCGTCGAGGTGAACGCGGGTCGTCCGGCCGGCGGTGCCCAACCGGTGCTGCTGAAGCTCGCGACCGGCATCGACGTCATCGCCGAGGCCGTGTCGCTGGCACTGGGCACGCCTCCGCCCGCGCGAGGAAAGGGCCTGCCGGTGCCGGTGGGCTACCTCATCTTCTACGCCGAGGGCACCGGGCGGCTGGTCCGCGTCGAGGGCACCGACGAGGTCGCCGACCTGCCCGAGGTGCTGGAGGTCGTCACGATCGTGCGCCCCGGCCAGCTGCTCACCGACGACCAGGAGATCTACGCGGTGAACGTGCTCGCCGCGGGATTCGCCGACACCGAAGACCTCGCCGCGCTGCACGCCGAGGCCGCCAAGCTGATCCGATTCGAACTGGAGGAGTCATGACCGCCGAACTCACGGCGAACCTCGGGCACATCGAGGGCAACGAACACACGAAACTCACCGTGTACCCGGCCACGGGCCTGGATTGGGTGCGCGCGCACCGCGAAACACTGCAGGACCGGCTGCGCGAGCACGGCGCGATCCTGCTGCGCGGGATGCCCGCCGACCTGACGGTGTTCAACCAGGTCACCGAGGAGATCGGCGGCTCGCTGCTGACCTACACGGAACGGTCGACGCCGCGCTCGGCGGTCTCCGGCAACATCTACACCTCGACGGAGTACCCGCCCGCCGAGTCGATCCCGATGCACAACGAGAGCTCGTACTCGGCGCACTGGCCGGATCGCCTCTTCTTCCTGTGCGACATCGCGGCCGAAACCGGTGGCGCGACGCCGATCGCGGACAGCCGCGCGATGTACCGCCTGCTGCCGGAAGACCTGCGCGAGCGCTTCGCGGGCGGCGTCACCTACACGCGGGCGTTCCGCGAAGGCCTCGGGCTGAGCTGGCAGGAGGCGTTCCAGACCGAAGACCGGCGGGCGGTGGAGGACTACTGCACCGCCAACGGCCAGACGTACGAGTGGACCGACGAAGGCCTGCGCACACGGCACGTGCGCCCGTCGTTCGTCACGGAACCGCACACCGGCGGGACCGTGTGGTTCAACCAGGCCAACCTGTTCCACGTTTCGAGCCTGGGGGAGGAGGTCAGCGAGGCGCTGCTGGAGCTGTACCCCGTGGAAGACCTGCCCCGCAACGCTTTCTTCGCCGACGGCTCGCCGATCCCGCAAGCGGACCTGGACGCGATCAAGGCGGCGTACGACGAGGTCAGCTACGCGTTCCCGTGGCAGCCGGGTGACATCATGGTGATCAACAACATGCTGATGGCGCATGGGCGGGAGCCGTTCACGGGGAAGCGGCGGACGCTGGTCGCGATGACCTGACGCTGAGGCGGCGTGCCCGATGTCGCGGGCGCTTCGCGGGGGTCGTGAGTGGTAATGATCGTTCTAACCGCCTTTATCACTCACGACCCCACCGCAAAATCGCACATGGAGGCATGAACCGGACGGTCTGCCAGCCGGCTCTGCCGCCGTGGGCTCGCCCGCCCGATCGACTCCAGTCTTGACTTGACCAACGGCGACATAACGTGTTGCGAAAGCCACTTTCGCAACCTTCAACGTTACGAAAGTGGCTTTCGCAACGCCCCCTTTCCCCACCCTCACCAAGCCTCACTCCCGGCGAGCAGGCATCGTGACGACGAACCCCGTGCTGCGCCCCAAATCGTCCAGCAGCCAGCCCATCCGTTTGGCCGTCCGCAGGATCAGCGCCGAGTCGACGATCGACAGCGGCGCCAGGTCCTGTTCCAGATGCTCCTGCATCCGCATCGATTCCTCGATCGAGCGCATCCACGTGGTCACCAGCAGATTCGCCGGGCCGGGCAGGCTCGCGATCTGGCGGATGGCCGGGTTCGCCCGCAGCCGGTCCACGCAGGTCGGCACGTGCGCGACAGGCACCTGGCACCACCAGTTGACGACGATCGGCGACGGGGTGAGCCCCTGCGCGATCTCGCACCGGAACGTCAGCGCGTCGGCGGCGATCAGCTGGCCGAGCTGGCGCCGGACGGTCGACACCGGGCGGCCGGTGAGCCGGGCGAGGTCCGCGGCGGTGCGGCGGCCGTCCTCGCCCAGCGCGGCGGTCAGCGCGGCGTAAGGCTCCTGCCACGGCTGCATCGCCGTCTGCCGCCCGCCCGCGCCGCCGGACGGCGGTAGCTGGGACAACGCCTGCACGCGCCCCCGGTCCAGCGCTCCCACCCGCCACGAGCTGCCTTCGACGTGCAACCGCGACACCAGATGCGAACGGATGTTCAGCACACCGGGGAGCCCGGGGATCGCGTCCAGCAGCAGTGTCGACAGGTCGTGCATGCCGAGGCCGAACACCGTCAGCACCAGGCTGTACTCGCGCGAAGCCTCCTCGATGCTGACCACCGACGGCCAGCTGGACAGCTCGCGGATCAGAGCCCGCACCTGGCCGCTCGCGCAGCGGATCTCGACGTACGCGGCCTGGATCCGGGACCGCCCCGGCACGCGCGGATAAGCCGTCACCCAGGCTCCGCCTCCGTCGCGCAGCCGCTCCCACCGCCGGGTCAGCGTCACCGGCGACGAACCGAGGGCTTCGCCCAGCTGCGCCCAGGACGCCCGAGGCCGCAGTTGCAGAGCGTGAATGAGCGAAAAGTCCTCCTCATCCAGCGAATCGAGCATCATTTGCGCTTCCCAGGGCCGATCGTTGAGCGATTCCGACAATTCTAGCCCGATATCGGACGCCGATTCGCACACTCGACGACCAAGACGCCGACGTCCGACGAAGAGGAGATCGACCGGTGGACCTTCACGACGACGCTCGAAGCCTGCAGGACGAGCTGGTCCGGTTGCGGCGCGACCTGCACCGCGAGCCCGAGATCGGTCTCGACCTGCCCCGCACCCAGGAGCGGGTCCTGCGTGAACTCGACGGGCTCGGCCTGGAGGTCTCCACCGGGACGGACACGACCTCGGTGACCGCGGTGCTGCGCGGCGAGGGCACGGCCCGGGATTCGGCGCGACCGCGGACGGTCCTGCTGCGCGCGGACATGGACGCGCTTCCGGTGGCCGAAGCGACGGGCCTGGACTTCGCCGCCACGAACGGCGCGATGCACGCCTGCGGCCACGATCTGCACACCACGTCGCTGGTCGGCGCGGCCCGGCTGCTGCACACCCACCGCGATCGCGTCAACGGCGACGTCGTCCTGATGTTCCAGCCCGGCGAGGAGGGCTGGGACGGCGCGGGCGTGATGCTCCGGGAAGGCGTGCTCGACGCCGCGGGCAGGCGCGCCGACGCGGCCTACGGGCTGCACGTCTTCTCGTCGATGCTGCCCAGCGGGCAGTTCGCCAGTCGTCCCGGCACGCTGATGTCGGCGTCGTACCGGCTGCTCGTGACCGTGCACGGCGAAGGCGGCCACGGGTCGATGCCGCACCGCGCCAAGGACCCGATTTCCGCGACCGCGGCGATGATCACCGCGTTGCAGACGATGGTCACCCGGCGCCTGGACATCTTCGACCCGGCGGTGATCACGGTCGGTGTCATCCGCGGCGGCACCAAGCGCAACGTCATCCCCGCCACCGCAGAATTCGAGGCCACCGTCCGCTGTTTCTCGGACGCCACCGGCGCACTGCTCGACACGGCGATCCGCGAGACGATCGACGGCGTCGCGCGAGCGCACAGCGTCACCGCCGACGTCGTGTTCGAAAGCGAGTACCCGGTCACCGTCACCGACGTCGACGAGACCGCGTTCGGCGCCGAGGTCGTCCGCGAAACGATCGGCGAGCGATACTACACCGAACTGCCCAATCCGGTGGCCGGTTCCGAGGACTTCTCCCGGGTGCTGGCCGAGGTGCCGGGCACGTTCCTCGGCCTCGGCGCGCTGATGCCCGGGCTCGAGCCGGACACCGCGCCCAACAACCACAGCCCGTACGCCGACTTCGATCCGTCCGTGCTGTCCAGGGCCGCCACCGTCTACGCCGAACTCGCCATCCGCCGTCTCGACCGCTTCGCCGAAGGAGCCACCCGATGAGCGTGACCGCGGGCAAGGACCGCCGCCGCACCCTGTTCGGGCTCGGCGCGGGCAACGCGATGGAATGGTTCGACTGGAACATCTACGCGACGTTCGCGTCGTTCTTCGCCGCCCAGTTCTTCAACGCGCAGGACGAGGTTTCGGCGCTGCTGAGCACCTTGGCGGTCTTCGCGGTCGGCTTCGCCGCCCGGCCCCTCGGCGGCTTGGTCTTCGGCTGGATCGCCGACCACAAAGGCCGTCAGCTGTCGATGACCCTGACGGTCGCGATCGCCGCCGGCGGCAGCCTCGTCATCGGCTTTTCCCCCACGTACGGCCAAATCGGCGTGTGGGCGTCGGTGATCCTCGTGGTGGCACGGCTGGCGCAGGGCCTCGCGCACGGCGGTGAGCTGCCGTCGGCGCAGACCTACATCGCCGAGGTCGCCCCGCCCGCCCGGCGTGGGCTGTGGTCGAGCCTGATCTACTTCTCGGGCACGTGCGGCGTGCTCGCCGGGACGCTGCTGGGCGCGGTCCTCTCCGGTGCGCTGAGCCACGAGCAAATGCTTTCCTACGGCTGGCGGATCCCGTTCGTGCTCGGTGGCGTCTTCGGGATCTACTCGCTCTACATGCGGTTGCGCATGCGGGAAACCGGGGTGTTCCTCGCCGAGGCGGCGAAGGACGACGCCGCCGGGAAGAAGGCCGAGAAGGGCCGCATCTGGCAGACGCTCAAGCAGAATCCGAAGCTGCTCGCGCAGGTCGTCGGGCTCACCGTCGGGGCGACGGTCATCTACTACATGTGGGCCGTCGCCGCGCCGTCGTACGCGATCACCGTGCGCGGAGTCGATCCGACCGGTGCGCTGTGGGCGGGCGTGTTCGCGAACGTGGTCTTCCTGATCGCCTTGCCGTTGTGGGGAAGGCTGTCCGACCGCATCGGCAGGAAACCGGTCCTGTTCATCGCGATCGTGGGGCTGCTCGTGCTGAGCTTCCCGCTGAACGCGATGGTCGGCGACCAGGCGTGGCAGTTGTTCCTCGCGATGTCGATCGCCCTGGTTTTCATGGCCGGGTTCTCCTCCATCGGCCCCGCGGTCTACGCGGAGATCTTCCCGACCCGTATCCGCACCATCGGCGTCGGCGTGCCGTACTCGATCGCGGTCGCGTCCTTCGGTGGTACCGCGCCGTATCTGCAGACGCTCCTCGCGAAGAACGGCCAGCCGTCGCTGTTCGTCGTCTACGGCATGGTGCTCATGGTCATCAGCGCCTTGGTCGTCTTCACCCTCCCGGAAACCCGGGGTGTCGACCTGCGCGAGAAGGCGGACACGGAGGTCGAGTCCAAGGCCGTCGCCTGATCGCGACAGTACTCTGTGCTACTTTGTACTGGTACTCAGTGCTACTGGGTACCAGGCAGTCGAAGGGGCACCATGGACGGTTTGACCGAGATGCTGAAGGGCACGCTCGAGGGCTGCGTGCTGGAGATCGTCGGCGGCGAGGAGACCTACGGGTACGCCATCACGCGTCGGTTGAACGAGCTCGGCTTCGCGGAGGTGGTCGAGGGGACGGTGTACGCCATCCTGCTGCGGCTGGAGAAGAACGGTCTGGTCCTGGTGACGAAACGGCCGTCCGAGCAGGGGCCGCCGCGCAAGTTCTACGCGCTCAACGACGCGGGTCGCGCGGAGCTCGCGAGGTTCTGGGCGAAGTGGGAGTACGTCACTTCGCGGATCGACAAGCTCAAGGAGGGCGGGAAATGAACTTCTGGGAGACCGTCACCGGCAGTGATCTCACCAGGGAATGGAAGGCGTTCGAAGCGCGGGCGCAGGCGTTGCCCGCCGACCATCGGGCGGTGTGGGAGCAGATCACGGGGCATCTTTCGTCCTATTCGGATTTCACCGGCCGGAACCTGATGCCGATTCTCGACGGCGCTTTGGGATTGCTGGAGGAAACGGCCGCGGACGGGCAGAGCGTGCACGACGTCCTGGGCGACGACATCGAGGGCTTCTGCGCGGCGCTGGCGGGGGAGGAACGTGGCCGCGGCTTTCGTGATCGCTGGCGCCGGCAGCTGAACCGGAATGTCGCCAGGAAACTGAAGCAGCTGGGAGGCTGACGTGGGCATCCAGGACATCATCGAGGGCAAGAGACAGTGGCGTGCGCACGTGGCACGGGTCAAGACGCTCCCGCCGGACTACCGGATCGTCTACCAGGAGATGCAGAAGTACCTGTTCAAGGTGGGGCCGGTCGACCTGGCCGAGGGGCCGCTGCTCTCCGGGATCGTGGACTTCTTCGAGGAGGGGGCCGCGTCCGGCAAGGGGGTGCTGGAACTCATCGGTGAAGACGTCGCCGCGTTCTGCGACGAGCTGATCAAGGACACGCCCACCTACGCGGACGCCTATCAGGAGTCCATCGGCGGCAAGCCCGGCACGGCGGGGCGACCTTGACGAAATCGAAGGTTTCCGGGAAATCCCGGCCTCGGCGACTCGATCCCGCACTGCGGCCGGGAATCCACGTCGGCTGACGACAGGCGTCAACAAGAGATCGGGACCGGGGTGATCGGCGTACTGTTCCCGTGAAATTCGGTCCCGTGTCACCGGGAAGCGACTCCCGGCACACGAGGATCGGGTGTATGCGCACCTCGTACCACGAACAACTCGACCGGCTCGTCACCCGGCTGCTGCGGACGTCGCGGCTGGTCGCCGACATGATGGACCGGGCAGGCACGGCCTTGGTCGAAGCCGACGGCGAGCTGGCACGCGAGGTCATCGCCGACGGCGCGACCCTGGACCGGGTCAAGACGGAGGCGGAGGGGCACGCGCACGCGATCCTGGCGTTGCAGTCGCCGGTGGCGACCGATCTGCGGGTCGTCCTGGCGGCGATCCACGCCGTCGGCGACCTGGACCGGATGGGACGGCTGGCGATTCATGTCGCCGAGGCCGTCCAGCGCAGGTACCCGGCCCGGGTGGTGCCGCACGTGCTCGTGCCGCGGTTCGTCGAAATGGGCCGCATCGCGGTGTGGCTGGCGGTGATGGCCGGGCAGGCCGTCCAGAGCCGTGACGCCGTACTGGCCAGGACACTGATCAGCGTCGACGACGACATGGACGACCTGCACCGGACGCTCTTCACGGTGATCGACTACCAGAACTGGGCCCACGGAACCACGAAAGCCGTCGACGCGGCCTTGTTGAGCCGGTACTACGAACGGTTCGCCGATCACGCGGTGTCGCTGGCGAAGCAGACCACGTTCGTCGTCACCGGCCGTCCGAAGTGGACGGACGTGGTGCCCGCGCAGGGCGGCGCACGGATCGCGTAGCACCGTTCACCGGGCGGTCAACCGGAAGCGCATCCGGCAGACGACGGCGTCCGAGCGGCGGCGCAGGGCGCGGGCGAGCACGCCGCCGCGCTGGTTCTGCAGGATCCGCTGCCACCAATGCTCCGGTTCGACCTCGGCGATCAGCACGAAGACGTGCCGGTCGGCGACCGTGCGGAGGTGCTCCACCAGCGGCTCGCCGAGACGGCGGCGTTCGTCGTGGAGCTGGATCAGCGTCACTTCGGGGTGCCACTTCTCCCAGTCGGCGACGAAGCCCCGCGCCGCCTGTTCGTCGTCGGGGTGGACGACGTGCACAGCCTCGACGTGGTCGCCGAGCGACAGCGCGGCGGCGAGGGCGTCACGGGTCAGACGGGAGACGGTGTGGACGGGGACGATGACGAGTGAACGGTGCGGTCGCGGGGGAGCGGGTGTCAGCCCGAGCCCGAGCCGCTCGCCGATCCGGTGGTAGCTGCGTTCCACCCATTCCATGGCCGCCACCAGCAGCGGCAGCGCGACGACGATCAGCCAGCCGCCCTCGCCGAACTTGGTCGTCGTCACCACGATCGCCGCGGCTCCGGTGAGCAGCGCGCCGAAACCGTTGAGCGTGGCCTTTCCACGCCAGCCGGGCGGGCGGGTGCGCCGCCAGTGCCGGACCATCCCGACCTGGGAGAGGGTGAACCCGACGAACACCCCGATCGCGAACAGCGGGACCAAGGTGTTCATGTCGCCGTCGGTGATGACGAGCAGCAGGGCCGCGGTGATCGCGAGGAAGCCGACGCCGTAGCGGTACACCTGGCGTTCGGCGCGCAGGGCGAACACGTGCGGCAGCTTGTTGTGCCTGGCGAGCAACTGGGCCAGCACGGGCAGGCCGCCGAAGGAGGTGTTCGCGGCCAACGCGAGCAGCACCACGGTCGAGAACTGCACCAGGTAGAAACCGAAACCGTCGCCCAGCGCCGCGGTAGTCACCTGCGAGAGCACGGTGACGCCGTCCACCGGATGGATGGCGAACTTCCCGATCAGCACGGCGATCCCGAGGAGCATCACGCCGAGCAGACCGCCCAGCGCGATCTCCGCGTGCTGTGCGCGCCGTACCCGGGGTTTGCGGAACGACGGTACGGCGTTGGCGATCGCCTCGACCCCGGTCAGTGCCGCGCAACCGTTCGCGAAAGCCTTGAGCAGCAACAGAATGCCGACCGTCTGCAGGTTCTGCGCATGGTCCGGCGCGACGACCGCCGCGGCCGGGCCGGAACGGAACAGGCCGGCGACGATCACGGTCAGGATCGCGCCGACGTAGATCACGGTGGGCACGACGAACACCCGGGCGCTCTCGGCGATGCCGCGCAGGTTCACGCCGGTGACCAGCGCCAGCACGCCGAGGCACAACCACAGCGTGTACGGCAGCAGGCCAGGGAATGCCGACGTCAGCGCCGCCACCCCGGCCGCCACCGACACCGCGACGTTGAGCACGTAGTCGACGATCAGCGATGCCGCCGCCACCAGTGAGGCCCGGCGGCCGAGGTAGGTCCGGCTGACCCCGTAGGCGCCGCCTCCGTCGGGGAACGCGGCGATCACCTGGCGGTAGGACAGTGTCAAAACACCCAGCAGTACGGCGATCGCGAAGGTGACCGGCAGGGTGAAGCCCAGCCCCGCGCCGCCGGCGACGGCCAGCACGATGACGATGGCCTCGGGTCCGTAGGCGACCGACGCCATCGCGTCCAAGGATAGGGCGGCGAGCCCGCCGACGACGGAGAGGCGGTGGCGTTCGGAGCGGCCGGTTCCGCTCTCGGGACGGGTGAGTGTCGTGGTCACGCCGTCAGCGTGGGGTTCCGCTGGTCTTCGGTTCGAGGACGTTGACGGGTTCTTGACACCGAATCGGGTGAACCCGATGCCGCACTGACGCCCCGGGACAAGCACGCGAAACCGGTGGCGCCCAGCCAGGAGTGCACGGAAGCGAGTGGTTGCGGTGACCGGGATCCGGCGTGCGGTACGCATCCCTACAGCCGAACTTGCGGAAGCCGCCGGCTGAAGGCTTGCGCATCCGGCGGTAGTCAGCGCTACTATGTACTGGTAGTCAGTGATGCTGAGTAGTGCGAAGGGGGACGGCCTGATGGCGACGCGAGCTCAGGCGATCCGGGTGCGAGGCCTGGAGAAGTCGTACAAGACGCTGCATGTGTTGCGAGGGGTGGATTTCGATGTGGAGAGGGGCAGCATCTTCGCTCTCCTCGGATCGAACGGGGCGGGCAAGACCACGGTGGTGAGGATCCTGTCCACGTTGCTCAAGGCGGACGCGGGGACGGCGAGTGTCGACGGCTTGGACGTCGCCACACGTCCGGCGAGCGTGCGGGAGGTCATCAGCCTCACCGGCCAGTTCGCCGCTGTCGACGAGATCCTCAGCGGCCGCGAGAATCTCGTGCTCGTCGCCCGGCTGAGGCATCTGAAGCAGCCGGGCAAGATCGCGGACGACCTGCTCGAACGGTTCTCGCTGACCGACGCGGGCGCGCGGAAGGTCTCGACGTATTCGGGTGGCATGCGCAGGCGGCTGGACATCGCCATGAGCCTCATCGGGAATCCGTCGGTGATCTTCCTCGACGAGCCGACCACCGGGCTCGACCCCGAGGCGCGTATCGAGGTGTGGGCCGCGGTGAAGGAACTCGCCGCCCGTGGCACGACGGTGCTGCTGACCACGCAGTACCTGGACGAGGCCGAGCAGCTGGCCGACCGGATCGCGATACTCCACAAAGGACGGATCATCGTGAACGGCACCCTCGCCGAACTCAAGCGGCTGCTCCCGCCCGCCGAGGTGGAATACGTCGAGAAACAACCGTCGCTGGAGGACGTCTTCCTGGCCATCGTCGGCGCGGACAAGTAGAGGACACGCGATGAACAAGCACTTCTTCGGCGACACCACCGTCCTTTTGGGACGTTCGGTGAAACACGTGACGCGCAGTATGGACACCATCATCACGACCGCGATGATGCCGGTGGCCATGATGCTCATGTTCGTCTACGTGTTCGGCGGCGCGATCAACACCGGAACGGACTCGTATGTGAACTACCTGCTGCCCGGCATCCTGCTGATCACGGTCGCGTCGGGCGTCGCCTACACCGCGCTCAGGCTCTTCACCGACATGAAGAGCGGGATCTTCGAACGCTTCCAGTCCTTGCCGATCGCGCGTTCGGGCGTGCTGTGGGCACACGTGCTGACCTCGCTCGTCGCCAACCTGGTCTCACTCGTGATCGTCATCGGCGTCGCGCTCGTCATGGGCTTCCGCTCAGGAGCGGGAGTGGCGACCTGGCTCGCGGTGGCCGGCATCCTGCTGCTGTTCACGCTGGCGCTGACCTGGCTGGCGGTGATCCCCGGTCTCTCCGCGAAATCCGCGGACGGTGCGGGCGCGTTCTCCTACCCGCTCATCTTCCTGCCCTTCCTCAGCTCGGCGTTCGTGCCCACCGCCACGATGCCCGGCCCGGTGCGCGCCTTCGCCGAGCACCAGCCGGTGACCTCGATCGTGAACGCCCTCCGCGCCCTGCTCACCGGGGGTCCGGTCGACACCGACATCTGGACCGCCCTCGCCTGGTGCGCCGGTCTTCTCGTCGTCGCGTACTTCTTCGCCACGATCACCTACCGCCGCAAGATCTCCTGACCGCCGAGGATCGTCGTCGAAGGTCAACTCCAGACGGTGCGGGCCGGCTCTTTCCGGGCGCGCCGGACACCTGACGCGGCCTCGGAGTTCTCAGGTGAGCAGTCTGCGCAAGGCGGTCGGAGTGTGCCCCAGATGCTCGCGCATGGTCCGGCACAGATGTGCCTGGTCGGCGAACCGGAGGTCGGCGGCGAGGGCGGCGAGGCTGGGCTCGCCCGCCTCCAACCGGTCCAGCGCGTGGGCCACGCGGACGCGGTTTCGGTAGCGGGTCAGGGAAATTCCCAGTTCGCGGGTGAAGGCCCGGCTGAGCCGGTACGGCGAGACCCCCAGCAGGGTGGCGAGGGGAACCAGGCCCGCCGTGGCGGGATGACTGTCTCCGATCAGGCGCCGGGCCTGAGCCACCAGCGTCCGGTCACCGGTGGCTGCCCGGTCGCCGTCCGGGACGGTCGTGGTCACGATCTGCCGGACGACCGAGGCCAGCAGGTCGATCAGTCCTTCGGTCGCCGCGTGGTCGGTGTCGGCGGTGCGGGTGGCGGCCAGGAGCCGCCGGTGGGCGAGGTCGAGCCGGCCGTCGACGTACAGCGACGAGCGCTCCAGTCGTGGTGCGTCGCCCGCCATCGTGCGCCAGAGCGCGGGTGTCAGGCTGATCGAGGTGCACGTGTCGCCGCCGTCTGGATGAGCGAAGTACTCCTCGTCGCCGGGCAGCCCGAGGTAGCCGACGGTGGGGTCGAGGTCCGCGCGGACACCACGGACCCGCCTGCGGAACCCGCCGCGGCGCACGAACACGAGCCGCACATCGTCGCGCGGCCGCTCAGCCGTCCAGCCGCGGTGATCGTCGCGGCAGTCCACCGCCGTAACCGCGAACTCCGGGCGGGCTGCGAGTTCGAGGAAGGAGAGCACACGCGGAGGCTATGCGGAGGGTCCGACAGTTCCGCAAGGATCTTCAAGACCCGGGGACAGGTTCGGGGCAGCCTTGGGGACATGGCGTCCATCAGCTACGAAATCATGGTCGAGTCCAGCGCCGAAGCGGTGTGGAAGGTGATCGGCGACTTCAGTACGGGGCCTTCGCGAATGGCACCGGGGTTCGTGGAGGACACCCGCATCGAGGACGGCTGCCGGGTCGTCACCTTCGCCGACGGCACGGTGGTCCGGGAGCGGTGCGTCTCCGTAGACCACGACAAACGCCGGATCGTCTACTCGGGGTGGTCGGCGGCACCGTCCGGCCGGACCACGACAACGCCTCCATGCAGGTCTTCGCCGACGGTGAACGGCGGTGCCGACTGGTGTGGGCCCGCGACGTCCTCCCCGACGCCTTGGCCGCACCGATGGCCGAGGCGATGTCGCAGGCACTGAAGGCCATCAAGCGGACTCTCGACCGGGGCTGACTCCGGCGGGCCGGGACCGTGGGCACAACGGTTGTGGTGGGGATAGGCGGCTCGGGATCCGCACAGCGCACGGCGGTGTGTTCGGCGGGCGAAGCCCGCCAAGAGGAGGAAGCGACTCCGTCCGATCCACGTGTACCTGGTTCCTCCGGTGCGGATGCCCAGCGTGATGCCGTCCGCCGACGCGACCCGGTCGGCGTTCGAGTCGCAAGGGACGCGATGGCTCGCGGAAGCCCGTGACGCGGTGGCCGAGCGCTATCCGGACCTGACGGTCATTGCTTGGTCGTCGTCGCGAGAGGGAACGCCCGGAAGACGCTCCGCCGGAGATCGGCCCGGTCGTCGTGGGCACGGACGGTTCCGAATCGAGTGGCTGACACCGTGGCCGGCCAAGTTCTTGAACCTGTACGTCGAGACCGTGATCGCGCGCGGCCAGCCCATGCCCTGCTCGGTTTCGACGAACATGTGGGCAGGAGACGGTGAGGAGCATGCGAGCACGGGACCTGATGTCGGCCCCGGCCGTCATGGTGACGCCCGGGGCCACCGTCACACAGCCAGCCGAGCGCTTGGCGGAGAAGGAATTCACCGCGTTGCCGGTAATCGACGAGGATGGATCAGCGGCGGCACGGACGCCGCTGAGTCGGCAGGGCTCTACTCGACGGACGTATCCGCGCGATGCCCATCGTTGACGGTGCCAAGGGGGTCGGAATCCTTGAGCGAGGCGTGCCTTCGCCCGTCCGGACTAGGCGATCCGCCATCACTTGTCGATCTACGGCGGACCGGCCCGGTGGACGGCCGAAGCGCGCGACCGCGTCCTGAGGCCGACGACGCCAGGGACAACGAGACCGACCGACATGCGGCGAAGCTGCTGGCCGAGGCGGTTCTGGGGGCTGGCTTTGATCAGGAGGTTTCCCGAATCCTTTCCAGACTGCTGCGGCAACTGGTGGTGATCGGATGACGCTCGCCGAGAGCTTCGCCGCACACTGCCAAGGTGGCGCGTTGTTCTTGTTCGGCGGCCTCCCGCAAACCGAGATGGTAGAGAAGCACGCCGTGATTCACTCGGCGGCCAAGGGTGACCGGATCGCGCTCGCCGAGAGTGGCCGTCGTTGCCTCGACCAGCATTCTTTGCTGGTTCACCGCTTCGCGCAAGTCGCCGGAGTCGAGCAGGAGGTAGGCGAGCAGGCTTTGGCTGAACAGCGTTTCCACATCGGCCGGGCCGAGAGCGCGAGCGCAGTCGTTCTTGGTGGCCCGCAACTCGTGCTCGGCCTCCTCCAGCCTGCCGGCGCGGTGCAGGGCGAAGCCGAGCAGGTTCCTGGCTTTCAGTGTCTCCCGATGATCCGGCCCGAACCGGCTAGTGGCAAGCGAGACCGCGGTCCGGTGGGTATGGATCGAGTCGACTTCCGACATGCTGCTTCCTCCCCTGTAGTGAACTGCCCTCTCGAACGAGGGTACGCGCATCGTCGGCCCGCATGGCGAGATCGAGGGGCACCCGCAGGGGGTTCCGGGTGCCCCTCGATCAAGGCTCACTCAGCGGTTCACAGCGGGATCCAGTAGTACCCACCGTCGATGTACGTGCAGATGTGGATGATGCCGAACCGGTCGGTCTTCCAGTCGCCCACCTCGCTCGAGGTGCACGCTCCGGGGGGATTGCTGAACAGTGTCGCTTCGGACGCCTGCGCGGCCGATGTGCCCAGAAGTGTCAGGCCGAGCAAGGCGGCCGTTCCGGCCAGCGCGGCGCCGATGTAGCGAATTCGATTCATTTCTTCTCCCGTGTTCTGGAGGGATTGAACCTACTTGGTAGGTGTTGCCACTTTCGCGTAGTGAACTGACGAACGACTGACGCGGGGTGGAATTTTGCCGTCCTTCCGCGTCCGATGGTTCTACGGAATTTCTATATCTCACCTATTTCGAGTAAGTGTCGGGAAGAACGGGTCGACGGAACGCGCAAGCGCATTCCCCGGCGCCGTCGGGTTTGCTACGGTAAACAATCCGGCAGAGGGGCGGGGAAAGGCGATGTCCGTTTCTTCAGGTTCGTTCTTGCGTGCTCGAGTGCTCGGCTCCTTGGAAGTTAGACGGCGGGATCAGCTCGTGGAACTGGGGCCGGTGCGTCAGCGGGTCATACTCGCGCTGTTGCTACTGAACGCCGGGCGCCCGGTCCCGCGTGCTCGACTGGTCGACGTGCTCTGGGCCGATCCGCCCGCGAACGCGGTGAACAAGGTGCAGGGTTATGTCGCGGCCTTGAGGAACGTCTTGGAGCCGGGAAGGCGACGCAGAGGTGAGTCGATTTTGCGGCATACGGGCGGCAGCTACACGCTCGACGTGCCACGAGACCTGCTGGACCTCTCGGTGTTCGACGACCTGCTCGGCGCCGCTGCGGCCGCCGAACGGACCGCGATCGCCGGGTTGCTGAGGTCCGCGCTCGAGCTCTGGCGCGGTGACGTGCTCGCCGACCTTGGCGAGATGCTCGCCCATCTGCCGGAGGTTCAAGCGGTGCGATCCCGGCATCGGCAAGCGGTACTGACGGCGGCCACGCTGGCTGAGGATCGCGCGGACAACGCCGTGCTGGTGCCACATCTGACGAGAGCCGCCGAACTGGCCCCGCTGGACGAGGAGGTTCACGCGGTGCTCATGGTGGCGTTACATCGCTGCGGCCGGCGAGGAGATGCACTACGGGCGTACCACTCCGTCCGCGAACGCCTGGCCAGGGAGCTCGGTGTAGGGCCGAGCTCCCGGCTCGCCGAGGCCTACCAGGAGGTTGTGGGTCCCGACGCGGAGCCGTCGGTGCCGGCGCAGCTGCCCCCGGACGTGCCGAGATTCGCCGGGCGGTCCATGATGCTGAAATCGCTGTCCCGCAAACTGACCAGGAGCCACGCGCGTCCCAGGGTCGTGCTCCTCGCCGGTGTGGCGGGTGCGGGCAAGACCGCTCTGGCAGTGCGGGCGGGGCATCTGGTGGCGGAGGCGTTCCCGGACGGCCAGCTGTTCGCCGACCTGGGCGGTACCGGTGACCGGCCCGCGGATCCGAACGAGGTCCTTCATGGTTTTCTGAGAGCGCTCGGTGTTCCCGACGAACGCATCCCCATCGCGTTGCCGATGCGTGCCGCGTTGTTCCGGTCCTTGCTAGCGCATCGGCGGATCCTGGTGGTGCTCGACGATGTGCGGGACGTCGCGCAGGTTCGGCCGCTACTGCCCGGTTCTTCGTCCAATGCGGTGGTACTTACGAGTAGATCCCATCTCGCCGCTATGGACGTCACGGACCGCGTTGACGTCGGGGTGCTGAACGCTCCGGACGCCGCCGAGTTGCTGGCTTCGACGCTCGGTAGGCCGCTCGGAAACACCGACGGCGAAGCGGCGGAGGGGCTGCTCGCGGCTTGCGGATACCTCCCGCTCGCCGTGCGGATCGCGGCGGGCCGGATTCTGCTCGGCGGCCATCCGGACATCGCCTCGCTTGCCCGCCTTCTGAGCGACGAGCGAGCCAGGCTCGACGAATTGCGATTGGGCGATCTCGCGGTGCGCTCCAGCTTCATGCTCAGCTACCGGAATCTCGATGCTCAGTCCGCGCGTGCGTTTCGGCTGCTGGCGACAGCCGTTAGCCCGGTGCCGAGTCCGGCGGCGGCGGCGATGCTGGCTGTGCGCCCGAATCAGCTCGCGCGTCTCCTGGAGCCCCTGGTCGACACGCACATGCTGACCATCGACGCGATGGGGCGGTGCGAGTTCCACCAGTTGTTGCGTGTGTTCGGCCGGGAACGCGCACGGGCCGAGGACGGAGAACAGGAATTGCTGCGAGCCCACATGCGGCTGGCCGGTTGGTATCTGAACACACTTGGGCGAAGGGTGGAGACGTCTTGTCCCGTGCCTGGCATCTCCGACACCGCACCTGATCAACGCCTCCAGCGAGTATAGGACCAGTATGGGGTCAAGCCGCACCCTGATCCGGTGCCGAGCATCTTTCGTGGCCGGCACACCGTTCTTCTGCTGTGGTGGTGAACAAGAAGGAGTGTGCCGATGCGATTCGGACTTTTCTACGAGCTGCAGATGCCACGGCCGTGGGAAACGGGAGCCGAGCATCGGTTGTTCAACGAGACACTCGACCAATTCGAACTGGCCGACCGGCTCGGTTACGACTACATCTGGATGGTGGAACACCATTTCCTGGAGGAGTACAGCCATTGTTCCGCCCCCGAGGTGTTCCTCGGTGCGGCCAGCCAACGGACCACCAGGATCCGACTCGGTCACGGGATCATGGCCCTGCCGCCCAACGTCAACGCGCCGGCGCGGGTCGCGGAACGGATCGCCACTCTCGATCTGATATCCGATGGCAGGGTGGAGTTCGGTAGCGGAGCGTCGAGCACGGAAGTCGAACTGGATGGCTTCAGGGTGGACCGTCGGCGCAAGAACGCGGAGTGGCTCGAGGCACTGGATGCCGTCACAAGAATGTTGGTCGAGGAACCTTTCGCCGGGTATAAGGGCGATCACATCACGATGCCCCCGCGGAACGTCGTACCGAAACCGTTGCAAACCCCGCATCCGCCGCTGTGGCGTTCGTGCATTCGCAGAGAGGCCATCGTCGATGCCGCGTCTCGCGGCCTCGGTGCGCTCACCTTCTCCTTCGTGCAACCAGACCAGGCCGCACGTTGGGTACAGGCCTACTACGAGACAATTGCGTCCGACGAGTGCGTGCCCATTGGTTTCTCGGTGAACCCGAACGTCGCGATGACGCTTTACCTGCAGTGCCACCGTGACGAGGCCGTCGCGCGTGAACGTGGCGTCGCGAGTCACACTTTCTTCGCGAAGTCACTCGCCTACTACTACCAACACGGAACTCCCGCGCCAGGACGGACCTCGCTGTGGGACGACCTTTCGATCGAAGAGCAGGCGAAGAACGGTAACGGTCACCAGGTGGAGCTCAGTGCCGCGTTCGACGCCGTCGGGAGTCCGGGCCGGATTCGTGAGCGGCTGCGCCGGTACGAAGAAGCCGGCGTCGACCAGATCTTGCTGGTGGCGCAGTCGGGGCGAATCCCGCACGAGCAGGTCTGCGAGTCCTTGGAGTTGTTCGCGAAGGAGGTCATGCCAGAGTTCCACGACCGGTGCGAGGCGGTGGAACACGCGAAACGGATCAAGCTGCGGCCGGCCGTCGAAGCCGCGCTCGCGAGACGCCCTGGGCCGGTCGAGGTGGCTCAGGACTACCGTGTCCCCCGACCAGCGAAACTCTGAGCGGCAACCGGTGACGCCCTACGCCACGTCCACTCCGCTGGAGGTCAGCAGGATCGTCGTATCGACGACGCCCGCTCTCACCGACCCGGTGTTCGCCGGGCATTTTCCGGGTTTTCCCTTGCTGCCGGGTGCTTACCTCATCGAGTTCGTCCTGCGTGCGGCGGTACTCGGCCGCCCGGATGCGGTTCTCGCCGAACTCGTGGATTGCCGGCTTCACGAATCGGTCGCCCCAGGCGACCGGTTGCGGATCGAATTGTCCTTCAGCGACCTTTTCTGTTCTGCAGTCGTGACGGTGGACGGGCGCCTGACAGCGCGACTGCGGCTCAGATATCGGGACGGAGAGTGACGATGATCCCGGTCGAGGAGTTGCTGCCGCACCGCCCGCCTATGTTGTTCGTCGACGAGATCGTCGAACTCGTTCCCGGTGACCGGATCACCTGCGCCCACTCCGTCACCGGATCCGCGTCGATGCCCGGTGTACTGCTCCTCGAATCATGGGCGCAGGCCGCGCTACTGCTGGTGGTGTGGGACGCCCCGCATCCGGATACCCGGGCTTCGGCCGTTCCGATCGTGGGCAGGTTCGGCGGGGTTCGCTTCGGAAGGAACGCCTTGCCCGGCGAGACGATCGAGCACCGGGTGAAACTGAACAGACTCATCGCCGGGACCGCCTTCCTAAGCGGCAGAAGCCTCATCGACGGCGAGATCGTCCTGGAGGTCGACAGGCTGGTAGGGGGAACCCGTCTGGCCGCGGACCTCCGCAATCCTGGGGAGGGGAGCGACCGATGAACGACTCATCGCGACCGGTAGCCATCGTCACCGGTGGTTCCCGGGGGATCGGGAGGGCTGTCGTGGATCGCCTCGCCAAGGACGGATACGACCTCGCGTTGTGTTATCGATCGGATCGGGAAGCGGGCGCAAAGGCGGTCGCCGGTGCCCTGGAACACGGTGCGAGGGCGATCGCGTGTCAGGTCGACGTCGCCGACGCCGCCGCGGTACGGGATTTCGTGCGGGTCGCGGAAATCGAGTTCGGCAGGCTCGACGCGGTCGTCTCGTCGGCGGGGATCATCCGGGACAAGCCACTCGCCCTGATGGCGGGCGAAGATTGGCGTTCAGTGCTCGATGTGAACCTGGACGGCACCTACAACGTCATTCGAGCGACGATCCGGAGGATGATGAAGCAGCGAGGAGGCGCCATCGTGACTTTGTCGTCGGTGGCGGGGGTGGCAGGAAATGCCATGCAGACCAACTACTCGGCCTCGAAAGCAGGCATCATCGGCTTCACCAAGGCACTCGCCAAGGAAGTCGGGCGATACGGGATCCGGGCCAACACGATCGCACCCGGCGTCATCGAGTCCGACATGACCTCGGCTCTGAGGGATGCCGAGGAAGAGGCGATTCGGGACAGAGTGGCGCTCGGCCGATTCGGCACGGTGGACGAGATCGCCGAGGTGGTTTCCTTCCTCGTGTCAGCGCGTGCCTCCTATTTGACCGGTCAAGTCGTCACCGTCGACGGCGGAATGACCCTGTGACTCGGCGTCAAGCGTGACGCTGAGCTTCTTCCTGTCGATTTTCCCGTTTGCTGTCAACGGAAGCTGTTCCAACCGGAAAACCAGCCGCGGTACCTTGTAGGGCTCGATCTCCTCCCGCAACGACGCCAGGAACTCGGCGGGTTCGCGCGAACCTACCAAGAACAGCACCGCCTCGGGACGACCAGGAGCGGGAGGTAGGACCGCCGCGGATTGGATACCCGGCAGCCGGCACGCGGCCGCCTCGACCTCGGTCGCGCTCACTCGGAAGCCACGCGACTTGTAAAGGTCGTCCCGTCGGCCGCTGAAGTAGAGGTAGCCATCCTCATCGAGCCAGCCGTAATCGCCGGAATGCAACCGTGGGAACAGGCCCTCCGACCGGCGGAACCGTTCGGAGGTGCTTTCGGCACGCCGCCAGTAGCCCGCCATGACATGAGGACCGCGGATCACGAGCTCGCCGACGGTGCCGGCCGGAACTGGGTCGCCTTCGTCGTCGAGGACGAGCACTTCGGTACCGGGTAATGGCAGACCCGAGGAACCGGGACGGGCCAGATCCCCGTCCGGGGGCATGATCGACACTCGTTTGCATTCGGTCAGACCGAACATCAACTGCACACGCAGACCGGGCAGCCGGTCGCGCAGCACCCGGAGGACGTGGGCCGGCATGGCGGCGCCGGTGTTGGTGAGCAGCCGCAAGGGTGGTGCCCCGCCGTAGCGGGCGAGCATACGGCCAAGGTTCTCGGCGAGTGAGGGCACCGCCGGCAGGACGGTGGCGCCGGCGCGGCGCAGGTTCCGTAGCAGGACAGGGCCGATGTCGGCCGAACCACCGAGCCACACGTGTGCTCCCGCGAGGGCGGCGAGAAAGACTTGATAGAGCCCGTAATCGAACGACAGGGGGAGTGCGACGTACACAACGTCGTCCGCGCGATACCTTAGTCGTCCTTGGATGGCCTTTGCCGCGAACAGCACCTGCGCGTGCGTCGAAACGACCGCCTTCGGCATCCCGGTACTGCCCGAGGTGTAGACGAGGCAGATCGGATCGATCGACAACGGGCCAGGCCCCGCCGGAGTCCCGTCGGACTCCAAAGTGTCGGTGTCGGCCACTGGTATCGCGTTTTCCGAGCAGGCCGAGCGTACGTCGAGGTGGTCGGTGAGCACGAGCGCCGGCTCCGCGTCCTTCAGCACGTGGTCGAGACCGGCGCCTCGGATCTGCTCGTGGACGACGACGAAAACGGCACCGATGCGGGAACTCGCGTAACCGATGATCACCGTTGAGGGCCGGTTCGGGGAAATGATCAGGACACGATCGCCGCGGCGTACCCCCTGGCTCGCCAACCAGTTCGCGGCCCGCTTGCTGGCGTCGGCGAGGTCCGCGTAGGAGAAGGTGTGGCCTTCGCAGCTCAATGCGGGCGCTTCGGGCGTCATGGCGGCCGCATCGTCGAGGATGTCGTGCACCAATCCTGCGTTCACGGCCGTGTCCCAAGGTTCTCGGGCACGTGGAACGTGCAGAGGCAGAGGTAGCCGAGCTCTGGCTCGTACTCGACCACGAGCACCATGCGTGCGAAGGACGTCGCGGTCTCGAGTTCTGCCGCCAGTTCGGCCCAGACCGAGGTGCAAAGCCGGTCCTTGGGCGCCACGCGTAATCGATGTGGCGTCCGCGGGGGTGGGACGGTGGGCCCGCACACCAAAGTCACCGGTCCGGAGGGCAGCTCGGCCAACTCGGCGGCGAGCACGGAGTCCAGCCGTTCCAGGCTCACCCCGGGCAGGTGGCGGGCGAGCCCCGCCTTGATCGCCCCATCAGGAGTGAACAGGAGGCCGACGGCGTGATCCGTGCCGAAGTCCAGCCCTGCCAACGCCGGATCGGAGTATGCGATCGTGCCCTGGTCCATCGCCAATACGGCCGCACGGCGATAACCACCGGTAGCGAGTTGTTGAACGAGCCGTATCGCGGTGAACGGAGTCGCTCTACCCTGTTCGGTCACGGCGAAGGTGAGTGGTTGCCCCGTGCAGCCCTGATCGAGATAACCTGAAATCGACGTGGCCAGGCCACAGTCCGGGAGCGCGTGCGCGACGACGACGAGATCGGGATCCGTCGAACCGGCCAGCCCCCGTAGCACCGGTTTCCCCATGTGGGCATAGCTGTTCCGGTTGCCGGGGAGGTTCTGCCACCGGTCGACCGGCACACCATAGGGTGCGGAACGTTCGGCGAACAACGCGATGACACCGGGATAGTCCGGTTCGGCTCCGTTGACGCCGAACGTGGTGTGGTGGATGGCGCTCAAGCCCAGCACGGCCCCTCCTAGTGTTTGAAGAGCATCGCGGAAAAAGTCGCGCCTAGCCCTACGCTCGCCATCAGGTAGTGGTCACCGCGGCGCAGCAGACCGCGGCTCAGCGCATGTGCGTAGTTGACGAACGAGTCGGCGCAGAAACAGTGGCCGGTCACCGGGATCGTGTCGAGGAGCACCCGGTCGACAGGAAGCCCGAGCACCTGGCACACACGGACCCAGGAGATTCGGTTGATGTTGTGCGGCAGGATCTGTCGGACGTCGCCGAGCGCGACACCTGCTTTCTCGGTGACGGTTCGGAGAAGCCCCGCGAGCGTGTCCGGATAGGACCGCTCGAACTCGGCGATCAACTCGCCGCTGTCGGCGCCGAAGTCGTTGAAGGCGCCGAGTGTGCGCGTCTCGAATGCCACCAATCGGTCGTGTCCGCCGCCGAGACCGACGAGGCAAGCGGCCGAGGCCTCACCCATCACCGTGGAAGCCGGCATGTACCGGGCCACATGCGGATAGGTCTTCTCGCCGGTCAGCAGCAAAACCTGTCCGTTCGGGTCTCCATCGGCACGCAGCATCCGCCCCGCAAGGTCAATGCCGAGCAGCCCGGACGCACACGCGTGCTGGCTGAGCCCGAACGCGGGCACGTGACCGAGGCCGAGTTCCCTGGTGGCCACGTGCAGCGCGTTGACCGAGTAGGGGCCAGTGGGCTCGATCGTCCTGGCGTGGATCACGTACCGAACGTTGCTCAGGTCGGGCAACAGGCGGGCGGCCGACACCAGCAGGTCGGACTGTCGTGCCGCCGGATCCCAGCGCACCCTGTCGAGCCCCATGAATCGCCGGTACCGCTTCAGTTCACGGGCCGTGAGGCCGAGCACCTCGGCTATGTCTTCCAGCGAGTAACTGTGCTCGGGTACGTACACGGCCACCGACGCGAGCCGGGTGGCGGTCGTGGCCGGTGTGGCCACGTCCGGCCCGGTTGACAGGTCAACGGCCATAGTGCGCTTCCCCTTTGAGATACCCCTGTGTCACGTGAAGCCGCTGGATATGGCTTGTTCCCTCCATGAACTCGAACGCCGCCGAGTCTCGCCACCACTTCTCGAGCAGCGGATGCTCCAGCAACGCTCCCCTGCCGAGTAGCCGGGGGAGGCGGGCGCACACTCGCTCGCAGAGGGCGACGGCCGTCAGCTTCGCCAGTGCCGCGCCGTAGCCACGGGTGCGGTCGACATCGACGTCAGCGGCCGCCTGGAAGGTCAGCAGACGCACAGACTCGATTTCGGCTTCCATCGCGTCCAGCTCGAACTGTTCCTCGACCGTCCACTCACGACGCTCGGTGCGTACGTACTCGTGTACCGCGAGCGCCGTTCCGACCGCCATGGCGGCGACCTGGACCCGCACGATGTTGAAGCACTGCAGTAGTCCCCACATTCCGCGGCGTAAGGACTTGAGGTGCGAACCGAGCAGATCCGCCGACCGCACCGGAACCCCGTCGAAGGTCATCTCGCTGATCCGTGCGCCGCGCAGGCCGATCGTCTCCAGAGGAGCCGCGGACAAACCCGGAGCTGGTGTTTCGATCAGCGCCGCACGCAGCGACAAGGGACTCGGGCCGGTCCTGGCGAGGACCACGCCTGCCTTACCCCGCGAGCCGTTGCCGACGAATCGCTTGGCGCCGTGCAACCGGTAACCGTCACCGTCCCTGTGCAACTTGGTGCGAAGGCCGGGCACATCGCTGCCACCGGTGGGTTCGGTGACGGCGAGGAACGCCCAGCTCCTGCCGTCCGCGACGGCCGCGGCCAGCCTGCCGCGCTGGTCTTCGTCGCCGATCAGCCCGGTCAGGATGCCGGCAAGCGACTGACTCGGACATGCGAGCACCGTACCCGCGTCGCCCTTGGCGAGCTCGACCATGACGACCGCGGACTTGAGACAGCCCAGGCTGATCGGGTCGAAGCGGTGGATCGCCCGCGACGCGGCGGAATCGAGATGCTTGTCGAGGTGGTCCGGACTCGCGTCGACCGATAGCGCTCGTTCTCGCAGATCCGCCGCGCATTCCCGGGCTTCCTCGCGGAGGATGTCCAGCTCAGTATCGAGTCGCATCGGGAATCCCTGTCCAGGTGGTATGCACGAGTTCGGCGAAATACAGGCAACGGACCGGATGATCGCGAAGGTATCCCTCAGCGCCGAAGAAGGTCCGGATGGACCGTGCCGCTGTGTCGAGGCGTGCGTGCAGTTCCGCGGCCACGGCAGGGTGATCCGCCGACGACCTCAGGCCGTACCGACAAGTCTCGAGTTCGACGAGCACATCCGCGATCGCGCCACGCAGCAGCTGTTTGTCGGTCAATGGCTTGCCGTCCGCCTGCCGCCCGCCCAGATGGCGGACGGCGACGTCGAGCATGTGCTCCGTCAGTCCCAGCCTGACCGCGGCCAGCAACAGCCCGGTCCGATCGGCGGACGGGGGATCACCGGGCCTCGCTCGGTCCCAGTTGCTCACTTCGACCAGTGCCAGCCCTTCGGTGGCGATGAGTTCGTGCGACAGAACGGTCACGACCGCATCCTCGGCGGGGAGCCAGGCGCCAGGCAGGGTCCAGCCGACGATCGAACCGTCTACCCCCGTCGGCACCAGCGTGAGACCCCGGCTCGAGCACGGCGCGGGTACCCCCCCTGCGAGCAGAAGTCGCAGTCCGGCGGCGAGGCCCTCGGCCTCGCTCGTCGAGCGCAGGTCTTCGACGACCGTGGGCGACACGGTCACTTTCCCGAGGCCATGGCGGCGAGATAGTCGGCGAGGCTGCCGGCGGTCTGGAAGACGGCGGGATCGAGCGTGTCCGGGTCGACTTCGAAGCCGACGATGTCCTCGAGCTCCATCAGCAGCTCGATGATGCCGGTGGAGTCGATGCTCAACTCGTCGAGCAGCCGGGTATCGGCGGCCAAGGTGAGAGCACCCTGACCGAGGACCTTCTCAGCCACGATCCGGATTTGTTCGATTGCTTCGAGACGATCCATCTGCTCACTCCTTCGACAGGCGTCATACCGCGGGGTCCGTCACATCCGCGAACTTGTGGTGGCGCTGTTTGCGCAGCAGATCGGCCGGTACGTCCCTGTCTCGGATCAAGTAAGGTTTCCCTTTTCGCACCAGTACTTCCGCGGGAAAGCCATGGCCGAGGAACAGCCCAGGGGAGGCAGTAGGGCCGTAGGCGCCGGAGCGGAGGATCCCGATCAGGTCGCCGGGCCGCGGTGCGGGAAGCGCGACGTCCTTGGCGATGACGTCGTCAGGTGTGCACAGTGGGCCGGTGAGTTGCCACAGCCCGTCGGGCGGCTCTTCGGGCCTGTCGAGATGACGGACCGGAAAGTTGCGCTTCCCGAACGAGCCGATCCCGACCGCGGCCATGTGGTGATGGGTGCCGCCATCGGTGACGGCGAACCGGCTGCCGAAGGATTCCTTCACATATCTGACCCGAGTAACGTAAACGCCCGATCGGGCGGTCAGGAAGCGGCCGGATTCGAAGAGCAGCCTGGTATCCGGATGACGAAGCCGGAACGGCTCGACCGCCTGCCGCATCCCGTCGCGCAGGCCTGCCAGATCAGGGTCGGACTCGCGCTCGAAGTACGCGACTCCGAGTCCTCCGCCGACGTCGACGGTGTCCAGCCGGATCCCGGTGGCTGCCGCGACCCGCTCGGCGAGATCGAGGATCAGTATCGTGTTCGCCACTACGACCTCGTGGTCGAGGATCCTGGTCCCCAGGTACGCGTGGACACCCGCGAGGTCGAGAGCCGGATAGCGGCCGGGCAGGTCGGCTCGTGTGAGCAGTTCGGCCTCGTCGATGCCGAACTGCCTTGGCCTCCCGCCCATCGTCAACCGTGAGCCGGCGACCGCAGTGATCGGATTGACCCGGACCAGCACGCGTTGGCGTCTGCCGGCCGCCGCCGCGAGAACGTTCAGTTCGTCGAGTTCGCCGAAGGACTCGACGACCACTGCGGCGACTTCGGCGGATAGACAGGCGACGAGTTCCTGACGTGTCTTGCCGGGGCCGAGAAATATGATGTCCTGGCCTCGAATCCCCGCTTGCTGTGCGGTTCGCAGCTCCACCAACGACGAAACCTCGGCTCGTGCGCCGTGCGCGGCCAGCAGGGCCACCAGGGCCACATTCGGGTTGGCCTTCAGCGAGTAGAAGATCTCCATCTCCGGCGGCAGCACCTCGCGGAGTTCGCGCAGAGAACGGACCAGCGTCGACCCGTCGTAGACGAAAAGAGGCGAGCCGTATCGTTCAGTGAGCTCTCGGAAGTAACCGGTCTCGATCTCTTCGTTGTCCGGCAGGAAATCCACTCCATCACCCTCACACCGACGGTCATCGGGCGAGTCGCCCTGCCACAGGCTGTGTGAGATGTCCATACATTTCCTATAGGTGGATCCGTAGAAAAGATATAGCCGGGAACAGGAGGCTCGCTCTGGCCAGTCCACGGAGATGGGGGAAGTCGATGACGCGTACACAGGGTTCGACGATCTCCGGGCTGGGTGTCTATCGGCCGGGCCGAAAAGTGACCAATGCGGCGGTCTCCGAACTCACCCCGGCGAGCCCGGAATGGATCGAACAGCGCACCGGAATTCTCACGCGGTACCGCGCCTCGGCGGAAGAGGATGTTCTCACCATGTCTGTGGAGGCCGGAGCGAAGGCGCTGGCGGACGCCAGCGTGGATGTCACCGAGGTGGACCTGGTGATCCTGGCGACGGCCACCCGTAGGCAGCGTCTGCCCGGTGCCGGCCCGCAGATCGCGTCCCGGCTGGGGATCCCGGACGCCGGAGCGTTCGACGTCAACGCCGTGTGTGCGGGCTTCTGCTATTCCCTCGCTTTGGCCTCCAATGCCGTCCGGCTGGGCGAAGCGCGAAACGTCCTGGTCGTCGGGGCGGAGAGGACCAGCGACTTCCTTGACCCGAACACTCCTGACAGTTATGTCATCTTCGGCGATGGAGCGGGCGCCGCGGTCGTGACGAGTTCGGAAACCCCGGATATCGGTCCGGTGGCATGGGGTAGTGACGGTGCTCGGCACGGAGTGCTGGAGATCCGGGAGGACGCCGGCGGCAGGGAGTACGTGACCATGGACGGTCCGCTGGTCTACAAGTGGTCCACCACGACCATGCCGAAGGTCGCCCGCAGGGCTTGTGAGCTGGCGGGCGTTTCGATGTCCGAGGTGAAATGGTTCGTACCCCATCAGGCCAATCGGCGGATCGTCGACACCCTGGCGAGAGTGCTCGAGTTCCCCGCCGACAGGGTGGCGAGAGACGTCGTCGACACGGGCAACACCTCTTCGGCCTCCGTACCACTGGCGTTGAGCCGACTGTGCGACAGCGGCCGCGCCCGCCCCGGTGATCTGGCGCTGGTCCTGGGCTTCGGTGCGGGTTTGACCTACGCCGGACAGATCATCCGCATCCCCTGAACGCGCTCCCCACGAGAGGAAACGTCATGAGCACGAATGTCGTCGGAGAGGTCGAGAAACTGATCCGCGGACTGATGCCCGAGCTCGACGGCAAGGAGATATCGCCGACGGCGAGTTTCGAGGAGCTCGGCATGGACTCCTTGACTCGCGTCGATCTGTTGGCCGAGGTCGAAGGATCTTTCGGCATCCAGGTGCCGGACGAAGACGTGGCGAGCTTCGTCCGGGTCAACGATGTCATCGACTTCATCAAGACCACCGGAGTCGGCTGAACCGTGGAGCAGGACGTCCGCGCGCTCTCCCTCGGACAACAGTCCTTGTGGTTGTTCCACAACCTCGTTCCGGAGAGCACCGCGTACAACGAAGCTTCGGCTGCGTCGTTCTCGCCGTGGCCTGACATACCCACCCTCGAACGTGCGGTATCGGCGGTCGCGGATCGTCACGAACTGCTCAGATCGAAGTTCACCGAGCTCGAAGGCCGGCCCGTCCGGATCGTCTGCGCGGCGGATCTGGTCCGGCTGGAGGTCAGGTGGCTGCCGGACGGCGAAGATGCGCGAGCCGCGGCACGTGCGGTCGCCGCCCGGCCGTTCGCGCTGACCGACACCGGCGCCTTTCGAGTCGTCCTCCTGCTGAGGGAGCACGAAGCCGTGCTCGTCGTGGTGATCCACCACATCGCCAGCGACGCTTTGTCCCAGCGGCTGGTGTGGCGGGATCTGATCGAGGCGTACCGGGCGAGCAGGCTTGACGTCGAGCCGGACTGGCCTGCGTTGTCCGGACGATTCGACGATTACGTGGCCAAGGAACGGGCGCTGCTGGATTCACCGCGTGGGATCGAGCTCCGGCGGTACTGGGAAAAGATCTGCGACGGTGCGGAGGCCGCCGTACTGCCCACTGACCGACCACGCCCGACAAGGCCGGCGTTCGCTGGTGCGACACATCGAGCGACCTTGCCGGAAGAACTCGTCAGACTCGTGCATACGGCGGCGGGGGGATTGGGTGCCACGCCTTTCGCGGTTCTGCTCGGCGTGTTCCAGGCGTTGATCTTCCGATACACCGGGCAGCACGACTTCACCGTAGGATGCCCCGCTTCCGTCCGCCGGACCCGCTCACTGCGGGAAGTCGTCGGTCTGCTCGTGAACCCGATCGTGCTGCGTGCCGGGTTCGGCGGTGCCACCACTTTCGCGGAGACGATCGCGGAAGCTGGTGGGCAACTCGGCGCCGCGACCTTCCGGGCGGGCTACCCGTTCGCCTTGCTCGCGGCGGACCGGGCCGCCGATGACCCGCTGTTCCGCATCGCGATCACCATGGTGAAACCTCAGCACGACGACCGTTTGCCGGCGATCGCGGGTGGTCGAATCAACGTTGCGGGGCACCTGCTGGAGCGGGTCGACCTGCCGCATCTGGAAGGACAGTTCGACCTTTCCCTCGAGATCACCCACTCGCCCGGCTCGCTGACGACGGAATTCCGATACGACGTCGAACTCTTCGAACCCGCGACGATCGAGCGTCTCGCCGGACACTTCCTGCGCTTGATCTCCGTGGCGTGCGCCGAGCCGGATTCCGTGGTTGCCAAGGCACCCATGATCGACCACGCCGAGCAGCGAAGACTGCTCGCTCTCGGTACCGGCACGGAAACCCTTGCCTGACGGTGACCGGGCGCCGGTGGGCACACCCGAACGAACCCGATTGCGAGGAGCGCCCGTGAACGCCCTTCTGCACCAGCTCGTGGCCATACAGGCTGCCCGCACCCCGAACGCGACAGCCGTGGTGCACGGAGCGGCGGAACTCAGTTACCGTGAACTCGACAACCGAGCGAACCGGCTGGCGAACCATCTCCGCGAGCTCGGCGTCGGAGCGGAGTCGTTCGTCGGAGTCTGTCTGGAGCGTGGCTTCGACCTCGTGGTCGCGCTGCTCGGAGTGTGGCGGGCCGGGGGTGCGTATGTGCCGATCTCACCCGGTCTGCCCGCCGTGCGAAGGCGCTGGCTGGTCGAGGACACCGGGCTCAGGATCCTGCTGACCCGCTCGTCACTACCGGAGATGTCGGCGGTGCGGGATGTCCGCGTGGTCAACCTCGGCACCGATCGGTCCATCATCGACGCCTGCGGCGTCGCCGCTCCGGAGATCGTCGTCGAACCGGACTCCGCGGCGTACGTTCTCTATACCTCCGGCTCGACGGGGCAGCCGAAAGGCGTGGTCATCACACACGAGGGGATCGGCAACCGCGTCGACTGGCAAGTGCGGCGGCACGATATGTCAGTCGGTGATCGGGTGATCCAGAAGACTTCGATCGGCTTCGACGCGGCTTGTTGGGAGTTCTTCGCACCACTGATCTCGGGTGGGGCGGTCGTACTCGCGCCGATCGGTGCCGAGCGTGACCCCTCGGCGCTGGTCGCCGCGATCGCCGAGCAGGAAGTGACGATCCTTCAAGGTGTGCCGTCGGTGTTGCGGCTGCTCGCGGACGAGCCTGGATGGGCGGAATGCGTCACCTTGCGGTTGGTGTTCTCCGCCGGCGAGCCACTGGAAGCCGAACTCTGCCGACGGCTCCGCGCCGACGTCCCCGTGGAGATATGGAACACCTACGGTCCGACCGAATGCTCGATCGACGTCACCGCTCAGGCTGTGGAACCGTGGAAGGAAGCCGGGCGGGTCCCGATCGGCCGTCCGCTCGACCGTCTTCGTGTCCTCGTGCTGGACCCCGATGGTCAACTCGCCCCGGCGGGCGCGGTCGGCGAGTTGTACGTCGGCGGTATCGGGCTCGGACGCTGCTACCTCGGCCGTCCCGATCTGACCGCCGACCGGTTCGTGCCGGACGGCTTCGGCCCCCCGGGCGCCCGGCTTTACCGCACCGGTGACAGGGTCCGCTGGCGGACCGACGGGTGCCTCGAGTACATCGGCCGGGTCGACGGCCAGCTGAAGGTCGACGGTGTGCGGATCGAACCCGGCGAGGTCGAGTCGGCACTCGTCTCGCACCCGGGTGTCGTCGCGGCGGCAGTGGCCGGTTTCCGCGATGGCGAAGGGCGGACGCGGATGGCCGCACACGTGGTGAGCAACGGAGAACTCCGAATTTCCGAGCTGCGTGCGAATCTCGCCGAATGGTTGCCCGAGGTCATGGTCCCGGCTGTCTTTCTGGAGGCCGATGCGCTGCCACTGACCGAGAACGGAAAGGTCGATCGGGCCGCCCTGCCGGTTCCGGCCGCGAGTTCGTCCGGTCGGTACGCCGAGCCGCGTACGTCCGCGGAACACATGGTAGCTCGGGCCTGGGAGGAGGTTCTCGGGACTGAGCGAGTGGGCGTATACGACGACTTCTTCCGGTTGGGTGGGTCTTCCCTGAAACTGGCCAAGCTCGCGAACTTGTTGCGTGCCAGGACGGACGTGGACATCGCCACGCGTGATCTTTTCCTGGCGGCCACGGTGGAGGATCAGGCGAAACTGCTGGACGAGTCCGGTGAGCGACCGGCCTCACTGACACCGGTGTCCCGGCAAGGTGCCTTGCCGCTGTCGTTCGGCCAGCACCGGTTGTGGTTCCTCGACAAGATGAACCCCGGTGGTCGCGAGTGGGTGGCCCCCTTGTTCCTGCGGTTGCCTGCCGCGCTGGCGCCGGCGGACGTCCAACGCGCACTTGACACCGTCGAAGCACGGCACGAGGCGTTGCGAACCCGGTATGTGACACAAGGGGATGAACCGCGGCAGTTCATCGACAGGCCGGGCGAGGTCGAGTTGCGCGTCGTGGATTTCTGTGGCTCGGAGCCGTCCGCGTTGTTCGGTGAACAGTTCGAGCGCGGCTTCGACCTCCGGCACGGTCCCCTGTGGAGAGCGATGCTGATCCGGATTCCCGGCGAGGAGCACCTGCTCCTGGTGACGGTCCACCACATCGCGTCGGACGGCCGGACAACGGTCGTGCTGACACAGGAGTTGCGTGAATTGTGTTCGGCGCGGCTCGAGGGCCGCGAGCCGGAGCTGCCCGAACTCTCCGTTCAGTACGCGGATTTCGCGGCTTGGCAGCGTGCTCGGCTCACCGACGAGGTCGTGTCCCGGGAACTCGCCTACTGGCGCGGCAATCTCGAAGGGCTGCCGAGGCTCGAACTGCCGCTGGACCGAGGCCGGCCCGTCGAACGGGATCCACACGGCTCCGGAGCGCGGATCGAGATTCCGGACGGTACGGCCGAGGCCGTCATCGAGTTGGGCAGGCGCCATGGCGCAACGCCGTTCATGACCTTGCTCACGGCCTTCGCCGCGTTGTTGGCGAGATACGCGGGGCAATGGGACGTGCCGATCGGTACCCCGGTCGCGGGGCGGAACAGGCCTGGGCTGGAGAACGTGGCCGGGTTCTTCCTCAACTCGTTGGTGTTGCGCTGCGAACTGACCCCTGACCTGTCATTTGTCGACGCGGTCCGCAAGGTGCGTAAAGTGGTCACCTCGGCTTTCGCTCATCAGGAATTGCCGTTCGAGCGCATCGTCGATCTTCTCGAACCGACTCGCGACCTGTCGCGCACCCCGCTCTATCAAGTCGCTTTCGATCTACAGGAAGAAGGCGACACCAGTGCGGTCCTGGCGGACACGACCTCGTTGGACGCCTTCCAGAAGGCCTGGCAGGTCGCCAAAACCGACTTGACCTTGTTCGTCTGGCAAGGCGAAGAGGGGTTGACGGCCGCCTTCGAGTACGCGACCTCGATTTTCGACGAGTCCACAGTGCTGCGGCTTGCCGAGCATTTCTCTCGGCTGCTCGCCGCGATCGCGGCCGATCCGGACGCCCGGCTCGGCCGCTTGGACTTCCTCACCTCAGCCGAAACCGAACAGCTCGTCTCCGGCTGGAACGCGACCACGACACCGCTTCCTCAGGTATCGGTACTCGATCTGTTCGAAAGCCGGGTCGCGGCCGACGGCGCCGCGGTCGCGGTGACAACTGACGAAGCGACGGTCTCGTACGCGGAATTGAACATGCGGGCCGATCGCGTCGCGGGGTGCTTGCGGCGGCGTGGCGTCGGAGCAGGGGCGGTGGTCGGCGTCGTGGTGGAGCGTGGGGTCGACCTGGTCGCCTCCCTTCTCGGTGTGTGGAAGGCGGGAGCGGCGTACGTACCCGTCGAACCCTCCTTTCCCACGGAACGGATTCGCTTGATGCTGGCCTCCGCGGGCGTGAAAGCGGTGGTGGGTTCGGCGAACGCCGTGGATCGATCGGACGCGACCGAGTTCCTGGTCGTGTCCGAAATGGGGAATGTCGACGAGCCGGTTTCCCGAAACTCCGAGTTGGACGATCTCGCGTACGTGATCTTCACGTCAGGATCGACGGGAACGCCGAAAGGGGTGCAAGTCACGCACCGGGGCTTGGCCGACCACGTCCTTTGGGCGGCGGCCGAACTCGCGGCGCGGGGAACCTCCGGGGCGCCCTTGTTCTCTTCTGTCGCCTTCGACCTGGTGGTCCCGAATCTGTGGGCGCCCTTGGTGACAGGGCAGCGGGTGCACCTCGTCGACCCGGAATCGGAGTCGGCCGGTTTGGGCGCGGCGCTGGAGGCGGCGGGGCCGTTCAGCTTCGTCAAACTCACCCCCGGGCATCTCGAGATCCTTCTGCATCAGTTGACCGCCGAGCAGGCGGCCAGCCTCGCGTCGGTGATCGTGGTGGCCGGAGAAGCCCTCCCCGGCGCGCTGGCCACCAAATGGCTGAGCCTGCTGGGGCCGGGTCGATTGATCAACGAGTACGGCCCGACCGAAGCGTCGGTGGGGACGAGTGTCTTCCCGGTGAACGCTCCGCAGGACGTGGACGTGGTACCGATCGGCAGGCCGCTGCCGAACGCCACGATGTACGTGCTGGACGCGGGCTTGGGTGTGGCCCCCGTGGGTGCGCCCGGGGAACTGTACGTCGGAGGCATCGGAGTGGCACGAGGCTATGCCGGCCGACCGGACCTGACGGCCGGACGATTCGTACCGGACCCGTTCGGCGAACCAGGGGACCGCCTGTACCGGACAGGAGACCGCGTCCGCCGGCTACCGAGTGGAGACATCGCCTTCCTCGGCCGTGTGGACGACCAGGTCAAGATTCGCGGTTATCGTATCGAACCGGGGGAGGTCAAGGCCGTCATCGATGCGTGTCCCGGTGTTCGGGCGAGTGCGGTCGTCGCGCGTCGGGAACGGTTGGTCGCCTACTACGTCGGTGACGCACCAGGTCTCGCTGAGCACTGTGCGGCCTTCCTGCCCGGCTACCTGATGCCGTCGCTTTTCGTGCCGCTCGACGAGCTGCCGTTGAACGCCAATGGAAAGGTGGACCGGGAAGCCCTTCCCGATACGGACAAGACGGAAGCCGAACCCCCGTTCGCCGTGCCTAGGAACGTGATCGAAGAACGGATATCGGAGATTTTCACCGAGCTGCTGGGGACCGACATCGGTGTCCTACGCAGCTTCTTCCGGTCGGGTGGGCATTCCATTCTGGCAGTGCGGCTCGTATCCCGGCTGCAGGAATGTTTCGAGGTCGACCTCCCGATCCGGCTCGTCTTCGAGCAGCCGACTGTCGCAGGTATCGCCGAGGCCGTCGAAGAACGCATCAAAGCCGAAGTCGCTGCCCTTTCGGATACCGAACTCGCGCGCATGGGCGAGGAGGCCGAGACGTGAGCCTCGTCGAGGCCGCGCCGGGGGACCGGAAGGAGGTACCACTCGGCCGCAACCGCGACTTCCTGTTGCTGTGGATCGGCGCCGGAGTCTCCTTCCTCGGCTCACGGGTCAGTGCGATCGCCTACACCCTCCTGGTGTTCTGGTCGACCGGTTCGGCGACCGCCGCGGGGCTGGTGGGCTTCGCGGCGCTGTTGCCGAACCTGGTGGTGCAGCTTCCCGCGGGCGCACTGGTCGACCATTGGGACCGGCGCAGGACCATGATCCTGTGCGATGTCGGCCGGATGGTCACGATCGGCAGTGTCGCTGTCACGGTCTTGCTCGGCCATGTCTGGATACCGCATCTGATGGCCGTGGCTTTCCTCGAGTCGTCCTTGACCTTGCTGTACCGGCTCGCGGAACGGGCCGTGGTGCGCAATGTGGTGCCGAAGGGGCAGCTCGCTGCGGCGCTGGCCCGAAACGAGGCCCGTGGCCAGGCGGCGGGCCTGATCGGGCAGCCGGCGGGCACCTTGTTCTACTCGATGACCCGGTGGGCGCCGTTCGGATTCACCGCCGTCGCGCACTTGATCTCGCTGATCACCTTGTTGTTCATCCGGAAGGACCTGCAGGAGAAACCTTCACACGGGCGGAAACCCCTGAGGATGTTCACCCGGGTCAAGGAGGGTTTCGTCTTCGTCTGGGCCCAGACGTACCTGCGCCGGGCTCTCGGCATCGTCGCGGCCAGCAACATTCTCTTCCAGGTTCTCAGCCTCGGTCTGATCGTGATCGTCAAGCAGAACGGTGGTTCGCCGGCCACGGTCGGCTTCATCATCGCGGTGAACGGCATCGGCGGAATGCTCGGCGCGTTGTCGAGCAACTTTTACCTGAAGCGTGTGGGAATCCGACGGATCATCATGAGCGTCAACATCTCGTGGGCGTTGTTGATGCCGCTGATCGCGTTCGCCCGTCATCCGATCGCGCTGGCCGCGATCTACTCGACGATCATCTACGGCGCCGGAGTCGCCAACGTGGCGGGCATGGTCTACCAGGTCAAGACCACGCCCGACGCCATGCAAGGCAGGGTCGGCTCGATCGCCACCTTGCTCACTTCCGGTGCCAACTCCCTCGGCGCCCTCCTCGCGGGGTTCCTGCTGGACGCGTTCAGTTCACGCACGGCCATCCTGCTGGTGGGTGGCGTAATGACCCTCTTGGCCGCGCTGTCGGTCGTCGGTCTCGCCGGCAAGAAGGCAGCCGAAGCAGAGCGTGGGATCGACTTGACCACCTGAATGCGGCGCCCGGGCCCACACGCCCGCATACCCAGGCGCGCCGAACAGACGGCAGGGTCCCTCAGGAGCCGGCCACCGTCACATCACCGGCCGAGGTGGAGGCCTCGATCCGATGCGGACTGGCGGGGACGTCTTGGACCTCCACGACACGCCTGCCCGCGTTCGTATCGGCTCGCACCTGGTATCCACTCGGGTTCGCGGGCACCCGGACGCGGACGTCGCCCGCACCGCTGGACGTCCGCACGAGGCTGGGAACGCCGCTGAGCCGAAGGTCCACGTGCCCAGCGCCGGTGCCGAGGTCGATCTCGGCCGAGGTGATCCCGGTGGCCGTTAGGTCACCGTTGCCACTTCGCGCGTAAAGCTTGCCCTTGGTGTTCTCCAGCGTCGTGCGACCGGCCTCGGTCTCGGCCTTGATGTCGCCGCTGAGGTCCCGTATATCGAGGTCTCCCGCGTCCGTATGGGCTCGCACGCTTATCGATCGGGGTACCCGGATCGTGTAGTGCACCGAGCAACCCAGCTTGCCGTCCGGGCACCGGACGGTGATTCGCAGCGTGTCGCCGTTCCACTGTTCGGTGTAGGTCGGTTTGTGGGCGGTCCACTCCAGCCGTCGATCCACGCCCACCTCGCCGTCAGGACCCGCCGAGACGGTGAGGTCGCCCGCGGCGGAGCTGATCTCGATCCTGCCGATCGGTTGCCGGTATATCTGCGACTGCGACTCGGTGTTGGGCCGGCTCTCGCCGGACAGCCATGACCAGACCATGGCGCCGGCGAGGAGCAGGACGAGGACTGTAACCAGCGCGCCGCCGGCGAACCAGGTTTTACTGGGGTTTAGGGTCTCCGTCGTCGTGGTGGACATCGAGTCCTCTCTAACCGTTGAGAAAACGAAGGACCGCCAGTACCCGACGGTGGTCGGAGTCGGCGGTGGCGAGGTCCAATTTTGTGAAGATGCTGTTCACGTGCTTGGCGACGGCGCTCTCGCTGACTACGAGCGCGGCCGCGATACCGGAGTTCGAGCGCCCTTCCGACATGATCGCCAGAACTTCACGTTCTCGTGCGGTGAGCCGTTCGAGGGGACGCTGCCTGTTGCGCACCAGGATCTGCGCGACTACCTCGGGGTCGAGCGCGGTACCGCCTGCGGCGACCCGGCGGAGCGCGTCGACGAACTCCACGACGTCGGCGATCCTGTCCTTGAGCAGGTAACCCACACCGCTGGTTTCCCTTGACAAAAGATCCGACGCGTACCGCTCTTCGACGTACTGGGAGAGCACGAGCACCGCGACGGCCGGCCATCGTTCGCGGATCGTGAGGGTGGCTTGCAGCCCCTCGGAGGTGTACGTGGGCGGCATGCGTACGTCCGCGATGACCAGGTCAGGCTCGTACCGCTGGACGGCGTCGACGAGCTGCTCGCCATCGCCGACCGCCTCGACGACCTCGAATCCGTTGACGCCGAGCAACCGTACGAGGCCTTCGCGGAGAAGGACCGAATCCTCGGCGATCACCACGCGCATGGCAGTGTCACCACTAGTCGGGTCGGGCCACCCTGCGGACTGTCGATGGACATCGTTCCGTCGACCGAGCCGACCCGCTGGGCCAAACCGCGCAGTCCAGTGCCAAGGGTCGGGTCGGCGCCCCCTCGGCCGTCGTCGGACACGATGATTCCGAGCACCTCGTCAGTGGTCATTTCGACGACAATATCGACTTGCTTCGCGTGGGCGTGCTTGGCGGCGTTGGTGAGTGACTCGGAGACCACGAAATACGCGATCGTCTCGACGGCGCGGGGCGGCCGACGAGGCAATTCGACGAGCAGTCTGACCGGCACCGGAGACCGGGCAGCGATTCCGGACAGCGCCGCGTCGAGCCCCAGGTCGTCTAGCACCGCGGGATGTAGACCGCGCACCAGGTCCCGTAACTCGGACAGCGCGAGTTTTGCTTCCTCATGGGCTTGCTCTATCGCCTCACGGGCCTCCGGGGGGATCCCGGTCAGCGTGGTGCGCGCCATCCCCAGATTCATCGCCAGTGACACGAGGCGTTGCTGCGTGCCGTCGTGCAGGTTCCGTTCGATACGGCGGCGCTCGGCATCGGCCGCGTCTATCATCTCGGTCCTGCTCGCGGAGAGGGTTTCGACTCGCTGTGCCAGCGTTTCGCTCCTACTGGGTGCCAAGAGGGCTTTCGCAAGGCCGATATCGACCTTCACGGCGTTCGCGGCGACCGCGGGCGCCGCGAGAAGCAGGATGAGGCCGAGTACGGTCAGGGACGCGAAAACCAGTGGCGAACGGTCGATTCGCGAGGTGTCGGGCAACAGCCAGCCGTGGGCCAGGATGGTGCTGAACAGGGCACCGAGCGTCCAGAAACCGGAGACGAGCACCGCGCCCGCCGTGCCGGTCACGCCGGCCAGCGTGTGGTAAAGGACGTGTCGCCAGGTCTCTTTCGTGCGTGCTTCGGTCCAGAGTCCACGCAGCCAGTCTTCCCGTGGCAGCCGCGATCGCGGCGGGATGGAAATCCCGAGTAGCCCCCGGAGCCGAGCGCGCTGCCAGAACGTGAACGCCCTGCTCAGCCAGAAAAGGGCCGCCAGCAGGGGAATCACGAGCACAGCTGTGATCGCCAGCGAGACCGTGAGCGCCAACATCGTCACCACGATCGCCGACGCCGCCAGGGCCAGAGGGAAACCCGCGAGTACGACGGTCGTGTCGCGCCATGCCCTCGGGCTCAGCGGCGCGCGAAGGAGGCCGCCAAGCCGTCCACTCGCGGTTTCCGAACCGACATCCGTCGTCATGAGACCAGCCTAAGGAGCGCGCGAAGCGGGCACCAGGGACCTGGATTCCGTATCCTGCTGTACCCAGCACCACCCCGAACTCGGGTGTGGGGACTACCGATATCACGCGTTCTTCCCGCGATGCTTTCCCCATGATTAGCCGACTTGGGAACTTCTGCGTTCGCAGACGATGGTGGGTCTTGACGGCGTGGGTGCTGGTCATGATCGCGGGCTCGTTCGCCATCGGTCCCGTGCTCGACGGCATGGGGGACACCAACAACATGAAGGGGACCGAGGCGAGCCACGCCCGCGATGCGATGAAAGAGGGCATCGACCGGGGGGTCGAGTTCATCGCGGTGGTCGACAACGTCGATCCGTTGGTTCCCGCCACGGGAGAAGTCGTCGACCGGGCACTGAGCGACGTCAGAGCGATCCCGGGTGTCAAGGAAGTGGCCAAACCCCGCACGGCGACGGACAAGCGGGCAGTGGCGATAACCGTCGTACTGGCCAAGGCTGAAAAGCAGGCGGTGCCCTTCCGTGAATCGACGACCCGACTGAAACAACTGTCGAACGAGTTGCCTGGCGCCACGGTACAAGTGGGCGGCGGGGAGTTGATCAGTCCGCAGGCGAATGATGCTGTCGATGAAGACCTTCAACGGGCCGAACTGTTCTCGCTCCCGCTCACGGCGATCGTGTTGCTGTTCGTGTTCGGTGGGGTCATCGCGGCCGGGCTCCCGATACTCGCCGCGGTGGGCACGATGCTCGGGGCCTTCGCCAGTTTGCTGGGCTTTTCCGCGATCTTCGATCTCGACGCCAACGTCATCACCGTGGTCACCCTGTTGGGTCTCGGGCTCTCCATCGACTACGGACTGTTGCTGGTTGCCCGCTACCGGGAGGAACTGGCTGCCACGGACGACCGGGCGGCAGCCGTCGAGCGGGCTTGGCGCACGGCGGGCAGGACCATCGCGTTCAGTGCGCTGACAGTGGCGGCCGCCTTGACCGGCCTGGCGGTCTTCGACGTTCCACGCCTGCAGGCGATGGCCGCGGCCGGGATCTCGGCCGCCCTCGTCGCGATGCTGGCCGGGCTGACGCTGACCGCGGCGCTGATCGGTCTGCTCGGCAAGTGGATCAAACCGGGGAAGAAGGACCTGATCCGACAAGCCGCGTCGCGCACCGCGGCCGCAGGTGGGACGAAGCCCGCCGCCGCGGCACTCGAGAAAGGTTTCTTCGCGAGGCTGGCCAAAGCCACGCAGCGCAGACCGTTGCTGGTGGTGTTGGGTTCGCTGGTGGTACTGCTGGCGATCGCGGCGCCGGTGCTGCACGTGAACGTCAAGGTTCCTCAGTTGGAGGGACTTCCCCGGAGTATCGAATCGGTCAGGGTCGCCGATCAGCTCGACGCCCGGTTCGGGCAGACCAGCCTCGCCGCGGTGCGAGTGGTGGCCCGCACCGATCCGGCGACGTTGGACGCCTACTCCGCCAAGTGGGCTTCGGATCCGGAGGTGCTTCGCGTCGAGAAAGCGAGGCCGGTGAACCCGACCGTATCCGCCGTGGTCATCGCGACCAAGGGGGATGGCCAGAGCAAGGGCGCTCAGGACTTGGTGAACCGGCTCCGAGCGGACCGACCCGGCGGAATCGAGTCTTGGGTGGTCGGTGACGCGGCTCAGCTGATCGACCTGAAGCAACGGCTGGCCGACAGGCTACCGTTGGGTATCGCGATCACCGCGCTGGCCATGATTCTGCTCCTCTTCCTGATGACCGGCTCGCTGATCATCCCGTTGAAGGCCATCGCGATGAACGTGATCTCGCTCGGTGCCACTTTCGGGGTTCTGGTCGCGGTCTTCCAGGACGGGTTCCTCGCCGGTCCGCTGGACACGTTGACCGTCGGCGGGCTCAGTCCGTACATGATCGTCGTGGTCTTCGCCTTCGCGTTCGGGCTTTCGATGGACTACGAGGTCTTCTTGCTCGGCCGGATCAAGGAGTACGTGGACGCGGGGGAGGACAGCGACACCGCGGTCCGGCACGGGCTGCAGGACAGCGGCCGGATCATCACCTCGGCCGCCCTGCTGATGCTGATCGTGTTCGCGTTCTTCGCCGCGGCCAAGGTCGGCCAGGTCGAGCAGATCGGGCTCGGACTGTTCATCGCGGTGCTCGTGGACGCCACGATCGTCCGGTGCCTGCTGGTGCCCGCCACGATGACCCTGCTCGGCAAGGCCGCGTGGTGGGCGCCGCGACCACTCAAGCGGCTGCACGACAGGATCGGCCTGCGAGAGACCTCGACCGTCGTGGGGCGGGCACAGGAAAAGGTTTCGGTCGACTGAGACCGATGCCGGCGGAGCCGGCGGGCGCCCCCCACGCCTGCCGGCTCCGCGTGTTCCGCGATATCGAAGAAATATGGACCTCAGCGGGAATCTCCCCTCAATGACGCACGCCATGAGGGGGATTGGCATGAACGATCCAGCCGGCTGGAAACCACGGGAGATCGACCCGTCCGAAACCGGAATCGGGGCGAGCGTCAGCGACCTCGTCGAATACCTCGATGGCTTCGATGTCACCGAGACGTTGACAAAAGAGAAGGCGCTGGTCTTCCGTGGTTTCGGTGTCACTCCGGACACCCTCGAACAAGTGCTCGATCAGTTGGTGCCGAACCGGCTCGCCTACCTGCACGGCAACTCGCCGCGGACCAAGGTAGGACAGCACCTTTACACCTCCACCGAGTATCCCGCCGAGTTCACCATCTCCATGCACAACGAGCTCTCCTACGCGTCACGCTGGCCCACTCGGCTGTTGTTCTTCTGCGAGATCGCGGCACCGGTCGGCGGCGCGACCCCGGTCGTCGACGCGGCCCTGTGGCTGGACCTTCTCGATCCGGAGGTCCGCACGGCGTTCGCGGGAGGCGTGCGCTACCAGCAGAACCTGCACGACGGCGTAGGTCTGGGGAAAAGCTGGCAGGACACCTTCGAGACAGACCGTCGCGCCGACGTCGAATCGTTCCTCGCGGAGACTGGAGCCGACTGGCGGTGGACCGCGGGCGGCCTGCGGGTCAGCCAGGTCCGGCCCGCGACCATCAGACACCCGTCGACCGGGGCCGAGGTGTGGTTCAACCAAGCGGATCAGTGGCACCCCGCCGCTCTCGGTGACGATACCGCCGCCGCGTTGGCACAGATCATGCCGCCGGAGGAGCTGCCGCAGTCGGTGACCTTCGCCGATGGTGAGCCGATTCCCGACGAGTACGTGTTCCAGGTCCGCGATCGCGCTTTGCAGGCTGCGGTGGATGTCGACTGGCGTCCCGGGGACCTGCTGCTCATCGACAATGTCCTGGTCGGGCACGGCAGGCGGCCGTACACCGGTGAGCGCCGTGTCTTGGTCGCGATGTCCGACTGATCCCCACTCGGCGACCGTGGACCGGCCGAGCTGTGGCGACTTCCCGAATTCCCCGCTCGTGACGGCTTCGTGTGTCCGTGCGAAGCCGCGAAAAGGCACTACGAGATTCCCGCTACGAGGAGGAACCAATGGTCGATGAGCAGGACGACAACCAGGTCTATCGCGTGGTCGTCAATCACGAGGAGCAGTACTCCATCTGGCCGGTGGACAGGGATATGCCCGCGGGCTGGCGGGCGGAGGGCAAGGAAGGCACCCGCGCCGAGTGCCTTTCGCACATCGGAGAGGTATGGACGGACATGCGCCCGCTGAGCCTGCGTAAGCGCATGGAGCAGAACGCGGCGCACTGAGTACATCACCGGTCCGAGCCCGGCGGGCCGGACGTCGAGCCGGAGCCGAATTCGCGACAGCGGAAGGAACGACAGCCATGACCATGGGGGAACTCGAAAGCGCTGACATGGAGGCGCTCAGGGACGAAATCCTGCGGCGACGGCTGGCCGGCGAGTCCCGCGGCAGTCGACTCGCCATCGAGCGTGTCGATAGGTCGGGGCATCTGCCGCTGTCGTTCGGGCAACAGCAGATGTGGTTCCTCAACCGGCTCGATCCGGAAAGCGCGGAATATCTGATCCCCCTGGCTTTCCGGCTGCGCGGCGAACTCGATGTCTCCGCATTGACCGAGGCCGTCTCGGAGATCGTCGCCCGGCACGAGGTGGTGCGGACCCGATATGTGCTGACCGGTACCGAACCGGCCCAGATCGTGGATCCGGCGACGCCACTCGAACTGCCGATCGAAGAGATGCCGGGACGTTCGATCGCGGAACGGCGTGCCCGGGCACACGAGTTGGTCGAGCGGGAAGCCAGGACTCCGTTCGATCTCGAGTTCCAGTGGCCGATGCGAGTACGGCTGGTCCGCATCTCCGCGTCCGAACACCTCATGACGATCGTGTTCCATCACATTGCCTTCGACGCGTGGTCGACGCGGGTTCTCGGCATCGAGCTGAGTGCTCTCTACAGCGCGTTCGTGGAGGGTGGCCCGTCACCGCTGCCACCGCTACCGTTGCAGTACGCGGACTATGCCGCCTGGCAGCGCCGGACGGTGGCCGGTGCCGTGCTGAAAAGGCAACTGGACTACTGGCGCGATCAGCTCGACGGCAACGAACCGGTCGACCTACCCGCGGATCATCCTCGGGCTCCCGTACGCGATCACCGGGGCGGGAGCGTCCCGATCACCTTGACCCCACAGCTGTCCGCACGGATACGTGAATCGGCCGGGAAACTGGGGACGACCCCATTCGTCGTGCTGCTGACCGCGTTCCAAGTTCTCGTCGCCCGTTACACCGGCGAGACCGACGTGCCGGTGGGTACGGTCGTTTCCGGCCGGACCCGTCCCGAACTGCAGGAACTCATCGGTTATGGCATCAACAACCTGGTGATGCGCGGTCGCTGGACCGGTGACCCGGGTTTCGGGGCGCTGGTCGAGCGGTCACGGGGTAACCTGATCGCCGCTTACGAACACCAGTCGGTGCCGTTTCCCACGCTGGTGGACGAACTGCGCCCGGAGCGGGACATGTCCCGTACCCCGCTTTACCAACTCGCCCTGACGATGCACGAGCAGCGCGGCGAACTGTTCGACCTGCCCGGTCTGCTGGTGGAGCCGGTCGAGCTCAGTGGTGACATCGCCAAATGCGACCTCGAACTTCAGATAGAAGACTCGCCGGACGGGTCCTTGCGAGGCCGTTTCGTCTATGCGACCGGCCTTTTCGAGGCCGCGACGGTCACTCGCCTGAGCAGCCACTTCACGCGCCTGCTGGACAGTGCGCTGACGGATCCGCACGCGCCTGTCTCGCGATTGGAACTACTTGACGACGCGGAGCGGATGACGGTCACCGGGCCACCGCTGGACGATCCCGAGTTTCCGTCCCTGACCGTGCATGAGGTGTTCGAGGCACGGGCCGCCGAGACCCCTGACGCGGTGGCTGTGGTGTTCGACGGGATCGAGCTGACCTACGCGGAGCTCAACGCACGAGCGAACCGCCTCGCCCATCGTCTGCGCGACCTCGGGGTCGGCGCGGAGGATTTGGTCGGGGTTTGCCACGAGCGCGGGATCGAGCTGATTCCGGCTCTGCTGGGAGTGATGAAGTCAGGGGCCGGCTACGTGCCATTGGATCCGGTGAACCCACCGGATCGTCTGGGATTCATTGCCGCTGACGCGGGCGTGTCGGTGTTGGTTACTGACTCGGCTCAGGCCTCGTCGCTCCGTGGGATATTCGAGGGCGAACTGGTCCTGTTGGACGATCACGAACGGGAACTCACGCATTTCCCCGTGACGAACCCTGTTCCGGTGTCCGGTGCGGACAACGTGATCTACGTGATCTACACGTCGGGTTCGACCGGGCGGCCGAAGGGCTGCGTGGTGACCCACGCGAACGTCTTGCGGCTCATGTCGACGGCGGACGAGCACTTCGGGTTCGGTGCGTCAGACGTGTGGTCGCTGTTCCACTCCTTCGCCTTCGACGTCTCGGTGTTCGAGATGTGGGGAGCGCTGCTGCATGGCGGCAGAGTGGTCGTCGTACCCAGGGATACCGCACGGTCGCCTGAGGAACTGCTCGACCTTCTCGCCGAGCAAGGCGTCACGATCTTCAGCCAGACTCCCTCGGCGTTCCGGTCACTGGTGGCCGCAGTCGATGAAACCCGACTTGGTCGGCTGGCGTTGAGGTCGGTGGTCTTCGCCGGGGAAAAGCTGGAGACCCCCGAACTGAGACCGTGGGTGGACCGGCTGGGTCTGGATCGGCCCGCGCTCGTGAACATGTACGGGATCACCGAGACCACCGTGCACACGACCTGGCATCGGGTTTCCGAGGCGGATCTGGAGTCGCGCGCAGGCAATCCGATCGGTCGACCACTCAGCGATTCGAGGATCTACCTCCTCGACGGGGCGGGAAACCTGGTGCCGCTCGGAGTGCCGGGGGAGATCTGTGTCGGCGGTCCGGCGGTGACACGCGGCTATCTGAACCGTCCCGCGCTGACCGCCGCGCGCTTCGAGCCGAATCCGTTCGGTCCGCCGGGCTCCCGCTTGTACCGCAGCGGAGATCTGGCGCGGCGCGGGAGCGACGGGAGTCTTGAATTCGTCGGCAGGGTCGATGATCAGATCAAGATCCGCGGCTACCGCATCGAGCTCGGTGAGATCGAGACCGCACTGCTCGCGCATCCGGGGGTGAGGGACGCGGTGGCGATCGTGCGAGAGGACAAGCCCGGAGACAAGCGGCTCGTCGCCTACCTGGTGCCCGCCGATGGCGAAACACCGACGGTGGCCGAGCTGCGGGCCGCGTTGAGCCGTGACCTACCTGAGTACATGGTGCCGTCGGCTTACCTGAATCTGACGGAACTCCCGCTGAACGCCAACGGGAAACTGCACAAGTCCGCGCTACCCGCGCCGGGGCCGGACGCTTTCGCGATGACCGCCTACGTGGCACCGAGAACCCCGGTTGAGGAACGGGTCGCGGAGGTGCTGGCCGAGGTGCTCGGCGTCGATGAGGCCGGTGTCCACGACAACTTCTTCGACCTCGGTGGTGATTCGATCCGGGCGGTGGCCTTGGTAGGAGCGCTACGGGCCGAAGGATTCGACCTGGCGGTGCGGGACGTGTTCGACCGCCGTTCGGTCGCGGGCCTGTGCGAGCTCATCACCGGGAGATCCGCTCTGTCAGAGGACGACTTGGCGGTCACCAAACCATTCGAGCTCATCTCTCCCGCTGACCGGCTCCGGGTGCCGGAGGGAATCGTCGACGCTTACCCGCTCTCGCAACTCCAGACCGGAATGGTCGTCGAGATGATGGCCGACGAAGGACAGAACAACTACCACAACGTCACCTCCTTCCGTGTCCGCGATGACCGTCCCTTCTCCTTTCCGGCGTTCCGGCGGGCCGCCGAGATCCTGGTCGAACGACATGAAGTCCTGCGGACTTCGTTGCACCTCACCGACTTCTCGGTGCCGATGCAGCTGGTGCACGCGACCGCCGAAGTCTCCACCGGGATGCGGGACATCACCGGCCTCGCCGCGGAGGACGCGGAGAAGGCCGTGCGTGAGTTCGCGCGGAAATCGCGCACGGTGCTGTTCGACCTCGCCACTCCGTCCTTGGTGCGGTTCTTCGCCCACGCGGCCGAGGGCGGTTGGTGGGTGTCGATCACCGAATGCCATCCGATCCTTGAGGGCTGGAGTTACCACTCGATGCTCATGGAGCTGCTCGGCTGTTACCAGCGGCTCCGGGACGGCGCGTCGCTCGAGCCGTATCAGGCACCGGCGGTCCGGTTCGCCGACTCCATCGGCGCGGAGCTGACCGCTTTGGACTCGGCGGGCGATCGGGACCACTGGCGCGGTATCACCGACAGCTACCCCAAGTTCCGGTTGCCCACGGGGTGGGGTGACGAGCAGGACTCCCCGCGAACGACGCACCGCGTGCGGGTCGGCTGGGCTGATCTGGAGGGTGGTCTACGCGCGCTGGCGGCCGCAGCGCACGCCTCACTGAAGAGTGTCATGCTCGCTGCGTACCTGAAGGTGCTGAGCCAGCTCACCGAGGAGCCGGAATTCCACGCGGGCCTGGTCTACGACACGCGTCCCGAGGTGTTCGGCGCCGAGCGGGTGTACGGGATGTACCTGAACACATTGCCGTTCCCCTTCACCCGCTCGGCGACCACCTGGACGGATTCGGTCCGGGGACTGTTCGTGCGAGAGGCCGAATCGTGGCCGCACCGCCGATATCCGTTGCCCGCCATCCAGCGGGACCGCGGTGACGCGCAGCGCCTGATCGATGTGTTCTTCAACTATCAGGACTTCCGTCAGGTCGACCTGGCGCTGGTCGACGACGCGGCCGGTATCGACGACAGCCCCACCGAGTTCCCCCTCACCATCTCCTCGCGCAACAAGCACATCCACCTCACCGCGGATTCGCGGTCGCTGAGCTTGGCCAACGTCGAGCGGATCGCCGGGATGTTCCGGTCCGTGCTCGAAGCCATGGCCGCCGATCCGGACGGTGACGCCGGAGCGACTTTCCTGCCCGAGGGTGAACGGGCTCGTGTCCTGACCGAATGGGCGGACCGCTCCGAGCCGGTGACACGTGGTCTGTGTGAGCTGTTCGTGGAACAGGCCACGCGGACACCGGACGCGATCGCGGTGGTGGCCGGTGACGTCCGGGTGAGCTATTCGGAACTGGCGTCGCGCGCGGACCGTTTCGCGTGCTATCTGCGAGCCGCCGGGGTCGGGCCCGAATCGGTGGTCGGGGTTCTGCTCGACCGGAGTGTGGATCTGCTCGTCACCCTGCTGGGAGTGTGGCGGGCGGGTGGCGCCTACCTGCCACTGGACCCGGCTTTCCCCGACGACCGGGTGACGAGTCTGCTCTCCGACGCGCGTGCGACGGCCGTCGTCGTCGGAGCGGCTTATCAGGACAAGATCGGGGAGGAATTCGACGGAAGGGTGGTCGTACTCGACCGCGAAAGAGCGGCGATCGAGGTATGTGCTGGGCCGATCCCGCCGGTGCCCGCCGATCCCGACCGGCTTGCCTATGTCATCTACACGTCAGGTTCGACCGGGCGGCCGAAAGGTGTGGCGGTAACCCATCGGGGGCTGGCCAACCACGTGTCGTGGGCCGTACGGGAGCTGGCCGCGCTGGGGACCGGTGGTGCCCCGCTGTTCTCCTCGATCGCCTTCGACCTCGTTGTCCCGAACCTGTGGGCGCCGTTGATGGCAGGCCAGGCGGTACACCTGCTGCCCCAGGACCTGGATCTCGGGAGGCTTGGAGAGCTATTGACCGCCGGCGCTCCGTACAGCTTCGTCAAGCTCACGCCTGCCCATCTCGAGGTGCTTACCCACCAGCTCGCCGCCGGGCAGGCGGCCTCCCTCGCCTCGGTACTGGTCGTCGCGGGTGAGGCGTTGACGAGACGGTTGGTCGGGGCGTGGCGTGAACTGGCGCCGGCGGTGAAGCTGATCAATGAATACGGACCGACCGAGGCGTCGGTCGGTACCTGTGTTTCCCCGATCGAAGGAACGGTGACCGCCGATGTGCTGCCGATCGGTCGTCCGCTGCCGAACATGACGATGTACGTGCTGGACGACCTGCAACAGCCGGTCCCCGTAGGAGTGACCGGGGAGCTTTACGTCGGCGGAACGGGCGTGGCGCGAGGCTATGTCGGGCGCCCAGAGCTGACCGCGGACCGCTTCCTGCCCGACCCCTTCGGCCCGCCGGGAGCGCGGTTGTACCGCACGGGGGATTTCGTGCGGATGCTACCGAATGGCGAAGCGGACTTCCGCGGTCGTCGTGACGGACAAGTGAAGCTCCGTGGTTACCGGATCGAGCTCGGCGAGGTGGAGGCGGCACTCGGTGACCTGGCGTCCGTATCGGACGTCAGAGTGGTGCTACGCGAGGATTCCCCCGGTGACAGGCAACTGGTCGCCTATGTGGTCCCGGCCGAGAACGGGGGGTTCTCACCCGGTGCCTTGCGTGCCGAGCTCGGGACGAAACTGCCCGAATACCTGATCCCGGCGAGATACGTGGCGCTCGATTCGATTCCGTTGACCGCGAACGGAAAACTCGACTATCGGGCGCTGCCCGTCCCGGACGAGGACTCGATCTCCCGGACGGGGTTCGTCCCGCCGAGGACACCGATGGAAGAGCGTGTCGCGGCGGTTTGGCGCGAGGTACTCGGTGTACGCCGGGTCGGCGTGCACGACGAGTTCTTCGAGGCCGGTGGTGATTCGATCCGCGCGGTCGCTCTGGTCGGAGCCCTGCGGGCGGAAGGGGCGGCATTGGCCGTCCGTGAACTCTTCGAGCGACGGACCGTCGCAGGCGTGGCGAAGCTGCTGACCGGCCGGTCGACGTCGACCGTGGCAGACCACACCGCCGTCGCGCCGTTCGAGTTGGTCACCGAAGAGGACCGCGCGGCGCTGCCGGACGGTGTCGTCGATGCCTATCCGCTGGCGCGGAATCAGATCGGTATGCTGGTCGAACTGCTGGCCGACGAGACCCGGAACAACTACCACAACGTCAACGTGTACCGGGTGAAGGACGACGGACCGTTCGACCCCGCGGCCTTCCGGGAGGCGCTCGAGCTGGTCGTGTCGAGGCACGACGTGCTGCGTACGTCGGTGCATCTGACCGGGTTCTCGGTGCCGCTGCAGATCGTGCACGGCCAGGTCGAGGTTTCGTGCGAGGTACAGGATCTGCGGGATCTCGACGAGCCGGAGCAGCGAATCGAAACGGCCGCGTCGGTGGCGGCGGAACGTGCCGACGTATTCGACCTCGGTGCTGCCCCGCTGCTGCGGGTCTTCGCCCAGTTGACCACCGACAGTACGTGGAACTGTGGCTTCACCCAGAGCCACGCGGTCATGGACGGCTGGAGCAATCAGCTGTTGCTCGTGGAACTCGTCGGCTGTTACCAGCGTCTTCGGGACGGCCGCGCACCAGAGCCATACGAGCGGCCTTCGGTGCGTTTCGCGGATTCCGTGGTGGCCGAGCGTGCCGCGGTGGAATCCGCGGAGGACAACGCGTACTGGCGGGAACTGGTCGGACGGCATGCCAAGTTCGTGCTGCCCGCCGACTGGCACGGCGACTTGACCGTCGCGCCGAAGCAGGTACGCGCGGGCACGAGCTATGCCGACGTCGAGGACGGACTCAACGTCCTCGCCAGGACGGCGCGCGCCTCGATCAAGAGTGTGCTCGTCGCCGCGTACCTGAAAGTGCTGAGCCAGCTCACCGACGAGCCTGCGTTCCACGCCGGCCTGGTCACCCACACGCGGCTCGAGGAACGCGGAGCCGACCGGGTGTACGGCACTTTCCTGAACACCTTGCCCTTCCCCGCGGACCGATCCGCCAGGACCTGGTCCGAACTGGTGCGCCAGGTGTCGAACCGGGAAATCGAAGCTTGGCCCCACCGGCACTTCCCCATGCCCGCGATCCCCGGCGAATCGGGACGCGGGCGACTGGTGGACGTGTTCTTCGCCTACCTCAACTTCCACCGGCTCGACGAGGACGCGGTCGGCGAGGGTTGGGGGCTCAACGAGGCTCCCAACGAGTTCGGACTCGGCTTCACCGCCCTCGACGGCGTGCTCAGCCTGCGTTCCCACTCCCACGTGCTCAGCCAGGCGAACGCCGACCGGATCATCGGAATGTTCCGCTCGGTGCTGGTGGCGATGGCCGCGGATGTGGAAGGTGACGCGCGGAAGGCGTATCTGCCGTCCGGGGAGCGTGAGTGGCTGCTGGACGCAGGGGGAACCCGTGCGGACGGACCGGTGTCGTGCTGCGTGCACGAGGTTTTCGAAGCTCAGGCCGCAGCGTCGCCGGAGGCGGTGGCCGTGGTCGCCGACGGGATCGAACTGTCGTACGCGGAGCTGAATCGCCGGGCGAATCTGGTCGCCCATCACCTGCGCCGCCTTGGTGTCGGCGCGGAGTCCCTGGTGGGGGTTTGTCTCGATCGAGGGGTGGATCTGCTTACCACCTTGCTCGGGGTGGTGAAGTCCGGCGCGGGCTATGTCCCGCTGGACCCGGTGAACCCTGCCGACCGCCTTGGTTTCGTCGCCGCCGACGCCGGCGTGTCGGTGGTGGTGACCTCGAACTCGCACGGTCCCGAACTGGCCGGCGTCTTCGATGGTGAAATCGTGATGCTGGAGCGCGACCACGACCTGCTCGCGGTGGGGCCGGAAAGCGATCCGGAGCCGGTGTCCTGTCCGGACAACGTGATGTACGTGATCTACACGTCCGGTTCTACAGGGCGTCCGAAGGGCTGCGTGGTGACGCATGCGAACGTGCTGCGGTTGCTGGAGGCCGGGCGCGCGGAGTTCGACTTCGACGCGGGCGATGTCTGGACCCTGTTCCACTCCTATGCCTTCGATTTCTCGGTGTGGGAGATGTGGGGGGCGCTGCTGCACGGTGGGCGGTTGGTGGTCGTGCCGCGGCAGGTGACCCGCTCGCCGGAAGACTTCCTGGATCTGATCGTCCGACGACGGGTGACAGTGTTGTGTCAGACCCCGTCGGCGTTCCGGGCACTGGCCGCCGCGGCGGCATCCGATGCTCCGGCGATCGAACGGTCGGCGCTGCGAACGGTCATCTTCGGAGGCGAGATGCTCGATCTCGGTGAACTCGAGCCGTGGGTGGACCGTCTCAGCCTGGCACGGACCGCACTGGTGAACATGTACGGCATCACCGAGACCACTGTCGTCACCACTCGCCACCGACTCACCGCGAAAGATTTCATCGAGCGATCACTGAGTCCGGCAGGGTTTCCCCTGTACGGCCAGACAGTCCACGTCCTCGATCGGAGTGGCGAGCCGGCGCCGATCGGGGTACCCGGCGAAATCCACGTCGGCGGTTCGGGAGTCGCGCGCGGCTACCTGGCCCGGCCGGAGCTGACGGCGGCCCGATTCGTGCCCGATCCGTTCGGTCCACCCGGATCGCGGCTCTACCGCAGCGGTGACTTGGCGCGAAGGCAGCCCGGCGGAGGCCTGGACGTTCTCGGACGTCTCGATCAGCAGGTGAAGATCCGTGGCTACCGGATCGAACTCGGAGAGATCGAGGCTGTGCTGGCCGCACACGCCGGGGTGAGGGACGCGGTGGTGATCGCCCGCGAAGACAGTGCCGGCAAGCGAACCCTTGTCGCCTACTACGTCGGAACCGGTACAGGATCCGTCTCCGGCACCGAGTTGACCGCGCACTGCGCCACCAGCCTGCCCGACTACATGGTGCCGTCGGCCTTCGTCGTCGTCGAAGCGATTCCCTTGACCACCAACGGGAAACTGGACGAGCGAGCGTTGCCCGCACCGGACGACGACTCGTTCGCTTTCGCCGACTACATCGCACCCAGGACGCCGGCCGAGGAGCGCATCGCCGCGGTCTGGCGTGAAATGTTCGCGGTGCGGCGGGTCGGGGCCCACGACGGCTTCTTCGAACTCGGTGGTGATTCGATCCGCGCCGTGGCGCTGGTCGGCGCGCTGCGTGCTGAAGGCATGGATCTTTCGGTCCGGGACGTGTTCGACCATCCCACAGTGGCCGGCCTCGCCGGCTCGGTGACCGGCCGTTCAGCGCCCACCGCCGCCGAGGAACGCGTCGCGCCGTTCGAGCTGATCTCGGCCTCGGACCGGGCCGAACTGCCGGAGGGCGTCGACGACGCTTACCCGATCTCGCAGATTCAACTCGGTGTACTCGTGGAGATGCTTGCCGACAGCGGCCAGAACCCTTACCACGGCACTGCCTCTTACCGGATCGCCGATGACCGGCCGTTTTCGACCGATGCCCTGCGTTCTGCCCTCGCGCTCGTGGTCGGCGGTCAGGACGTGCTGCGTACCTCTTTCGACCTGTCGAACTACTCCGTACCCATGCAGTTGGTGCACACGGTGGTCGAGGTCCCGTTGACCGTCCACGACATGCGAGCCCGGGACGAGACCGCTCGGTACCAGCTACTGAACGAGTATGTGGAAGCAGAGCGGTCCGCGGTGTTCGACTTGAGGATCGCTCCACTGCTGCGGGTGGGGGTGCATCTAGTGGACGACGGCTGGTGGCTGTCGCTCACCCAATCGCACGCGGTCGTCGACGGGTGGAGTCTGTACTCGCTCATGTCGGAACTGATCACCGGCTACCGCCGATCGCGGGACGGCTTGCCCGACCCGGCGCTCGGGACCTCGCCGCTGCGCTTCGCTGACGCGATCGCGGCCGAAAGCCGGTCGCTCGTCTCCACGGCGGATCGCGGGTACTGGCGCGGTCTCGTCGAGAGCCATCCTCCGTTGGCGTTGCCGCCAGGGTGGGGTGGCGGCGGCGTGGAGCCCGACGAGGCCTACACCCTTCAGATCGAGGTGGCCGATCTAGCCGACGCCTTGCGAGCCTTCGCGTCCGAAGTGAAGGTCTCGCCGAAGAGCGTGCTGCTCGCCGCCTTTGCGAAGACGATGAGCCAACTCACCGAACAGCCGACCTTCCACACCGGGCTGGTCTGCCATGTCCGGCCCGAGACGGCGGGGGCGGATCGGGTCTACGGAATGTACCTGAACACGCTGCCGCTCGTCGTCGATCGCACCGCGCGCACCTGGCGAGAACTGGTGCGCGGAGTGTTCGATCGCGAGGCCGGGTTGTGGCGGCACCGCAGGTTCCCGTTGCCCGAGATCCAGCGCATGGCGCCCGGCACGGGACGGTTGATCGACGTTCTTTTCAGCTACTTGGATTTCCAGGCGGTCACCGACGGTTCGGTCGCCACCGGCTCGGGATTCGGAGCGAGCGCCACCGAGTTCGCGCTTTCGGTGACCGGCTCCTTGCGCGGGCTCAGTCTCAAGGCACGGACGCGGACCCTGGACAGGGTGAACGGTGAGCGGGTCGCCGGGATGCTGCGTGCGGTACTCGAAGCGATGGCGGCCGATTCCGGAGGAGATGCTCGAGCGGTGTACCTGCCCGCTGAGGAGCGGGAGTGGCTGCTGTCCAACGGTGTCGCCGAGTTCGTTGAGTCGTCGCCGCGACTTCTGCACGAGGAGTTCGAGGCATGGGCCGCCGCCACTCCGGAGGCGGTGGCGGTGGTGGCCGACGGGATCGCGCTGACGTACGCGGAGGTCAACGCACGGGCGAACCGGCTCGCCCATCACCTGCGAGGTCTGGGGATCGGCCCTGAGTCACTGGTGGGGTTGTGCCTTGATCGCGGGATCGAGCTGGTTCCCGCGATACTCGGGGTGGTCAAGTCCGGGGCCGGATACCTTCCGATGGACCCGGTGAACCCGACGGACCGGATCGGGTTCATGGCCGAGGACGCAGGTGTTTCCGCGGTGGTGACCGAGTCCGCGCTGCTGCCGTCGCTCGCGGCGGTCCCAGTCGGCGATCTCGTGGTGCTGGATCAGGACAGTGCGCTGTTGGAACGGCTGTCTGAGGCGAATCCACCACCGGTGTCCGACCCGGACAACGTGTTGTACGTGATCTACACCTCGGGGTCCACCGGGCTGCCGAAGGGCTGCGTCCTCACGCACCGCAACGTGCGGCGGTTGTTCGAGGCGCTCCGGGAGCGAATCGAATTCGGCCGTGACGATGTCTGGGCATTGCTGCACTCCTATGCCTTCGACGTGTCCGTGGCCGAAATGTGGGGTGCGCTGTCGTACGGGGGGAAGCTCGTGCTGGTTTCCCGAGAGGTGAGCAGGGCGCCGGACGAGCTCCTCGACCTGCTGGTCGAGCGCCAGGTCACCATGTTGTTCGAGACTCCCTCGTCGTTCCGGTCGTTGGTCGCGCTGGCGGCCGAAGACGATCCTCGGATCGACCGCCTCGCCCTGCGTCTGGTGAACATCGGCGGTGAGCCACTCGAGGCGTCCGACCTACGAGCCTGGGTGGAGCGAGTGGGTTTCGCGCGTCCCGTCACGGCCAACGCACACGGCATCACCGAGACCGCGGTGATCGACACGTTCCACCGCATCGGCGCCGCGGACGTCGACGCGGGCGGTGTGCTGCCGATCGGCCGCCCGCTGCGGGACGTGACACTGCACCTTCTGGACGAAACCGGTGAACTGGTCCCGGCCGGGGTGACGGGGGAGATCTACATAGGCGGGGTCTCGATCGCCCGGTGCTATCTGGGCAGGCCGGAACTGACCGCGGAGCGGTTCGTACCCGACCCATTCGGCGGCCCAGGGGCGCGGCTCTACCGCACCGGGGATCTGGGTCGGTTGCGGCCTGATGGGGAGTTGGAGTTCGCCGGGCGCGTCGACGAGCAGGTCAAGATCCGCGGCCACCGGGTCGAACTCGGCGAGATCGAGGCGGTGCTCGGCCTGCACCCTGGGGTCGCCGAGGCGGTCGTGGTGGTGCGCGAAGACGACCGCGGCACCCGTCTGGTCGCTTACTGGGTCGCGGCGGACGACGAACCCCCTCCGGCGGATGAACTGGCAGCGCACTGCGCGGCCGGAGTTCCCGAGTACATGGTCCCCTCCGCGTACGTTTCCCTGGAAACGATTCCGTTGACCACCAATGGAAAGCTGGACAGGCGGGCGCTTCCCGCGCCGGCGGGTTTTGATGCGGCGGCAGGGGAGTTCACGGCCCCTCGGACCGAGCTGGAGGAGCGGCTCGCCGCGGTGTGGAGCGACGTGCTCGGAGTCGACAAGGTGAGCGTGCACGACGATTTCTTCCTGGCCGGTGGCGACTCCATCCGCGCGGTGACGCTCGTCGGCGCGCTGCGGTCGACCGGCTTCGACGTGTCTGTACGTGACGTGCTCCGGATCAGGACCGTGGCACGGCTCGGTGAGGAACTCGCGGACCGGGCACCGCTGGTGGCCGCCGACACGTTCGTCGCACCTTTCGAGTTGGTCACCCCTGAGGACCGGTCCGTGCTGCCGCCCGGCCTTACCGACGCCTATCCGCTTTCGCAGGCGCAGACCGGAATGCTCGTCGAGATGCTGGCAGGTGTGGCGAACACCTACCTCAACGTTTCGACCGCCTTCGTCCGCGACGATCGGCCCTTCTCGCTCACCGCGCTGCGGGAAGCGGTCGCGATCGTCGTCACCCGGCACGACGTACTTCGGACTTCGGTCGACCTGACCACTTACTCCGTGCCGATGCAGCTGGTGTGGGACGAAGTGCAGATTCCTTGTGGCTATGACGATCTGGCCGGACTCGACGAGGCCGGGCAACGTATGGAGCTGGCCGCCTTCGTCGAATACGAACAGACGCGGGGGCTCGACCTCACGGCGCCTCGGCCGCTGTTCCGCATTCACGCGCACAGAAGCGGCGATCACGGGTGGTTCTGCACCATCACCCAGAGCCACGCGATCATGGAAGGGTGGAGCTACCACCTCCTGCTGGCCGAACTGATCGAGTGCTATCGGCGGATCAGGGACGGTGCGGAGCCGGCGCCGTACGAGGCACCGCCGGTGCGATTCGCCGACGCGATCGCGGCCGAGCTCACCGCGATGAAGTCCGACGATGACCGGAGGTTCTGGCTGGGCGTGGTGCGCGAATACGAACCGTTCGTACTGCCGCCGACATGGGCGGATCGAGGCGCCGAACCGGTGAGCTACGGACTGCGGATTCCGCTCGAGAACCGGGATCGGTTGCGAGCCCTGGCGGATGGAATCGGAGTTCCGTTGAAAAGCGTGCTTCTCGCCGCGCATCTCAAAGTGCTCAGCCAGCTTACCGACGTGCCTGCGTTCCACAGCGGACTGGTGGCGCACACCCGCCCCGAGGCGCCTGGCGTCGAGCGCGGCTACGGGATGTACCTGACCACGATGCCGTTTCCCTTCGACCGGTCCGCGCCGACCTGGCGAACACTGATCCGCCGGGTCGCCGATCGGGAGGCCGGGGCGTGGGCGCATCGGTTCTACCCGATGCCGGAGATCCAGCGGATCGCCGGCATCGGCGGCCGCCTCATCGAAGTGATGTTCAACTACGTCGACTTCAGTCGTGCCGACGGTCTCGGCGGCGGGTCGGCGGAAGTGGTGGCTAGTTCCGCGCCGACCGAGTTCGGCCTCGCCGTGCACGCGCACTCCGACGAGTACCTGCATCTGCGCACCAACACCTCGGTACTTACCAAGCCCAACGCGGAACGAGTGGCGGGAATGTTGCGCACGGTCCTGGCGGCGATGGCCGCTGACGGCGACGGTGACGCGCGGGCGGTGTACTTGCCCGCGGGCGAACAGGACCGGTTGCCCGGCGGCTCGGCGGTCGAGTCCGCGCCTTCGGCGTCGCGGTGCGTCCACGAAGTGTTCGAGAGGCAGGTCGCGGCGGTGCCGGACGCGATCGCGGTCGTGGCTGGAGAAGCGCGTCTTTCGTATGCGGAGGTGAACGCGCGGGCGAACCGGCTGGCACATCACCTTCGTACGCTCGGAGCGAGCGCCGAGGCAGTGGTGGGAGTTTGTCTTGATCGTGGGCCGGACCTGGTGCCCACGCTGCTCGGCGTGATGAAGTCAGGCGCGGCTTACGTGCCGTTGGATCTGGCGAACCCGATTGAGCGGCTCGGTCACGTGCTCGCGGATTCGGGGGCATCTCTCGTGGTCACGACATCCGCGTGGGCGGCGCAACTCGCCGAGGTGTTCGACGGCGAGCTCGTGGTGCTCGACGAGGAGGGCAGTGGACTGTCCGCGTCCCCGGATACGAACCCTTGTTGGTCGACGGATCCGGAGAACCTCATTTACGCGATGTACACCTCGGGGTCGACCGGCCTGCCGAAAGGTGTCGGGGTGACGCACGCGAACGTGGTGCGGTTGATGGAGGTGGTCGAACAGCACTACTCGTTCGACGGGACGGACGTATGGGCTGCCTGCCACTCGTTCGCGTTCGACGTGTCGGTGTTCGAGATGTGGGGGGCGTTGCTGCACGGCGGCAGGTTGGTCGTCGTCCCGGCCGAGGTGACACGATCCCCGGACGAGTTCCTCGACCTGTTGGTCGACGGCGAAGTCACCATGTTGTGCCAGACACCGTCGGCGTTTCGCTCCCTGGTGTCTGCGGCGGCCGCAGATGACGCGCGCATCGGCAGGCTGGCGCTGCGCGCGGTGGTCCTGGCGGGGGAGAAGCTGGAGGTCACATCGCTCAAACCGTGGATCGACCGGCTGGGGCTCGGGCGGACCGCGTTGGTGAACATGTACGGACCGACCGAGCTGACCGTCTACGCCACCTATCACCGGCTGGTGAAGCGCGACCTCGAACCGGGGGTGAACAGCCCGATCGGACGGCCGTTGTCGGATCTCCGGGCGCGGCTGCTGGACGGGTTCGGGAATCAGGTGCCTGCAGGGGTGATCGGCGAACTGCATGTCGGCGGCCCGGGTGTGGCACGCGGCTATCTGAATCGACCGGAGCTCACCGCGGAGCGGTTCGTCCCCGACCCCTTCGGTCCGCCGGGATCCCGGGCGTACCGGACCGGCGATCTGACCCGCCTGTCGGCGGACGGGGGCCTCGACTTCATCGGCCGGAGCGACGATCAGGTCAAGATCCGCGGCCACCGGGTCGAGCCCGGTGAGGTCGGAGCGGTACTGGCGTCACATCCGGCGGTCCGCGAAGCAGTCGTCGTTTCACGTGAGGCTGCGGCCGGTGATCATCGGCTGGTCGCGTACTTCGTCCAGGAGGGAGCGGCTGCGCCGGACGCCGGGGAGTTGCGGAGCTTCCTCGGTCGTGCCCTGCCCGACTACATGCTGCCCGCGGCGTATGTCGACGTGGAGCGCATTCCTCTCACCTCCAACGGAAAGCTGGACAAACGGGCCTTGCCGGATCCGACCGCGGACGCGTTCGCCCAACGCGCGTACCTGGCACCGAGAACGCCCCTGGAGGAACGAGTCGCCTCGGTGTGGGCCGGAGTGCTCGAACTCGACGAGGTCGGCTTGCTGGACGGCTTCTTCGACCTCGGCGGCGACTCGATCCGGGCGATCGCGATGGTCGGGGCACTTCGTGCGGAGGGGTTCGACGTCGATGTACGGGACGTGTTCGAGCAGCAGACGCTGACCGAGTTGTGCGCCGTTCTGGCCGGCCGATCCGCGTTGCGGGAACGGGACGAGGCCGTCGCACCGTTCGCGCTCGTGGGCGACGAGGACCGGATGAAGCTCCCGCCAGGCCTCAGCGACGCCTACCCGCTGACCCGGAATCAGGCAGGCATGCTCGTGGAGATGCTGTCCGGTACGGGACGTCGCCGGTACCACGTGGTGAATTCGGTTCGTTTCGACGACGGCAAGTCGTTCTCGGGCGAAGCGTTCCGGCGTGCGGTCGCCGAACTGGTTGCACGGCACGAAGCCCTACGTACCTCAGTGGATCTCGAGACCTACTCCGTGCCGATGCAGTTGGTACACGCCGAGGTGGTACTGCCGGTGACACTCGTGGACCTCGGTGACTCGGACGAAGAGGGACAGCGGCGGATACTGGCCGATTTCGCCTCGGCCGAAGCCGGAAACCTGTTCGACCACGAGAACGCCCCCTTGCTGCGAATCACCGTGCATTCGAGCGATGACGGCGGTTGGCAGTGCACCTTCACTCAGTCGCACCTGATCGTCGATGGCTGGAGTTTCGATATCTTGCTGCGGCAGCTCATCTCCGAGTACCACCGTTTCCGGGACGGCGCGGAGCCCGCGCCGTACAAGCGACCCGAGGTGCGTTTCGCCGATGTGGTCGCCAACGAGCTGAGGACGCTGGACTCCGAAGAGAGCAGAAGCTTCTGGCGCGGAATCGTGGACACGCACGAGAAGTTCGTGCTTCCGCCGGGATGGGGCGCGGATTCGGACGCCCCGCTCGAGGCGTACAGCCTGCGGGTACCTCACGCCGACCTCCAGCCTGGACTTCGGGAACTGGCCATCGTGGCGAAGGCCGGTATGAAGAGCGTCCTGCTCGCGGCCTTCCTGAAGGTGATGAGCCAGCTCACGGCTGAGCCGGCCTTCTTCGTGGGGTTGACCAGCCATGTCCGGCCGGAGGTCCATGGCGCTGACCAGGTGTACGGCATGCACTTGAACACGCCGCCGTTTCCGATGAATCGGACCGCGCGTACTTGGCGCGAACTGGTGCGCCAGGTGTTCGACCAGGAGTCGGTGATGTGGCCGCACCGGTTCTTCCCGATGCCCGCCATCCCCCACGATGGCGCGAACGGTCAACGGCTCGTCGATGTCTACTTCAGTTATCAGAAACTGGATCCCTCCGAGGTCGAGGCCGCGGTGCCCGACGCGACCATGAGCTCTGCGGCCAACGAATTCCCGTTCTCCGTCAGCACTGGTAGGGATGAGCTCGTCCTGCGCACCCACACCCACGCAGTGAGCAGGCTCCACGGCGAACGGATCGCGGACATGGTGCGCGCGGTGCTGACGGCGATGGCCGCCGACCCGGATGGCGACGTCCGCACCGTCTTCCTGCCAGCCGACGAGCGCGCACGGCTGCTGGGGGCGTGGGCAGCCAACCCGGGTGAAGCGGTCACCCAGTGCGTACACGAGCGTTTCGAGCAGCAGACCCAGCTCACCCCGGACGCACCCGCCGTGATCGCGGCCGGTACGTCGACGGCGTATGCAGCGCTCGATGCCAAGGCGAACCGGTTCGCCCATCATCTGCGGGTACTCGGGGCCGGACCGGAAACCGTGGTCGGTGTGGTGCTGGACCGGGACGAAGAGCTGATCGCCACCTTGCTGGGGGTCTGGAAGGCGGGCGGGGCGTACCTGCCGATCGACACGTCGACTCCGGCCGATCGAGTGGCCTTCCTGTTGGCCGACGCGGGAGCGTGCGTCGTCGTGACCAGTTCCTCGTACGTGGGACACGTCCGTGGTTTCGACGGAGAGGTGGTGTTGGTCGACCAGGACGAGGATCGGCTCGCCGCCGCGCCGTCGTCACCAGTCGGTGTCCCGGCCGATCCGGACCGGCTGGCATACGTGATCTACACGTCAGGGTCCACCGGGCGGCCGAAGGGTGTCCAGGTGCCGCACCGTGGTCTGGCCAATCACCTGAGCTGGGCTGTCGACGAACTCGCCGCTCGCGGTGACGGCGGGGCGCCGGTGTTCTCGTCGGTGGCCTTCGACCTCGTGGTGCCGAACCTGTGGGCACCGCTGCTCGCGGGGCAGCCGGTGCATCTGCTGCCGCCGGATCTGGACCGGCTTGGGGAGAACCTGACCGAGGCGGCGCCGTTCAGTTTCGTGAAGCTCACGCCGGCCCATCTGGAGGTGCTGGCCCAGCAGCTTTCGCCCGCCCAAGCAAACAGGCTGGCGTCGGTGCTCGTGGTGGCGGGAGAGGCGTTTTCCCGTCGTGTCCTGGCCACGTGGCGGAAGCTGGCGCCTTCCATCCCAGTGATCAACGAGTACGGGCCGACCGAGGCTTCGGTCGGCAGCTGCGTGCACCCCATCGAGGGGTCGGAATCGGGCGATGTGCTGCCGATCGGTCGCCCACTGCCGAACGTGACCGTCCAAGTGCTCGATGGGAACCTCGAGCTCGTTCCGGTCGGGGTGGTCGGTGAGCTGCATATCGGCGGTCCAGGGCTGGCCAGGGGCTACAGCGGCCGGGCGGACCTGACGGCGGAGCGGTTCGTGCCGAATCCGTTCGGTGAGCCGGGCTCGCGACTCTACCGAACCGGTGATCTCGTGCGGACGCTGCCCAACGGCGAACTCGACTTCCTCGGCAGGGCGGACAGGCAGGTGAAGCTCCGCGGCTACCGTGTCGAGCCCGCCGAGGTCGAGTCGGCGGTCGCTGGGCACCCGGACGTCACCGAAGCCAGGGTGCTTCTCGACGAGGGGACCGATGGCAAGGGACGGTTGGTGGCGTACCTGGTCACGAACGGCGGTGTCGAAGTCGATCAGGAAGCCCTGCGTGCGTACCTGAATGGCATCCTGCCTGAACACTTGATCCCTTCGACGTTCGTGCCCGTCGACGCCATGCCGCTGACCGCGAACGGCAAACTGGACGAACGTGCCCTGCCCGTCCTGGCGGCAAGGCCGGGGCGGGAATACGTGGCGCCCAGGACACCCACCGAACGGGCGCTAGCCGGGATCTGGGCCGAGGCGCTCGGGGTGCCGAGGATCGGTGTCGGTGACTCGTTCTTCGACCTCGGCGGTCACTCGGTCCTGATGATCAAGGTGGTCGCCGAGGCGCGGCGGGCGGGCTTACCGGTCAGCCTGGTCATGTTCACGCAGGACCTCACACTCGCCCACCTGGCTGCGGCCGTCGATGGGGCTGCCGAGGCGGCGCCCACGCCGATCCGCAGTGCCTCGATTCCCTCGCCGATGCCGCTCATGCGTGCGAACGAGGTGCCCGGTGCCAGTGTGGCCATGATCGAGGGTGGGGAGTTGGTCGCCGCGGCGGGCTTCGGCGAGCTGACCGCAGGAGGCGACCCGGTCACTCCGGAGACGCTTTTCCAGGTCGGCTCGTTGAGCAAGCACGTCACCGCGCTCGGGGTGTTGCGGCTGGTGGGCTGCGGTCTTCTCGAACTCGACGTCGATGTCCGCCACTACCTCACGGGATGGAAGATCCCGGGCGGGGTGGAGGCCCCGCCGATCACCGTGCGACAGCTGCTCGGACATCGCTCGGGTCTCGCCCCGAACCCCGGAAAAGGCTACCCGCTCGGCGGGGTTCCCTCACTGCTCGACGTGTTGTACGGCAGGCCACCCGCCATCAACCCGCCGGTGACGAGAGAGGAGCGACCGGACACCGTTTTCCGAAAGGCGAACGTGCACTTCTCGGTGCTGCAGCAGATCATGTCCGATGTCACCGGCCAGCCGTTCGCCGAGCTCATGCGGGACCTTGTGCTGGACCCACTCGGCATGCACGGCAGCGACTTCGATCAGTCGTTCCCGCAGCGCGCCGGCAGGCCGGTCGCGCGCGGCCACCACATCGACGGGACCGCGGTCGAGGGCGGCTGGCTGATCCGCCCCGACCTGGCCGCGGCGGGGCTCTGGGCGACCGCGACGGATCTCGCCAGACTGGCGATCGAGGTCCGGCGCTCTTGGCTGGAACGGCCACTCGCCCTCTTCGCCCCGCAGTTGGTGCGGGAGCTGCTGACACCACATCCGGAAAGTGCTTATGGACTCGGCACGGTCGTCGACACCGCCGGAGCCGACCCGCACTTCGGGCATGGCGGCGAGCCGGTGGGTTATCACGCCTTGAGCACGTGCAGGGTGCGGTCGGGTTCCGGCTGGGTCGTCCTGACGAACGGCGTGGGAGGAGGACGAGTGATCCGGAAGCTGGTGCTCGGTGACCTCGCCGACCAGGGAACATCCCGTTCGCGACCGTCGGCGAACGGGAGGTGAGCGATGCTCGCCGGATCTGACTGGTTCCGGGTCCACGTTCCGCGGCCGAACGCGCGACTCCAGCTGATCTGCTTCCCGTACGCGGGTGGCTCCGCCAGCGTCTTCAGGGAGTGGGGGGACATGCTGCCCCTCGTCGAGTTGATCTCGGTGCAGTACCCGGGTCGACAGGATCGCGTCGGTGATCCTTTCGCCGTCACTCTCGCCGAATTGGCGGACCGGCTCGCCGAAAAGATCCAACCCCTCCTCTGCCGACGGACGGCGTTCTTCGGGCACAGTATGGGTGCCATCGTCGCCTTCGAGGTCGCGCGGAGGCTGCGGCCGCGGTTTCCGTCACCGTTGACGAGGCTGTTCGTTTCGGCTTGCAATCCACCGGCTGAAGCCCGACCTCGTGGCTTGAGCTTCGACGACACCGAACTCAGGGACTATGTCCGGGAATTGGGCGGCGCGGATGCCACCACATCGACGGAAGACGACGAGCTGTGGCAACTGGCGTTGCCCCCGTTGCGTGCCGATCTGCGGCTCACCGAAACCTATCGGTATGTTCGCGGCGCGCCGTTGGCCTGTCCTATCACGGCGATAGCCGGCGACGAGGATGCCTTCGCCACCATCGAGGAAATGCGGCGCTGGCGAGAGCATTCGGTTGCGGGAACGGATATTCGAGCGCTGCCGGGCGGGCACTTCTATTTTGACGATTCGCTGCCGGAACTCGCAAAATTATTGCAGAGTGAACTGGACACGGGAAGAACCTCGACGGTCCGTTCGCCCGGCTGAGCCATCGAAAGTCGGAAAGGGGAATGATGCCGGTCATCGGATCGCCAGAGCAGTACACTGAGAACGACCTTTACGTGACTCTGGAGAACATCTACGACCGCCGCCTCTACCTCAAATGCGAAGGTTTCAACTTCGCCGGTTCGATCAAGCTCAAGGCCGCCGCCGAGATGGTGGACACGGCGGAGCGGAAGGGACTGATCGGGCCGGATTCGATACTGGTCGAGTCCTCGTCGGGAAATCTCGGAGTCGCGCTGGCGATGCTCGCCACCGGTCGAGGGTATGCCTTCCTGTGCGTCACGGACACGCGCTGCACGCCGGCGAACCGGCGCCTGATCGAGGCATTCGGTGGTGTCGTGCATGTGGTCACCGAACCGGACCCGGACAGTGGCTATCTGGGGGCCAGGATCGCCCATGTCCGGAGGCTGTGCTCGGGGAGCTCTCGCTACGTCTGGCTTGACCAGTACTCGAATCCGGGTAACTGGATCGCCCACTACCGGCACACGGCGCCGGGTATCGCGGACAGGTTCCCCGATCTGGACGTACTGTTCGTCGGTGCCGGTACCACGGGGACGCTGATGGGATGCGCCCGCTTCTTCCGGCGGAACCGGCCGCGGACCCAGGTGGTGGCCGTGGACGCGGTGGGATCGGTGACATTCAGTGGAGCCAAGCCCGGCCCGCGGATGATCCCGGGTATCGGCACGACGGTGCGGCCCGCGCTGCTCGACGAGGCTTGGCTCGACGACGTCGTGCACGTCGCCGAGCCGGACGCGATCGAAGCCTGCCGTCGAATGGCAGCCCATGGGTTCCTGTTCGGTGGGTCCACCGGTGCGGTGGTCAGCGGAGCACTGCGGTGGTTGACGGAGCATGAGGCTCGTCCGGAAACGAGTGCGGTGGCGATCGCACCCGATCTCGGTGAGCGGTACCTGGGCACCGTGTACCGGCCCGACTGGGTCAGGGAAACCTACGAAAACGGGAAGACAGACCTGTCGAACGCGTCCTTCGGTTGACGCGACATCCGAGGAAGGCGGCACGATGAGCATCCGGACGACCGGGGTCCCGGACGAGATTCTCGCGATCGACCTGGTCGATCCCCGAACCTATCTCGAAAACGACATGCGGGAATACTGGCGGCGGCTGCGCGCGGAGCACCCGGTCCACTGGCACCCCCCGGCTCGTGGAAACCCGGGATTCTGGGTGCTCAGCAGACATGCCGACGTGATGGCGGTGTACCGCGACGACAAGCACTTCACATCGGAGCGCGGAAACGTGCTCGTCACTTTGTTGGCAGGCGGTGACACGGCGGCGGGCCAAATGCTCGCGGTCACCGATGGTGAACGCCATAAGGACTTGCGTAACGTGATGCTCAAGGCGTTCTCGCCGCGTGCGCTGAACAGAGTGGCCGACCGTGTGCGGGCGAACACCAGGCGAATCATGGCGGACGCGGTTCGACGTGGCGAGTGTGAGTTCGCCGGCGAGATCGCGGCGAGAATCCCGCTGACCACGATTTCGGACCTGCTCGGTGTGCCGGAAGCAGATCGCGCCCATCTGCTCGGCCTGACGAGATCCTCGCTGAGTTCCGACGAAGCGAACCAGGACGCCGACGATTCCTGGACCGCGCGGAGCGAGATCTTGCTCTACTTCAGCGAATTGGTCGCCGAGCGGCGGAAAATTCCCGCCGATGACGTGATCAGCGCGCTGATCGCCTCCGAGGTGGGCGGTGTGCCGCTGAGCGACCGGGACATCGTGCTCAATTGCTACAGCCTGATTCTCGGTGGAGACGAAACCAGCAGGCTGACCATGATCGATCAGGTGCTGACGCTTTCGAAGTCCCCCCGGCAGTGGCGTTCCCTCAAGAACCGGGAGGTGTCGCTGGAGACCGCCACCGAGGAGGTACTGCGATGGGCGACTCCGGCCATGCATTTCGGTCGTACTGCCCTGGTCGATGTCGAGGTCGGGGGACGGTTGATCCGGGCGGGCGAGGTCGTGACGCTGTGGAACATCGCCGCGAACCGGGACGAGAAGGTCTTCAGCGACCCCTACGCCTTCGACCTCGGCAGGACACCGAACAAGCACGTCACCTTCGGCTACGGCCCGCACTTCTGTCTCGGCGCCTTTCTCGGCCGGGTCGAAGTGAGAGAGATGCTCTCGGCCCTGCGCGATTTGACCAGTGGATTCGAACTCGCCGGCGAACCGAAGCCGATCCACTCCAATCTCATGGCGGGAATGTCCTGGCTGCCGGTCCGGTTCGAGTGTGACGAGGCAGGGCTGGCGGAAGAGGGCCTCTGACGGGGCGGCCAGGTTGGCGACGAACTGTCTTCGCGTCCGGAAACCGTCCGCCATCAGGCCAGCATCAGAGAGAATACCGGCTCAGGTCGGCGAAGAACTCGTCGATGACGCGCAGTTCGCCTCGTTCGGCGATGGTGTCATAGACATGCCGAGCCAGCGCCAGGTCGAGGACGCCGAGGCCGAAGGGCGAGAACACGACCGGCCGGTCGGTGGGGATCGGACCCCTACCCTTCAGTACATCGTGAAGGGTGCCCGATATGAACTTGCGATGTCCGGCTCGCTGTTCGGCCAGATGTGGGGAGGTTCCGGCCTTGAGACAGTGATCGACGTCGTCGACGACGTTGTGCGCCGTGAGAATGATTTCCGGAGCCAAATCACGCAGGGAGATGTTCAGAACGAGTGGATTGTGGTCGAACCACGAGCGGTCGGTCAAGTAGGGTTCGGCCGCGGTGGTCGCGAGGACGACGAGATCCGAGGCGCGGATGAGACTCGCGGCGCGGTGATGGGTCCGGATCACCGTCTTGTCGTGGCTGCGCGAAAGATAGGTGCCGAAGTCGTGAGCGTAGGCGGGGTGGTGGTCGTGCACTTCCACCTGCTCGAAGGTGAAACCGCTGTCGACCAGGAAGGTGTGGACGTATCTGGCGATGAGGCCCGTACCGAGAAAACCGACCGTGGTCGGCCTGACGCCCCGGCGACGGGCCAATGCCGACACGGCAAGCACTGCGGAAGCCGCCGTTCGCGCCGCGCTGATGATCGAGCTTTCGAGGCAGGCGAACGGATATCCGGTTTCGAAGTCATTGAGAATGGTCACCGCGGACGCGCGGGGGAGGCCTTCCGTCAGGTTGCCTGGAAAACTTCCTATCCACTTGATTCCGTGCACCCCGACGTCGCCCTTAACAGAGGCGGGTAGGGCGATGATGCGTGACGACGGCCGATCAGGAAAGCGCAAGAAGTACGAGTCGGGGTTCACCGTCTGCCCGTCGCCGTGCAGCCGATAGGCGGACTCGATGACCTCGACGACATCGGGAACGGCACCGTGGATCACCCTGCGGACCTGCGCGCCCGAGATGACGGCGAAAGGACGTGGTTGCGTCAAGGGAACTCCTGACATAGGAGGAAAACGTATCGACCGGCGCGAGCGGCGGAGTGAATTCGTGGTCAACGGGAAGTCAAAGGACATCCCGGCACCACTCCATGACCGCCATCGCGCTGTGCATCTTCGCTTCCGCCTGCGCGAAAGCGATGCTTTCAGGACCGTCGAGGACCTCCGCGATCACCTCTTCGCCCCGGTGAGCCGGCAGGTCGTGCATGAAGACGGCCTTGGGGCTGCCTTGCCAGAGATCCGCTGTCACCTGAAACGGAACGAACGCCTCTCGCCACCGTGGATCGGGCTTGGACGTGCCGGTGGTACGCCATCGGGTGGTGTAGACGACATCGAATCCTGAGGGCAGGTCGTCCATGTCGTGTCGTTCGGTGACGATGGCACCGCATCGCAGAGCATGCGTTTCGGCGCGCGCCAGGACGTCGCCGGTCACGCCGTACCCGGGAGGTGTCCGTAGGACTAGTTCCGTGTTCCGATAGCGACTCAAGGTCAGCGCCAGCGCCGCAGCCGTGTTGTTCCCCTCGCCGACGTAGAGCACGCGGAGCCCTGCGACCTGGCCGAAACGAGTGGTCATGGCCGCGAGGTCGGCCAGTGCCTGAGTCGGATGCTCGGCGGCGGTCATGGCGTTGATCACCGACATACGGTTTCCCTCGGCCCAGCCTCGCAACTCCGCGCACCCACCTCCAGTACGGGCAACGAGGATGTCGAGCATTCGTGACAGCACCCTTCCGGTGTCTTCTGTCGTTTCTCCGGTATTCGTCTGCAAGTCACCGGGGCCGTACGCGATGATCTGCCCGCCGAGCCGAAGTGCGCCCGAGGAGAACGCGGTCCGAGTCCGAGTCGATGTCATCCGGAAGTAGATTCCGGCGACTTGACCTGTCAAAGACCCGTTGTTCACGAGTCCGCCGGAGGCAAGCTCGGCGCCTCGGCCGACGATCGCCCGAAGGTCTTCGTCAGTGAGATCATCGGTCGAGATGAGACTTCTGCTTCGTCTCTCCATGGACTCCTCGTTTCCTGTCCTGAAATTCACCTTGTGCACTGTCGGCCTGCTGATCCGTCGGAAATGTTCCACTGTGGAGCTATATCCGGGCTATCCGGGCCGGGCTCCGGTGCATATCCGTCAGGCTCGGGTGTTGCAAGAGAAATCCTGGGACGGGCGATGTGGATACCGCACCGATTGTGCCGGAAATCGGCGTTATTCGTCGCGGTGGACAAGGGGGCGGGTAGTCGAACACGGTGGCAGCCTGTTGCCATGGCAACAGGCTGCCACGTCAAGTTCAGGTCGTGGGGGCTTGAGTTCGAAATAATCATGAGGTGGGCAAGTGTGCAACATGCGCGAGCCCACCGTTGTCTGGGGACATATGTTTACCGAAGGGGAGAGGTGTCACTGTACATGCGTCGGGTTTCGAGGGAAGTCGTCGTTTTCTGTCGGGCAAGCGATTTCTTTCTGCTGGAAGAAAATACCTGGGGGCCGTCTGTTCGTCGATGAATTCGATTGGAGGTGACAGCGCAACTGGATACCGCTCGTTCGATGATATCTAGTCGCATGCACGCTCGATCATGTTAAGGAGTTCGAAATGACGATCAGTTCAATTCGTCGTATTGGTAAACGGGTCGGCGCCATGGCGTTCCTTGTCGCCGGGTTGACCTTTTTCGGGACTTCGCCCGCGTTGGCTTTGCAACCGTCATTGACGGTGAGTCCGACCACCGGCATCGCTGACGGACAGACCCTGAGTGTGACCGGTTCGGGTTTCGGCGCAAATGCCACCGTGCACATCGTGGAATGCTCTCTCAACGGTGGCGTACTCGCGTGCAATCTGGGCAACGGCGACGCGAAGACCGTGACGGCGGACTCGAACGGCCAGGTCGCAGCCGGGCTACCCGTGCGTAAGGTGTATGCGGGCGTCGATCCGGTGACCGGCAACCCGACAGGGCAGGTGGACTGCGGTGCGGCGCCGGGGTGCATCGTCGTCGCGTCGGTCGACGGGTCGTCCACCGCTACCGATCCCGTGGCGATCAGCTTCCAGTAGGTCCTGGTGAAGACGGGTTTCCTGGAAGGCCGAGGATGCTCTTCATCGGCGGCGCCGGAGACCGTTCGAGCCGACGGTACCCGCGTTGACAGAGGTGGGACAGCGTGGTCTCGCCCAGGCAGGCTCGGCTTCGGCGAGCCGGCCGCACGACGTGGGGTTTGATCTCAAAGGGTTCCCCTGGTCGGGGTTCAAGTCGAACCCCGACCGGGAGAATTCTTTCGCCAGGGCGGCGACATCCTGCATCCACTCTAGTGATTCACTGCCGTCCTGCCGTAGGCGATGGATCGTTCGTATCAGCCGGCATTGAGCCTTTTCCCGTATCGGCCGAATGGCGTTTCCCTGTCGGAGGCCGACTGCTCGGGCGCGACATGGCGATGAACTGAAAGACCTTTGGCGCCGAGTTGAGGACATTGAGTCTTTGAGGCATTCTCGGTTGCGCCCGCAGATCACGCGAACGGCGGTATCTTTCGCGGGCGAAGCTCTGGTTCTCTCCTGGTGGGGAGGTGGGTGCGTAGTGGCGCAAAAGGGGAAGTGTCCATGCTGCGACCTCGTGTGCGCTCTCCGCTGGGGAGTACGCTTTCCGTTCTCACGGTAGGGGTGCGGAGGGTTAATCGTCGAATTGGGGTAGTTCATGTCGTTTCGATCGGGCGCTTACTCCGTGGGATGCTTCGTGTCGACGCGGGCGATGGCGGTGCTCGGGCTCGTCGGCCGGGCGAACATATAGCCCGGATCCGGAAAGTTCTTCCTGCGGCGGCGAATATTCGTTGTCGGGGTGGCCGAAAACCCGACTGGGCAATAGCGGGCGGTTTGGGGCGCGCGCTGGAGGGGAGTCGACTGTTTTGAGCGAAAGCAGGGTGACCGGTGCTCTCGGTTTGACCGAGGACGAGGAGACGGTCTACCGAGCGATGCTGGAGAACCCGCGGTTGGGAGTGGCCGGGTTGGTGGAACTACTGGGCTGGCCGGAGACCAGGATCACCACCGTGCTCGACGGGCTCGCTCGCCTCTCCCTCGTCCGGGAATCGCTGGAGAAGCCCGGACAGCAACGTCTCGTTCATCCTGAAATCGCCCTGAACTACTTGTTGCTCCGCCATGAGGCGGAGTTGATTGAGCACGCCAGGCGGGTCAGTTCCACCCGTCTGGTCGTAGCACAGCTACTTGTCGACCACGGTGAACGAGAGAGCGTGGTCGCTCCCTCGGACGCGGTAAGGGTGATGGGACGTGACGCCATCCAGTCGCGCATCGAGAAGCTCGCCGCCGCCTGCCAAACTGAAGTCGTGGTCTTCGCGCCGGGAGGTGCGCAGCCCGCGCAGAGTCTCGAAGTGGCCAAACCCCTTGATTCGGCACTGCTCTCTCGAGGCGTCGACATCCGATACGTGTATCTCGACAGCATCCGGAACGATCGGGCTACGACCAGGTACGCCCACTGGTTGATCGAGCAGGGCGCACAGGTGCGTACTATACCCCAATTGCCTCCGCGAATGATTATTTACGATCGCCGTCTCGCCGTCGTACCGGTGGATCCGGATGTCGCGGACCTCGGCGCGGTGGTGTTGTCAGGCATCGCCGTGGTGGCCAGTCTGTACGCTCTGTTCGAACAGGTCTGGGCCCAGGCTTCGCAGATCGGCGAGGTGCCACGCCATCAACATGAAGATCTCACCGATCAGGAGCACGCGCTTCTCCTATTGCTCACCCAGGGCCACACCGATGACGTGGTGGCTCGCCGGCTCGGCGTATCGGTGCGCACCAGCCGCCGGCTCACCTCCCGGCTGTTGGACAGGCTTGGTGCCCGTAGCCGCTTCCAGGCAGGCGCGCTCGCGGCGGAGCGCGGTTGGATCCCGGGTGTTACTCCCACCGCGGTCTTGGACGGGGTGTTCGCAACCGGATCGCGGGTGTAGCCAACTCCACCCTGGAAACGCGTGCCTGCACCCGTGCGGCCGAGGCGCGGGTGCGGTTTCCTCGAGTCATGGGTTCACGAGTTCGTGAGTCTTCGATGGCGAAGCTGGTTGGAAAGCTCAGTGGTCGTGTACCCGAGGTCGCGTTCCCGTCCCGCGAAAGTCTGTTCGGCGAACAACTTCGGTGGTGTCGGTTGTATCTGCTACTCGCTCGACTCGACGGCTCGGCTCCAACCGATATGGACGCGGCCAGGCTGCGAGATCTGGTCCGTGCCTCCGCACCGGCCCAAGGATGCCTCGAACATGTCTACGTCCAGGTCGATCAGACTGGATTCGATCTTGTGCTCTTCATGATCTGTCGATCGCGAGCCTGTGTCCGAGCCGAGGCAGAGGTCATCCGGATGCGCGCCCTCAGCGCGTGTTCTTGCCAGACGAGTCGATGGCGGTTGTCCAAGTGCGACATCGCCCGGGCCGAAACGGTCGCCCGGATGGCTCTCGGAGACGACGCCCGGAGACAATAGTTAGCGATCCGATATGTGGTGTCAGGACCCTGTCGTCGCAGGGTCCTGACATGCCGGGAGACTGGTTCTGCCCCAGGTCCCGGCCCAGAATTGTCCTGCCCGCGATACTTCATGCCAAGGGGTTCGCAGGGTAGGCCTCGACCAGAACTCCCGCAGTGCGCGAGGTCACGTGGCCATCTGTGCGGGAGCTGGGGGTTCGATGGAGTTCAGAGTTCTCGGTCCGGTGGAAGCGAGCGACGACAGAGGTCGTATCGCTCTGGCAGGTAGCAAGGTGTACACCGTGCTTGCCGCTTTGCTGCTGGCGCGCGGAAAAACCGTTTCAGACGAGCGGCTCAGCACGCTTCTGTGGGGCTGGGAACCGCCCGCCACAAGGAATGCGCAGCTTTATACGTACGTGTCGCGTCTGCGTAAACACCTGGGCCCCGAGATCGAACTCGTCCGCGAGCCGCCGGGCTATCTGATCCGAACCGGGTCGGCCCGGTTGGACCTGGTCGAGTTCGAGCAGTTCGCGCGGAACGGCAGGGAAGCCCTTGCTCAGCGCCGATACCACGACTCGGCCAGATATTTGCGCGCCGCGTTGCGCCTTTGGCGTGGTACAGCGCTGGCCAACGTCACCGAGCATCTCGCTGCTGCGGAGCAGCCGAGGCTGGACGAGGTGAGGTTGACCGTCCTGCAGGATCGGATCGAGGCTGAAATGGCGCTCGGCAGGCACCACCAACTCGTACCTGAACTGGTCGGCCTGGTTTCCCAGCATCCGGTGCGGGAGGGGATGCGGATTCAGTTGATGACGGCGCTCTGTCGCTGTAATCGGCAAAGCGACGCCCTGGCTGCCTACTATGAGGGGCGACGGGTGCTGGCCGAAGAACTGGGCATTGACCCAGGGTTCGAGTTGAACGCGGCATACCAGGCGGTGCTCGACGGCAGTCTTGCCGAACCGGTGGTGGGCATCGGGCAGCAAGAAGCAGGAGTTCGTCCTGTCCCGGCGATGGTGCCACCGGAGACACCGGACTTCACTGGACGATCGCTCGAGCTGGCCCATCTGCGGGAGCTTCTCCAAGTCGGCCGGCGAACCTCCGCGCCCTCGTCGTGCGTTCTGATCACCGGGATGGCCGGCGTGGGAAAGACAAGCCTGGCCTTGCGCGCCGCTCATGCCAACGCGAGTTTGTTCCCGGATGGCGACCTGTATGCCGACCTGCGAAGACCGGATGGGTCTGCCAAGAACCCGAGTGAGGTGCTGAAACAGTTTCTTCGTGCACTGGGGGTGAACATAGGGCGACACCAGGGGAATCTCGACGAACTGACCCGTCTGTTCCGGACACACATAGCCGGTAAGCGGCTGTTGGTAGTGCTCGACGACGCGGTCGGCGATAGCCAACTGGCGCCGCTGCTGCCCCACTCGTCCGCTTCGGGCGTGATCGTCACCAGCCGGAAGCCCTTGGCCGGAACCGTGGGGCACCGGGTGTGCGCAGGTCCGCTCACCGAGAACGAGGCTGTCGATCTGCTCGCCGCGACGGCCGGAAGCGAGCGATTCTTGGCAGAGCCGACGGCGGCGCGCACCATCGTGGACCTGTGCGGCAGGCTCCCGTTGCCCATCCGCGTCGCGGGCCTGCGCTTGGCCACCCGGCCTCAGTGGTCCGCGACGGTACTGGTCCGGCGACTGGAAGATCCGGCGACCCGCCTGGACGAGCTGCGTTTCGGCGAGTTGAGTGTCCAGGCGACCTTGGCGAATTCGATGATGGAGATATCCGAAGCGACTCGGCTCTTGCTGCCACGGCTGGCCGCTGTCGGCCATGCCGAGTTCCCGGTCAGTACCGCGGCGGAGGAACTGGGCATGTCCGAACGAGCGGCTGGGTGGGTTCTGGACGAACTCCTCGATGCGTGGCTGCTCGAGACGGCGGGGACAGACCGCGCAGGACGGTTCTTGTATCGCTTCCACGAGCTTGTTCTGCTGTACATGCGCTACATACTCAGCAGTCAGAGCTGCGTGGAGGTGACTTGAGCCGGTGGCACGTCGGCGTGGCGTGCGGCTCGACACCGCGCTTCCGCGGGGAGCGGCCTCGCAAGGCCGAGAACCGTGTCCTCGGTGAGGAAGTTGACGACCAGCCAGTCGTCAGCGGGGCGGTCCGGGAGGCAATTCGGAGGGCGCCCCGCGGTGCCAAGGCGACGCGTCCGGAGCGAACCCGTACTGTAGGTGGTGGATCGCAGCTCAACGTTGTCGTGCCGACAATGGCGAATGATGACGGCTGCCGATGTGGTTGGAGAGTGTGTTGCGGGGTAAGTCTGCCGCACGCCGGCTTCTGAAGGCGTCAGCCGAGCGTTCCTACGACCCGTCGGTGGACGTCGATTGGGACGCGGGGCCTGTGGACGGCAAGGCATGGTTTCCCGAACATCGGATATCACTGTACGGAACCCCGTTATGGGACGAATTGACGTCCGAAGGTCGGGAGGAGCTCGCCAAACAGGAGTTGATCACCGTCTTGTCGGTGATCATCCATGCCGAGCTCAGTCTGATGCGCTCGCTGCTCCGCTCGATTCAAGAGGGTGAACCGGAAAGTGACCAGGCGCTGTACGCACTGACCGAGGTGGGAGACGAATGCCGCCATTCGACGATGTTCGCGATGGCGATAGATCGGTTGGGTGGCCGGGCCGTACCGCAGTCGAGAGCGCTGACGAGGGTCCTGAACGTCTGCTCGGCGTTGGCCCCGCTGGGGCCGTTCTTCTGGGCCAGCGCCCTGTTCTTCGAGGAGCCGATCGATCGGCTGCAACGCGAGTGCATGGCTGATGACGAGTTGCAGCCGCTGACACGGATGATCTCACGCATCCATGTCGTCGAAGAAGCTCGTCACGTTGCCTATGCTCGGGAAGCCGCGGTCCGGACGATGGCTTCGGCCGGCCCGGTTTCCCGATGGGTGAACCGGGTCGGTATCGCACTGCTCGCGTTGTCGTTGCGGCGAGCCTTCATCAGGCCTGAAACCTATAGGCGTGCCGGCCTGGACAAGAAGTCGGCGTACCGGGCCGCTCTGGAGAATCCGCGGTATCACGAGTCGTTGCGGTGGATGACGGGCCGATTGATCGTCTTCTGTCACGACGCCGGCTTTCTCCGGGGCCGCTTGACCATGGCATTGTGGCGCCGCTCCCGACTGCTTGACTAACTGCTCGGCACGCATGCGTGCACGAAGCCGCCGAAAGTCCAGATCGGTCCCTGTCTGGCCCCGTTGGGCAGGGTGAGGTAACGAGCCTGACCATCTGCCAGATCGAGGTCCTCGACGACCGAAAGACCGAAAGCGTGGACGAAGGAGGCAGCCGTTCCTCGTGGGATTCCGGAAAGCCATGGTTCGCCACGGGAAGCGACGTCGCGCATCGCTTCGTCGGCTTCCGGTATCTGTCCGGGGTCGTCGAGCACCTCTTGCCAGCAGTAATCGAAGACGATGGAACTGCCCGGGGACTGTGCGGCCAGCCAGCGCAAGGTGGCCTCGACGCCGCGCTGCTTCAAGTACGGTACGACTCCGGACCAGATGACGATCGTCCGCCGGGTGGGGTCGAAGCCACGGTCACTCAGCACCCGATGGAGGTTCCCGTCGTTGAAGTCGATGGTCACGTAGCGGACGTCAGCGGCCGGAAGCGATCGGACCCGGGCCTGCTTCCGTTGGGATAGTGCCGGGCGATCGACCTCGTACACCACGACGTCCTGCAGGTCGGCGCGCATCCGGTGGGCGCGACTGTCGAAGCCGGCTCCGAGGATCACGACCTGATCGGCGCCTTGGCGGATTTCCTGGAGCAGGATGTCGTCCATATAGCGGGTCCGGACGAGTTCGAACCAGAGTGCGCCGGGTTTGCGCCTCCTGACGGCGTTGACGATCAACGCCCGGAGACCGGGTACTTTGACCAAGGTGCGGACCGATAGCCGCCAGGGGAGCATGTATGCGGCGAGCGTATCGGGACCGCGGACCTCTCTTTGGGGGAGCAGGGAACCGGCGGCCCGGAGCAGGGTGGCTGTTTCCGCGGTCGAAGCTGGTGACATGGCGTGTCAGTTCTCTCCGTGATCCAAGAGCATGAGGCGTTTCCTGACTTGATCTCCTTCAGGAACGCCCAGTTCATGGTAGATGGCAACTGCTTGCTTCCAGTGCTTACGGGCCTCAACGGTCCGACCTTGTGCCAGGTGGGCTTGGCCGACGCCGTCGTGGGCACAGGCGGCCTCGTACGGATTGCCCGTTTCGTCCGCGAGCCGCAGAGCCTCTCGATAGCGTTGCATCGCGAGTTCGTGCCGCCCCATATCGCGGTGGATTCCCGCCAAGGTGCGTAGCGCGCGGTTCTCGATGTTTCGGTTCTTGCCCGTTCTCGCCAGCTCCAGAGCCCGTAGACAGTGCGTCAAAGCCTTGCCGTACTCGCTTTGCCCGGCGTGGATCTCGGCGAGTGCTCGTACGGCATAGCCCTCCACAGTTATATTACCCACCTCGCGGGCGATGGCGGACGCCTGTTCGTACGAGCTCACCGCGGCTTCCGTGTCCCCTAGTCGATGATGTACCTCGCCCAGCCCTCGTAAGGCATAGCCTTCGAGAACTCGGTCACTGGTATCCCAGCTGGCGGCCAGTGTTTCCTCTAGCGTGGCGCGCGCTTCCCGATGGGCACCCAGCCGGGTGTACACGAGTCCGAGCGCGTGCAGAGCGCGGCCTTCCAAGCTGCGATCATTCGCGGTGTCGGCGAGCCGGGCGGCCGTCACGCAGTCATTCCGCGCATGCTCGTACCGGCCGAGCCACCAATTGACATAACCTCGGCTGGCCAGTGAGTCTGCTTCGTACCGGCTGTTTCCCGCCGCGCGCGCCGCGGCGATGCCATGGGTGTGCAGCATGAACGCGTCATTGTGATAGCCGCTGATGTGGAAGTACCGCCACAGCGTGGCGGAAAGCAGGTATGCGTAGGCCGATGGTCCGTGCGTCGCACACTTCGCGGCGACCGTCAGGAGGTTTACTCGTTCGACGTTCAGCCATTTCAAGGCGGTGTCGTAGTCTGAAAAGCGTGGCGCCCCGGATGATCCGCCTTGTAGTGCCGGCCGGTGTGCTCGTTCGGTGGGAGACAAGACGTCCATGGCGGACGCGGCCGTGCGCAGGTAATGCTCGAAAAGCCGCCGGAAAGCCTCCTCCCGTTGAGATTCCGAGTCCTCGATGACCGATAAGTCGGCGGCATAGGAACGTAAAAGGTCGTGAAGTCGATACCGCCCCGCCATCGACTGTTCCAGCAGATGGGCGTCCAGTAGATCCTCGAGTATCTCCTCGGCCTTGGCCGGCGTCAGACCGAGGAGGGCTGCCGCGGCGTGAGGTTCGATGTCCGCGTAGGGGGCTGTACCGAGCATACGAAACAGATCCTGGTGTTCGTCCCGTAGTTGATCGTAAGACAACTTGAACGCGGCCGCGACGCTGTGGTCGTCCGCTTTCAGTTCCTCGAGACGGGAGCATTGATCCCGTAGCCGGTCAGCGAGATACGACACGCTCCACGACCCACGGTGCCGCAGTCGCGCGCCGGCGATACGGATGGCGAGCGGCAGGTTGCCGCACAACTGCAGTACCTCGGTGGTCGCGGCGGGCTCGGCCATGGGTCGAGCGTCCTTCGTCACGTTGAACAACAAGCGACGTGCGTCGGCCATCGGCAGCACATCGAGTGTCAGCGTCGCGGCATCGAGACCGGTTAGCCGCTTTCTGCTGGTGACCAGCACCGAACAGCCTTCCGTGCCCGGAAGCAGAGGTTCGACCTGGTTGGTGTCGAGGGCATTGTCGAGTACGAGCAGGACCCGCCGATTCGTCAGTTGGGCTCGCCAGAAGGACGCGCGTTCGTGGAGTTCGTGGGGAATGCGATCGCTGTCGACCCCGAGTGCTCGTATCAGCTTTTCCAGGGCCGTTGCTGGGCTGAGTGGCGGATGTCCAGGGGTATGGGCGTGCAGGTCGACGAAGAGCTGAGCGTCGGGAAACCGGTCGGCCAACCGGTGAGCCGCACGGATCGCCAGAGCGGTTTTCCCGACGCCCGGCATGCCGTCGATGGCCGAGACGGGAACTGTCGCCTCGCTGTCTGCCGCGGGCGTGATCAGCTTGACAAGCTCGCGGGAGCGGCCAGTGAAAGAAGGCGTGTCGCGGGGAAGATCGGATCTGGGAAGTGGCTTCCTGGGAGAGGCGAGCGCCTCGTCGTTGGCCAGTATCCGCTCATGCAGATCTTTCAACTCGGCGCTAGGCCCGACGCCGAGTTCTTCGCGCAAAAGGCGTTCCAGACGCTGGAAGACCAAGGTCGCCTCGGCGGGCGAACCCGATCGGTACAACGCGAGCATCAGCAGCGCGGTGAGTCGTTCTCGGAACGGGTGCTCTCGCGCCCAGCTGGTCAGCTCACCGACGAGGGCACGATGATTGCCTCGTTCGAGCTGAAGGTCACTCCACTCTTCGAAGACGGTGAGCCTGAGTTCTCGGAGCTTCGCGACCTGCGGTTGCAGGGAAGGGCACTCGAGCCCAGCGAGCACATCGCCTCTCCATAGGGCCAGTGCGGCCTCGAACTCGGATGCGGCGGCCAAGTCGTCTCCGGCGGCTAAGCGGTGTCGTGCTCTCTCCGTCATTCGGATGAATGCTGCGGCGTCCAGGTGGCCTTTGGCGTCAAGCCGATAGCCGCCGGTGACGGCCTCGATGGAAGGGCCTTCGGGTGGAAGTGCTCGTCTGAGATCCGAAATCGCGTTGCGGACCTGTTTGGCGGCCGTCGCCGGTGGCTCCGCCTCCCAAACGACGTCCACGAGATGGGTGACTGGAACGGGTTGGCCGAAGGCGAGTAAGAGCGCGGCGAGTATTTTCTGATGCTTCGGGCCACCGCACGACGTGACTTGCCCGTTCCTGCGGACTTCGAGTTGGCCGAGTACCTCGAACAACACGAAATGTTCCTCCGATGACTGAATCGTGACCGTCGCACCCTATCAAGGCTCGGTCGCGACCGAGGACGAAACGAGGACGCCGGTCCGGATACTGACCGGGAAGGCCCGGGGAGTTCGCTGCGGAGGGAAATGGACTGAGGTTGTTCGAGCAGACGGTGAACCGATGCAGCTTCGGTCTTTGTTGATTCGAAGGAACAAGATTACGATATGCGTAAGACTTGACTGCGCTGTCAGTGGAAAGCGTGGTCATCCTTCTAATTAAAGGAGGCCGGTGCTCCTGTGCGTTGACGCTGAGGTTCGGCATCGGTGTGCGGATGCGGGTCTGCGGGCAAGCCGCCGCCACGTTGGGGAGCGGAGTCGGGTGTGAGGAGAGAGTTGTCTAAGGCGGCGCGAGAACCTGCAGGGTTGTCACGGAAGAAGTCGATGTGTCTTTTCGCGGACTCGTCCTTCCCGGCCTGCGATTTATGCCGCAGTCACTCGCCAGATCTCCTGATCACGGTGGCTCTGCTCGGAATCTGTCCGGTGGAACGCTGTCTTGACGTGAAGGTGGACCTGATGTGCGGCTCCGAAAAGGGTCGATCGTCGAAAGGCGGGTAACGGCGACTTGTGGATCTGTGCTGAGGCGCCCGCCGGCGACTACGGGGTCGTCACCCGGAGCCGGGCTGGACATGCTCGGCGGATCAGCGGTCCCAGTGGATGCGGATCCGCCAGTTCACGGGTATTGCAACGGGCCGGTCGTCAGCGTAGAGAAGCTCGCGGGCAGCACGCAGGATTCCGTCTTGGCGGGCGCGTGGATGTGGCCGCCGTCCGAGTAGTTGCCGATCGTCCACTTGAACCGGCGGTCGGGCGCCACGATCGTGCCGCTCCGATCTTTCACTTCGACTCCCCAGGCAGATGTCTTTCGCGCTAGGACGAATTGTCGGATACCCATGCCTGATCGGGCGATGCATTCGGACGTTCCAGGCGATCCTGGACACAACGGGCGACGGCGGATGCGACCGGCACCGCGAGCCGGCACGCGCAGGCGGTGATGTCGTCGGTCGGAAACGCCATGGGAATGGAAACGCATGGTCTGGCAGGTTTTGCGCGTCAGGCTCCAGGCGAACACGCCGGGGTAGCGAGGAACGCGACCGTCATCCGCGGGCTGCCGCAGCCTAAGAGCCGATGGTCCAGTAGCGTCGCCAGATTCCGATCCCTTTACTGGGCACGCTGGAGGGGATCGAGCCGGCGATCAGCCGGGCACGGAAACCGCTCGAAGTTGACGGCCTGGCGTGGATCTCCGTCGAGCCCGAAGCTGTGCGACGAGGGCTGGCACGCCTCGCCCGGCCCGGGCGGATCCGGGAACGGCTGATCTGTACGGCGCTTGCCCGATCGGCCTGACTCGGCAAGCCGATCGTCCCCGAAGCCGCCGGATCCCGGCAGGGAAGGCGGACCCGCTCCTAATTTGGTGTTCGTCGCACAAAAAGCGGGCGGGGAGGAATCCTGATGGTGTCAGCGATGGCGAGCCGGTCGACGATGTCGCCGAGACGGGCGCGGTTCGTGCGGAACTGGACCGGCAGGCTCGTCGCGTTCGGCGAGTTCATCGACGGCTACGACCTGCTCGTCATCGGCGCCGCGGTCCTGTTCCTCAAGCCGTCGTTCCACCTCACCGCCGCCCAGGTCGGGCTCGTGACCGCGGCGGCGTTCGTGGGCACGGCGCTCGGCCTGGTGGTCTTCGGCGATCTGTCCGACCGGTTCGGCCGCCGGGTGATCTTCATGGTCAACCTGGTGGTCTTCGTGGTGGCCTCCCTTGCCGCGGCGTTCGTGCAGGACGTTTGGCAACTGGTCGCGGCCAGGTTCGTGCTCGGTCTCGCGGTGGGGATGGACATCCCGACCTCCCACGCCTTCCTCACCGAGATCGCGCCCAAATCCCGCCGGGGCCGGATCGCGGGCAGCCTGCCGAACATGATGTGGCTGAGTGGCGCCATCACGTCGGTGTTGCTCGCGCTCGCGCTCCAGCCGCTGTTCGGCGACGAGACCTGGCGATGGCTGTTCGGATTGGCCGCGTTGCCCGCGGCCGCGGTCCTGGTGGCGAGGCAGTTCCTGCCGGAGTCGCCCCGGTGGCTGAGCGCGCGCGGTCGCGTGGATGAGGCTCGGCGGATCTACGACGCGCTCGGGCTGGAACCGCCGAAACGCGAGGTGTCGGAGCGGCGGAGCTACCGGATGCTGGTGTCCGGCGGTGCGTGGCGGCGGCTGGCGACGGTCACGGCGTTCTTCGCCATCCAGGCCTTCGGTGGCGCGGTGGCGACGGTCGCCGGGCCGTTGATCATCAGCAGCACCGGCATCGGGGTCTCCAACACCCTGTACTTCTCCCTGCTGGGTTTCGTGGTGGGGCTGATCGCCGTGGTGGCGGGCGCCGCGATCATCGACCGGGTCAACCGGCGCTGGCTGGGCGTGTGGACGTGCCTAGGGGTGTTCGCCGCCGGGCTCGGCATAGCGTTCACCGGTGAGCGCGCCGGTGTCGGTCTGGTGGCCTTCTGGGTCGTGTACGCCATGTTGACCTGGTTCGGCCCGGGCGTGTTGTCCTGGGTGTGGAGCACCGAGGCGTTCCCGACCGCGTTGCGCGGCCTGGGATCCGGCATCGCGCAGTGCGTGACCCGGCTCGCGATCGCGCTCAACGTGTTCCTGGCACCCATGCTGGCGCAGAAGCACGGCATCGCGGTCGTCGCGTGGTACGCCTGCGCGTTCCTGGTGAGCGCGGTGATCGTGCTGGTGTCGCCGTGGCTGGCCACCACCGGTGTCGAGCTCGAAGAGGCCAACGGCGTCGAGTCCGGGAAGACGGAGTGAAGACGAACCAGCCGGGCCACACCGGAAGCCGGCCGCGTCAGGCCCGGCAGGCCAACACGGCCGCCGTGCTCCAGTTGCTCGTCCGGAGCGGGCCGCTGGCGCGCGGCGACATCGCGAAGGAACTGTCCCTCAACCACGGAAGCGTCAGCCGGATCATCGAGCCCCTGCTGTCCGCCGGTGTCGTCCGTGAACTCGCCGAGCGGTCCACCGTCGCCCGCGTCGGCAGGCCCCGGGTGCCGGTGGAGCTCGACTCGTCCAGCCGGTACGCGGTCGGTGTGCACCTCGGCCTGGAACGGACCACGCTCGGCCTGATCGACCTGTCCGGGCACTGCGTCAAGACCTACACCGAGAACCGCGATCCGGCGGACAGCGCCGCCACCCTGCGGCACGCCGCGGAACTGGCGGCCGGGATGGCGGACACCGCGCCGGGACCGGTGCTGGGCATCGGTGTCACCGCCGGCGGTGAGGTGGACCGGGCGACCGGCCGGGTCGTGCGCAACGACGTGCTGGGCTGGGCCGACGTCCAGGTCGACGGTGTGTTGCGGGAGCGGACCGGGCTCGACGTCGTGGTGGACGGCAACGTGCCCGCCCTGCTGGGAGCCGAGCTCACGTTCGGCGCGGGGCTCGGCGGGCAGGACGTGTCGTACCTGTTCATCGGCAACGTCACGGAGACGGGATTCCTCAGCAGGCCTATGGGTACCTGCTCGAACAGCATCGTTCAGGGCGATTTCGGCCGCCTCCTCGTACCCCAGCTCACCGGCGGCGGTCACGGACGCTTCGGTGACTGCGGGACGGACGTGGCGTTGCTCGCCGCCGCCCGGTCCGCCGGGGTCGCGGCGACCTCGCTGACGGAGCTGATCCGCTTGGCGGACAAGGATCCAGCCGCGGCCGGGCTTCTCGAGGCGCGCAGCACGCAGGTGGCCCTGGTGGCCGACACGGTGTACGACCTGATGCGGCCGGACCTGATCGTCCTCGGCGGCAGCGGCGCGCCGTCGGACCGTTGGCTCGACGCGGTGCGCGATCGCGTCGAGACGGCTCCGCCCCAGGCGCTGGTCCGCCCACTGGCTCGGGGCAATCCGTTGGTCGTCGCGGCGGCGGGACTCGTCGTGCGTGCCTTCTTCACCAGTGGGGAGTGGTCATGAGCGGTGTGGTGGTACTCGGCGGCGCGGGCGGCATCGGCTCGGCCGTGGTCCGCGCGCTTCGGGCGGAGGGACGGCCGGTGGCGGTGGTGGACATCGCGCCGAACCCGCCGGAACACGCCGGTGTGCCGTGGATCCGCGGTGACGCGACCGATCCGGCCGTGATCGGCGCCGCGTTCGACACCCTCGGCGGCGTGACCGGTCTGGTGCATTGCCTGCTGAGCGAGCATCGCGCCTCCTTCACCGAGCAGACGCCGGACTCGGTGCGCAAGGTGCTGGACATCGGTGCGGTGTCCGCGTTGGAACCGTTGCAGCAGCTGGTTTCCCGTGCCGGGGGACGGCCGTGCGCCGCTGTGCTGGTCAGTTCGATCCACGCGGGCCTGGCCTGGGGTGGGCAGGCCCCGTACGCGATGGCCAAGGCCGCCTTGGAGGCGCTCGGCCGCGCGGCCGCCGTGGAACTCGGACCGCGCGGGTTGCGGTGCAACACCGTCCGGCCGGGGTTCGTCATGGTGCCGCGTAACGCGCATCGCTGGCAGGACGCGGACACCCGCGAAGCCTTGACCGGGCTTCAGCCGTCCGGCGAGCTCGCCGGACCGGACGACGTCGCGAGCGTGATCGCCTTCCTCCTCGGCGATCAGGCCAGGTTCGTCTCCGGTGAGACCGTCACCGTGGACGGCGCGATGACCGCCGTGCTGCCCGAGCCGCCGCCCTCGTGACTCCGCGCCGCCTTCACCCGAGGAGGGCCTGGGTGATCTGGCGGGTGGTCTGCGCGGCGACGCGGGGGTTCACGGCGGCGTAGGAGACATAGGCGTTCAAACCGGTGGCCAAGGCCCAACCACGACCGCGGGTCCAGGTCGCGTCGTCCAGGTCGAGCGCGGCGCGGAAGGTGGCTCGCGTTTCGGCAGACATGAGGGTGAAGGCGACGATCAGATCGCGAGCCGGATCCCCGACGCCGAGCTCGCCGAAGTCGATGACGGCGCTGAGGCGCCCGTCGGTCGTCAACAGGTTGCCGGTGTGGAAATCGCCGTGGAACCAGACCGGGGGAGCGGCCCAGCCGGGGGCGGCGAGGGCGGTGTCCCACAGGTCGGTCATCGCCGCGGTGTCGAAGGCATCGCCGACTTGCGCGATGGCGGACCGCGTCGCCTTGTCCCGAGTGGCGAGCGGACGACCGGTGAGGTCTTCCGTCTTTCCGGCGTCGATCCGGTGGAGTGCGGTCAGGAACCCGGCCAGTGCCACAGCGGCCTCGTGCGAGCTGGACAGGGCGTCGACGGTCGCCACCTCGCCGTCCAGCCATCGCGACACCGCCCATGGCCACGGATAGCCGAAGTCCGCTGCTCCCACTCCCACCAGCACGGGTACGGCCAACGGCAGGTGCGGGGCCAGCCGGGGCAACCACTCGGCTTCCTTCTTCGCCTGCCCGATCGCGCCGTCGTGGCGAGGAAGCCGCACGGACAATTGCTCGCCGAGCCGGTAGATCACATGATCCGAGCCCGCCGGAGCGTACGGAAGCAACGGCAGCCCGGCCCACTGCGGGAACTGCGTATCGACCAGACGCCTCGCCAACGCGGCGTCGATCGCCGGGGTGGTTTTCACGGTCAAGGGCAACTCCCGCCATCGATGCCGGCAGCGTTTCATGGTCCCTGCTCGGTGATCAACCGATTTGCCGGACTCGCGCGCCGGGCCACTGCCCGACTTTCGGGCCTACACGCCGGTGCGCCGGACGCCTACCGTGGTGTGGTCTAGACCTCTCAAGAGAGGACTTTGCGATGAAGTTTTCCCGCTCTGCAGTGAAAGTCGCGGTATTGACCGCTGTCTTCGGCGCGGTTTCGGTGTTCACCGCCGTTCCCGCGCTCGCGCACGGCTCGATGGGCGATCCGATCAGCCGGATCATGCGCTGTTTCCAGGAAGGTCCGGAGAACCCGAGGTCCGCCGCGTGCAAGGCCGCCATCGCGGTGGGCGACAGCTGGCCGATCTACGACTGGGACGAGGTCAACATCGGTGACGCCAGCGGCCGTAGCCGCGAGATCATCCCGGACGGCAAGCTGTGCAGCGCCGGCCGGGACAAGTACAAGGGGCTCGATCTGCCCCGCGCCGACTGGCCGGCGACCACTATGCCGGGCAGCGGGCCGTATACCTTGCGGTATCAGCTGACCGCCCCGCACCCGGGCACGTTCGAGCTGTATGTCACCAAGCCGGGTTACGACCCGACGAAACCGCTCAAGTGGTCCGATCTGGAAGACACCCCGTTCTACAAGCAGGACAACCCGCCGATCGCCGGCAACGCCTACCAGCTGCGGGCGAACCTGCCCGGCGGGCGCACCGGCAGGCATTTGATCTACTCGATCTGGCAACGCCACTGGCCCGATTCCGGTGAGGCCTTCTACTCCTGCTCGGACGTGATCTTCCCCTGATGTCCGTGGCCCGGCCGGCAACGGTGTCGAAGACCGATGCCGGCCGGGCCTGGATCAGGGCCTAGCTGAGGTAGAAGCCGCCGTCGTTGCGGAGGACCGTCGCGACGATCGGGAACCGCCTGGTGCCGTTCCACCAGTGGTAGACCGCGTGGTACTGGCCGTTGGCCGCCTGGAAGAAGTCCATCCCGCCCGGGCCCGGGTGGTTGCCGGGCAGGCCGCGGTAGGGGTTGAGGCCGCCGGTGCCGGTGTACCCGAAGTACGGCCGCTCGGCCCCGTTCTGCCGCGGTGTGCAGCGCGTCGACGGGATCGGGCCGGTGCCGCACCTGGCGATGCCGGTCGCATACCGTGCGCTGTCCCAGTTGTTGCCGGAGTAGGCCAGGTACCAGTAACCGTCGGCGGACTTGAACATCGACGGGTTCTCGACCACATGGGTACCACCGCTCATCCGGATGGTCTCCCAGCCGATGTCGGTGCTCTTCAGCGCGTCCCGCCGGGTATCCCAGTCCGCCATGCCGTTGGCGTGGGTGCGCACGATCGAGATGCCGGTCTCCGGGTACGAGGTGATCGCGTCGTCCCGGTAGGCGACGTACATGGCGCCGCCCGCGACGTACGGGTTCGCGTCGATGGCCCAGCGGCCGTTGCCCGGGCACGCCCACTCGACGGGGTTGGTGAACGGTCCTCGTGCACTGCCCGAGACGGCGCGGCCGAGGCATTTCTGCCCGGAGCCCCGCCTGGATGCGGTGTAGTACATGAAGTACGTGTCGCCGAAGCGGACGACGCCGGGCGCCCAGACGTTGCCCTCCGCCCAGCTGCCCGGCCCGTTGGGCAGTGCGTCGGCCGACGCGCAGGTGCCCACGCCGACGGTGTTGCCGGAGCCGTGCGAGAGCACCGGCACGAACAGTTTGCCGGTCGCGCCGCACCGGGCGCCGACGCCTTCGCCGACTGTGGTGCCGTAGGTGACGTACGTGCCGTCCTTCGCCTGGACGGTGTCCGGGTCGGCGAGGGGGAACGTCGATTCGGCGGCGGTGGTTGAGACACCGTCGGCCGCACTGGCCGGGTTGACCGCCACGAGGGCGGCCGCGGCGGTCGTGGCGAGCATGCCCGCCACGAGTAATCTGGTCGTCCACTTGCGCATGCTGAATCCCTTACTGGGCAAGGAGAGTGGTGTCGGTCAGCGGGAACACCCGGCCGGCCACGATCGAGGCGGCGCCGGGGTGACCAGCGGCTCTCCTCGGTTACTTGTGGACGGACAAGTGCGCCGGTTGCAAACTATGTGACCTCGCTCGCCAACGGGACAGAAAGCGCGGAAACTGCCGCTCGATACGCCCGTCCGGCCTATCGGCGGGTGACCACCTTGCCGATCAGCTGGAACGCCTGCCTGAACGTGATCTTCGGCAGATACGCCTTGGCGATGGCGTTGCCGACGCTCGGCAACGCCGCCACCCGCGGGTAGGCCATGTACAGCGGCAGGTACGTGGGCTGGAACTTGGCCTTGAAGGCCAGGAGCGACCGGAATCCGTAGACGGGTTCCAGCGTCTTGCCGACGACGTCGAGCAGTCGTTGCGGGAACACGGTCCGCTCGTCCCGGTCGAGCCGGGCGAGTGGTGCGCCCGACAGACTCAGGTACTTGGAGCCTTCGTCGCGGCAGCGGACGACCATGGACGCGATCAGGAATTCCATCACACCGGGGAACGCGTCCCGGCCGCGGCGCATGAAGTCCAGTGTCCAGGCCATGATCCGGCCTTCGTCACGGACCGGGAGCCAGCTCGTGACGCCGTGGACGTGCTGCCGGCCGTCGACCGCGACGAGACAACGGACGTCGGGGTCGGCGAGCTCGTCGAGGCCGCCGAGGGTGAACCTCATGTCCGGTAGCCCCTTGTCGGCCAGCCAGTCCCGGGACAGGGCCTTGATCTGACTGGACATCCACGGCGGAGCGTCCGCATAGGACAGACACTCCGCGGTGACACCGGAATTCTTCGCCTTGTTCATCGCCGTGCGGATGTCCTGCCACTTCTTTCCCTTGAATTCCAAACCCTTCAGCGGGACGACGGTCTCTTCGGCGACCTGAACCGAATTCCACGACGACAGGTCTTGCCGGAGTTCGTCGGTGATGCCGTAGAAACACGGTGTCCACCCGTTGCGAACGCAGAATCGGGAGAACTCCCGGGCGGCGGCGCCCCTCGAGGTGGGTGCGCCGACCGGCTCGCCCGTGGTGAGCGCGACCGAGGAGATGACGCGGTAGGCGACGACGGCCTGGCCGTCCGGAGCGAACCAGTAGTCGTTGCCCGGCCAGGTGATCATATGGGCCATCGAGGTACCGCCGTGGGCTTCGAGCAACTCCCGGGCGCGGGCACGGTCGGCCGCGCGTCGTTCGACGATGGCCTTCCTGAACGTGATCAACCCGCCGGTGAGCACGACGAGCCAGAAGATCACGCCGATCCACTGGTGCAGCATCGTGGCGAGCCGGCCGGTGGGCAGCACCGTCGTTTCGATGGCGCCGAGGTAGCCGGGCGGGGCGAACCGGGTCGGGAGGTCCGTGAGGATTCCGCCTCGCCGGATCGGCGCTGAACCACCGCGAACGACTGCAGGTCGGGATACTCGGGCCACGCGGCACCACCTCGGTCGTCTTCGGGCTCCTCGCCTTCAATCGCCTCCCCGAGGGACCGGTCGCCGACACCATCCTGCTCATCACCGTCACCCTGGTCCTGGGCAGCGTGGTAGTGCACGGCATCGGTGCCGGCCCTGCCGTGAAGTGGCTGACGCCCGCGAAACCGGCTCGTCGCTGAAATCGCGTGCCGGCCACGGCGCTGGGTCAGCTGGGTGCTCGAATCCCGGTCGCCGGCCGCTCCTGGCCTGCCGCCCACGACGCCAACAGGGCCAGACCATCCGCGGTCGCCGTACCGGCGGGTGCGGTGTAGACGGTCAGGAGCAGGCCGGGCTCGGCAGGCAGTTCCATCGACTCGACGTCCAGGTCGAGCCGGCCCACCACCGGATGGTGCAGACGCTTGCGTCCGGACCGGTGGAGCTGAACGTCCTGGGAAGCCCACCGCTGCCGGAACAGTTCACTGCGCGTCGACAACTCACCGACCAATGCGAACAGCTCCTCGTCGTGGGGATTGCGGCCGGCTTCCATGCGTAGCTTCGCGGCCACGTCACGGACGATTCGGTCATAGTCGACAAAGAACGTGTTCGCCGCCTCGGGATCCAGATACACGAACCGCGCGGTGTTCGCCGGCCGTCGCGTGTCGGCCAGCACCGGTAGATACAGCGCTCGGGCAAGGCGATTCGTGGCCAGCACGTCGTAGCGGCCGTTGCAGATCCACGCCGGCGCGTCGGTGACGGCGTCGAGCACCTGCTGAAGCGCCGGACGCACCGTCGTGGCGGCTCGCCGCCGGCGTGGGCCGCCGGGCGTCCCGGACCGCCGGGCCAGGTGGAACAGGTGATCGCGCTCGGCCTCGTCAAGGTGCAAAGCAGCGGCCAACGAGTCGAGCACCCCGTCGGAGGCACCGGCGAGGCTGCCGCGCTCCATGCGCACGTAGTAGTCGACCGATACTCCAGCCAGTAGTGCCACCTCTTCGCGACGCAGACCTTTGACCCGGCGGTTGCCACCGTAGGCGGGCAGCCCGGCCCGCTCGGGCGTGATCCGCGCGCGACGCGAGCTCAGGAATTCCTTGATCTCGGTGCGCAGGTCGATCGTGGTCACCCTTTCACTCTAGGTCCCTGACGCGGTCGTGGCGGTGCCGCCGTCGACCGGGACGATGGTGCCCGTCAGGTAAGACCCGGCCCGGCCGGCGAGGAACACGGCGACGCCTGCCATGTCGTCGTCGCGGCCGAGCCGGCGCAGAGGTGTCTTCGCCGCGATCGTGTCGCCGATGGCCTCGATCGTGGCCGCCATCATCTGCGACGGGAACACTCCCGGGGCTATCGCGTTCACCGTGACGTGCTGTGGGCCCAGTTCCCTGGCCAGCACCCTGGTGAGTTGATGGAGTGCGGCTTTGCTGCTGGCGTACGAGTAGTTGGGCGCCTCGGCGACGTGGATGGCGGCGATACTGCCGATGTTGATGATCCGCGCGGGATCCTCGGCGGTGCCCGCCCTGCGCAGTGCGGGCAGCAGCGCCTGTATCAGCCAGAATGGCGACTTGAGGTTGAGGTCGATCACCGCGTCCCATGCCTCGGCGGGGAACGTCTCCAGCGGCTCGCGCCACATCGCTCCGGCGTTGTTGACGAGGATGTCCAGGCGTTCCGAGCCGGCCTCGACAAGATCGGCGAGGCGTCGGCACTCGTCGTATCTGGACAGGTCGGCGGGGATCGCTCGGACGTCACCGAATCCGGACAGCAGACGTTCTGCCTCCGCGCACGCGTCCGCCTTGCGTGAGCTGACGACGACGCGGGCGCCTGCCTGCAGAAGGCCGCGCGCGATCATCATCCCGATGCCCCTGGTGCCGCCAGTGACAAGTGCGTACTTCCCGCTCAGATCGAAAAGTCCTGAGTGAGTGGTGAACTGGTTGCCCGCCATGGGTCTTCGTCCGTTCTGTCGTGTGAAGCCGACTAGAACAGCCTGACAGGCGTGCTGGACGTCTGGAGAGTCCCTGGCGATACAGGTACTGCGAGAGCCCCCTTGTCCGCTACCGCGGAGGCCGGCGGTTCCGGGCAACCGCCGGCCGTTGCGTCAGGGCCGGAGCCAGGGCCCGGTCATCGCGGCGAGAAGGCTGTGCTGCGGATCGTCGGCACCCAGCTCCCACATCATCATGCCCGCCAGGCGGTTGCGTTTCGCGAACAGCGAGCGGTCCTGGATGGACCGCGGGTTCTCGTAGCTCACCCAGATCTTCTTTTCCGGGTTCCAGAGGTACGGCGAGCGCACGATCGGGTCCCAGCCCTTGCGGAACCCGGGGTCACCGGCCCACTCCGGGCCCATGAGGACCTTGTAGTCGAGGAACTGCATGGCCGTGTACGGCTGGTAGAGGCCGTCGTTGGCGGTCGAAGTGACGGTGAACGCCCGGCCGTAGAAAGGAACGCCGAGGACGATCTTCTCGCGCGGGACGCCGTGGTCGGTCATGTACTTCAGCGCGCCGACGTTGTTGTTGTACTCGTCGTTCGGATCACCGGGCCGCTTGACCAGCGGATCGTTGAAACAGGAGAACTTCGAGTAGCCCGTGCAGAAGTCGTAGGTCATCAGGTTGAAGATGTCGACGAGCCTGCCGACCTCACGCAGGTCGAAACTGTTGGACGCGTCGTAGGGCGCGCCGCCGGTTCCGGTGCCGTCGTCCTGGACACGGCCCGCGGGGATGTCCGCGGACAGCTTCATTGCGCGGGCAGACCTGCCGTGTTCGCGCGCATAGCGCTGCAGTTGTGCCCGGAATTCCTTGAGCAGCAGGGTGAAGTTCGCGCGGTCGGCAGGCGAGTTGCCGATACTGGGCAGCCCTCCGGAGACCGGGAACTCCCAGTCGACGTCGAATCCGTCCACCAGCCCGGTCGGGAACGCGCTCAGCCATTTGTCCACACAGGACTTGACGAACGCGCGGCGGGATTCCGCGGTCGCGGCGCCGGCACCGAAACCCGGGGCGGCCCAGCCACCGATGGAGATCAGCACGGTCAGATCGGGGTGGTCACGTTTCACCGCCGCGAGGCTTTCGATGTCCTTGCGCTGCTTGGCGTCCGGGGTGCTGCACCGGCCGCCCGCCGGTGAGGCGAACCAGTAGCTGATGGTGTTCAGCATTTCCCAGGGGACCTGGTCGGCGGGCGGCGTGCCACCCCAGAACGCTTCCAGGACCGGCCGATCCGGTGGCGGGGCGGCCTCGATCTCCGGTGTCCCGGAAGCAGGCGAGGCGGGGAGCAGGGCCAGGACCGCGGCGAGGCACAGCCCGAGCCGCAAGGCCAGTTTCTTCGGTCGCATGGAAGATCCTTCCTGGTGGGGATGTGTCGGAAAAGGGGCGATCACGGCGGCATGATCGACGCGATTTGTCCGTTGTGGACAGTCGGCGGAGTCTGTCCGTATCGCCAGTTCAGACTCACGTCGCATAGGCGTCCCTCCCGTCTGAAGCTGGCGAAGAACGTCTAGCGGGGCACTAGTGGGGATGTGTACGAGAGGCGGTGGCGACCAGACCGGCCCGCGCGGCGGCGACGCCCGCCTGGAACCGGCTCTCCGCGGCGAGTTCCTGCATCATCGCCGAGATATGCCTGCGCAACGTCCGTTCGGACAGGCCGACCCGGCGCGCGATCACCTCGTCCTTGAGGCCGGCGGCGAGCAGGTCCAGCACCCGGGACTTGACGACGTCGAGGGTGCCGTCGTAACCGGCCCGGCCGGGATCGAAATCGGTGCCGGATTCCCAGCCCCGGTCGTGCGTCCCGGCGAGGAACTGCGCGATCACCGGCCCGTGCACCATCGCGACGGCCTGGTCGCCCTCGAGTCCCGCCCGGAGGAACGCGACCTCGCGGTCGAACACGGCGAATCGGTCGAAAATCTCGTCCGAGGTCCGCACCCGGCCGCCGAGGGAGGCGACGTTGCACAGGAACGACCGGGTCGCCGCGTCCGCGCGGGCCGCGTGCGGATACAGCACCCGGACGCGGATCCCGCGCCGCAGCGCGTCCAGGACGAGCGGCCGCAGATGCCGCGCTTCGGGCGGCTCGTGCGCCACGCAGGACTGCATCATCAGCACCTCGGATTTGCAGCCGTTCGCCGTTTCGACGAGCCGCAACTCGGTTTCGCGCGGATCACGCGAGATCTGGATCGGGGAGTGGCGCGGGTTCGCCCGTTCCGCGCGACCGAAGGCGTCGGCGAACGAGTGCAGTTGCCGCCGCCGGGCCAGCAGCAGGCTGCGCTGGTCGTGGATCGCCCGTTCCAGCGGCAGCAGCAGTTCGGTCCGCGCGCAGTCGGGACTGACCGCGACGACCTCGCCGTCCCGGGTCTCCCGGATCAGCCGCAGCCGCCGCAGGAGGCCGAACGCGCGGTCCACCTCGGCCACCGGGACATCGAGCCGGGCCGCGATGTCCGCGGGACCGTCGCCGTCGAGGATCCGTTCGTAGACCTCGACGGCGAACTCGTCGGCCTCGATCCGGTCACTCGGCACTTCGCAGATCCCTGATCGAGCGGACCGCGAGCAGCAGCCCGGTACAGACGAGCCCGAGCACGGTCGCGAGGATCATCAGCGGCCGTGCGCCGAAAAGGCCCGCCATCGGACCGGCGAGCGACCTGCCCAGCACCAGCGCGAGCAGCGACCCCGAGACGTCGTAGGCGTAGACCCGGTTCAGGAGCTCAGCGGGGATCTGGGTCTGGACCGTGGTGGACCACAGCACACCCCAGTAGGCGAGGCCGAAACCGGCCAGCGTCCAGCCGGCGATGAGGAAGGCGACCGGAAGTCCCACCGCGGGAGTGATCGGGTACAGCGCGAACAACGCCCAGCCGATCGCCCCGGACAGCAGCGGACGGCTCGGGCGGACGCGCATGGCGACCGCGCCGCCCGCGACCCCGCCCGCGCCGAAGGCGGCCATCCCGATGCCCAGTGCGGTCGAACCGTAGTCCGAGACGACCAGGTCCGCACCGACCGGCAGGGACACGCCCGCCACGAAACAGCCGTACACCAGGTGGATAGCGATCACACCCCAGAGCCAGCCACGGGCGGCGAATTCCCGCCAGCCTTCCACCAGTTGACGCCAGAACGACGGTTCACTGTCCTCAGTGGACTTCACCGGCGTGAGCCGCAGGGCGAACAGGCAGACGGCGCTGATCCCGTACGTCGCGGCGTAGATGCCGAACACGGTCCCGGTGCCGGCGACGGCGACCAGCACACCGGCGAGCGCCGGGCCGAGCACGCCCGAGATCGCCTCGGAGATCCGCAGGATGCCGTTCGCGCCCTGGACGTCCTCCGCGACCTGAGGGACCATGCTCGCCACCCCGGGCTGGAACAACGCGGTGGCGGCACCGCTGAGGAACTGCAGGACGACGACCGTCGGCAGCGACGGCGTCCCGACGGCGAAGGCGACCGCCATCCCGCCCTGGACGACCAGCCGGACGAGGTCCGCGATGATCATCATCCGGCGCGGCGTGAACCGGTCCGCGAGCACACCGCCGAACAGCATGAACAGCGCGAGCGCGCCCATCCACGCGCCGAGGGCGTAGCCGACGCCGTCGATCCCGTGACCCGCCGCCAGCACGGCGATCGAAAGTGCGACGGGCAGCATCGCGTCGCCCAGCATCGACCCGCTGCGCGCGGTGAGGTAGAGCTTGAAGTTGCCGGACCAGAGCCGTCCGGCGGCCGGTTTTCCCTCACCGGTCAGGGTTTCCGTGTCGTGACTCATACCGGCAGCTCCCGCCCGCTCGAAGAGTCGATGGCCGTGGCGGTCCAGGCGCCCGGATCCAGCGGATCGGCGGGAGGTTCGGCGCAGATCACGTAGTGGTGCGGTGCCAGCGCGGTCGGCCGTCCCGGCAGCGCGGCCAGTACTCCGGCGTGCAGGTCCGCGGGCGTCGCCGGGCCGGTCAGGTGACACACCAGCCGGTGACCCAGGACGTCGTCGGGTTCCGCGGTCACCAGATGCGGCCGGTCACCGAGGACGTCGGAGACCAGTTCCCGGACGGCGTCGAGCTCGACCCAGCACGAGTCCGAGAGGTACCAGCCTTCCCCGCGTTCGATGGGCGCGAGCGTGGTGAGTGAATGGAGTTCCTTCAACGGAAGATCCGCCTCGGCCGCCGCACGCAGCAACGCCAGGAGACCGCGGCCGAACTCGGTCACCTCGGAGGTGCCGAGACAGCCGGGGTCGACCCACAGCGTCAGATCCAGTTCCGTGTCGAGGCGGTACAGGCAGCCGAAGAAGCGGGTCGGGATGTCCTCCTGCGGCAGCAATTCCAGCGTGCCACCGATTTCGGGGTCGTCTTCGACGTCCGGTCCGCCCGGCAGCCACACCGACGGCAGCCTGCCGTAGGCGGCGCGAGGCGGCTCGCCGACGGCGGCGTCGCCCAGCGCGCTCATGTCGTTGAACACGAGGTCCCTGGCGAAGGAGAAGCCCCGTTCGTGGGTGACGCGGGTGATCACCTCCCAGATCGCGTCGGCTTCGAACCAGCTGTGCCGGTACGCGGGCACCGAAGCGGCGCGGACGGCGTGGACCAGTTCGTCGAACGTCTCCGGGATGCTGACCGGGAGTAGCGCGTCCTGCGCCATCGAACCGAAGAAGCGGCGCAACTGCTTGAGCACCCGGTTGCCGGACAAGGACGTCGTCACGCAGGTGGATTGCGCGGTCCAGTGCGCGATCAGCGCGTTGAGCGCGGCGAGGGCGATGGCGGAGGGGCTCGCGCTGGTCCGCTCGGCGATCGCCGCGATATGGCCCATCGCGGCCCGTGAACGGACTCGCAGCCCGGGCCGGAGGAAGCCGGTTCCGGTGGCGGGGATGGGGAACATCGCCTGCGGAACCGTCCGCAGCTTGCTTTCCCAGTAGCGCGTCGCCGCTTGGCCCAGCCGCTGCACCGCGGGCGTCTTCTCGAGTTCGACGACGTCGAGAGGTTGCGGCGAGTCGTCCTCGGGAAGCTCGCGCCCGGCGGCCAGCTCGGTCCATTCGCCGAGGAGGAGTTCGCAGGTGGCGACGTCCATCGCGGCGTGGCTCACCACCCAGACGAGCCGGCGCGGGACGGCGTCTTCGGTCACCACGGCGAGCCGCAGCGGCAGGTCCGCGGTGAGATCGAAGACCCGGGATCGCAGGGCGCGCGCGGTGGCCTCGGCCGTCCGGAGGACGTCGCCGTCGCTCTCGACGACCTCGACCTCCACCTCGCCTTCCGCGAGCACGTGCTGGAGCGTCCGGTCGCCGAACGAGTACGTCGTCCGCAGCGACTCGTGGCGTTCGAGCAGCACCCGGATCCAGGTGCCGACCTGGTCCACCGGCGCACCGGGCACGTCGAACACCATCGCGAGGTTGAGCCGCGTCGGATCGTCGTCGAGCGTGATGGCGCGGACGATGTTCGCGTGGCCGAACGCCAGCGGACCGGAGCGCGCCGTCTTGCCGGTGTAACGGACCTGGAACCTGCTCATTTCGTCACCTCGTGGGTCGGGCGGGTCAGGGGAGCGGCGGTGGTCTCGAACCGGCAGAACGCGACGGTCGCGTCGTCGTGGTGTTTCCCGGCGAAGTGGCCCGGCGCGGTACGGAGTTCGGCGCGGCGGGTCTCGTGGACGACGGCGACCTGGCCGTCGAGCTCGGCGACGTCGAGCAGCCGGCGCCAGGTCCACCCGTAGCGTTCGACGAGCCGGTACGCGCCGTCGGTGAGGAGCGCGGCGCGCCGCAGTTGCGAGAGTTCCACGGTGCCGGTGCGGGCCTGGGCGGCGGCGGCCGGATCGCTGCCCGCGACCCAGAACCCGCCGGGCGCGTTGCGCAAGGGCCGGACCTCCTGCCAGGACAGGTGCAGCAGCCGGTCGATCCGGTCGTCGATGACGGCCTCGACGGTGCCGTCGAGCCGTTCGAGCACCACCGCCGAATCGCTGAGCACCAGGTAGTCGGCGAATCCGTCCCGTTCGCGCAGGATCGCCACGGTCGCGGTCGGGCCGCAGGGGTTGCCGAGATCGCAGGTGCCGGAATGGGCGTAGCGCACCGACTCGATGGCCGCGCGGAGGACGTCGCGCAGGTCTTCGGCGGGACGTTCGACGAGGAGCCGGTCCAGCGCGGTGCCGAGCCTCGCCACCAGCCAGCGGACGTCGTGCACGCAGCCGGTCTCGGCACCCGGTTCCGCCGTCGCGCCGTCGATGACCAGCGCGTGACACCGGCCCGAAAGCACCAGATCCTCGTTGACCAGGCCGTCACCCGGCTGGGAGAGACGATCGACTTTCATGCTTCTTCCTTTTCGTAGGCGAGCCACTGGGCGAGTGCGCGAATGCCTTGATCGAGTTCCGTCGCCGGTTCGTCGGCGACGAGGTGCGGGGCGGAAGGGCCGTGCGGCGACGACGGCCAGCTGACCGGAACCCGCCGGACGGTCCGGGCGACCGCGTCGGCCAGGTCCCGGCTGGTCAGCGGGGACGGCGTCGCGACGGTCCGCCGCGGCGCGGGCTGATGCAGCAGGTGGTGCACGGCGAGCGCGATGTCCCGGATGTAGGCGGGCCGGTGGGTCGCCTCCGCCGGGACGTCGGCCTGGATCGGTTGTGCCAGCAGGGCTTGCCGGGTGAACGTCTCCAGGACCGAGTAGCCCTCGATCCCGGGCCCGTACGGCGAACCGGTCCGCAGGACGCTGGTGCCCGGCGTGGCGGCGGGGACGGGCGCGCCGGGAGGACAGACCTGAACCACGTGCCGCGCCGTCACGGGCGGAAGCGGGGAACCGGGTTCGGCGACGTGTACCACGGCGTCGACGTCCGGCCCGTCGCTTCCGGCCACGACCTCGTAACCGCGATCGGCCAGATGACGCGCGATCTCCCGGCCGAGCGGGCGGTGAGTGGTGGTGACGAGGACGCGTTCCCGCCGGGGCGCGGGCGAACGTCGTGCCCGGGCACCGGCCTCGTGGCCGAGCCGGGCCAGTTCGGACATGGCGGGCCGCAGCGTCCGGAGCGTGGAAGCGCCGACGCTGGTGCACACCCCGCCCGCGCCGATCGTGCCCAGCGCGAGGGAGCCGACCCGGTCGAGCCGGCGGCGGGTCCCGAGTGCGCCGAGGAGGTAGGCCGTGGTCCAGAGGCCTTCGACGGCTTCTTCGTCGAGATGCCGTTCCAGTTCGGCGAGAGCGCCGAACACCGACCCGGTGACTTCGAGCCGTTGTTTCTGGCAGGCGTCGAAATCCCAGCCCGCCCGGCCGAAGTACCGCTCGGCGTCGATGGTCGTGCGTCTTCCGCCGTCACGGACGACGCATTGGGCGATCCCGTGCTTGAAGAACGGGATGACATCGGGATCGAGCGGGCCCGCGCCGAGTGACCAGTCGTCGCCGGGCGGGGCGGCGAAACACGCCGACCGCCGCGAGCCGTGGGAGTCGTTGCGGAGGACGCTGGGTTCGTCCGCGTGCTCGACGAGATTCGGCGCGACCAGGAGCACCGGCACCCCGGCCGCGCGCAGGTACCGGGACATGACGACGTCGTCGGGCCAGGTCGAGCCGTGCGCCTCGGCGAAATCCGCGAAACCTGCCGCGATCTCCGCGGGCAGGGCCAGCGCGACGGTCGGGGTGTACTCGTGGGTCGCGGTGACCCACCGCTTCCCGGCCAGAGCGGCGATCCGCACGGCGGCGCCGTTGCGGGAGTTCCAGTTGGTGTAGAAGGCGATCGCGGCGTCGGGCGCGGCCGCGACGGCGGCCCGGGCGTGGTCGAAGAAGCCGTCGGCGGTGACGGCGTCGTCCTGGAGGACCAGGTGGTGGGTCGTGCCTTCGGCGATCGCGGACCAGGCCCGGATCGCGGTACGCAGGGCGGTCGGCGGTCCGGCGGGCTCCGGATCGGAAACCGGTCGCAGCGCCCCGGCGTGCCCGGCGGCCAGCAGGCGGCCGGTGCGTCCCGGCCGCCGAGGATGGGTCATGACGGCACCGGTGAGCACTATGTCGTGGCAGGGAGTCGGAGTGGTCACGTGGCTGGTCCAATCAGGACGAGAATGCGAGACGATCCGGAACGGAATCTAGGTCGGTCCCGGCGGATGCCACCAGAATTTGGCCGAAAGCGGACTCGGCGAGCGGGGAAAGCGACCTCGATCGGCGGCGCCGGTAATGATCAATCCACAATGGACGCAGAATGCGGCCGGTACCGGACAACCGCTTCAGTCGGGTGCGCCGGCGGGCAGCCACCCGCATTCCGCCGCCCGGAACCCGAGTTCGAACCGGCTTCTCGCGCCGACGCGGGCCATGAGGACGTTCACGTACCGCCGAACGGTCCTCGCGGATACGCCCAGCCGGTTCGCGACCGCTTCATCGGTCATCCCGTCGACCAGGCAGCGCAGAATCGCCTGTTCGAACTCGTCCGGCCGAGCGGACGTCAGCTCCCAGGGCGTGGCCTCCTCCCAGCGAGGGTCGAAGGCGTCGGCGAGGGCGCTGATCAACGTCGGCGTGGTCACCATGAGCAAGCTTCCGGCGTCGTCGCCACCCGAAGGGACCAGTGCCAGTCTGCGGTCTATCAAAAGGGATTCTTCGATCGCCCGATCGGTGACCTTGACCCGGAGCCCGTGCCGCACCGCCTCGATGAGTTCGCCGCGCGTGTGCTCCGCCGGTGCCGTGCACAGCAGCCGCACCCGGACGTGCCGCGGGAAGGCGCCGCGGCGCGCGGCCTCGGTGACGGTGCCGCCGAACCACGGCGAACCGCCCGTCGCGGTGGTCAGCACTTCCCGTCTCGCGGTGGAAACCAGATCGAGTACGGTCGACAGCCTCGTTCCATCGGTCGGGTTCGGAGCGGATGACGCAGACACTGACCTAGCCCCCAGGCGTGTTCGTCCTACACGGTCGCACTTTGTTTTCCCGCCGGTTGAATTCTTGTTCCGAAGCATGCGGAGAGCCGGTATAAATTTGGTATGGACCACCAACCGGAAAGATCGTGAACGCTTCGCGATTATTCCGGCGAGGTGAGTGGGGGTCATATGGAGTTCACGATTCTCGGGCCGCTCGGTGTCCGCGACGGAAATGCCGAACTCGACCTGGGCGCGCCGAAAGTCCGTCGTCTGCTGGCGCTGCTGCTGCATCGCGCGGGCGAGGTGGTCCCGGTGAGCGCGCTGGTCGACGGCCTGTGGGCGGGCCGCCCGCCCCGTACCGCGGTGAAGAACCTCCAGCTCTACGTCCTCCAGCTCCGCCGCGCGCTGGCGGATCCGGATCGGGTGGTGCACCGCAGACCCGGTTATCTGCTGGTGGTGAATCCCGGCGAACTGGACGTGCGGCGGTTCGAGGAGCTCGCCGACCAGGCGCGCACGGCACACGAGAGGCGGAACGCGGTCGTCGCCGGAAGTCTCGCGCGGCAGGCGCTCGCGGTCTGGCAGGGCCCTCCGTTCGGCGGGCTGGCCGACAGCAGTGCCGCGCTCCAGGTCGAGGCGGACCGGCTGCAGGAACGACGGCTGGTCGTGCTGGAGCAACGCATCGACGCGGATCTGACCCTCGGCAGGCACGCGGACGTCGTCGCCGAGCTCACCGAGCTGGTCTGGGAACATCCGCTGCGGGAACGTTTCCAGGCTCAGCTCATGCTCGCGCTCTACCGGTCACGGCGCCAGGCCGAAGCGCTCAAGGTCTATCGCCGGGCACGTGCCCTGTTCACCGGCGAGCTCGGGCTCGAACCGGGTGCGGAGCTGACCGACCTCGCCCAGGCCATCCTGCGCACCGATCCGGCGCTGGACCTGCCCGCCGCCGGACAGCCGGTTTCCGCCGGGCCGAGGCAGCTGCCCGCCGCGGTGCCGACGTTCACCGGCCGCACCGTGCAGCTGCGCCGGATCGACGCCCTGGTCGCCGGCGGCGCACCGGTGGTGGTCGTCAGCGGCACCGCGGGGGTGGGCAAGACCGCGCTGGTACTGCAATGGGCACACGGCGCGCTCGACCGGTTCCCCGACGGCCAGCTCTACCTGAATCTGCACGGCTGCGCGCGGTCGGCCACGGTGACCGCGGCCGAAGCGCTGGTCCGGCTCGTGCGCTCGCTGGGTGTCCCGCCCGACCGGATACCGGTGGACCCCGACGAACTGGCCGCGCTCTACCGGTCCGAGCTCGCGGGCAAACGGATACTCGTGGTGCTCGACAACGCGGGCACGGCCGATCAGGTGCGGCCGCTGCTGCCCGGCCGTCCCGGCAGTCTCGTCGTGGTGACCGGCAGGCAGGAACTGCCGGGGCTCGTCGTCCTGCACGACGCCGGTGCCGTCCGGCTCGATTTGCTGACCGAAGAGGAGGGGCTCAAGCTGCTCGCCAGGCTCGTCGGCGCGCAGCGGGTCAAGGAGGAACGGCGGGCGGCGGCGACGCTGGTCCGGTTGTGCGCCGGGCTGCCGCTCGCGTTGCGGATCGCGGCCGCGGACATCGGTATCGGCCGGGACCGGCCGATCGGCGCCGTGGTCGACGGGTTGCGGGCCGACCGGCTGGACCGGCTCGGGATCGACGGCGACCCCTCGACCGCGGTCCGCGCCGCGTTCGAGCTCTCGTACCGGCGGCTCGGTCCGGCCGCCCAGGGCTTGTTCCGGTTGCTCGGCGTGGTCCAGGTGCCGGATTTCACCGCACGGTCGATAGCCGTGCTCGCCGGGGACACGTCCGACGCGCTCGCCGAACTGGAGCGTGCTCATCTCGTGGCCCGGGGCGCCGACGGCCGGTACCAGTGCCACGACCTGCTCCGGCTGTACGCGACCGAACGCGCGCGGGCCGAGGACGACGCGGCCGGACGCGACGCGGCCAGGCTCCGGCTTTTCGGCTGGTACCTCGCGACGGTGACCGCCGCGGTCACGCGGATCACGCCGCAGATCCTCCGGCTTCGTGAAGGAGCCGAATTCGGCGAGACCGACGTCGTCTTCGAGGACGACGCCGAGGCGCTGGAGTGGCTCGAAGCGGAACGTGCCTGCCTCATGGCCATCGTCCACGACGCCGCCGCGCAGGGCCCGCACCGGGTCGTCTGGTTACTGGCGGACGCCCTTCGCGGCTTCTTCTGGCTCAGAAGGCATTCCGTGGACTGGATCACCGTCGCGAAGGCCGGGCTCGCCGCCGCGGTCGCGGACGGTGAACCGCGCGGCCGCATCGCCGCCCGGCAAAGCCTCGCGCAGGTGTACCGCGGGCTGGGCGACTACGCGGCCGCCGTCACGCACTACACCAGGGCGCTGGAGCTGGCGACCAGCGAACGGTGGCCGGAAGCGGAAGCCGCCGCGCGCGGCAATCTCGCCGGAGTCCACTGGGAGCTCGGGGCGCTCGACGAGGCCGTCGCCGAACTCGATCGCGCGATCGAACTGAACAGCCGGATGGGCTGGGAAGCGGGACTTTCGGCCAATCTGCACAACATCGGGACCCTGCTGCGCGAGCTGGGCAAGCCGCAGGAAGCCATCCAGCGGCTGGCCCAGGCCCTTTCCCTGATCGAACGCAACGCCAATCGCGACGGCGCCGCGCATGTGTACACCACGCTCGGCGAGGTCTATCTCGACCTCGGCAGGCTGACCGACGCACGCGAGTCGCTGTCGAAGGGTGTTTCCCTGCACCGGGAGAACGGCGCTCGTTACGGCGAGGCCACCGCTCTCTGTTCACTGGCGGCGTTGTGCGCCGAGACCGGGGACTTCACCGAAGCGGCCGAGCACGCCGAGGCGATGCTGGAACTGGCCCGGGAGACAGGTGATCGCCGGGCGGAGGCGAACGCGCTCGCGGCACTGGCCGAACTCGGCGGCCGGGCCGAGTTGCCGGTGGCTCCCGAGGTCCTGGCCGGACAGGCGGTCGAACTCGCGCACAAGATCCACTACACCCGCGCGGAGATCGTCAGCCTGCTGGCGCTGGCCGAGGTGTGTCGTCGTGGCGGGCGGCTCGACGACGCCGTCACGCATGCGGGCGCGGCCGCGGAACTGGCCGCACGGCGGGACTTCCGGCTCCTCGCGGCCCGGGCGCAGACGGTGCTGGCCACCACCCGGCGGGACCGCGGCGACCGGAAACAGGCGGCCGAATGCGCCGAGCGGGCGCTGACCCTGCATCGCCGCACCGGCAACCGCATCGGCGAGGGACACGCGCTCGCCGTCCTCGGCGAAGTCACCGCGAAACGGGATCCCGGCGCCGGGCAAGGACTTCTGCGGAAGGCGCACGACATCCTCGCCGACTGCGGTTCGGTCGAACGATTCCGGGTGGCGAACCTGCTCGCGACCTGAATTCAGGCCGTCCCCAGCGCGACCGCGATCACGAGCCCCCGCTCACAGGAAATGGAGACGTCGACCCGATCGATGCCCAGCGCGCGGGCACGTTCGGCCGCCACGCCGCGCAACTCCACCGATGTCGCGCGCTCTCCGGACCGCCGGATCACGATCTGCGCGGGCGGGACCGAACCGGACAGGCAGGTCCTGAGCATCTTCAGCACCGCCTCCTTCGCGGCGAACCGGCAAGCGAGACAGATGCTGCCCGCCGTCGCGAGTTCGTCGATTTCCTCCTGGGAGAAAAGGAACTTCAGGAACCAGCCGCGCCGCGCGAGCAGGTCGAGTTCGGCCACGCGCAGCGCGTCCACTCCGACGAGCGTGGTCATACGTTCCCGGTCCCTTCGCAGGCGATTCGTGTTTCTCTTGAGCGGTAAGTCAAAGGTCGCGTGGTCGCGGGCGGGTCGGTGGTGGGATGAAGGCTCCCTTCGCCGCGTCTGATGCGGTGAAGGGAGCCTTCAGCCCGGCCACTCACTCGCGCCGACCGCCACGCGGCCGGCGCCCGTGTTGCGAAAGCCACTTTCCCAACGTTCAACGTTGCGAAAGTGGCTTTCGCAACACGCCACCTTTGCCCAGCCCCCACTCACGACGCCCCGCGTCCTCGCCATGCGACCATCCTAGGTCGCCACCGCACCGGCGAACCAGGGTGCTGTCCGGTGTCGGCCAGACCGCTTGCGGACGTTGAATCGCGCGGATTCCTTGCCGTAGCGTCGAATCGAGTCCGGAAGAACGGAGGAGACCTTCGTGGCCAGTGACATCAGCGACATCATCGACGCGGACGAACGGTTTCGCGGCTTGCTCGATCGCCTCTCGTCGAAGTCGATCGACGACTATTACAACCCCTATCAGATGTTCGAGTGGCCGGACAGCCTGCCCGAACGGATGTGGTGGATGAGCCCCGAGCTCACCACCACATACGGCACCGAGTTCGCCACGACACTGAGCGAAGACCAGCTCTTCGCCCTGTCGCGGTTCGAAAGCATCAACTTCTACAGCCTCAACGTGCACGGGATCCGCGAGCTGCTCATCGAGGTCGTCGCGCGGATCCACACGGTGGGCTTCGAGACGCCGTCGGAGTTCTTCCACCACTTCATCGGCGAAGAGAACGAGCACATGTGGTTCTTCGCCGAGTTCTGCCTGCGCTACGGCAAGAAGATCTATCGCGCACCGGGGGCCGGCGTCACCATCCCGCCCGCGTCTTCGTCCAAAGTGGAGAGTCTGCTGGTGTTCGCGAGGATCCTGATCTTCGAGGAACTGGTGGACCACTACAACTCGCTGATGGCGCGGGACGAACGCCTGCACGAGACGATCCGCGCGATCAACCGCATCCACCATCAGGACGAATCGCGGCATATCGCGTTCGGCCGGGAGCTGGTGGAGCATCTCTACAGCGACCTCAAGAAGACGGCGACCGAAGAGGAGCTCGCCGAGGTTTCGGCCTATCTCCGGCGGTATCTCACCTACAGTTTCGAGTCGCTGTACAACCCGCAGGTCTATCGCGACGCCGGTATCGAGAACCCGCTGGAACTCCGGCGTGCGCTGCTCGACGCGCCCACCCGGCCTGCCACCGAGCAACAGGTGTTCCGCAAGACCTTGAAGTACCTGGAGCGAACGGGGATCCTCCGATGACCCGCACCACCGGAGTGGACGGCGCCGAAGCGCTGGCGATCCTCGGTCCCGACGAGACCGCCCTCGTCCAGGAACTCGACCGGATCTTCCTCGGCTGGGCAGGCGCCGCCGGGGCGCGGGAGATCAGCCCGCCGCCGCTGTACCCGGTCACCGACCTGGAGAAGTTCGACGTCTACGCGAACTTCCCGCATCTGGCGTTCGTGGCCGGCCCGCTGGATCTGGCCGACCGGGAGGGAAAGCCGGTCGACGGGCGGTTCGCCGGCGGCGATCTGCAGGACGGCCGTTACGGTCTGCCGCACGCGACCTGTTACGGGGCTTACCTTTTCTACGAGGGCACGAAGGTGTCCGAGACGGAGATCGTCACGCTCGTGAACCGCTGTTTCCGCAGCGAAGACCACTACAGCGGATTGCGGCGGCTGGCGAGTTTCCAGATGCGCGAGATCGTCGCGCTCGGCTCGTTCGAACACACCCAGGAGGTCGTTTCCCGCTTCACCGAACGGATTCTGGCGTTCTCCGGCGAACTCGGCCTCGGCCTGGAGAAGGAGGCCGCGATCGATCCGTTCTTCAAGAACGACGGCGCCCGCGCGCTCCTGCAGAAGCTGAGCCCGGTCAAATACGAGTTCCAGCACGGCACCCTCGCGATCGCCTCGGTCAACACCCATCGGAACTTCTTCGGCGAACGGTGCGACATCCGCTTCGGTGACGGCAAGGAGTTCGCCTACACCAGTTGTGTGGCGTTCGGCCTGGAGCGCTGGCTCGCCGTGCTGACCGAGGTCCACCACGGCGATCTCCCGGCGGCGCTGGCGGCCGTCCGAGCGGCGGCGGGCCGGGCCGGGTGACCATGCCCGCGAGACGGATCGGCATCGACGTCGTCCCGCTCAGCCGGGTGCGCGAGCTCGTCGCCCAGGACGCGGAATCCGCGTTGCGGCGCATGCTCTCCGCCGCCGAACTGCTGAGCTCGTCCACTCCGGACGGTCCGGACCTGGCCGGTATAGCGGGACGCCTTGCCGCCAAGGAGGCGGTGTTCAAACTCTTCCACGTCGGTGGGCAGCCCGTGCCCTGGCTGTCGACCGAAGTGCTCAAGAGCGACGGCGGCTGGCCGGTGGTCCGGCTCACCGGCCGCGCCGCGCGGCTGGCCAGGGAAGCCGGGCTCGGCGAGATCGAAATCAGCATCACCCACGACGACGCGTACGCCATCGCGGTCGCGGTGTCCGCCGCGGACTGAGAAGGAACCAACCTCGAAGGAGAAAGACATGCCCGCCCCCGGTATCGAAAAGGTCAGTGACTGGATCCTCGGCAAGCACCCGGAACGCACCGAGCTGGCGTTCGACGAGGACCTGATCGAAAGCCGCTTGGTCGACTCGCTGTCGTTCGTCGAACTGGTCTACGTGATCGAGGACGCGAGCGGCGTCGAGGTCGACTTCGACAACATCGACATCGCGGACTTCAAAACCCTGTCGGCCATCGAGAAGGCGTTCTTCGCCGGAGCGGGAGTCAGCTGATGCACGCCGTTTCCTATACCGCGCAGTGGATGGCGGCGGCCCGCTCGCTCGAATCCGAGCGCGAGGACGCGTTGTACGTCGACCCGCTGGCGAGCGCCCTCGCCGCGCCGGACGGGTTCCGGCTGATCGAGCGCTACGCCGGTGGCGGGCTGCTGCCGTTCATCAGCATCCGGACCAGGTTCCTCGACGACGCGATCGGCGAGCTGCGGTCGGATCCCTCCATCCGCCAGGTCGTGCTGATCGCGGCGGGGATGGACACCAGGGCGTTCCGGCTGGACTGGCCCGAGGACACCGTCGTCTTCGAGGTCGACCACGAGCCACTGCTGGTGGAGAAGCAGCGCCGGCTGACCGAACTGGGCGCCGAGCCGCGGGTCGACCGCCGGTGCGTACCCGCCGACCTGACCCGTGAATGGCTGCCGGAACTGGAGAAGGCGGGCTTCGACCCCACCCGCCCGACGTTGTGGGTGGCCGAGGCGCTGACCTTCTTCTTGACCGAGGAGCAGGCGGGCGGTCTGCTGGAGACGCTGGGTTCGGTGTCGGCGCCGGGAAGCAGGCTGGCGCTGGACATCCTCGGCCGTGCCCTGCTGCGCAGCCCGTTCTCGAAGCCGTTCCTCGACCGGCTGGCCGACGACGGGACACCGTGGATCTTCGGCACCGACGAGCCGGCGGACTTCCTGCTGGCCCACGGCTGGAAGGTCGACGAGATCAAGGAACCCGGCCAGCCCGGCACGGGCGAGGGCCGCTGGCCGTACGAGGTACAGCCACCGGAACGCCGCGGCGCCAACCGGCTCTGGCTGTTGCAGGCCGAGTACTTGGAGGGCTGATGGGCGCGACCACACTGGAACGCGTCGAATCGTTCGTACCCGAGCGCAGCGTCCGCATCGAGGAACTCGGCGAGCACCTCGGGCTGCGCCGGGCGGAACTCGGCGTGTTCCGGAAGTTCTACGGCCTCGACACCCTCCGGTTCGATCCCGGGATGGACCTGTTCGACCTGCTGTTGCCCGCCGCGAAGCGGGTGCTGGCGGCGTTGCCCGCCGGCCGCAGGATCGACAGGCTGGTGTTCGCGCATACGACCCAGGCGCTCGCCCCGGCCGACGTCGAGATCGCCCAGGAGCTCGCGCGGCGGCTGGGACTGGTGGACGTCGAGGCGTTCGCGTTGTCCCACCAGGCGTGTGTCAGCAGTCTGGGTGCCATCGACGTGGCGGCCGAGCTGCTGCGGGCCGAGGGCGAGACCGGCGGTTACGCGCTGATGGTGACCGGCGAGCGGGCGTTCTCGCCGATCGTGCAGCTGATCCCCAACACCGCGATCATGGCGGACGCGGCCTCGGCGTGCCTGCTGACGGTGGACGGCGACGGCGACGTCGTGCATTCGTTCGTCACGAAGACACTGGGGCAGTACGCGGAATGGCTGGCGCTGACCCCGGAGCAGAACACCGAATTCGGCGAGCTCTACGGGCCGCGACTGGCCGAGGTCATCCTGGAGGCGGTGGCCGAGGCGGGATGCGGGTTCGACGACATCGATCTGGTGATCCCGCACAACGTCAACGCCCTCGCCTGGCGGCAGACGGTGAAGGCGCTGGAGGCGCCGTCGGAGAAGTTCTTCCTGGAGAACATCCCCAAACTCAGCCATTGCTTCTCGTCGGACGTGTTCCTGAACTACACGACCTTGCGGGAGAACGGCAGGCTCGTCGACGGCGCGCGCTACGTGCTCGTGACGGTCGGTCTCGGTGCGACGTTCGGCGCCATGGTGATCAGCCATCGGACGCGGGGGAGCGGGACGTGACGGCCCGCGACGAGGTGGTGGCGGCGATCGGGGCCGCGCTCGGGGACGTCCTGGAACGGGAGATCACCGGGCTGACCGAGGACACACGGCTGTTCGACGACCTGCGGCTGGACTCGTCGAAGGTCTTGGAACTGCTGATGCTGGTGGAGATGGCCGTCGACATCACGGTGGATCCGGACGACCTCGACATCGATCGCCTTCGGACCGTCCGTTCGTTCGCCGACTACGTCGAATCCAGGCAGGCCATCGGGGAAGGAGTGTCATGAGCGGTGAACCGACCCTGCGCGGCACGAGCGCGGTGATCTCACCGCCGGGGCCCGGCTATCGGGAGGACGCGGCGGTCTCGAGGTTCCTCGCGGATCTCGTCGAACCGTTCGGGTCCAAAGTGGACGAAGAACGCTGGCAACGCGGCGCGCACGTCTCGCACAAGGCGCTGACCGACCGGTTGCTGGAAGCCGAGGGGGTGCGTGCGAGTCGCCCGCAGCTGATCATCGTGACGCACGCCCTGCCCGACGTCCTCCCGTTCACCGCCGTGGCGCCGTATCTCGCCGACCGGCTCGACGCCACGGCGACCACGTTCTCCTTGGCACAGCAGGGTTTGGCCGCGCCTTTCACGGCCTTGCGCATCGTGGCGGCGTATCAGCGGTCGGGACGGTGCGACGAGGCGGTCGTCGCGGTACTGGAGCAGACGACGCTCCCGACCCCGCATCCGCTCGTCGATGACGGCGGGCTGGTCGACTCGGGTGCGGCGCTGGTCCTCGGCACCGGACCGGGGCCACGGCTGGCGTCGGTGTCGTCCGGCGGGACGGTGGGGGAGTTGCTCGAACCCCATCGGGAGCCCGGCACGCTCGTGGTCCTCGGCCCGTGGGTGACGGAAACCGTCGAGGCGGAGGACGTCCACCGGGTCGCGCCGGGCTCGTACTGCACCAGTGTGTGGCTGGCCCTGGCGGGAAACTGGCCGGCGTGGCAGGAGACGTACCGGAAGGTCGTGCTCTGCGACACCGACCCGGTGAGCGGTCGCAGTCACGCCGCGGTCTTCACCTTCCCGGCCGGGTAGCCCGATGCGGATCGGGGCCGACCTGCTGTACGTCGGCGAACTGGACCGGCTGCTGGCACGGCCGTGGTTCCGTGCCTACGTCTACGCCGAGTCCGAACTCGCCACCACGGCCGGGTTCGGCCCCGATCGATGCCGGGAGTTCCTGGCGGGCCGGTTCGCCGCGAAGGAAGCCGTCGCGAAGGCGATCGGCACCGGTTTCGCCGGCGGCGTCACGCCGCGCCAGATCGCCGTCGAACGAGCCGATTCCGGAGCGGCCCTGGTGATGCTGACCGGCGCGGCGGCCGTGAGAGCCGCCGCGCTCGGCGTCGTGGACGTACAGGTCTCGATCACGCACAAGGCGGATTTGGTCCTGGCGGTCGCGCTCGCGGTGCTCACTCGAAGACGTGCGTGAACTGTCGCAGTGCTACCGCGGGCGTAGCCGCTGTTTGACCACTTTGCCCATCTGGTTGCGCGGCAGTTCGTCGAGGAATACGACCTCGCGTGGCCGTTTGTGCCGGGACAGCCGGTGGGCGACGTGATCGATGAGGACTTGGCCGTCACGATCGGGACTGATCACGAAGGCGATGATCTTCTGGCCGAGGTCGGGGTCCGGGACTCCGACCACCGCGACGTCGACGACCGAGGGGTGGTCCATCAGTGCCGCCTCGATCTCGCCTGCCCCGATGCGGTACCCGCCCGACTTGATCAGGTCGGTGGACTCGCGTCCGACGATCCGGTGGAAGCCACCGGGATCGCGTACGGCAAGGTCGCCGGTACGGAACCAGCCGTCATCGGTCCAGGCTTCCGCGGTGGCGTCCGGCCGGCCGAGGTAGCCGCTGAACAGCATCGGGCCTCGGACCTGGAGCGCGCCGACGGTCCGGCCGTCGTCCGGGACCGGGCCCGCGTCGTCCTCCGAAGGTGACATCAAACGAGTCTCGGCACCGGGAATCGGTAGTCCGACCCAGCCGGCGCGCCGTTCTCCGGAGGCCTGCGCGCTCACCGTGATCATGGTTTCGGTCATGCCGTAACGCTCGACCGGCGACTGCCCGGTCAGTTCCGCGATGGCTTCGAACAAGGGGGACGGCAAGGGCGCGCTCCCGGATACCAGCAGCCGGGCCTTGCGCAGGGCGTGCGCCGACCCAGGATCCTGTGCTATCCGGTTCCACACGGTCGGGACGCCGAAGTACATGGTGCCGTCGGTGGCCGCGTACCGATCGGGTCGCGGGGCCACCGTGTGCACGACACGGGATCCTCGTCGCAGCGAGCCGAGCACACCCAGAACGAGGCCATGGACGTGGAACAGTGGCAGACCGTGTACGACGGTGTCGTCCGGAGTCCAGTCCCATGCGGCGAACAGGCCGTCCAGTCCGGCGGCGATCGCGGCGCCGGACAGCTGGACGCCCTTCGGCGCACCTGTCGTCCCGGAGGTGTAGACGAGCATCGCCGTTCGCTGAGGATCGACGGCTCGCGGCGCGATCGGGGTCCGGCCGGGAGTGATCGTCGGCAGTTCGACGCACTCCGGGAGGTCGCCCGACCAGGCCGTCGCACCCGAGTCGCGGATCATGTGGGACAGCTCCGCGGGACCGGAGTCCGGGGGAACCGGCACCACCGGTACACCGGCGAGCAGACAGCCGGTCACGGCGACGACCGTGTCCATCGTCGGCGTCGCCAGGACCGCGATCGGCCCCGTGTCGGGGATCGCGGCCGCGAACCGGCCTGCCCGATCGGCCAGCTCCGACCTCGACAGCACTTCGTCCCCGACGACGACGGCGCGCTCAAGGTCTTGTCCTGAAACGAGCGAGGTGAGTAACAACGGGATCTCCGGCTTCTTTTCTTGGGGTGGTCAGAGCGCCATCGCGGGCAACACGAGCCCACCGACCAGGACGACCGGCCCGAGCACGACCATGGTGAGGCCGTATCTGGTCAGCAACGCGGTCATGCGGGGCCGAGCTTCGGGATCGACGGTGGTCGCGACCAGCGCCGCACCCACCGTCGAGAAGGGCGAAATGTCCACAATGGAGGAACAGACGGCCAGCGCGCAGATCAGCGCCCAGCCCGGCAGATCCCCGTGCTGCACCAGGGGGATGGCGAGCGGGACCAGGGCGGCGAGGATGCCGGTCGTGGAGGCGAAGGCCGACACCAGGCCGCTCACCGCGCAGATCACGAGTGCGGCGAAGATCGGCGCGCTCGGACCGGAGGCGAGGTCGCCGAGGAGGTCGACGGCGCCGATCTTCTGCAGGACACCGACGTAGGTGATGATTCCGCCCACCAGCAGCACGGTCGACCAGTCGATCTCCTTGAGTGCCGTCCTGCCGCTCTCCGGGTCGATCAGCGCGAGGACCGCGCCGAACCCGAAGGCGAGCACGCCGACGTCGGGCCGGCTGTCCCGCACCGCGAGCACGACGACCACGGCGAGCAGACCCAGCACGGCGAAGGCGGTGATGACGTGGATCGTCCGCAGCGGCGCGATCCTGGCCGGGTCACCGGTCTCGGTCTCGTCGCCGTCCGAGGGCAGGGGGCGCCGTTCGCCTCGGACGGCGAACATCAGGTAGGCCGCCCCGAGCAGGAGCAGGTTCACGCCGATCGCGACGGCGAACAGGACGAGCGGGTCGAGTGCGATACCCGCCGAATCGGCGGTGCCCCAGGTGACGATGCCGAACAGGGAAGTCGGCGCGAACCCGCCTGCCGACAACCCGGTGCCGATCGCGAGCGCCATCAACATCGGGTCGATCCCGCGCCGGTGTGCCACCGACATGCCGATCGGCGCCATCACCAAGCCGCCGAGTGGGGAACCCATCGCCGAGATCAGCCCGGTGAGGACGAAGAAGGCCACGGGCAGCGCTCCGGTCCGCCCTCGGACGAAGACCAGTGCCCGGTCGACGAGTCGTTCGATCGTGCCGTTGGACTTGGCGATCCCGAAGAAGAACGTCACCCCGACCAGCAGGATCAGGATGTCGATGGGATAGCCGCCGACGATGTCGTCGAGTGGCACACCTGCGAGCAGCCCCATCGCCGCGGCGGCGGCGAACATCGCGATGCCGATATGCGTGCGGCGGATTTCGGCGATCACGAACACGGCCGCGAATATCGCCAATGCCACGATCTGCACGGTCATGTGCGCACCTCCGTTGGTGTACCGCCACCCGATCGGTCCACTGTGTGGCACAATGGTGCGCTATGTGGACCGCTGGCGGATACCGTAGGACGGACGTGCGAGGAGGGTCAAGCGGATGACGACGAACAGCGTTCTCTCGGCGATCAAGGTGCTGGAGGCGGTGGGCGAGTCGCAGCCCGTCGGCCTGTCCGAACTGGCTCGTACCGTCGGACTCCCGAAGAGCACGGTGCAGCGGACTCTGCGGACGCTCGAGGAGGTCGGGTGGTGCCGCACCGACGACGCCGCCCGCTGGCAGCTGACGTATCGGGCGTTCGCCGTCGGGAACCAGGCGCGTGACGCCGGGGGGCTGCGGGAACGCGCGTTGCCGATCCTGCACGAACTTCAGCTCGGCACCGGAGAGACCATCCACCTGGCCGCCGCCGACGGCCGGGAACTGGTGCTCCTCGAGCGACTCGACACCGCGCATTCCCTGCGCGCGTTCCTGCCGCTGGGCTATCGCATCCCGCTCAACGCCTCCGCCACCGGGCAGGCGTATCTGGCGGCATGCACCGACCTCGAGGTCGACGCCTACCTCAAGGGCGGCGTCCTGGAAGAACGTACCCGGCGCACCATCGTCGATCCGGACGCGCTGCGTGCCAGGCTGGCGGAAATCCGGGCCCGTGGCTGGTCGCTCAACCAGGAAGGCCTCAGTGACGGCATCGTCGCCGTCGGCGCGGCGATCCTGGACGCGGACGGCCACCCGATCGGTGCCGTATCCGTGTCCGGCCCGACCGTGCGGATGACCGATGCGGTGTTCGACGAACACGGCCGCGCCGTCGCGGAGGCGGCGCACCGGATCACCCGGGGACTCGGCGCCGCCTTGTGATCCGCGGCGAGGATCCGCCCTTCGTGGCCTTCGGGCTGTCGTTGCCCGGCAGGGATGTGTCTGGTTGATCGGTACTGGTCGCGGTGCGCGGCCAGGTCCAGGCGTATCGCAGGATGCAGACGAGAAGGAGCACTTCCAGGGCGACGCCAAGGCCGTAGAAGTACGTCCAGGACCCGCCCACCACGTTGAACGCCGCGTAGGGGATCTGTACCGAGGCCACGATGAGGTTCGTGACGCGGTTCGCCCTGGCGGGCAGCGTCATCGACAGCACGATCATGAAGATCGGGATCGCCATGAGCGTGAGGAAGAGGACATACAACGGCTGGCTGATGTCGAACTCGAAGACGACGCCCGCCAGGATGTCCGTGACGACGCCGGGCTTGAAGAAGGCGAGAATGTCCACGTAGGCGTACAGGAACATGACGCCTGTCCACGCCGCGGTGAGCTTGGCCTTCACCGGGATCGGCGGGTCTTCCAATGTGGTGGTGGGTTGAGGTGTTCTCATCGTGGGCTCCGTTGTCGTGGTGAGGACTGGTGGCCAACGATCGCCGAGCCCGGCGGCGCGCACATCGTCGTCGAAGCCGGTCTCGCCCCGGCCGTGGGGATGAGCGGCGTCTCGTTCTTTCGGTCGGTCCCCGACGCCTCGGTGGTCCCTAGGCTGGGCGCGTGACCACCAACGTTCTGCGCTCGCTGTGGGCCGAGCCGCGCGCCACGGACGCTCCCGGGCGGATGCCGCGCGACTGGATGCTGGTCGGGGCGTTGATGGTGACGGCGCTGCTCGAGGGAGCCCTCCGGGACGACGTCGCCTGGCGGCCGTTCGCGACGACCGTGGCGGTCGGACTCGCGCCGGTGCTGCTGTGGCGGCGTACTCACCCGTTGGCCTGTGTCGTGGTGGCCTTCGGCACGGCGATGGCCTTGGGACTGGCGAGCCTTCTGGGTCCGAGCGTGGGTCTCGACACGATGATCTACGTCCTGGTGCTCGTCTACGCGCTGGTCCGCTGGGGCTCGGGGCGCGAGATCGTGATCGGGCTGGCGGTGGTGGCGGTCGCCGCGGGAATCGGCATGATCCCCGACCACGTCGGGCCGACCGAGGTCTTCGGCGGATTCGCCATCCTCGCGGCGGCAGCGGCGGGGGGAGCGGCGTTCCGCTACCGCGCCGAGAGCCGGCGCCGGGAGTTGGACCAGATCCGCGGCCAGGAGCGGGTCGGTCTCGCGCGCGAGTTGCACGACATCGTCGCGCACCACGTCTCGGCGATCGCCGTGCAGGCGCAGGCGGGCCGGGCGATGGCCGGGCAGCGGCCTGAGGCGGCACTCGAAGTGCTGGCGACGATCGAAGGGGAGGCGTCGCGGACGCTCGCGGAGATGCGGGCGATGGTCCGCGTGCTGCGCGACGGAGCGCCGGCGGGATACGCCTCCCAGCCCGGCGTCGCCGACCTGGTGTCCCTCGCCAGACGCGCCCCGGTCCCCGTCGTCGACGTGGAGTTGCCGGAAGACCTGGACGACCTTCCGCCCCAGATCGACGCGGCGGTCTACCGGCTGGCGCAGGAGGCGCTGACCAACGCCCTGCGGCATGCCCGCGACGCCTCGCTGGTGCGGATCCGGGTCGTGGACGGCGCGGGAACGCTGCGACTACGCGTGACCGACGACGGACGGATCGACCCGAAACGGTCGGTGAACCACGGCTTCGGGCTGCTCGGGATGACCGAGCGGGTGCAGCTGCTCGGCGGCACGCTGCGCGCCGGACCGGCGCCCGAGGGCGGGTGGACGGTCGACGCCGAACTGCCGACTAAGGTACGCCGATGACGGTGCGCGTGCTGGTGGCCGACGACCAGGATCTGGTGCGCACCGGCCTGTCGATGATCCTTGCCGCGCAGCCCGGAATCGAGGTCGTCGGCCAGGCCGCCGACGGCCACGCCGCCGTCGAGCTGGCGCACCGGCTCCGCCCCGACGTGTGCCTGGTCGACATCCAGATGCCCGGCCTCGACGGCATCGAGGTGACCAAGCTCCTCGCGGGGCGGGGCGTCCCGGACCCGATCGCGGTAGTCGTGATCACGACTTTCGACCTCGACGAGTATGTCCACGGCGCGCTCCGGGCCGGCGCCCGAGGCTTTCTGCTCAAGGACGCAGGGACGGAGCTGCTCGTCCAGGCGGTCCATGCCGCCGCCGCCGGCGATGCCCTGATCGCGCCGAACATCACCCGGCGGCTGCTGGCCACGCTCGCCGCCCGGGAACCGTCGAGCCGGCGGACCCAACCGGTCGAGCCGCTCACCGACCGCGAGGAGGAGGTGCTGATGCTGGTCGCCCGCGGCCGCACGAACGCCGAGATCGCCGCCGAGCTCTTCATCGGCCTGACGACCGCCAAGACCCACGTTGCCAGCCTCCTGACCAAAATCGGCGCCCGGAACAGGGTCGAGATCGCGATGTGGGCGTACGACACCGGCCGGGTGGGGGACTGAACCGAACCCGACGAGCCGGCGTCAGAGCCCGTTCATGTACATGGCGTCTTCCGGGTACCGCTGGCCCTTCGTGATGCCCGCCGGCACCGCGGCGTCGAGCAGTGCCATGTCCTCGGGACCGAGCCGCAGAGACACGGCCCGGAGGTTCTCCTCGAGCGTCCACCGTCGCTTGGTGCCCGGTATCGGCACGACGTCATCACCTTTGGCCAGCAGCCACGCCAGGCACACCTGCGCGGGGCTCGCGCCGACACGGGCGGCGACGACGCCGACCTCGTCGACGGCGGCGGAGTTCGCGCAGAAGTTCTCGCCCTGGAAACGAGGATCCCGTCGGCGGTAGTCGTCGTCGGCGTACTCCTCCGCGGGTTTGGCGTTTCCGGTCAGGAAACCGCGGCCCAGCGGGGAATAGGCGACCAGGCCGATACCCAGTTCGCGCAGGAGAGGCAGGATCTCGGCCTCGATGTGTCGTTCCCACAAGGCGTACTCGGTCTGCAGGGCCGTCACCGGGGTGACCGCGTGCGCTCGGCGGATCGTGGACGTCCCGGCCTCGGACAGGCCGAAGTACCGGACCTTGCCGGAGGCGATCAGCCCGCCGACGCCGTCGGCCACGTCCTCGATCGGGACCGTGGGGTCGACCCGGTGCTGCGACAGCAGGTCGATGCGGTCGGTGCGCAGCCGGACGAGCATCGCGTCGACTGTCCGGCGGATGTGACCGGGCCTGCTGTTCAGTCTGCCACGGGTGCCGTCCGGGGCGTACTCCCAGCCGAACTTCGTGGAGATGAACGCTTCGTCGCGCCGTCCGCGCAAGGCGGCGCCGAGCAGTGCTTCGTTGTGGAAGGGGCCATAAACCTCCGCGGTGTCGAAGAAGGTGCAGCCGAGGTCGAGTGCCCGGTGGACGGTGGCGATCGATTCGGCGTCGTCCGCGGCGCCGTAGGCCCGGCTCATCCCGAAGCAGCCGAGTCCGAGCGCGGACACGGCCGGACCGCCGTCCCCCAGGACACGCGTGGGCAGGGCATCGTCGTATGTCACCGCAGTTTCGCTCCCTGGCCGACGACCGCGTCGAGGAAGTCGCCACGCGCGAGCGCGGCGGCGAGCGCTCCGATGTCGTCGCTCAGATACCGGTCCCGGTTCAGGGCCGGGACGATCGCCCGTACCTGGTCATGGGTGACCCGGCCGAGCGGACCGAGCCGCCGGTACCGGCCCGACACGTCCACGGCCTGCGCCGCGGCGAGCAGTTCCACCGCCAGGATCCAGTTGTTGTTCGCCAGTACCCGGCGGGCGTTCCTGGCCCCGATCAGACCCATGCTGACGACGTCCTGGTTGTCGGCGTTGGCCGGCACGCTCTGGGTGCTGGCGGGGCCGATCGTCCGGTTCTCGGCGACCAGCGCGCTCGCCGGATACTGGGCACCGGCGAGCCCGCTGTGCAGGCCGGGATCGCTCGCGATGAGGAACTCGGGCAGGCCGTCGTTGAGATGCCGGTTCAGCAGCCGATGCGTCCGGCGTTCGGAGAACACGCCGAGCTGGGTGAGCGCGATGGTGCAGTAGTCCATCGCGAAGGCGACCGGCTGGCCGTGGAAGTTCGCGCCGTGGAAGATCTCTTCCTCGCCGTCGTCACCGGATTCGCCGAAGAACAGGGGATTGTCGTTGGCGGAGTTGAGTTCGATCTCCAGCGTGGCTTCGGCCTGCCGGAGGGTGTCGCGCACGGCGCCGAGCACCTGCGGCACCGCACGCAGGGTGTACGCCTTCTGCAGGTAGACCTCGCCGTCGCCGTCGCGGGCCTGCCGCGCGAGCTCGGCGTGACCGACGGCGAGCCCGCTGCCGTCCAGCAGCAGGCGCAGGTTCGCCGCGGTGTCGATCTGACCGCGGTGGGGCCGGGCCCGCTCGTGCCCGGCGGCCAGGAACGGGCTCGTCGAACCGCGCAGTACCTCCAGCACTAGCGCGGAGATGATCTCGGCCTGCCGCACCTGATCCAGCGCGCGGCCGGCCACCAGGGCGCCGAGCCCGGTCATCGCCGACGTGCCGTTGATCAGCGCGAGCCCTTCCTTGGCCCGCAGTTCGAGCGGAACGAGCCCGTGCCGTTCGAGGACAGGGCCGGTCCGTGTCCGTTCACCGTTTTCGAGGACGTAGCCCTCGCCGATCAGGGTGACGGCGACGTGCGAGAGCGGCGCGAGATCCCCGCTGGCGCCCAGCGACCCGATCTCCGGCACGGCCGGGGTGATGTTCAAGTTCAGATACGCCGCCAGCCTCTCGAGGACGGCGGGGCGCACCGCCGAGTGGCCCTTGGCGAGCGCGTTGAGCCGGGCCGCGATCATCGCCCGGACCTCGTCCTCGGCGAACAGCGGGCCGACACCGGCACTGTGACTGCGGACGAGGTTCGTCTGCAGGGCCACCTCGTCGCCCGCGCCGACCGGATGGTGCACCAGCTCGCCGTACCCGGTGGTGACGCCGTAGACGGGAACGCCGCGGCCCACCAGCTCCTCGAACGACTTCCGGTTCCTCGCGACGGCGGCCAGCGAGGACGGGGCCACCGCGCACGGCGCCCCGTTCTCGGCGATCCGCCGGACACCGGCGAGGTCCAGGCCCTCGCCGTCGAGTTCCACTGGTCGGTGTTCCCTGTCTGTCACAACCCGGCTCCCGCCTCTGTCGCCGTTCCCGATCGGCCGAGCACCCAGCTCAGCACCGCTGTCGCCACGGCGAGCGCCGCGAGCACCCCGCAGGTGACGACGAACGCGTCACCGAAGTCGCTCGCGGGGATCGACGCCGAGTCCTGCGGATTACGCCCCAGCGCGGCGCGGTAGACCGTGCCGATCCCTGCGATCCCGACGGCCATCGCGGCCTGGGTGACGGTGTTCAGCACCCCCGAACCCGCGCCGGTCAGATCGGCGGGCACCTGGGCCATGGCGATGCCGACCAGTGGCGAGACCACCAGTCCCTGCCCGATCCCGGACAGCCCGATGGTGGCCGCGAGCGCGACGGCCTGGGTGCCGGTGCCTGCCTGCACGATGAACGGCATCGGCAGGAAGCTCGCGAACATCAGCAGCGCGCCGGTGATCAGCACCCGGGTGCCGTAGCGCTCGGCCAGCCGTCGTCCGGCCACCGAAGCCACCGCGAACCCGACGCCCAGCGGCACGAACACCACACCGGTGGCCAGCGGGTCCAGGTGCAGCGCGGACTGGAGGTAGTAGGTCAGCACCAGGAAATAGCCCGCGTTGCCGGCGAAGAACACCGTCACCGTCGCCATGCTGGCCGGGAATCCGCGCCCGCGCAGGACGCGGGCCGGCAGCAGCGGATCCCCGCCGCGCGCGGCGAGCCTGTTCTCGTACCGGAACAGGCCCGCCGTCAGCAGCGCCGCGGCGGCGAAGCAGCCCCAGATCCACGGCGGCCAGCCGTGTTCCGGGCCGAGCGACAACGGGATCAGCAGGATCGGCAGCACGGACGCGGTGAGCACCGTCCCCACCATGTCCAGCGGCGCGGTGACCTCGCTCCGGCTTTCCCGGACCGTCGACGGTGCGGCCAGCAGGATGAGCAATCCGATCGGGACGTTGATCAGGAAGATCGTCCGCCATTCCAGCCCGGCGACGTCCACGTTCAGGAGCAGCCCGCCGCCGATCAGCCCGGCGACGACCCCGAGCCCGATCACCGAGCCGTACGCACCGATCGCGCGCTGCCGGTCCTGCGGGCGGGCGAAGGTGCCCTGGATGATCGACAGCACCTGTGGCATCAGGACGGCCGCCGCGGCGCCCTGCACGACTCGCGCCACGATCAGCAAATTCGCCGTGGGGCACAGCGCGCACAGCAACGAGGCGACGGTGAACGCCGCCACCCCGTACTGGAACACCTTCTTGCGGCCGAACCGGTCGCCGAGCTTGCCGCCGGTCACCATGCCCGCCGCGTAGGCGATCACGTAGCCGTCGATGACGAACTGGATCTGGCCGAAGCTGGCGCCCAGATCCGTTTGGATCGGCGGGCTGGCCACGTTCACGATGAACATGTCGATCTGGCCCATGAACGTGGCCAGCAGGACCACCCCGATCCCCGCCCAGTCACGAGGACCGGGCACGGTCGAGGGTGATGTTTCCGCGACGGCAACCATTCTCGTCCTTACCTGGTCGGGTGGGCGCCGCCGTTGACACCGAAAGTCTGCCCGGTGATGTGCCGGGCGCCGGCGGAAGCGAGGAAGTACACCGTTTCGGCGATGTCGGCGGGAATCCCGGCGCGGCCGGTGCTCGTCGCGTCGATCAGCTGCTCGGCCCGCTCGGCGGGGAGCTTGTCGCGGAAGAACTCGGTCTCCCGGATGTAGCCCGGCGAAACCACGTTCGCGGTGATCTTGCGGGCCCCGAGTTGCTTGGCAAGGTCGACGTTCCACGACGCGAGTCCCGCCTTGGCCGCGCCGTACGATCCGGCGCCCTGGTCCGCGGCGATGGACCCGATGTGGATCACCGATCCGCCTTCGACCAGCTTGTCCTGGACAGCGGTGGTGGTCAGCACCGCGCTGATCAGATTGGCGTCCAGGTTCGCCCGCCAGTGCGCGAGGACCCCGGCGAGCCCGTCCTGCTCGGGGAGGTCGAAGTCGGTGTTGCCGCCCGCGTTGTTGACCAGTACGTCGATCGGCCCGTCCAGCGTGTCCAGCGCGGCGGTCACCTGTTCGGGATCGGTGCCGTCGCAGACGAGCGGCCGGACCGACGGGCCGAGCTCGGCCGCCGCCGAGACCAGTACGTCCTTGCGACGGCCGGTGATGTGCACGACGGCGTCGGACGCCGCGAATCTCGCCGCCACGGCCCTGCCGATGCCGGTGCCCCCGCCGGTGACCAGGATCGTCCGGGTCATCTAGCCTCCTTCGTGTTCGCCGGTCCTAACTCACGTTTAGGCCTAAATGATAGGCTGTGCGTCGTGCAGCCGACAACCGCGGTGGAGGTCTGGGATGAGTGCAGCGTCCGAAAAGGACCCCACGCCGGACGCCGCGGACGAGATCGAGGCGGCATGGCAGCGCGAACGGCCCGGCACGTCGACCGAGTCCATCGGCATCGTGACCCGGGTGTGGCAGCTGGCGAAGCTGTTCGGTGAGGACCGGCGCCGCGTCCTGCTGGACTCCGACGTCGATTCGGCAACGCTGGACCTGCTCAGCATGCTCCGGCGCAGCTCACCGCCGTACTCGCTGACGACCAGGGAACTGGCGAGGCTGACCCTGGTCACGGCGGGGGCGATCTCGCAGCGGGTGGCCCGCGCGGAACGCGAGGGGCTGGTCGAGCGGCACACCGAACCGCGCGGCCGCAGCGTGTACGTCACACTCACCCCGGCCGGGCACGCCTTGGTGGAGCAGACGGTCGATCGGGTGCTGGAGCGGGAACTCGAACTGATCTCCGGGCTGAGCGTCGAGCAGCGCGCCCAGCTCTCCTCACTGCTACGGGTGCTCCTCGGCGAGGTCCAGGGCCGATGCAACGATCACGGTGTTTCGCATGTCGGTGATGTCGGTTCGGCGCTCTGAACCCCGCCGGGTGCGGATCAGAGCAATCGGGTGAAATGCCGGACGACCCGCTGCGCCTGATCCGGATTCAGCCGGGGGTCACAGGCCGACTCGTACCTGTCCAGGTCGAGGGCGCCGGACAGCTCCGCCGCGGTGTCCACGCATTCGGTCACCGGGTCGGGGCTCACCTCGAGGTGGAGCCCGCCCGGGTGCACGCGGTGCTCCCGCAGGATCCGGCAGAATTGGGAGATCTCGGCCTGGATCTCGGTCACCACCCGGGTCTTCTGGCCCGCCGTGGTCTTCTTGGTGTTGCCGTGCATGGGATCGCACAGCCAGGTCACCTGCCCGGCGCGCGTGCCCAGCGCCGCCACCAGCGCGGGCAGCCGGTCCGCGATCTTCTCCGCGCCCATGCGGATGATGAGGCTCAGCCTGCCCCGGCGATGTCCGGTGGCGAGCCGGTCGACGATGGCGATCAGCTCTTCCGGCGTCGCGTTCGGGCCGATCTTCACGCCGACGGGATTGGTGATCTGTTCGGCGAACGCGAGATGCGCGTGGTCGAGCTGCCGGGTGCGCTCACCGATCCAGACCATGTGGGCCGAGGACGCGTAGTTGCCGCCTCTGGCCGGGTCCGGGCGGAGCAGCGCGTGTTCGAAGTCCAGCAGGAGAGCTTCGTGGCTGATGTAGGTCGGCGCCAGCAACGAACTGATCCCGCTGCCGCCCTCGAGAAGCAGCAGTTGCCGCATGAACAACGCGTCCAGGCCGCTCGCCGCGAGATCGTAGGCGGTCAGCATGCGCGCCGGATCGGCTCGCCTGGCCACGGCCGTGGGGGTCACGCCGTTCACGGCGTCGCCGCGGTAGACCGGGATCTCCGTGCCGTCCGGCAGGACTTCCGTCGCGCAGGAGCGGGGTTTGGCGAACTGCCCGGCGAACCGGCCGATGCGGACGGTCGGGACCCCGGCGGTTTCGGCGGTTTCACAGAGATGGTGCAGCTGGGAGGCCTTGGCCTGGACCCGGTGCCGCTCCGAATCGGAGAACAGTTCCGCACAGTCGCCTGCCTGGATCACCACGGCTTCCCCGCGGGCGACGAATTCGAGTTCACCCGCAAGCGCGTAACAGGAGTGCGCGTCGACGAGCGGAGGTCTGGTGCGCAATTCGTTCCGCACGGCGGCGAGCTCCTCCGGCGCGGACCAGTCGGGTTGGTGGGCGGCGGCGATTTCCAGCATTGTCCGGGGGATCATCGCGGTCTCCTGGTGGGGTGGTGGTGATCACGCGGGGCGAAGCTCCGGCGGTTTCAGCCGGAGCTGTACCCGCCGGGCCAGGTCGATCAGCCGTTCTTCACTGCCGGGTGGCCCGACGATCTGCACCCCGAGCGGCGCGCGGTTCACCCGGCTGAGCCGGGCGGGTACGGCGATGGCAGGCAGTCCGGCGAAACTGGCGATCGGGGTGTAGCCGATGCGCCGGTCGTAGTCGGCTTCTCCCGGGGCCGGGATGGTGGTGGCGGCCGGGCTTCCGGTCCGCAGATCGGGTGGGGGAGAGGGATCCAGCGGCAGCAGCCAGGCGTGCATGTCGTCCCCGAAGCGGGTGGCGTTCGCCTGACGGCACGAGTGCATCGCGTCGAGGATCTCCGTGTACTCGGCGTCGGTCACCCGTGCGCCGACCTCCAGCGCCTGTTCGGTGCTCCGGTGCACCGGCACGGTGATCCAGCGCCGCCACTGCCGGTAGCCGTCCCACGCCTGCCGGGCGCAGAGCTGCCAGGCGTCGCCGCGGCGACGCCAGAGATCGTCCCCCACCCGGAGGTCGGTCAGCTCGTGGCCGTCGTCGGACAGCGCGGCGCTGACGAGGTCCAGCGTCTCCAGCATTTCGGGATCGCACGAGCCGTCCCGGACGTCGGTGGGCACGCCGATGCGGTACCGGTCGGGCACCGGTCGCCCGGCCTGGCCGAGCAGGGCGCGCAGCCCGAGGCGCTGCCACAGGAACGCGAGGTCCTCGGCCGTGCGCGCCACCCAGCCGACCGCGTCCATCGGTGGTGACAAAGGGAAAATGCCGTGCAGCAGCCCGGGATCGTGCGTCATCCGCAAACCGACGGTGCCGCAGTGCCCGGCGGGCCAGCGCACCGACCCGAGGACGTCCGTGCCCATCGAGAGATCGCAGAGACCGGCCGCGACGGAGACCCCCGAACCCGTACTCGAGCCGGCGGGGTCGATGTGCGGGAAGTAGGGATTCACGCAGCCCGAGCCGACACCGATGTTCAGCTCCGTGCTCACGACCTTGCCGATCACCTGGTCCTCGGCACCGTCGAGCCGGGAAAGCGCCCTCGCCGACGCCACCGGATGGTGCCGGTAGTGCCGCAGGCCCAAGGAAGTCGGCAGACCGGCGACGTCGATGGTGTCCTTGACGCCGATCCGGATCAGCGGCGTACCCACTCCCGGGCCGCGTCGCGAGGTGATCGCACGGTAGCGGGCGTCGGCCGCGGAATGCCAGGTTTCGTTCTGCTCCGCCCATTTCCGGTCGTCCCACTCGCCCCGGTCGTGCAGGTCGCATCGTTCGGCGAGCGGTAGTTCGAGCAGATCGGGCAGCTCCGGGCGATCGTCCGGATAGGAGATTCCGGCGTTTTCGGCGTAGGCGCCCAGCGAAGTGGCGGGATCGGACGGGCGCGGACGGGCTGCCGCGGCCATCAGCTCGCTCCTTCCAGCGCCGCCCTTGGCTTCTGCTGGGTGAGCGCGTACAGGGCGGTGACCGCGATCTTCCCGGTCGCGGTCCGGGGGATGCGCCGGACCTGGTGCACCGCTCGCGGCGGGGTGACGTCACGCATGACTTTCCGCAACCGGGCGGAGATCTGGCGATGGGAGAGGTCCTGATCGAAGCTGTAGAACAGTTCGTAGTGTTCGGCACGGACGGGATCGTGCACGGGCAGGCAGGCCACGTCCAGACCGTCGACCGAGTTCCGCAGCGCGGTCGCGAGTTCCTCCAGGTTGACCCGCTCGCCGTTCACCTTGATCAGCGCGGAGGCCCGTCCGTGGAACTCGAAGGACCGGCCGTCGCGGTGGATCACGTCGGGCAGTTGCCACGTGTCCGGCCGGACCGCCATGTCGCTGCGGCGGGCCAGCCGCGGGCTCCGGATGTTGAGCCACTGTCCCGGACCCGCGCTCGGATCGGCGAACTCGACGTCGGGCAGGAGCCGCCACCGTCCCGTCCCGGTGCCGGGCGGGGTGATCTCCCGGTGCGCGATCCCACCGGTTTCGGTGGAGCCGAACAGTTCGAACGCGCGGAAACCGGTGCCGGACAACGCGGCGACCACTTCACCGGTGGCCTGCACCGTCGGCCCGGTCCCGTGCAGGGCGACCGACGAGGGGAGTGCCTTGAGCCGGCCGAGCAGATGACGCAGCACCAGCCAGCTCGACGGCAGGCAGACGAACAGCGTCCGTTTCTCCTCCACCTCGGGCGGCAAGCCGGTGGGCGCGTGGGTGAGATGATGCACGGGGACGCCGCGAAGCTCCGGCAGGACCTGCGCGAACAACCGGCCGAACAGGTGCTCCACCGGCGCGAAGCTGACGATCTGCTCGACCTCGCCGACGAGTTCGTCCGCGATGAGCCCGGCCTCGGCCCGGAGCTGGTCCGGGGTGCGCAGCCAGACGGCGGGGGAACCCGTGTGCCCGGAGGTGCGGAATTCGATTTCCGGCGCCGTCATCGGGACCCTCCGAAAACCGCCCGGTCTTCCAGTTGCGAGTGGACGAATTCGGCGATGCGGTCCAGTTGCGCGAAGGTGTAGCGGACGTCGTGCTCGACGAAGTCGACCTCGATGCCGAACTCCTTTTCCATCGCGGTCACGCATTCCATCGCGCCGAGACTGTCGTAGCGGTCGCCGAGCGTTTCCGGGAGCGGCGTGTCGGCGGGCAGGTCGTCGATCTCCGGGCCGAACAGGCCGGCCAGCACGGCCCGGGTCCGGGTCTGGAGCGAGTCGAGGGTGGGCACGGAAGATAAGGTCATCGGTTTCCCCTCAGTGTGGCGTCCGCGCGACGAAGTCGTCCCTGGGCGCCGAAGTACACGGATTCCTTGGGTGTCGGCCGGAATTCCAGGTAGAGGAACGGAGTTCCGGCGGTCATTCCGAGCGAGTCGGCGAGCACGGTGGCGAGTTCTTCGTAGAAGGCTTCGTCTCGTCCGACGGACACACAGCAGACGACACTGGCGTGGTGCAACCCTTCGTCTTCGTGCGGCAGGGCTTCGACCGGAAGGCCGCCGACGAATACCGTGCCCTCCTCGGTCCGTTCGAACCGCACGACCACATGCCTGCGGTCGCTGTCGTGTTCGCCGAACCACCGGGTCAGCCGGACGGCGATGGCCCGGCGTTCGGTAGTGGACAGCGCGGTCGTGCGAATGGTGATGGTGGGCATGATTTCCCCAGAATGGAAGGATTTTCCTTCAGGACAGGGTGAGCGCGGGCAGGTCCGCCCGGCGCCCCTCGATCCGTTCGCGGAGCAGTGAGCCGAGGCAGTCGGCCAGCACGCCGCCACCGGTCGGCGCGAGCGGGGTCCACCCGATGCCCTCCGGCCGGACGAGCCGGTCGAGGAAGACGGTCAGCCGGGCGGAATCCACGAAGATGCCCTGCCGGTCCGCGGTCACCACGGCTTCGTAGGTGCTCAGCAGGTCCGGCATGCGCGAACCGACATTGGCGAAGCCGCCACTGGACACCCGATGGCGTTCGAGCAGAGCGGCCAGCTCGCCGGACGAGGCCTGGCCCAGTTGTTCCCGGATCCGCAACGCCTGTAGCCCGGCCCTGAGCGTGGGAGGCGCCCCCGGGACGTGCCGATGGCCCTGTTCGTCACGGCAGCCCAGGACGAACTCCGCCAGGCGTGCGGTGTCCAGCACCTCCGAGACCGGAATCCCGAGCAGCCGCAACGCTTCCACCGCCGCCGCGGTGGAGACCAGATCCGATCCCCGGCCTTCCCAGTAGCCGAAGCCACCGTCCGGGTTCTGCAGATCCGCCAGCCAGTCCGCGATTCCGGCCGGCGCGGTGGGGTCGGCGTCGGCCGCCCCCGCGGCGAGCGCCCACAGGGTGCACCGCACTTCGCTGCCCCGGGCGGGCATGTACATGACCCCGCCCTCGTTCGGCAGACGGCATCCGGCGAGCCAGGTGCGCCACTGCTCCTGCCGCGGGTCGTCGGCCGCCGTCGCCAAAGCGGTCGCCGCGGTGCTCAGCGCGTCCCCGGCCTGATCGGGTTCGCGGTAGGTGAAACCGCCGGCGGGGCAGGAGAGCTCGTGCAGCCTGCGCAGCACGGGACCGGCGTGAGGGCCGGTGTCCGCGCCCAGCGACCGCACCGAGCCGATCGCGCAGAACGAAGCCCAGACGTCGGCCACGTCGTAACCGGCCCAGCGGACGAACGCGCCGTCGGCCGTCCGGCGGTCCAGCACCCAGTCGAGGCAAGACTGTTTCTCCGCCGGGGCCGCTCCCAGCGCTTCCAGCGCGGCTGTCGCCCGATAGGTGGCCCACAGGCACGGGATGTCCGCCGACGGACCGAACCGGAAACCGCCTTCGGCCTGTTGCTGTTCCCGCAGCCAGCGCACGAGCGCGGGACCGTCCCAGGGAAGCGCCAGCTCCGGTTCCACGGTCCGCAGCGCCCGCCAGGACATCACCCCGTAGAAGCAGGCGCGGACGTCGGAATCACCGCCGTGCTCCGGCGACCAGCCGAGGCCACCGTCCGGCGCCTGCAGGGCGCGAAGCCAGCTCACCAGCCGATCGAGGTCCGGCGGGGCGTCCCCGCACAGTTCGACCACGCTGCGCACCGAGAAATGCGTGGCCCAGACGTCGGGAGCCTGGCCGGGCAGCATCGCGTACGCGTCACCTGACCAGGTCTCGCGCAGCCAGCCCCGCGTCGCGTCGAGCTTGGGGATCTCGGCGCCGAGTTCGGCCATCGCCTGGGTGCAGTAGAACGTCGCCCACGCGTCGGAGGCCATGCCCTTGCTCCAGGCGTACCCGCCATCGGTGTTGCGCCGGCTGCTCAGGTAGTCGATCGTGGCCGCGCGACCGGGCAGCTCGCCGGTCCGGCCCAGCCAAGCGGCCGTGCGGACCGCGGCGTAGGTGCACCACAGGTCGGCTTCACCGGTGGTGACGGCGATCCCCTTCGGCGCGTGGGGAGCGAGGCGCGCGGTCATCCGCCGGCTCCCACGACCCGGAAGTTGGATCGCTTCCAGCTCTTCTGCGACGCGCCGCTCTTGGTGCTCGCGGGCAGCTGGTTGACGAAGAGCACCTCGTCCCATTCCAGGCCGAGCACCTCCCGGGACGAATGCTGGAGGCGGTCGGCCATCGTGGCTTCCCCCGCCCGATCCCAGTGCACGTCCCGTTCCAGGATCAAGCGGGCGAACGCCCCGGGCGCGTCGGTCTCCATCAGATAGCCGGTCGCCTCTGTCTCGCCGTAGACCACCTCTTCGACCGCGCGCACGGTGAGCTTCGCACCGCGCACGGCCACGGCGTCGGAACCGCGTCCGACCACTTCGATCACCGGGGCGCGGTCACCGCAGTCGCACCGGGCGCCCAAGCGCACGTCGTCTCCGGTGTCCAGGCGCAGCACGCACCGGGCATGCAGGTTGAGCGGGGTGACCACGAGCCGTCCGGCGCCGGATTCCGGCAGCGGGCGGACCGTGCCGTCGTCGTCGGCGAGTTCGAAGTAGTTGGTGGCGGTCAGCAGGTGCAGGCGGTCCCTGGCGCAGCCGGCGGCCAGGGTGCCGGTCTCCGTGCTGCCGTAGCTCGCGTCCAGCGCGGAGGCGTTCCACCACCGGCCGAGGCGGGTGCGGAACGGCGCGGTGCTGACTTCGCCGAGCAGCATCATCCGATTCACGTCGGCGCTCAGTTCCGCCAATAGTCCGCGTTGTTTGACCAGTCTGCTGAACTGCAACGCCACCCCGGGCGCGGCGAAAACGGTGGTCGGCCGGAAGGACCGGCACAGACCGATCAACCGGTCCCAGTCGGAGATCCCGGTGGCGAACGGATAGGCCCGTGTGTGGGGGCGCCCGAGGTACTCGCAGACACCGACGATAAGGTCTGCCACCGGAACGATGTCCGACGGCAGCATAATCAATACGCGTTCATTTTCCGGCAACAGATCACGCCAGGCTTCGGCCACCGAAACGGTGTTCCAGATTATGTCCTCCGGCAACCGAGGGGTCGGCGTCGGAAGTCCGGTTGTGCCGGTGGTTTCATAATACTTGGCCGCCGCGTCGATCGGGGCTGCCAGGAATTCATAAGGGGTTTTCTTGAGGCGATACTTGCTGGTGGTGCCGAGCTTCTCGAATCGGGCAAAAGAGTACTCCGGGAGGCCGGCGTAGGCCTCGGTCCGTCCGGCCCGCTGCCAGGTCTCGGATAGTTTTCGCAGGTAGAAGCCTTTGTCGGGCAGGCTCCGCTGCCGGTCGCGGATCTCGTCGCCTGCGTGCTGCACCAGGCGCAACCGATCACTGCCGTTGATGATCAAGGACAATTCCTCCCCAGGAAATAACGCAGTCGATGATCCCCTTGTGTCCCCATGGCGATTAGAACGCCGACGAAGTTTAGCACTAAACACCAACTTCACGCAAGTTGTCCGGTGAGACAACGCGACCTTTGTCCCCATCGCCGCCGACGTCACTCTGGTGGCGGTACGGGCCCTGTTGGGCGCTGAGTACAGTCCTCGACCAGATGAATTACCGGCAGTTGTCGTCGTGCGTTCGTCTGCACTATATCGCCGACCTGGTCGGTCAAACACCCTCTTTCGTCCACCCCGTCGCGCCGAGCCAATAGCACGTGTCGCGAGGGTGAACGACTCGTCATGGCGGCGTACGAGGAATCGAGCAGACCCAGCATGCCTCTAAGACAGGGAGCGTCATGTGCGGAATCGCCGGCTGGATCGATCTCAGCCGTCCCAACGAGTGGAAAGAAGCGGATCTCGAACGCATGACCCGCATGCTGGCCCGCCGCGGGCCGGACGACGAACGGCTGTGGTCGGACCGGTATGTGGGACTCGGTCACCGCAGGCTGGCCATCCTCGACGTGCGCCGCGGTGTGCAGCCGATGGTCGCGGGTGCGCCCGAGGATCCGCACGCCGTGCTCTGCTACAGCGGCGAGGTCTACAACTTCCGTGAACTGAGGACGGAACTGGCCTCACGCGGCCACGTCTTCCGCACCCACGGCGACACCGAGGTGGTGCTCAACGCCTATCTGGAATGGGGCGAGAGCTTCGTCGAACGCCTCAACGGGATGTTCGCCTTCGCACTGTGGGATCCGCGCGTGCGGAGGCTGCTCCTGGTCCGTGACCGGCTGGGCATCAAACCCCTCTACTACGCCAGGTCCGGCGACGCGGTGTTGTTCGGGTCCGAACCGAAGGCGGTGCTTGCCCATCCGGAGTTCACCGCCCGGCTCGATCACCAGGGGCTCGCCGATCTGCTGGGCCTGGTCAAGACTCCCGGCGTGACCCCGTTCCACGACCTCTACGAGGTGCCACCGGGGCACGTCCTCACCGTCGACGGCAACGGCAACAGGCTGTCCCGGTACTGGAAGCTGCCGTCCGCTCCGCACGAGCAGGACATCCCGGACACGGCCGCCCACGTCCGCGAACTGCTCGTCGACATCGTGCGCAGGCAGTTGATCACCGACGTTCCGCTGTGCACCCTGCTTTCCGGTGGCCTGGATTCGAGCGCGTTGACCGCCATCGCCACGGCCGTCCTCGACGAGGCGGGCGAAGGCCCGGTCCGGTCGTTCTCGGTCGACTTCGTCGACAGCGCCGAACACTTCCGTGCCAGTGCCTTCCGGCCCGAGCGGGACAATCCGTACGCCCTCCAGGTCGCCGGACATCTCGGCACGGCACATCGGACCATCGAGCTGCCGGACGAAGCCCTTACCCAGGACGGGAACCGGGACGCGGTACTCGGTGCGCACGACCTCCCGCTCACCTTCGGCGACGTCGACACCTCGCTGTATCTGCTCTTCTCTGCCATCCGTGAGCAGTCGACCGTCGCGCTGTCCGGTGAATCCGCGGACGAGGTGTTCGGTGGCTACAACTGGTTCCACGATCCCGACGTCGTCGCCACGGCGGACTTTCCCTGGCTCAGCACCATGCAGTTCGTCCCCGAGCACATGCTGACCACCGAGTTCCGCGAGCACACGCGGTTCGGCGAGTACCGGGCCGACCGCTACCGGCAGGCGATCGGCGAGGTCGAGTACCTGCCGGGAGAAGACGCCGAGGACCGGCGGATGCGCGAGTTCGGTCACCTGCACCTCACGCGCTGGCTGCCGGTGCTGCTGGATCGCAAGGACCGGCTCAGCATGGCCGCCGGACTCGAAGTACGGGTGCCCTTCTGCGATCACCGGCTGGTCGAGTACGTGCACAACATCCCGTGGAAGATCAAGACCAACGACGGCAGGGAAAAGAGCGTGCTCCGCGGCGCGGCTGCCGGTCTGCTGCCCGACTCGGTCCTTAACAGGAAAAAGAGCCCATATCCGACCACCGCCGACACCCGGTACGAACAGGATCTGCGACGGCGCGTCGGCACCCTCCTCGCGGAGAACCGTTCGCCGGCGCTGGACATCGTCGACGCGGGTGCGCTGCGCGAGTTGCTGAGCAGGCCGGACGGTCACTTCGACACCCAGCTCCGGCGCAACCCGCTGGAAACCGTGCTGAGCCTCGCGCAGTGGTACCGGGAGCAGTGGAACTCGTGACCAGACCTCCGGGAGGAAAGATGGAAAACCCGTGGCTCGCCGACGTCCTCGCGAAGCCCGCCCCGGAATCGGTGCGGTTCCTCAGCCGGGCCGACGTCGTCGAGTGCCTGGCCGGGATCGACGTCGTGGCCGAGGTCAAGGACGCGCTGCTGAGTCATCACTTCGGCCGGACGATCCTGCCGAGCGAGGCGTATCTGTCCTGGACCAACCGGCACGGCGCCTACAGCCGCTCGATCGGCATGCCGGGTGCGGTGCTCGAAAACGGCGCCGAGGGCGCCTACGGCATGAAGATCATCAACGCCAGCGTGTCGAATCCGGAGTTCGGCCTGGAAAGGGCCGGTGGGCTCGGACTTTGCTTCGACGCGCGGACCGCCAGGGTTACCGCGGTGATGGAGGTCGGCGTGCTCAGCGCCGTGCGGACGGCCGCCGTCACCGCGATCGCCGTCGAAGCCGCCGGGTACCGGGCGACGCGCTCGCTGGCCGTCGTCGGGTGCGGGACTCAGGCACGGGTGCATCTTGCCCTGCTCCTCACGCGATGCCCGGAGCTGAGCCGGATCACCCTGTGCGACGTGCGCGGGCCGGTGGCGAAAAGCCTCGCCGTCGAACTCGCCGCACGGCATCCGGGGGTTTCGTTCTCCGTTGCGGCCACACCGGCAGAGGCGATGGCCGAGGCGGAAACAGCGTTGTTCCTGACCACCGTCGCCGAGGGGTACGTCCAGCCGGAGTGGGTGCGGCCCGGGTCGCTCCTGGTCAACGTCTCGCTCGGCGATCTGACCGACGAGGTCCTGACCGGTGCGTCCGCCCTCTTCGTGGACGACGTCCAGCTGATCGTCGAAAACCCCCGGCGTCCCTTGGGGCGTCTGGTCAACGAGGGGCGAATCGCGGCGAAGATGCGGGAAGACCGGCCCTCGATCACCGCGACGCTCGGTGAACTGCTCGCCGGCGACACCGTCGCGGAGCGGCCGGACACCGGCTACGTCGTCGTGAATCCTTTCGGGCTCGGCATTCTCGATGTGGCGCTGTTCGGCGCGGTCCTGCGCCGGGCGAGCGGCGCGGACATCGGGCAGGCGCTGGAGCTCGTGTGATCCGGAAGTTCCACCGCCATCGATTCAGGGAGTTCAAGTGCGGTTGCCCAACCATCGCGGTCCGGTGAGCGAAATCCTCGTCGGTCTCTTCCAGCGTCCTCCGGAGGACGGCGACGAGTCAGTCCTGGGAGCCATTTCGGCGACCGAGGTGGACGCCATTTCCGACGAGGACCTGCAGCTGAGTTTGTTCTTGTGCTACGGCCCCCAGTACTGCCTTTTCGGCGAAGCGGCGCAGACCTGGGAATGGGATTCCTCGCTGGTCGAGCTTCGCAAGCGGCTCGAAACCCGCTTCGCCCGCGAACTACGGGAAACCGCCGGCCCGCTTCCGGCAGTGGACGTCGAGAAGCTACCCGGGTTCCTGATGGAACTCGGGAAACCGAGCCCGGGGCGGTCTCTTTCGCGGTACCTCAGGCAGGACGCCACGATGGGGCAGTTCCAGGAGTTCCTCATGCACCGGTCCGTCTACAGCCTCATGGAGGCGGACCACCACAGCCTCGTCATCCCGCGGGTGCGCGGCGGCGGTAAACCTGCCCTGGTGGAGATCCAGGCCGACGAGTACGGTGGCGGAATTCCGGGTCGCCTGCATTCCCAGTTGTTCGAGCTGACCCTCGCCGAGCTCGGTATGCACACCGAATTCGGCGCGTATTTCGAGGACGTTCCGGCTTGTTCGCTCGCGAACGTCAACGTGATATCCTATTTCGGGACCTACGGTCGTCACCGGGGAGCGCTGCTCGGAAACCTCGCGATGACGGAAATCGGCTCGCATTACGTCAATCGCAATTTCCGGAACGGTCTGCAGCGGTTGAACGGGTCGGACGATTCGTGGTTGTTCTTCCAGGAGCACATCGTGGCCGACGCCGTCCACGAGCAGCTCGCCGCCTACGACATGTGCGGCAAGTTCGTGCGGGACCACCCGCGTGAACTGTCCGACATGGTCTTCGGCGCCGTCGTGACGGCCGAACTGGGCGCACGGGCCAACGAGTACCTGCTGTCCGCCTGGGAACGCGGGGAGTCCTCTCTCCGTGTCGCGACGTCGGCGGCGGGCTGATGGACGCACAGGAATCGGATCGGAACGGGGCCGCGGTGCGGAAGCCCGCTCCGGCCACGGTCGTGGTGTGCGAGGACGGGCCGGTCATCATCCGCGGCGACTACGACCTGCGCAGTCAGACCGACGAGCCGATAGATCCGCAGCGAAAGACCATCGCGCTCTGCCGTTGCGGACGTTCACTGCAGAAGCCGTTCTGCGACGGCAGCCATATCTGGGCCAGGGGCGTGACCCATGGAGATCGGTCGAACCGGACGTGACCAGTGAACTGGGACAAGGGGGAGGGGAAGACGTTGCCGACTGAACTGCACGGCCCGGTGCCGGGGAGGACCCCGATGCTGAACGCCGTGACGAGATATCGCGGCAGAACGACGAATCTCTGGCTGAAACTGGAACAGGAGAACCCGTTCGGGTCCATCAAGGACAGAGTGGCGTACTCCCTGCTCTCCTCGATCTTCGAGTCGGGGGTGCTCTGCGGCGGGATCATCGAGTCGACGTCCGGGAATCTCGGTGTCGCGCTGGCCAGGTACTCCCAGATCTGCGGGGTGGAGTTCACCGCGGTCGTCGACCCGCGGACGTCGCGCAAGCTCGTGCGGCAGATGCGGAGCGCGGACGCGAAGATCGTGGAAGTGACGAATCCGGACGAGACGGGCGGCTACCTGCTTTCCCGGCTGGCCTACATCCGTGACCGGATGGCGGCCGAAGATCTGCTCGTGTGGCCGAACCAGTACGAGAACCCGGCCAATCCCCGCGCGCATTCCGAGGGAACCGCTCCGGAGATCGCTTCCGCGGTCCCGCACGGAGAACTCGACGTCTTCCTCGGCGTGTCGACCGGGGGGACGGTGCGCGGGTTCACCGACTACGTCAAGCGCAACAGCTTGCCCTGGCGTTGCGTCGCGGTGGACGAGGTGGGCTCGGTGGCGCTCGGCGGCCCGCCGGCGTCCCGCTGCCTCAACGGGATCGGCGCGAGCCGGACCTCGTCCTTCGTCGACGGGCGGGATTGCCTGAACGTGAAGGTGACCGCGGCCGAGGCGGTGGCCGCGTGCGACTGGGTCGCGAGCGAACTGGGCGTCCGGGTCGGCGGCAGTTCGGGCGCCGCGGTCGCCGGTGCCCTGCGGTGGATCGGCGAGGGTCTCGGCGCCGAGCACGTGGTCGTCGTCTGTCCCGACGGCGGCGATCGCTACGAGGACACGATCTATTCGCCGGGCTGGCGCCGCGCGAAGGAACTCACGTCGAGGGCGGACCGGGAATTCCCCGAGGTGTGCTCGACGCGGGTCGTCGACAATTCGCTGGTCTTGATCTGACGGGGGTGCACAGCATGGTCGGTTTTCTTTCTCTCGATGACGTCGGCACCGAGGAACTGCACGGAATCGTCGAGCGTTCCGCCGGTGTGCTCGATCGGCCGGAACCGTTGGCGCAACAGCTCTCCGGCAAGGTTCTCGGCGTCTACTTCGCCAAGACCTCGACGCGCACGCGGACAGCGTTCACCTCGGCCGCGTTACGGCTCGGGGCCTCGGTCATCCCGTACGGCCCCGGCGATCTCCAGCTCAACACCGGTGAGTCCCTGCACGACACCGGCCGGATGTTCGGCGCGATGCTCGACGGTCTGGTGATGCGTACCGCGGGCCCGCTGGAGGATATGCGACTGGTGGCCCACAGCAGTGGTTTGCCGGTCGTGAACGCGATGGCGGCGCAGGAGCATCCGACTCAAGGCGTCTGTGACGCGGCGGCGATGCTCCGGCACTTCGGCTACGTGGACGGCCTGTCGGTGCTGTATGTCGGCGAAGGGAACAACACGGCCGTAGCGCTGGGAAAGATCCTGAGCACTTATCGTGGCGTCACAGTGGTTTTCGCCACGCCGAAGGGCTATGGGCTCGACGCCGCGCTGCTCGGCTCGTTGCAGGAAAAGGGCGCGGCCTCGGGATCCCGTTTCCTCGAGACCCACGACCTCGACGCTGTCGACATCACCGCCGACGTCGTCTACACGACTCGGTGGCAGACCACGGGAACGGCCAAGCCGAGTGCGGACTGGCGGGAGGACTTCCGTCCGTTCCACGTGGACGACGAAGTCATGGCCCGGTGGCCGAAGGCGGTATTCATGCACGACCTGCCCGCGCACCGCGGTGACGAGGTCAAGGGATCGGTGCTCGACGGGGACCGCTCGATCGCCTGGGAACAGGCGCGGATGAAGTACGGCAGCGCGGTCGCGATCCTGCAGTGGATCTACCGCGACGCCCGATGAACAACTCGTGAGTGAACAACGCGGGGGGACCGCTTGACGACAGCTACTTTGCTCGCTTTCACCGCCGCGGCCGCGGTCATCGTCATCGTGCCGGGGCCGGACCAGGCGTTGCTGCTCCAGACGAGTGCCGCCGCCGGACGTCCGGCGGCGGTGCGTACCGCCGGCGGCGTTCTGCTCGGCATCGTCCTGTGGGGCGTCGCTTCGGTCGCGGGGCTGGCCGCGCTGCTGGCCAACGGCAGCGTGGCCTTCCGGATCGTGACCGTGATCGGCGCAGCCTACCTGATCTGGCTCGGGATCACGGCCTTGCGGTCCGCGGTGACGGCGGCCGCGTCCGCGCCGAAACACGAAGATCGCGTGAGCACTGGATTCTTCCTACGCGGACTGCTCATGAATTGCCTGAACCCGAAGATCGGCTTGTTCTACCTGTCGATTCTTCCGCAGTTCCTCCCGGGCTCGGCCGCGTCGGCCCTGGGCGCGGAACTCGTGCTCTTCGCCATCTACGTCACGGTGAGCGCCCTGTGGTTGTTCGGGTTCGCGTTCGCGGCCGGAAGTCTCCACCCGTTCCTGAACCGGCCGCGGGTCAAACGATCGTTGGATTCGGTGGTGGGCGTGATCTTGCTGGGACTCGGAGTCATGGCCTTGGTGGGAGTGTGACGGTGTGGCCGTACAACAAGAAGAATCGGCGCTGTGGCAGGAGAACTTCGTCGAAACCGGCAGCGAGGTGGGGCGTGCCGTCGACGCTGTCGAACGGGCCAGGGGCAGGTTGCGGATGTCCGGTGATCCGCTGATGGCCGCGGTCGACAGTGCCCTCACCTGTGCCGTGTCGTTGATCGAACTTCGGCAGCGCGGAACGGAATGCGACATCGACACGCTTCACAACGCGCTGGACGCCGCCCGCGCATTGGTGGGCGAAGTGACCTTCGCCGTGCGGGACAGCTATCCGGGGTCCGGTTCTTGACGACCGGGTTGTGAAGCTCCTCCTAGGCGTGATGGCCCTTCCCGCGGGAGGGCCATCACGTGTCCGTCGCAGGTCGATCCGGGCCGTGACCGGCGGATACCCGCGGCGACGCCATCGCGAACCCGGCGTTCTTCGACGGCTCGCACCGGATCTTTTAGGTCGAGCTGTGGACAGAAACCCTCCGGACATGTTGGGCTGAGACCCGGCCGTCCCTTGAGCGGTCGGAGATTTTCCGCCCTGCGACGTCGAGGAGCAGCGCCCTGAGCCTGTCGGAGTACCTCCGGGAGAACTGGATCGACGTCGTGAACGACGCGATCCTGCACGTGGATCTCACTCTGGCGGCGATGGCGCTGGCCGTGCTGGTCGGCATGACGATCGGCCTGCTCACCTACCGGCGGCGGTGGCTCGGCGCGATGGCGACCACGACGACGGCGGCGTTCCTGACCGTTCCGTCGATCGCGTTGCTGGGCATCCTGATCGGCCCGTTCGGACTGGGGCTGACGAATGTCCTGTGCGCGCTGGTGCTCTACGCGCTTTTGCCGATCACGCGCAACACGATCGTCGGGCTGCGTGGCGTCGATCCGGCCGTGGTGGACGCGGCGCGGGGGATGGGGTTCGGCCGCGTGCGGTTGCTGTTTCGCGTGCGGCTGCCCCTAGCCTGGCCGGTGATCCTTTCCGGCATCCGGGTCTCGACGCAGATCACGATCGGTATCGCGGCCATCGGCGCGTATGTCAAGGGCCCCGGCCTCGGCAACCAGATCTTCGACGGGCTCGGCCGGTTCGGCTCGGTCAACTCCCTGAACCAGGTGCTCACCGGAACGCTCGGGATCATGGTGCTGGCGCTGCTGTTCGACCTGGCCTTCGTGGTGGTCGGCAAGCTGACCACACGGCGACGCCCCCGTGCCGGCCGAGCGGTGGCTCCGGCGACGACCGGGGGAGCGACCGGAAGGGGCGGCGAGACGATCGAGCTGCGGAGCGTCGGCAAGCACTACCCCGGACGAGCGGTACCGGCGGTCGAAAACCTGACGATGCGCATCCCCGCGGGCGAGATCGTCGTGCTGACCGGCCCGTCGGGGTGCGGGAAGACGACGACCATGCGGATGATCAACCGGCTCGTCGAGCCCACCTCGGGCACCGTCACGATCGGCGGCACCGACGTCTCGGCGCTCGATCTCGACGAACACCGGCGCAACACCGGCTACGTCATCCAGCAGATCGGGCTCTTCCCGCATCTGCGAGTGGACGCCAACATCGGCGTGGTGCCGCGGCTGCTCGGCTGGACCCGGCGACGTATCGCCGACCGTGTGCGCGAGCTGCTCGACGTCGTCGGCCTGACCCGCGAGCAAGGAATCCGTTACCCGCGTGAGCTTTCCGGCGGTCAGCAGCAGCGCGCCGGCGTTGCGCGGGCGATGGCCGCGGACCCACCGGTCATGCTGATGGACGAGCCGTTCGGCTCCACCGACCCGATCACGCGTGCCCGGTTGCAGGACGAATTCCTTCGCCTGCAACGGGAAGTGCGCAAGACGATCGTGTTCGTCACGCACGACTTCGACGAGGCGCTGAAGGTCGGCGACCGGATCGCCGTGCTGCGGCCACGATCGGTTATCGCGCAGTACGACACGCCCCAGGCGATCCTCGCCGCGCCCGCGGACGATTACGTCGCGAGCTTCATCGGGCCGAAGCGGAACCTCAGGCGGCTCGCACTGATCCGAGTGGGTGATCTGGAGCTCCGGCAGGAAGAAGGGCCGGACGGCCGGCCCGCCGTCCGGTCCGACGCCACCCTGCGGGACGTGCTGGATGTGATGGTGCGGACCGGCAGCACCGCGGTCGTGGTCACCGAGGACAGCGCCGCGCGGCCGCTGGGGGTATGCGACGTGGCCGGCCTGGTCGCGGCCCTCCGGCCCACCGACAAGGCACCTGTGATCCCTGATGTGGCGGAGGCGCCTCGGCCGGACACCACGGTGCGCGCGCGGCCCGGCCGGCGTCGGCTCGGGCTGCTGATACGCCCGGTTCTGTTGACGCTCGGGTTGCTGGCGCTCTTCCTGATCGTGCGCGCGCAGCCGCTCGACTCGATCGAACAGCGTTTCCTCAACGCCGGCGAGATCTTCACCGAACTGGGCGCGCATCTGCGGCTCACGGGGATCTCGACGGCGTGCACCATCGCGATCGCCCTCCCGCTCGGCATCCTGCTCACTCGCGCCGGTGCCCGCTGGGCCCGGCCCATCGGGTTGGGGCTGGGCAACCTCGGCCAGGCGATCCCGTCGATCGGGCTGGTCGTGCTGCTCGCGCTCTGGATGGGCACGGGCACCGCGACCGCGGTGACGGCGCTCGTCGTCTACGCGACGTTGCCGGTGCTGCGCAACACGATCGTCGGACTCGACGGCGTCGACCCGAGCCTCGTCGACGCCGCGCGAGGTATGGGCATGGGCAAGACGGCCATCCTGTGGCGGATCGAACTGCCGCTGGCCGTCCCGGTGATTCTCGCCGGGATCCGGACCGCGCTGGTACTCACCGTAGCGAGCGCGACGCTGGCGACGTTCATCGACGGCGGTGGTCTCGGCGGCGGGCTCGTCGCCGGGATCGGACTGGACCGGCCGATCCTCAGCCTGACCTTCGGCATCATCGTCGCCGCACTTGCGCTCTTCATCGACTGGCTGGGGCTTGTCGCCGAGGAGATCCTGCACCCGCGCGGAATGTAGCCCGACCGACTTCAAGGAGGACCAACCCATGCGGATGCTTCAGCGCACGACCGCCGCGGTGCTCGCGCTCGTCATGGCAGCGGCGCTCTCGGTCGGCTGCACGATCGGCAAGGACGAAACCGGCGCCCAGGTGGGGGCGGGCTCCATCAAGAAGATCGACGCGCTGAACGGCGCCCGGATCCGAGTCAGCTCCAAGGAGTTCGACGAGCAGCTGCTGCTCGGCCAGATCGCCCTCGTCGCATTGCAGGCGGCCGGGGCGAGCCCGGAGGACAAGACCAACATCACCGGTTCGAGCAACGTCCGCCAGGCGCTCACCGGCGGCGCGGTCGACCTGTACTGGGAGTACACCGGCACCGCCTGGATCAGCTACCTCAACCAGACCAAGCCGATCAGCGACCCACAGGCGCAGTACGACGCGGTCAAACAGGCCGACATCGCCAACGGTGTCACCTGGTGGGCGCGCTCACCGGCCAACGACACCTACGCCCTCGCCGGAAACCCGGAGACAGTGGCCCGGACCGGCGTGAAGACGCTGTCCGACTACGCGGCCCTGGTGAAGCGGGACCCGGCCGCGGCCTCGACCTGTATGGGCCCCGAGTTCAAGAGCCGGGACGACGGGTTCCCCGGCCTGGCGAAGGCCTACGGGTTCACCCTGCCCGACCCGCAGATGCACCTGCTCAACGACGCCGTCGTCTACCCGAGCGTCGGGAAGGGGGAACCGTGCGGCTTCGGTTCGGTCGCCTCCACCGACGGGCGTGTGGCCGGGCAGCGGCTCACCGTGCTCGAGGACGACAAGCATTTCTTCCCGACGTACAACCCCGCGATCGCGATCGCCACTCCGCTCGCCCGGAAATACCCGCAGCTGGAGCAGGTCTTCACGCCGATCGCCGCGAAACTCGACACCGCGACGCTCACGGACCTGAACAAGAAGGTCAGCGTCGATGGCCAGAAGCCCGCCACGGTCGCCCGCGACTGGCTCAAGTCGGCGGGCTTCATCAGCTGAAGCGTCCGCGCGACGACGGATTCCTGGCGAATGTCGCGCTGGTGAACACCCCGGTGTTGAAGGCGAAACAAACGGCTGGTCCGGTCGTTTCCTTTCCGGCGGTCAATGGTCGAGCCGGGGGAGCAGACCGGCGCGGTGGGCGATGGCGGCGGCCTCCGTGCGGCGACCGGCACCGAGTTTGGCCAGGATCCGGGAGACGTGTACGCCCGCTGTGCTGGCGGAGATGAACAGTGACGCGGCGATCTGGCTGTTGGTCAGCCCATCGGCCAGCAGACGGAGCACGTCCAGTTCCCGGGCGGTCAGGCCGAACGGATCCGCGGGCGGTGGTGTGGGTGGGGGTTCGGACGAGGCGAGATCGACGCGGCCGCGGGCCGCGAGCAGGTCGATCTCGCGACGGAGGTGTCCGGCGCCGAGGTCGTCGGCGAGGGCCGCGGCTTCCCGCAGCGGGTCCTGCGCGGCAGCGCGGTCGCCCGCTGACAGTGCCGACTCGGCCATGCCGAACAGCGCCTGGGCGAGTTCGTAGGGCTGGGACCGGCCACGCCACGCCGCCACCGCGGCGGCCCACAGCCGCGAATCGTTCTGCGCGATCTCGGCGTGGAACGCGGCCAGGTGCGCCGACGGCACCGGGCGGTCAGCGGTCACACGCGCCGCCAGCTCCTGGAGCTGTTCGGTGCGCCGCTCGACCAGTTCGCGCCGCTGCCGGTCGGGGCCTGCCGTGTCGAGCAGAGCCCGCCGCACCCGGGTGCCCGCGCGCAGGAGCGTCCACGGGTCGCCGAGAGGGCCGAGCAGCCCCGGGTCGTCCAGGGCGTCGGCCAAAAGCCGGTCAGCCGCTTCGAGGTCACGCTGGGCGACCGCGAGCCGGCACCGGAACGCGACGGCGAACACTGGCGTCCCCTGCCCGGGCGAACCGGCCGCGACCTCCGCCGCCGCGTTCAGGTCGCCCTGGGCCAGCAGCATCTCGCCCAACAGGGTGGTCAGCACCGCGGTCGTCATGGTCGGCGGGTCGTCGGTCAACGCGTCTTCGACGACCTCTCGTGCCTGCGACCACTGGCCGAGCAGCCAGAGCGCCTGGGCCAGGACGCCGGTGAGGGCCGCGCCTCGCGACCGGGCCTGTCCCACACGATGGGCCGTCGCCCGCCCCTTCGCCGCGACGACGGCGGCCGAGCCGTAGTCGCCGGCGCCCATGAGCAGGTACGCCTGTCCGAGCAGGGCGGTGAGCGCGTTGTAGTGGTCGGAGGTGACCTCCGCGATCGTGGCGGCTTCCCGGAACAGGGCGAGCGCTCGATCCTCCTCACCCGTCGCCGCCGCGACCCTGGCGGACGCGATCAGCGCGGTGGCCTGGACGACGGGCAGCCCGTGAGCGCGGCCGATGTCCAGTGCCTCCCCGGCGTAGCGCCCGCCCTCGTCGGGGTCACGCAGCCCCACGGTGACCGCGAGCATGGCCAGCGTCTGGCCACGCAGCTCGGGCGGCGCGTCAGCGGGCATCGTGGCCAGGGCGGCGCGGAGGTCCGCGTCACCGTCCCGGCCCGCGCGGCGGTTGAGCAGACCGCGGGTGGCCAGTACGCGGGCGGGCCGCTGCGGGTCGGTCGCGGGGTCGGCTTCGTCCAACGCCCTGCTCGCCAACGTGACGCCCCGTTCGAAGTCCCCGGTGTTGACGCATGCCCTCGCGGCGTGGTCCAGCACGACGGCCCGGGACACACCCAGGCGGGCGGCGGGGTCGGGAACCGTGTCCCAGCGGTCGAGAACCCGGTCGAGCAGCCGGAGCTGCTGTTCGTAGGCGTAGGCGCGGCCCGCGTCGCCCGCCGCCCGCCAGGACGCTTCCAGGGTCCGCGCGTGATCGCCCGCGGCGTTCCAGTGCGCGGCCAGCTCGACGGCGCCCCGCCCCTCGGGCACCAGCGCGGGGTTGTCGTGGATCGCTTGGGCGCAGCGGACGTGCAGCCTGCGCCGCTCGCCGGGCAGCAGGTCGCCGTACACGACGTCGCGGAGCAACGCATGATGAAAGGCGTACCCGTCCTCGCGCACCACCATCAACCGCCGGTCGACGAGCGCGCGCAGCGCCGGTTCCAGCTCCTCGTCAGGCAGCCGGCAGGCCAGCGCGAGCAGTTCGTGCCCGACCTCGTGACCCACGACCGCCGCCGCGCGCAGCACCGACCGTCCGGTCTCGGGCAGCCGCGCGGTCGCCGCGGTGAGCAGGTCCCGCAGCGAGGACGGGGTGATGTTCGCCGGGTCGGCGGCCAGCGCCTCCACGAACAGCGGGTTGCCGTCGCTGCGCTCGTGCACGCGTGCCACCAGCGCGCGGTCGGGCTCGTGACCGAGCAGCCCGGCCAACTGCGTGCCGACCTGCGACCGGTCCAGCGGGCCCAGCTCGAACTGCAGGCCCCGGGGCCTGCGGGCGATGTCGAGCACCAGCGGACGCAAGTCGGCCCCGCCGACCTCGCCCGACCGGTAGGTGCCGACCAGCAGCAGGCCCGGCTGTTCCAGGTTGCGCACCAGGTACGCGAGCAGGTCCCGGGTGCCGGAATCGGCCCAATGCAGGTCTTCGAGCACGACCACCAGCGCGTGCCGTGCGGCGGCGCCTTCCAGCAGCGTCAGCACCTCGTCGAACAGCCTCGACCTGCCCTGCGCCGGATCCTGGTCGGCCGGCGGCTCGCCCAGTTCGGGCAACCAGCGCGCCAGGCTCAGCCCGCCGGCGGGCAGTAGGTCCCGGATCGCGTCGCCACCGAGTTCGCGGCGCAGCCGCCGCACCACCGTGGTGAACGGCGCGAACGGCAGGCTGTCCGCGCCGAGTTCGAGGCACTCGCCGCGCACCGTCCGGGCGACGGGATCGAGCCGGTCGGTGAACTCGGCGACCAGCCGGGATTTCCCGATGCCCGCCTCGCCCGCCACGATCGCGACGGCCGCCCCCTCTGCGACAGCAACCTCGTAAACCTCGCCCAACGCGGCCAGTTCGGCGTCGCGTCCGACGAGGGCCGACCCGCCCCCATGCACGTTCACTGACGCCATGATGCCACCACCCGGGGCGACCTAAAGAGGTGGCGGCGGACGCGTAAAGAGTCCGGTCGGCCGATGAGGACAGTTCTCCTGATGTGGCCGAGGGGGTGCTTGAACGAGATTTGTCGGCATGGAAACCAAGGGATTGAGCCTCGTCCTCGCAGCCGCCGGCGTCGCCGGGGCCCTCATCGCACCATCCGCCGCCGCGGCCCCCGCCGACCGATGGACCGGCACCTGGACCACCTCGATGCAGCGCCCCATGGGCGCGACCTGGCAGGGCGCGAACTGGTCGCTCGACGGGTTCGCCGGCGAGTCGGTCCGCCAAGTAGTACGGATCAGCCGGGGTGGCACGCAGTTGCGTATCCGGTTGTCCAACCGCTACGGAACGTCGCCGCTGCGCCTGGCGGGCGCCACGGTCGCCAAGGCGGGCGACGGCGCGTCGATCCAGCCGAGCACAGTTCGTCCACTGCGGTTCGACCGCTCGCAGTCCACAGTGGTCCCGGTCGGCTCGGAGGCGGTCAGCGACGCGACACTGCTGCCCACGGCCGCGCTGGACCGGTTGGCGGTCACGCTGTACTTCGCCGTGCCGACCGGACCGGCGACCTTTCACGAGGCGGCGACCGCGACGACATTCCGTGCGAAGGGCGACCACCGGTTCGACGCCACCGGAAGGGCGTACTCCGCCGAGAGCCACTCCTGGTACTACCTGTCCGGGGTGGACATCGCAGGCGGTCCGGCCCGGTCCGCGGTCGTCACGTTCGGCGACTCGATCACCGACGGTGTCAGCGCCACCAAGAACGCCGACAACCGCTATCCCGACCAGTTGGCCGAACGGCTGGTCGCCTCCCGTAAGCCGCTGGCGGTGCTCAACGCGGGCATCGCGGGCAACCGGGTGCTCGATGATTCCGACTGCTGCGGTGACAGCGCGCTGTCGCGGTTTCGCCGCGACGTCCTCGACCAGCCGGGCGTGCGCAGCGTCGTCGTCACCCAGGCGCTCAACGACATCGGTTTCGACCCGGAGGTCACCAGCGCCGAGCTGATCCAGGCGCACCGGAAGCTGATCCGGGCCGCCCGCGACCGCGGCGTCAGGATCATCGGCGGCACCGTCACCCCGATGAAGGGTTCGATGCTGGACAGCCCGCGCGGCGAACAGATCCGCAGCGAGGTCAACCGCTGGATCCGCACGGGCGGCGAATACGACGCGGTGGTGGACTTCGCCGCCGTCCTGGCCGACCCCGCCGACCCGGCCGCACTGCGCGCCGAGTTCGACGCCGGCGACCGGCTGCACCCCAACGACGCCGGCTTGCAGGCGATGGCCGACGCCATCGACCTCTCCAGCCTCTGAGCCAAGCCCCCACCGATCCCTGTCACCAGAAGGAGAACCATCATGATCCTCGTCACCGCCGCCACCGCCCCCGTAGGCCGTGAGATCGTCGGCCAGCTCACCGCCGCCGGCCACCCGGTGCGCGCCCTGACCCGCGACCCGGAGAACACCGGCCTCCCGGCCACCACCGACGTCGTCGCCGGCGACCTGGCCGACCCCGAGTCCCTGGCGATCGCGATGCGCGGCGTGTCAACGGTGTTCCCGCTGGCCGTCGTACCCGGCTTCGCACCGGCGTTCCTCGCCGCCGCGAAGGAAGCCGGCGTGCGGCGCATCGTCTTCCAGTCCTCGGGCTCGGTGGACGACACCGCGGCCGAGCAGCCCCACCCCGTCGCCGCCTTCCACCACGACATCGAGCAGCAGCTCCGCGACTCCGGGCTGGAGTGGGCGATGCTGCGTCTGGAATTGTCCGCCGCCAACCCCATCCAGTGGGCGTTCGACGTGCCGGGGCAGGTACGGGCAGGCGACGTCGTCCGAGGCCCGTACGCCCAGGCCGCCGGCGCTCCGATCCACCCCGCCGACTTCGCGGCCATCGCCGTGGCGGCCCTCACCGACGACGCCCACGCCGGTCGGACCTACCCGGTCACCGGCCCGCAATCCCTGACCCACGCGGAGCAGATCGCGCTCCTGGCCGAAGCACTCGACCGGCCGCTCCGGTACGAGGAGCTGCCCGTGGAGCAAGCCCGAACGGCCATGGGCCCGCACGCGCCCGCCGACGTCCTGCTCGACGACTGGGCCCGTCACCTCGACCGCCCGGCACCGATCACCGACACCATCGAAAGGATCACCGGCCGGCCGGGCCGCACCTATGCCGAGTGGGCCGAGGACTACCGCGGCGACTTCCTGAATTAGCAGGTCGGGGACTGGCGCGGGCGCTCGACGTTCTGTTTCCAGTCCCCGCCACCTCGAACCGGTCCCGGAGAACCCGGGACCGGTCTCTGACCTGCGACTTGCGCACGAAAGTCGCTCGCGGTCGCTGTCAGACGGTAACCGGACATCATCTCAATGTGAGTCACGGTGACGATACGTACCCCCCTGATCGAGGGCTCTCAGGGGACGTATACTCTTCTCACATCAGCAAGTCCGAGTGGCGGAATGGCAGACGCGCTAGCTTGAGGTGCTAGTGTCCTTAACGGACGTGGGGGTTCAAGTCCCCCCTCGGACACACACGTTATCCACACGTGGAGAGGCGGTCACTACGACCGCCTCTTTTTTGTTGTCGTAGAGCACTTGCAGCCCGAGATCCCGGTAGACCTGTGTGATGCGGTCCGGGTTCCGCGAGTTCAGTGCTCGCTCGACACCCAGCGAGTCCAGCATGGCGTACACCTCCGCCGCGTCGATCGTGGCGGACTCAGGCAGGTTCTCCAACTCCTCTCGTGCCGCCTGGCGCTCCGCCTGAGCAAGGTTCATAGCGTCCACGAGCGCCGCCGGATCCACGCCGGCCTCGATCGCCGCCTGATGCCGCCGCAACCGCGCCTCTGCGTCCTTCAACCGTTTCTCAACGGTCTCGCGTCCCGTTCCCGACCCACCCGGCTGGGCTCCGACCATCGCGGCCACGGTCTCGTCGCGGTTGTCCGGGTCGAAGACCTGGCACAACCAGGCATTGAGCGGTGGGATCACGACGTCCTCGCGAAGGTTCACCGTCTTCGGATGATCGGCCAGCACCGGCGACCCCGGCGCCATCGTCCGAGCGATGCACCGGTAGTAGATGCCCTTACGAATCACCGCACCCTGCATCCTCCGAGCGCAGATGTCACAGCGCACTAGCCCTTTCAGCAGGTACGTGTGCTTGGCAGCGGGCCGCTCGCGCTCCAGCTTCGCGATACCGCGCAGTCCACCAGCAGCCCGCGACCGGCGCATGAGCTGGGCCTGCGTGAAGTCCTCCACCGAAACGATCTTCGGATGTGCCGGCTGCCGTGAGCGCACGATGCGGTCAGGTGCCGCGCGCCGGAACCGGACCACATGACCGGCACCGACGTCGTCAGGATTCAGGAGCGTCTCGTGCTTGGCCCATCGGCCGAAGATGGCGTACCCGGTGTAGCGCGGATTCTCCAGAATCGATCGCGTCGTGCTGCCCTGCCATCCGTCGGCGAGCCGATGCCGGTTCTGCTCCGGCCGCCGAGCGGAAGGGCACGGGATCCCATGCTCGGCTGGCCCGCCTCCACCATCTCGCGCCTGGAAAGCGGCCTCCGCAACTACCAAGCGGGCGACATCGCCATCTACCTCGCCCGAGCGAAAGCAACCCCCCCCCGCGAACTCGACGATCTGGTAGCCCTAGACCGTCTCCCCGACGACGGCTACCAGGTCAGAAGCCACCCCATAGGCTTCCCCGACGACCTTCCACTCATCAAAGTGCTCGACAGCGGCAGCCAGTCCGTCACGGCCTACGCCACCGTCGAAATCCCACGGCAACTGCAGATCGAGCCGTATATCCGCGAAGCTCTCGCCAGGAACGGGCATGCGGACGGTCCCGCTCTCGATACGGCAGTGCGCACGCGACTGGCCAGCCAAGCAGCATCCCTCCGGACACCTGGGCCCTTCACCTTCTACCTGCACGAAACCACGCTGCTCGCACGCCTTGAAGAACCCGTCGTCAAACACGAGCAGATACTGCACCTGCTGATCACGTCGTCGCTACCTCATCACCACATCCACCTGTTACCCAATCACCTCGCCCTGGCCAGCCTCCATGCAGGTTTCGCCCTGTATCGACACGACCAGCACCGTCCGCTCATTCATCACCAACAGCCCACAACCAGCCTGTTCCTCGAGAACGATGATGACGTCGCCTTCTACGAAAATCAGCTCGAACGCATCGCCCGCGATGCCCTGCCTCGCCGACAAACCCGCGACTGGCTCATGGGCCACCTGGCCGAGCTGGAGTTGGACCGTGACCCCCGGTATCGCGAGCTGAGCAACTCTCATCTAGATCGATTACTCCGGCCGTGAGTTGAGGTAATAGAGCAGGGGCACCAACACGCCCGCTCCGAGCAACTTCTCCTGCTGTACAAATCGATTCACCGCGACAACGGCGCCCACTCCACCCGACCGACCACTTCCGCATCAGTGGGCTCGCCAATGTGCTCGACCTTGCGCCAAAGGTACGCATTCACCGGCGCCGTAACCTGGCCCGGCAATTGCTCGAAACTCACCAGATGCTCCGCATCACCGATCGGCCGCCAACCGGACTCCTCAACAGCTTCCCGCACAGCCGTCCCGGCATAATCGTCGCCAGCCTCGACCATCCCATCCAACAGTTCATAGCCCCACTGCTTCGTCGCAAACCGGTAGCGCCACAACATGGGCCCCCGTCCTGGTCGTTCACAATCAACCCGATAGCTATCCACGCGAGATGCACCACGTGATGGTCCCAGCGCTCGCCGTTCCAGGCAGCGACGACTATTTCGACGCCCGCTGTGCGCCGGTTACGAAAACGCGCGTCCGATCCGGTAACGCTTTCCGGTGCCACTTTTACGTTTTCTCAATATCCCGCACAGCCACATCTTAATTATGAGCTAAGCGTGCAGCTAAGCTGGGCAACAGTAATCTATAACTACGATATGCGGTGTCCGGCCCTGTCCCATCATGCTTCGAGTAGAAAAGGTCAAACAGAGATTTATAGAAGGCTTTGTCATTTTTCCACACGCCAGACAAAACTTTGGCACTCAACCATTTCTGAACAATGCCTCGGTAAATTTCGAGATTGTAGGCGCGGACAAAGTCTATGCAAACTCTTGCCACATGATGTAGCTCCGCTAATTCTATCACAATATTCAGCTTTTGCCCATTTGATGCACTAACTCCGAGAGCTCGCGCATTACCTCGATTTAAAGCACCTTGGGCATGGATAGCCGCATGGCGCATGTGGCAGATTCGATCGAATGCCTTTAGCGCCACGTCTACCGAGCTAAGCGGTGCCCATGTTACTCCTGTTAGCTGCTTTGTTTTTTTGATTATCTCGGTGTCGCCTGCGAAGCTAGCACCTTCAAATAGTGCAAGGTTAACGTGTTTAACCCCATAGTAATCAATGGAGCCCACCGCAATCATCTGATCCGCCACTAGCTCACGACTCAGTGGGCAGGTTATGGTAATGCCTAAAAGTATCGATCTTATGTAAGATTCAACTCCGGCAACAAGGCCCATTACGAGTAGCTTTCCCAGCATATCACTTGCAGCGAGAGCTGAAGGCTGACCTAGAGTCAAGATGTGAGCTTGCGTCTCATAGTATGAGTCAATAGGGCTGAGAACGTCGGCTATTGTTGTACACCTCGGCGCCGGTCCACTGGATATAGCACTGGGTGGCCCGCTGATCTCCGTCCAGGTAGATGGTTTTTTACTAGACACTTACAAACTCTTCCGCATAGCGACGGATTCGGGCGGACCAGATCGGTCCCACAGACGGCACTGATCGTATTTGAGTGTAGTCTTCGTCCAGCAGGACATCATTTACGGTTCGGATACCCGTGTACTTCTTTAGTCCTTGAATCTTATTCTTCGTCAACGGAAGCCTGTCGATTGGCGCCTTTATTAGCTCGTCATAAACGGAAGCGGTCTTGAGTGGTTGCCCACATCGCATGCAGAACAGCGCATCTTCGGACGGGCGAGGTGCCCCACAATTCTCACACGGCGCAAGGTCAAGCGTGCAACGATTCGCATAATCAAGGCCCAGCAGATTCTTTGCTTGCACTCTGACAAACGCATGAGCGTTCCGCTGCGTCAGCGCGGCGACGACATCAACAAGAGAGAAACTCTTGCCTAGACTCAAAGCGTTACCAGTTATTACAAACCCGTAGTGAAGGATGTATCTATTAAAGACACCCTTCTCGCCACGAGAGACTGACCCTGCGTCTCTAACTATCCCCGCATACTCCAGCATTTGAAGCATGCGATTGACCTCTGGGCCGATCGGAACAGGAAAGGCGACGGTCACCGCCTTTCTTGCAATGCCTTTATTTACATTGAAGGCCTGAAGAGACTGAGTCATCGCCAGTGCCAGCTCGTTGCCGACTTCGACGAAACGCGAATACCTCGAGAGCTTCGAAGCTAGGCTCGTAAAAACGTTCTTGACAGAGTCAGCGTGATCACTGACGGCTCTTTCAGCTGAGAGTCGTGTCGGCGTGGCGCTTGGTTCACCCTCTTCAATGCCGAGTAGCTGCGAGAGCATGACCAAGAACCCGCGCGGAATCCCAAAGCATGCCAGAGCTACGTAATCCACCAGGTCTTCGCGGCCTCGAAGCGCTCTCTTGTGACGATTCGGCAAACGTCGATCGGCAATCTCGCGCATCGTGTATAGATAGTCTTCATCCTCGGGCTTATACCAGGCCTGAACAACTTCCGCCTCGTGGCCGACATGGAAGTATGGCGAGTAGCTAGTTATCCCTGGATAAACCGCCGCCTTAGCGGAAACAATCCTTGAACGCAGCTCCCGGAATACTTCAAAGAACTCGCGCTGCTGCTCCGGCGAGAAAGCATGCGCCGCATCATCCAGAAGAAGAATTAGCCTCTTGCGATCAAGTCTAGCTGCCCACGATTCTAGCAGACTTAGCAGAGTCGACGGAGTTAGATAGTCGCCGGAGAGCTGCACTTGAAGCCCCGCCTCTAGTTCGCGAATAAAATCGCGTCCTTTTTGATAGATGGGCACAAGCGTTGGCGGAAGCTCTAATCCTTCTTCAAGTATAGTGTTACCGACGCCGACCGCGATCTTAACGAGAACCCATTGGCGAAATAGTTGTAGCGCATTCGCGGTCTTGTGGAACATGGGTTCTAGGGCTAGCGACCTGCTGTAGTTTACATAGACAGCCAGATCTTTTTTCTTTTCATTGATTTGGAAGTAGGAATGGCGCAGCAGAGTAGATTTCCCGCAACCGCGGGGGCCTATCAGCAGTTTCGCCCCAGGGCCGGTAAGCTTGGCGATTATTTCACGGTCACGCGCCGTGATAATGGTCCATGCACTGAGCTCGGTTTTTGAAAGATATTCTGCGCGCTCCTCGAACACGCTTGCCAGCAACTCCTGGTCCACCTCGGCCAATACGCACCGCCTCTAGTTCTTCCTGTATGCACTAGCTTAGCCGTCGCGTGCGCCTCAGAATACCTCCGCACACTTCCGGTCAGCGCGTGTCGTCGTCATGAGAGCGGAAAGTAGTGATTCGTGACACAGAGTGTCGATCTTGGCGGAGCCGCACCTTCCGATTCGATCCGGGCCCGATCTGCTGATCGTGATCGCGCCCGACCCATCCTGCCAACACGCCTCATCGATTCGAGGGCGCCATCAACCCGTCCGCCGCAGCACGCCTATGTGCGGCAGTTGAATCGGACCGGCCAGCTCGTCCTCGCCGCATCGGTCCGCGAACAGCTACTCGTCGCACACGCCGGCATCACAGTGGCCTGCCTCCCGACCCCGTACTATCGCGACGTGACCGTGCCCGGTCATGACGACTGACTTGTCCCGTGTCCTCGCCGCCCGCCAGATCTTCGGGTGAGCGGGCTTGCGTCCCAACAGCCTCAAGACTGGCGCGGTCGGGTGTGAGGGTTCCCCGGACGAGAACGACGCGTGACGCCGACACGGCGTGTCTCAAACCGGCCCCGGAAGGCCGTCTTGTGACGGCTTGGACGGGCGCGAGCGAACCCGTCACGGCCGTCACAAACAACGTTTCCCCTGGTTAACGCGCACACGCAGCCGTCATTGCGGCGTGACGGTTGTGACGGCTGGTCAGCGAGGACTCGACGGGTGAATTGTGCGAAACTCGCTCCTCGGACACGTGGGGGGGCAATCCCTAGGGACACCCCGTTGATGCTCGACGCCCGAGGGCCCGCGATCTTATCGTCGTTTGGACATAAGAGCCGTACTTCGCGGCGAGCCACAGCACTGCCATACGATGGTCACGTGCAGGCGGTAGACGATACGGGCGTCGTGCTCAACGCGGCGTTCGAGATTGAGCAGGACGGCAACGGGCTTGCGTTGGTGATGAGGAGCGCAAGCGGCAGGTCAAGCAGGTATCCGCAAGGTATTAATCCGCAATACAACCACGCACTTGAGCTGCTGCTCAGCCGGCTTCGAGATCGCGAGGCCGTGTTGGAAAGCGGCGTTGTCGACTCCAGTAGGGTCAGGAACCTACCTGAAGCAGAACGCACCATCCTTGACGCGCCAGTTGCACTCACGGACCTGGCAGACATCGAGCAGTTTCGCAAAAAGCTGGGCCGCGCGCAGGGGCAGATCGCCGGATCTTCAGGTGGCAACAACACGAAGCAAATCCGGCTCAGATTACGAGTCCCCGGCTACGGCGCTAATGACGCTGCTCGACTTGCCGCGGACTTAGCACTACCCTGTGCCCAGCCCGCTAGCGGCGTGAATTTGCGAGACGCCTCAGAAGACCTCGCCAATAATCTGCATTTCGACCTGGCCTGGCTGCAGAAAGTTATCTCCCTCTTGCAGGACCGTAAGCAAGTCGTACTATACGGGCCGCCCGGCACCGGAAAGACCCACCTTGCAAGGGAGCTTGCAAGGTGGGTCTCCGACCACGACGCGATCCGCTTAGTACAGTTCCACCCCTCTTACACCTACGAGGATTTCTTCGAGGGTTTCCGGCCACGTCTCAAAGGAGAGAACGCAGCCTTCGAACTAGTGCACGGACCGCTGCGTCGACTGGCAAGTGATGCCGATGCAGACAAGGGTCGGCCACACGTGCTTATCATCGACGAGATCAATCGCGCAAACCTGCCAGCAGTCTTCGGGGAGCTGTACTTCCTACTAGAATACCGCGACGAGGTGATCGATCTCCAATATTCACCCGGCGAGCGATTCAAGCTGCCACCGAACGTATTCTTGATCGGCACGATGAATACCGCCGATCGTTCGATCGCCTTAGTGGATGCAGCCATGCGGCGTCGGTTCGCGTTCGTTGAACTTCACCCCGACCATCCGCCGGTGCGCGATGTCCTTTCGCGTTGGGCGGAAGCAAACGGCAAGGACGACGATCGAGCCGCCCTGCTCGCTAGACTCAACCAGGCAATCGGTGCTGATCACGAATTTAAGATCGGCCCCTCGTATCTTATGAAACCTGACGCGGATCGTGGACTGAACCTCGTTTGGGAGCACTCGATCTTGCCCTTGCTCGAGGAGCACTTCTACGAACGTCTGTCCCGTGAACAGATACATGAGACTTTCGGCCTCGACGCGATTCGTGGCCTTCGGTGATCGTCCTCCAGGAGAATGCCCGCACAGGCACTGTCGTGTCACTCACTCCCAGTCAGGCGGACTACCTGAGTAAGTCCGGGTTGGTAGAGGTTCGGCCGAACGGCAGAACATTCGCACTCGCACCCAAAGCCAAACGGGTGGGCGCTGTTCATGCATACGGCCTTGATATCGTAGTAACTCCGAAGGTCAGTATCCCACGTCTACTTTTCATGGTCGGATACGCAATCAACCCCGGCTTTCTTCCGGAAGATGTCGAGGGCGTCGAGGCGGCCGGATTATGGTCGATCGTCGCCGAGACATTGTGCCGAAATGCCGAACGCGCTCTAAGGCGTGGCGTGCTGCACGGGTACACCACCGAACACGCGACAAGTACTGTAATCCGAGGACGAATTCGAGTCGGCGACCAAATCTCCAAGCGACCCGGTCGCCTGACACCGGTGGAGATCACACACGACATGTTCACTGTCGACATTGCAGAGAACCGTCTTCTGCGGGCCGCCATCATCCGAATGCTCACGGTTCCCCGCGTCAACGGATCAATCCGGAATCGCCTACAGCATCTGCTCAACCGATTGACTGGCGTCTCGCCTTTGGCGCGCGCGGCCTCGTTACCGCGCTGGCGTCCACACCGACTCAACGCACCCTATCACGCTGCACTACGAATTGCGGAACTCGTACTGAACGCAGGCTCGTTCGAGGTCGGAGAGAACGGCCTGTCGATAGCCTCTTTTATCGTCAACATGGAGAAGGTTTTTGAAGACTTCGTCACCACCGCCCTGACCGAGGCATGGAGATCCATTCCTGGTCGAACTGAACGCCAATACCCGGCCAAGCTCGATACCGATGGGGCAGTGTCAATGAACGTCGATGTCGTGCATCTCGTTGACGACATGCCTCGCGTCATCGTAGACGCGAAATACAAGCTCGAAAGCACATCCGGGCGTTACCCCAATACTGACCTCTATCAGGTGCTTACATATTGTATAGCGCTCCGCGTTGACCGCGCCTGGCTCGTGTACGCGGGGGATAAGGCCAATGCGAAGTCGCACAACGTTCTCAATTCGCCGATCACGATTACGACATATGCGCTGGACCTCGGCGCGCCGCCACAGGACCTCGTCGGTCAGGTCGAGCGGCTAGCGCGTGCCTCTTTGCCCGCACTCTCCCCCCACACAACAACGTAAAGTCGAGGAACGCACGCAGCAGTCGCTTACTGCTGGTCAATTGTCGCCGAGCCCCTCTGCGTGGACCGTCGCACCTTCCACTCGATCACCGACCGCCCGGTGGGGGTGGCTGTGGCCGGGGCGACCAGCGATATCAGGACTGCCAGGTCACCCGGGACCGGGTTGGGGGATAGGTTGGCCGCTTGGCATTTCATGTCGCCGGCGTCCGCTGGGTCTGCCGCAAGGTAGACCAGCATCGAGCCACGTCGACCTGCCGGATCGCGTAGCGCATCGGCGTGCGGGTCGGGGGTCTTCGTCGATGCCCCGGCAATCCGTTCGGCGGCGTCGCGATGCTTGGAGTCGCTACCTGCGAAGTCGAGTCGAGGCAGGTTTCGTCTGCTGCGAGTGACGATCTGGGCATCCCCAAGACCCGGCAACTTGCGGGTCGCGACCGTCTTGCCCAGGTGCGGTCGAATGACGACGACATCCTCGAGACCCCCCTTCGCTACGAGGTTCTCATAGAAGCGCAATGTCGGATCGAAGACGGTCCTGTAGTCGGGATGCCACTGAAGGGCTCTCAGAAGTTCGAGATATTCCTCGGCCTTCACGACGCCAACGAGCGCATGGAAGTCACGAATCGGATCTTCCGGTTTGCTTCTGCCCTTGAACGTCCGCGGTTCGCAGGCCCGAGCCAGGATCGGCACCGCAAGGTTGAGGTTGGCCGCCTTTGCTTCTGCGTCTTTCCGCGGCGGAATGCCATAGAAGTCCTTGAGTTTGCCAGCGTCACCAAGGGTATCGACGACGGCGTTGAACATCTTGGTCCGCCCGGTCGGTCTGAGGTATGGCAGGTGCTGGCTGACGATCGGCGGGACCTGCCAGGGTTCGAGGATCGGTGAACCGTCCTCATGGAAACCTTCGTAGTCCTGAAGTCGGTGCCGCAGCGCGACCTCGTCCCGCATGAGCCCCTCGAAGGCCTCGTACAGGTCGACACGCCGAGGATTGTCGTCAGGGTCACGTCGGATGAACAGACGCACTAGGTCCCGGTACCCGCTCCGGAAGCCAAACCACCGCCCAGCCTGCATGAGCGTGTCACCTTGCAGCGCCTTGCGCGTGTAGAACGAGATGGTCAATCCCTCGACAGTGAACCCTCGACTGAGTTTCGCGCCGCCCACGAGAATCCGCCACACCCGGTTACGGTCGAAGTCGAGAATCTGCTGGTTGCGCTGAACGTCCTGATCGCTGTTCACGACCAGGACGGGGTCGCCGACCTCTCTGATTCTGCGACAGGCTTCCCCCATGGGCTGCTTGAGCTGGTCGAAGGTCGCTGGAACCGGAAGACCGTCGGCGCGGGCCGCGCACACCGGACGGTAGTCCGATTCCCACAGCGACCGGAGTCGGCTCAGCGCTCGTGGGGTGCCGTAGCCGCTCTTGCTCCACACTTCCCGCACGAGTTCCGCCTGCTCACGATGCACGTGAGTGTCGGTGGCCTCGTGAACCAGCATAGTGTGATGTCGGTAGTCAAGACTTGCTTCCTGCTCTCGGAATACCTTGAGCGCGCCGGCCAGGACGAACGAGTCGAGCGCCGTTTGCATCTCCGCGGCGCGCTTCTTCAGCTCGTCCGGCTTGTCGGGGTCCGGTGGCGGCCCGACAGGGCGGACAAATGCGCGTTCGTTCGATTTGCCTGGATCGTTCTTGTCGTCCTCGCTGTCCCAGTCGACGTCGTGGAAGTCTTCCACACCCATATAGCCGGGCGGTCTGTCGAGGGCAAGTATGAAGTTCTTGGGAAAGATGTCCTCGTGATCGTCGGGGTCGACGAAGAAGTTCGCGAACGGCGTCGCTGTGTACATCACGAGCTGGCCGCGGCGAAGATGCCCCAGCAAGTCCGAGATCGCCTTGTTGATCGCGGTGCGCTCTCGGGTCTTCATCGGGTTCTTGGTGTTGATGGAGGCGAGATCGGACTCGTCGTCGACAATCAGGACTGGGATCTCGGCGAGCTTGTCCTTGAGCGGTTTGAGGTCCTGAGCGAGCTTCTTCAAGACAGCGCTGTTCTTCTTGACCACGACGAGGCGCGCGTCGGCGGGCATCAGGTTCTCGGGGTCGTAGAAAGGCTTCGACCTGTCCCGGAGGTGGAACTGCATCCTGCTCAGGCCCTGCTTGAGCCTCTTGTAGTCGTCGTGCAGAAGGGTCATCCGCTCGATTCCGGGATAGCCTCGTGCGAGGAAGTCATCGCCATGGTCGATGAATGCCTTGTCGAGCCAGTCCTTGTCGGCGGCGTAGTCAAACTCCTCAGCGGCCTCCTCGTCAAGACCGCGGGTGAGGTTCTGCACGCCGACCAGTTCGCGGTCCAGCCTGCGCTGGGTTTGCGAGCGTAGCAGCTCGATGGTGCCGGTCATGACGATGACTAGGCGGTAGCCCGCATCAATCGCCTTCGCGATCACGCCGGTGAAGTTTGCAGTCTTCCCGCTCTGTACATAGCCGACCACGAGCCCCTTGGACCGATAGCTGTTGTCCGATGTGGGGTCGGAGATGCGTTGCACGACGTCGGTGGTGGCCAAGTCAAGCGCGGCGACCGATTCTGCAGGCCAGCCTCGGTGATGGAGCAGGTAGTCCTTGTAGTGAGGCCAGTAAAACGCTGAGGCCTCTCGGCGTTCCTCGGTGTACCAGGGCTCCCACCGGGTGCTGATCACCGTGGTGCGCATGGTCGCGACCGGCGCGATGGCATCCAGCCGCGCCGAGACCTCGGGAGTCAACCGAAGCAACGAATAGACCCGAGCTCGGCGTTCCGCCGTGCGAGGAGAAGTCGGCTGGTCGCGGTCGTCCCATGCAGGATCCTCGGCGAAGTCCCACTCGGCCAGCGCCAACGCGAGCTGGCGTACGGCGTGATTGTCCTGCTGATTATGGGCCTCGAGTAGCTTCGACAGATCGTCGGCCGTCACCTTGTCATCGCCGTCACGGTCGATGTTGACCCGCTTCAACAGGTCTGCCGGGCGGAGCGAGCGCAGCGCTGCCACTGCGGCGACAAGCTCCTGTTCCCAGTGTTCGAACAGTGGTGGCATGGTCAGCAGCTCTCTTCGATGAACCGGTCGGCCGGAGCGGGCGGTCGCGCGCTCGGCAGCGATGTGACGTCGATCGTGTAACTCGCGTCGATGATCAGCTCCGGCCGCACGCAGCTCCTGCTCACAATTCCGCGGGTCAACATCGGAAAGGACTCGTCTACGGGGTACGCCGCAGGCACGGTGCGCAGGGTCAGTGTGTCGCGGTAGAGGGAGCGGTCACGTTCGCGCCATCCCGCCCGGGCGAGCGCAGTGTCCAGGTCTCGCCGCGTCGAGCCAACCGCCGCGCGTACGTCGTCGACGAGTTCGGGCAGCGAACGCCCGCCACCGGGTGCGGCCTCGGTGAGTTGGACCGAGACCAGCCACAACGGCACAGTAGGCAATGGCTGCAGTTGTTCCAGACTGCCGATGCGGTGGCGACGCTTCTCAGTTCTCGTCGTCTTGATCTCGAAGCCCGCGCGCGGGAACACGAAGTCGTGCTCGTGCGCCGCGAAGCCCTTCCAACTGGCAATCGCCTTGGCCGCGGGTACCGAACGTATGCAGGCTTCGAGAAACAGCAGCTCGCCGTACAGCCCTGTCCGACGCTCCGCAGTGAGACCGGCTGCCCGGGCGAGAAGATCCTCGAAGGTGCTCAACGCCAAGAGCACTGCCGCGGCCAGAGTCATCCCGTTCTGCTGCACCATGTCGACGATGTCGCAGAGCAACAGGTACGCCTCGTGTGCGTGATTGCGGTAGTCGATCGACACCTCGCACCAGGTGGCACCGTCCACGAAGATCAGGCGAGCGTCGACGTGCACGAAGTCCGCGAGATCCAGCTCATTGCCGCGGTGCGGGGTACGCAGTGCCATCAGTCGCCGGGGCGCATCGATGACGATGCGGCACGTGGGATTGCCCGGCACGACGATGGTGGCCGGACCCGACAGCGCCAGGTACTCCTCCAGCGCCGAGCGGGACAGGTGCTTGTTGTCCAAGGACGGGATCATGGGTTGGCCTCGTCGTTGCGGTAGGCATATTCGGTGCGCACAGCCGCGCCGAGGATGACGTCCCACATGTCGAGCAGGTCTCTGTGCTTAGACCCCCAGTACTGGCCAGTGAAGTGGTTCTGGGTGAGCAGGTACACCAGTGTCTTCAGCAATGGGGCGTCGCTCAGACCGGTCCTGCCACCGGTGAGCATGGCGCGGTAACGCTGGTTCAGGTAGATGACGCGGGCCTCGCGCTCGAGTTCCAGAAACTTGTCGCTGGGCATGCGTCGCCAGCGGATCTCCACCGGGTCTTCATCCCTGCGGATGGGAACCTCCGCCCGGATCACCCGACGGACGTCCTCGTGCAGTCCCTTGGTTGGTTCGACAACCGGGCTGCGCTTCCGGACACGGCGCCTGGACTCGACCAACACGGACTCGGCCCGCTCTATGTAGTCCTTGAACGAAATTCCGCCGTTACGTCCCGATATGGTCGTGGCTCCGATGATTGCGGCCTCCAACTCGTGGGTGAAGCTGATCCCGCTCTTCTCCGGGTTCATCCGCACGAAGTTCTGGAGCGACTCGAAGTCGTCGAGCACCACTCGCGCCAGCGCCCGATCACCGTCGGAGGTGAGGATACTGTTCCAGCCGCCGCTTTGCAGAAGACGATCGTTGCGATAGATGAAAAAGCCCTGGTACTCCGATCCGTCCCGCCCGTAGAGGCGGAACTCCGGGCCGCTCGCCTTCGGAGGCACGATGTGACACTCGAGCCGCAACCGAACTTTTCCCAAAGTTGCGAACAGCGTCTTCGGATAGCCTGACACCGCGGCCACTGGGAACCCGAACGGGTCGATCGGCATCACAGCTTCCGGCGGTCCGGACTCCCTCAGACCCAGGTCATGCACTTCGATGTCCATCCGGATACGGCCCGAAGTCAGCAGACGGTGGTAGACAAGACCCAGATGCATGCGAAGCTGGGTCTTCGACTCGTCCAGCCAGTCACTCTTCCCGATCACGGTCGCCCGCGGGAAGCGGGTGTCGGACCACCTCACGCTCGTACCTGTCGCCGCGCCGAGCAGAGCGAGATGGTCTGCCAACTCACCACTGATCATGGCGGGATCGAGAACTTCGCAGCTGTAGTCGCGCTGAACATCCACCTTTCGCAGACGGCGTCCGTGGTACTCACCTCGTCTCGGTGACGTGCAGACGGTCAGTGTGTCGGCATGACCGAACGAGGCCGCCTTCAAACCGATTCCGAAGTGTCCTTGCGCATTGGTTGCGTACCTGCGCTGTCGCCCCAGTCGCATCGCCTCGTCGGCCTGGACACCGTTCATGCCCCGCCCGTTGTCCACGACGGTCAGCCCGACCGGTACGTCGTCCTCGATCTCGAACCTGATCAAGACCCGACCGGCGCCCGCATCGATGCTGTTGTCCACAAGATCGGCGACGGCCGACCGAAGAGTGTGGTGCAACCCCAAGCTCTTGATCAGACCCGGATCGGGCTCGAGGATCTTCCGCTCGAGCACATCATCGTGAACTGGCACTTCGATCACAACCACCCCATGCGACGACCACAAATCGAACCGACCGAGAGAACAGCGTGCACGCGTGCGTCGCAGTTCACGCCGACCTTCCGCCCGGCGCCCCGACACACCGCGACGACGTGCTTCTCCTCGACGCGGACCGTTTGCTTTCAGTGACCGCGACGACACTATGTGGATTCGGATCGGGCTCGGCTCGCCGAGCTCGTGTGCACCGCCGGCCCGGGTGTGAGCGTCCATCGAAACACTGGGTGAGGACGTTGGAACCGGCCAAGAGTCGAGACGAGCGAACCACGCAAAGTTCTCCTGAGCATGCAACGACGCCGTCGAACGGGGACCTGTCACGACGCCGCAGGGGCTGGGCAGTGTGTTGGTCGCTCCGACGTCTCACCGTGTTACTTCGAAGGCAGGTCGTTCCGCGCGATCAGCTGATTCGGTTGTAGGCGCGTCCGCAGGATGTTCCGCATCTCGCCGGACCTGCGTTGGACGGTCGGCCTTCGACGGCCCCGCCAGCCGACCGCGCCAGGCAGACCCAGACCAACGAGTGCCTCGGCTGGCGGAGGTGAATCGGCCGGTTGTAGAGGTCGTAGGTCTCGAACCGCAAGCGAGCGACCGGAGCCGGCCATCGCCGGTACGTGGCCAGGTCGGTGTGGACCCGCAGGTCAGTGCTGGTCGTCTCCACAAGATGCGCGAGGCGTTCGACCTATACTGACTCCATCGCCGCAAGGGCGCTGGTGAGGAAGCTTGCTACGTCCAAGGGTGTCAAAGCACGGCGACTCGCAGCTGCCGCCCCAGCACTGCGGGGTCTACTGACGATCCTTCGAACCAAGCGTCAACGTCAGCGCTGACAGAGACGACAGCGGGCCGCGCGATCGCCCGACTCCTTACCAACGCGTCACCAGCGAGCACGTCACGTACAGCGTTCCAGGCTGAGCCGTGTGGATAGTGAGCAACTCGCCGCTCGGACACCCGCATTATTCACACGCAAAGAGGTCGTCGCGTAGACGGCCTCTTTTTCGTTGTCGTACCGCAGGTCAAGCCTCAGATCCCGGTAGAGCCTTGCCAGTTTGCCCGGCTGACTGTCTGCGAGCGCTGCCTTGATGTCGCCGAGCGAGTCGATCATTGCGTAGACCTCGGCGTCAGTAATCCCCGCTGGCTCGTCCGCGACCGCTAGCGCTCCCTGCGCGGCAGCTCGATCCGCCTGAGCCTCGTTGATGCTCTCGACCAGCGCCATCGGGTCGACACCCGCAGCGATGGCGTCCTGGAACCGCCTGAGCTTGGCTTCTGCCTCCACTCTGGCGAGAGCATGCAACTCGACTCCGCTTCCAACAACTGGGAACTACCGAGCCAGGGCACCTGCGGATTTGACCTCCCCGGGAGAAGACCACATGACCATGCTCGAGCCAGACCGGGGCGCGCATTCCTGACCGGCACACTGTGTTGTTGATCTTGCCGTAGGGTTCGCGATCATCGTGAGTGGAGGGGAGCCATTCTGGTGCAGGATCGCGAGCAATCTGCGCGGGTGGTGCAGTTTTGGCGCACGATCGAGATGTTCAGTCCGCAGGGTGTCCCGAAACTCACTCCAGCCGGTGAGCGCCAGAGGTCGACGCAGGTGGTTCTGGACGTCGCACGTAATGAACCGGCACCGTGGCAGGCCCATCATCCGATCGCGCGACGTCAGCCGCGTGAAGGTAAGACGTGGCAGTTCACGGTGTACGGCGGTTTGTACAGCGTGGCGGCGGCACGGGCCGCGTTGACCACCGCGTTCGGTGAGGACGACCTGCCGGTCGATGCCCGCGGGAACGACGGTGAGACCGCACTGTTCGCGTTCACCCTCGACGCGGAGGGATGCCTGGTCGAGAACTCGGCCACGTTGTCCGCGTGCGCGTGGGCGATCAGCAGGCTGGCCTCACCTGGACCGGATGACCACACGTGGCTGGACGGGTTCGCGCACCACGAGCGCGAGTTCGTGGCCGCATTGAACAAACTCGTACCCCCCAAGCGCGAGCCAAGGTCGACGGGAAACGGCGTGGTCAAGTCCGCTTTGACCACCGCGGGAAGGGCGATCACCGAACAGGCGAAAGGCGCCGCCAAGGAGGCGGTCACGGCCGGCGCGAAAGCCACGGGTGCCGCGGTGACGACGGCGGTGGGCGCTGGAGTCAGCGCGGTCGCAGGTCCGGTAGTCGGTGGGATCGCCGGAGCGGTCGCGGGTACCTTCGCCGAAAAGCTGCTGACCCCGCGCGACTCCGAGTCCCCGCCCAAGAACGAGGGCGACGCCGCAGACCGGCCCGCAGGCCACGGCGAGGCAGGTATGACAGTTCCGCGGCTGCGGATGACCGCAGCCGCGCTGAATACGTTCGTCTCGGAGCTGGCCTCTGCCCTGGGAGTCGCGGACGTACTGGACGCCCAAGGGGTCCGGGTGGCCTGCACGCAGGTCCCGGTGACCAGGGCAGATCAGGCTGGTGGACAGAACTTCCTGAACAGCTACATCGCAGCCGACCTGGCCGAGATCGAGGATGCCGTGCGCTCCGGGAATGTCGGCGCCGGACTGGCGACCTACCTCGCCGACCACCCAGCCGCGGACCGGGTCGATGTGCGCGCAGGACGCGACCCGCTGATCCACGGTGTCCAACCGCGCTACATCCCGGGTGGGCGCTGGCCGACCGCGGTGTCGCGGCCGCTGGTGATCAGCCAGCAGTTCGCTGTGAACCAGATCATGTCCGAACTCGGCGACAACACGGGCTTGTTCGCGGTCAACGGCCCGCCCGGCACCGGCAAGACCACCATGTTGCGTGACGTCCTGGCCGCCATTGTCGTCGAGCGCGCTACCCGCTTGGCCGCGCTGCAGAATCCCAAAGACGCCTTCACAGAAGTGACCGAGAGGGTAACGCTTGGCCCGCGATACACCGCCGCTGTGCGGAGTCTGCGGGCGGAGCTGATCGGGTTCGAGGTGGTGGTCGCCACCGCCAGCAACGACGCGGCAGCCAATGTGACAGCGGAGATCCCGGCCATGGACGCCGTACGCGGGGCCGAGGACGAGGCCTTGGCCGTCGACTACTTCACCGACCTTGCCTCGCACGTGCTAGGCAGCCCAGCCTGGGGAATGGTCGCTGCGGCCCTGGGCAACATGAAGAACCGCAACAGCTTCGCCGGCCGATTCTGGTGGGGTGACGGCGCGCGCCAGATCTCGGACGAGGCAGGACGCCAGAATGCGGACGATGAGACTGACACGGACGAGCTGAACGACGAATCCGGCAATGTCGGCCTGTTGAACCTGATGAAACAGGTACGCGAGGACCCGGACCTCGTCGAGGACTGGGACACCGCGGTCACCGCGTTCACCGACGCGCAAGCGGAGGTCCAGCGACTCGCCGCCGCTCGTCAAATCGCCGCCGAAGCCATTGCAGAGTTCAATTCCCGCCGGAATGCGGTCCGTGAAGCCGAGGGCAGGCTGCGGCAGTCACAGGCCGCCTGCGAGCAGCTCAACAACGATCTGCGCCATGCCACCGAGCAGTGTCACAGAGCGGAACACGCCTACCGGAATGCCGACGAGGAGTACGAGGACTGGCCAAACCACAGGCCAGGATGCTGGGTCTCATTGTCCACCGGCTTCCGGGCCGGCAAGGAATGGGACACCCAGCATGGCAAGTTGCGGAAGGCTCGGGACAACGCCAAAACCACCCTCGCTCAGTGGACTGAATTCGTCCCCAAATGCAAGTCCGCCTTGCACGAAGCCGTGCTACAGAATCGGCGGAACGAGAACGCCTTGAACGATGCCACCTACGCGCTGGCCGCAGTGCAGGCACGCATCGATGCCGCTCGAGCCGAGTGGCCCACCACTGTGCCTTTTGGTGACGAGCTCGCCGACGAGGCGCGATTTCAGCTGTGCGCGCCGTGGGCCGACCCGGAATTCACCACTGCACGTAACCAGCTGTTCCTGGCCGCGCTGCGGTTGCACAAGACCTTCCTGCTGAGCGCGGAACCACACGCCCGCGGCAACCTGGCCGTCATCGCCGCCGTCATCGGCGGCACGCTCAAGAACCAGCCCAAGTCGCAGACGCTGCTGGCCGCGTGGCAGGCCTTGTTCCTGGTCGTGCCAATGATTTCCACGACCTTCGCCTCGCTGCCGCGACTGTTCTCCGGTCTGGGCAGCGAAAGTTTCGGCTGGCTGTTCATCGACGAAGCCGGCCAGGCAACACCCCAGCAGGCCGTCGGCGGTCTCTGGCGATGCCGCCGCGCCGTGATCGTCGGCGATCCGCAGCAACTCGAGCCGATCGTCACGCTCCCCCTGCCCGCTCAGCACGCATTGCGCCGCCACCATGACGTGCACGAACAGTGGACCCCGGAAAACACCTCGGCCCAACGCGTCGCTGACCGGCATGCCCGACACGGCACCGTCCTCCTCGAGCCTGACGGCGGCACCGTATGGGTCGGCGCTCCTCTTCGCGTTCACCGCCGCTGCGACCGCCCGATGTTCGAGATCTCCAACACCATCGCCTATGGCGGAGACCTCATGATCTACGGCACCAACCACGACGGTGACTACCCAGGGCAGAACACCTGGATCGACGTCCGATCCGGGCAGTCGCACGGCAACTGGATCCCCGCCGAAGGCGAGGCCCTGCTCCGACTGCTCACCGACCTGGCCAGGGACGGCGTCAAAACGCACGAGATCCGCGTGATCAGCCCATTCCGCGACGTCGTCCGTGGCAGCAAAGACATCCTCACCGAACGACTCGGCCGCGACGACCACATTCGGGGCTTCATCCACAAAAACGTCGGCACCGTCCACACCGTGCAAGGGCAAGAAGCCAACGTCGTGATCCTTGTATTGGGCAGCAAACCCAACAGCACCGGCGCACGCGCCTGGGCGGCCGAAAAACCCAACCTCCTCAACGTCGCCGCCTCCCGCGCCAAACGCCGCCTCTACATCATCGGCAACCACGACAACTGGAAGCACCTCCGCTACTTCAACTTCCTCGCCACCACCATCCCCGCCGACCGGCAGTAGCGTCAGACCTAAGGCGGTCCGGCAGATCGATCACTGCGGCGAGTGCGTTGCGCAACAGAAGCTGAGTATGCAGACCGCTGCTACTCAGGTTTGTCCCGCCTCTCGCACCGGCGGATCAGGTGCTCGCGGAACCACTCTTCGGCGAGAGCCGAACTAGCCTGCCTTCGCAGATAGAGCTGGCGATCGGGATCTTGGAGGTTGTGACGGCCCGAGCCGGCGTTCCACTGCAAGTTCTGTTCAGGGACTTCACGCGATTTCGGAACTACTGGGTCTGAAACGGCGCTCAAAGGTCGTGGCAGGCACAGCGAGAAATCTTGGACGGGCTGTTCGAACCGACGCGAACCAAGTTGGCGCAGATAGTGGCTAGTCCACTCGATGCCCGGCTGCCGGCGAGTCCCTCAGGGGCCTGAAAGACCTATCCGCGCTCCTGGGGTACCTCCAGCGAATCCAGCGCGCGATCGTTACCGAACTGGCGCAGGTCATCGGCAGTGCGAAAGAGCTCATCGAGAGTACCTCGAAGTCGGGGTTAGCCCGCCCCTGCCGCGCACTGGGGTGAATCTGGTGTAAGTGTCCCTGCCCAGGGGGCTACTCCGGTCGTGAGCAGCACGGCCGTGAGACATGAATGCCTCCACGCGCGCTTGCAAGCATGATCCAGCCCGTCCACCGGCGCATGGGTCCCTGAGTCCAGTGCTGCTGCAATGGTCTCGGCGCTGCCCCCGTCCACTTCTTTGACGTCGGTTCGCACTCCGGTTGGCGCCAGGACGATGGCCGCTTCATCCAACCGCTCATCGTCGATGAACTCCTGACCCCATGACCGTCGAGTTCTGGAAGTCCTCGCGCAACGATTCGAGCCGACGGCTAGCGCGGTCGGCACCGTCACAAGAGCCCGTCGACACGCTCTCGATCACAGACCACCCGAACGCCTTATTTACTGTCACTCTGACAATAAATAAGGTCTTGCACATGCCGGATGACGACTGGACCCCCCCGCTGGTGATGCTGGCCGTGGACCTGGTGATCTTCACCCTGCGAGAGTCGGCACTCTATGTGTTGCTCGTCGAAAGGGGCATCGAGCCTTTCCAGGGCGCGTGGGCGCTGCCGGGCGGTTTCTTGGGCAACGGCCAGGAGGACGTACTCGCCGCAGCCCGTCGCGAGCTACGGGAGGAGGCGAATCTTGATGCGTCACAACTGCACTTGGAGCAATTGGGTGCCTATGGAACCCCAGACCGCGATCCCCGTGGCCGGGTCATCTCGGTGGCGTACCTGGCCATCGCTCCCGGTCTCCCGGAACCACTGGCGGGCACTGACGCAGCCCATGCGTCGTGGACGCCGGTGTCGGACATCCTGCGCGGGCGGCTTCGGCTGGCGTTCGACCACGACGAGATCCTCGGTGATGGCTTGGAGCGAGCGCGGTCGAAGCTTGAGCACACGGCGCTGGCAACGGCCTTCTGCCGGGAGACGTTCACCATCAACGAACTGCAAGAGGTCTACGAGGCCGTGTGGGGCTGCCCGCTCGATCTGCGGAACTTCTACCGGAAAGTCCAGGCTGCTATCGGTTTCATCGTGCCTGCTGGCGCCGAACGCCGCACTGGCAAAGGCCGTCCCGCCCGGCTGTTCAAGGCTGGTCATCGCACGACACTTCATCCGCCACTGGTACGACCCGCCACGACGACACGAGAGGGGAACTCATGACCGACGACCTGGTGGTGATGCTGACCGCCTTGAATCTTGAGTACGAGGCGGTCCGGAACCGGCTCGAGAACCTGCGATCGGACCGGCACGATCGCGGTACTCGTTTCGAGGTCGGCACCGTTCGCGGTACATCGTGCCGCGTCGCGCTCGGCCTCACTGGCAAGGGAAACCACTCTGCCGCGGTACTGGCCGAACGCGCCATCTCGCACTTCTCCCCGACCGCACTGATGTTCGTCGGTGTCGCCGGCGCCATGTGGGGCACACCGCTCGGTGACGTCGTCTTCGCGACTCACGTCTACGCCTACCACGGCGGCACCAGTGAGGACGACGGTCTCAAGGCCCGCCCCAGGACGTGGGAAACCTCGCATGAGGTGGCCCAGATCGCACAGCACGTCGCACGCATCGGCGACTGGAAGCGAGACGTCCCCGACGGCACGAACGCCCATTTCGGCCTCATCGCCGCTGGTGAGATCGTGCAGAACTCGACCATTTCCGCCGAGGCGCGGTGGATTCGCGACCACTTCAACGACGCGCTCGCGATCGAGATGGAAGCCGCGGGCGTCGCGCAGGCCGGTCACCTCAACGGCGCCCACGTCGCAATCGTTCGTGGCATCAGTGACCAGGCCGACGGAACGAAGAACTCCGCCGCAGACCGGAACTGGCAACCACGGGCCGCCGCGAACGCCGCGGCGTTCGCCACCCACCTCGCCACCGAGCTACTCAAAGAAGGGGAACACGCCGCCATGCGGAACTCGAACGCTTCGGGCGGGCCGCGTACCGTCCACATCAGTGGGACCGGGACGGTCGGGATGCAAGCCGGGACCATCTCCGGGAGCACCGTCGTGCAGAACGTCTCCCTCCGTTCCGAGGGCACCCCGGATTTCGCGACCGAGTTGTCGCGCCTGCGCCGCGATCTCGAACGGGAGCACTCGCGTGGGCAGCTCGACGACGACACCTACGAAGCCGCACGCGGTGAACTCGACATCGCGGACAAGGCGATCGCGTCCGACACGCCAGAGGGCCGAAAGACCTTCGTGCTGGCACTCAAGCGGCTCGGCGGCCTGATCGCGGAACTCGTCGGTCCCGCGGCGAAAATCGCCGCACTCGTAGCGGCGGCGAAGGGATTCCTGTGATCCCACCGAATCAATCCACGTTCACAGCTGAAGCCGGATCGACGGTCGGCATGCAGGCCGATGAAATCCACAACTCGACGGTCTATCAAGTCCTACCCGACGCTCCACCCGAGGAAAAGTACAAGGTCGGCATCGCGTATCTGCGGGACGGCGTCCCTACCCGCGCGCGCAAATTCATCGATGAAGCACGCGCCCACGGATACGACAACGCCGAAGTCAGGTTCCACTGGGTACTCGCGATGCTCAGCAAACGCTCCTACCGCGATCTCACCCCGGACGAACGGCAGCGCCTGGCATCCGAAGTGCAATGGTGCGCCGACCTCCCAAGCGACGAGTGGACGCGCTCGCTCTCGGCAGTACACGATCTGCTCGACTACCTCATCGGCACCAACAAAGATCCGGAGCAGGCGCTCACGCAGCTGGCCGGCTTGCCGGCACCGCAACGCGACCAGGTCATCCACCACCTGGACCTAGTACTCACTGGTGGACTGAAAGACCGGTTCTGGGCCGATATCCGTCGACACGCAGAAGAAACACGCACCAGTCACAACCGGCAGAACCGCGTCTGGGCCTACTTCGAGCCGTTTCCAAACAGACCCCGAACCCGGCAGCCGACACCCGTCACGAGCACGACGCGCGATCGCGTCCGAGCCGGATTCGCCACAGTAGCGGCTGTCCTCGGCGCCGGCTACCTGGCCAAAGCGGTCTTCTTGGCTGCACGACCGCTGCCGATAGTGGCGTATCTGCTCGCGATCGCCGCAGCGAGCATCGCGATCCGGAGCGGATTCCAGTGGCGCTATCTCAGTGGGCGCCTCGCCGAGCACGAACGGCGATACGCGGGCCGGAGCGGGACCACGGAAACCACGGACCAGGGCTTCGCCGCCAGCGTGACCCGGTACTTCGAATATTACTTCAACCGGTACCCACCCATGGGCATGGATCGCACACACTGGACGAAGACAACTGCCGGTATCCGATCGTGGTTACGCAACGAGGTCGTCGATCTCTACCGCGAAAGCAGGATCCCAGCCGGCCGGATCAAGTGGCTCGTCCGCTTTCTCGCGCGAGATGTGCGTGACAAGTGGCACAAGGGTGAGCTGTTCGAGTACCGCGAAAGGTACCAGGTCGCCGTCCCCACGAAGATCGTCTGCACACTGTCCACAATGGCCTTTCTCGGCTTCGCCTCCTACACCGTCTCGGCAGCGCTCGAAACCGAACTCTTGGCCACCGTGACCGCGACTCTCGTCCTCCTCATCGGAACGGGTTACGCACTCCGCGGCTGGTCGGAAATCATCGGCGAACGCCGACGAGTTGCGGATGACCAGCTCGAACGCGAGAGGGTGCACAAAGCACGCGAGGACGAGTACCAGCGCTGGAAGGACAAACTGGACGCGATCCGGCCATCCGAAACCGAAATGGAGACCTGGCTGACCGCCGACAAGACGATCGTCGTCGAACGGGCACTGCGCCACTACCGCCTCGCGTGGCGCGACGTGCTCACCCACGCAGTGCTTCAGACACCGGTTAAGAACAGCAAACACGCGCGAGTCCGCGGTGGCCCGCGACGATATGCGAAGTACGACATCCGCCTCTTCCTCATCACCCTCGACGGCGTGCGTGAGCTGGGTACCTCGATCGACTTCGAACACATGATCCTCACTGACATCGAACGCAACAACTTCCGCTTCGACGCCGTCTCCTCGGTCTACGTCGCGACGCCGACCGACCTCAGTTGCGACCTCGAACTCACTCTCATGAACGGCGAACCCCGCGGCATCCACATCACCGACCCCACCAGCGACCAGACCACCCCCGACGAGAGCCCGGACGTGGTCGCACAGATGAACCTCGACGTCACCGGCTTCACCCACACCCTGCACATCCTGGAAGGCATCGCCGCCGAAGGAAAACGATGGATCGAACGCGACCCATACCTCACCAAGCCCCTCGAAGGGCTCGCGGACGAGCTCAACCGCCCGAACCCGTCGAGTGCTAACGGCGCGAAAGCCCATAATTAGGAGAAACGGGAGACGAAGGCCTGCAGAACCAGAGGAGTGCCTGGTCAGGAGGTAGTTCGATCTTCCTGTCATGGAAGTACTCACTTGCCGGCTACAGACACACTCAACTACCAACCACTACTTCAACCAAAGGCGTGTGGATAGTGAGCAAGTCGCCCTCGGACACACGCAGTACCCTACGAGGTGGAGCGGATGCCGTCCGCTCTTTCGCGTTATGACCGTGTACACAGCCGGCGGGGAATCAATCCTGGTCACGGAGCGCTTACACGGGCGTGAAGAAGATTGGTTTCCTGTCCTTCGGCCACTGGTCACCGAGCGCGCACTCCGAGACGCGGTCCGCGGCCGACTTCCTGCATCAGTCGATCGACTTGGCGGTCGCGGCCGAGGAGCTCGGCGTGGACGGCGCGTACTTCCGGGTGCATCACTTCGCGCGGCAGGCGGGGAGTCCGTTCCCGTTGCTGTCGGCGGTCGGGGCCCGGACGTCGAAGATCGAGATCGGCACCGGCGTGATCGACATGCGCTACGAGAACCCGATGTACATGGCCGAGGAGGCGGGCGCCGCCGACCTCATCTCCCGCGGCAGGCTCCAGCTCGGCGTCAGCCGGGGATCCCCGGAGCAGGTGATCGACGGCTGGCGGTACTTCGGGTACGGGCCGGCGGAGGGGCAGACCGCGGCGGACATGGCCCGGCAGCGCACCGAGGTCTTCCTCAAGCTGCTCGAGGGCGAGGGGTTCGCGCAGCCGAATCCGCGGCCGATGTTCCCCAATCCGCCGGGGTTGCTGCGGCTCGAGCCGTATTCGGAGGGGTTGCGCGAGCGGATCTGGTGGGGGTCCAGCTCCAACGCGACCGCGGTGTGGGCGGCGGAGCAGGGCATGAACCTGCAGAGTTCCACCCTCAAGGACGACGAGACGGGGGAGCCGCTGCACGTCCAGCAGCGCAAGCAGATCGAGGCCTACCGCGAAGCCTGGAAGGAGGCCGGTCACTCGCGTGAGCCGCGGGTGTCGGTCAGCCGCAGCATCTTCGCGTTGACCAACGACCTGGACCGCGCGTATTTCGGCCGCGACCGGAACTCGCGCGATCAGGTCGGCATGATCGACGAGACGACCAGGGCGATCTTCGGGCGGTCGTACGCCGCCGAGCCGGACGAGCTGGTGCGGGCGCTCAAGGAGGACGAGGCGATCGAGGCCGCGGACACCTTGCTGCTGACCATCCCGAACCAGCTCGGCGTCGAGTACAACGCGCACGTGCTGGAGAGCATCCTCACCCACGTGGCGCCGGAGCTCGGCTGGCGCTGAGAATGCGCGATTCGGCGGATGGGCCGGGGATGTCCCGCTCGTTACGATCGGGACATCCCCGGCCATCGGAGGGTCCCGTGAGACTGCCCCGATCCCTGTCCTGCCTGGTCCTGGCCTTCGGTCTGGCCTTGCCGTCGACCGCGCACGCGAGCGCTCCCGCCCCGCTCGGCGGCGGGAGCGTGTTGCAGAGCAGCGCCGCGACGCGGTGCATGGCCGGGTTCGCCGCCGTCTCGGGGAATACCGGCTACCTGATCGCGAGTTCGGCCTGCGGCAAACCCGGTGACACGATCCGCAGCGCCGGCCGGGTGGTCGGGGTGGTCGTGGGCGCCCAGACGCCGCCGACCGGCGCGATCGTCATCCGGGTGACCAACACGACCGACTGGCGGCTGGTGGCCTCCATCCCGCCCACCGAGCCCCGCGTGACGGTCACCGGGTCGGTCGAGGCCCCGGTCGGCGCGTCGGTGTGCCGGTACGGCGCGACCACCGGCTGGCGGTGCGGCATCATCCAGGCGAAGAACGTGTCGATCACCTTCCCGGAGGGGACACTGACCGGCTTGACCCGGACTTCCGTGTGCGCCGAGCCGGGGGACAACGGCGGGCCGTTCGTCAGCGGGACACAGGCCCAGGGTGTGCTGGTCGGTGGCAGCGGCAACTGCTCCAGCGGCGGCTCCACCTTCTTCGTCCCGGTCAACCGGGTCTTGTCGGCCTACGGGCTGACGATCCTCGCCGGAACCTAGAACGGCAGCGCCCTCGGATACGGGGGAGGGGAATGCCGCGCGAACGCCGGGGTGGTCGTCACCCGGGTCTCCCGTACGATGTCGAAGATCGTCTGGTGTTCCGGGGCGAGCGTGCCCGCTTCGGAGTTCAACGTGGCGGGGCCGGTCGACGGCCAGCGTCCGTGATCCAGCCGCCGTTCCAGCGTGCGCAGGGCGGTGATCTCCTCGGACGCGGTGAACACACAGTGACCTGCGCGGTTCACGAACAGCTGACGGAGTTCGTCGCCAGGTCCCACTCGTTCGGCGTAGGCGCGTTCGTGCGCCGCGGGGGCGGTGCCGTCCGCGACGGTGTGCATGGTCAGCACCGGGACCGGCGTGCGCCCCAGCGGCAGCCCGAAGCGGGCCAGATAGACCACCGCGGCCGGATCCGGGGTGATTCGGGGCGCCTTCGCCAGCCGGTCGAGGTCGGCGCCGAGGTCGAGCCCTGCCTCCGCGTAGGCGCGTTCCACCAGCGTCCGTTCACCGGAGTTCGCCAGGATCCGCCGGTAGTCGACACCCACGTTCCAGCCCGGGTTGCCGCCCGCCCGCTGTTCCAGCGCGACCCTGTCGACGCCGAACGCGCCGGCGCGGTAGAAGCGATCCCATACGCCCTGCCAGAAAACCTGGTCCGCGACGTCCGGCGGGCGAGGTTGCGTGGCGTCCAGCCAGCCTGGGATCTCGGCCAGCGCGTTCGCCATCGCGAGCCGCGCCCTGCCGCCCGGATTCGCGGTGGCGGCCTGCACCACGTCGACGAATCTGCCCACGTTGGCCGCGGGATCGGTGATCCGCACCAGTTGCAGCCGTGCGTCGAGCAGGGTGTTCAGCGCGTACCCGAGATCGAGCGACGAATTCCAGTGCGCGGCCCCGCCGGCGAGGTTGCCGCAGAAGGTCATCAGGCCGTCGAACCGGCGCGGATTCCGCTCGGCGAGCAGGGTCGCGGTGATCGCGCCCACCGATTCGCCCGCCGCGATGGTTCGCCGCGGCGGGCCGACCGTGCGGGTGAACCAATCGTGCAGCCGGGTCTGGTCGGTGAGCGCCTCCTCGATCGACCAGCCGCGCACGGTCCGGTACTGGGAGGCGGCCAGCGCGTATCCCTGCGCCAGCAGGAAAGACTCGGTCGCGGGCTGGGATGTCAACGCGATCCGATCCGGCTCCGGATAGGCCAGGGAGTACATCCCGTGGCTCCACAGCATGAGCGTGCCGTTCCAGTTTTCCGGCACCAGCACCAGATAGCGTGCGCCTTCGAGTTCGCCTTCGTACCTGGCGACCGGGCCGCCGGCCGAGGCGCGGGGCACCACCAGCCCCAGGAAGATCGTGAGCAGAGCCAGGAAGACCAGTCCGCGTCGTGCCACGACGACCACCCCCGCGCCTCATCCTTCGCCGCGCGGGGTGTGGTGTCGAGGTCCGCTCGGCCTAACTGAAGATGACCGAGCGGAGGAGGAGTCTGTCCGAGCCGCGGCCGCCGTGGGGGCGAAGCGAGAAGTAGGAATCACTCTTGCAGTCGTCGTCCAGGAACACCACGGCGGTCGAGTCGGTGTTGTTCCGCGGGCGGAACGCGTCGACGTCCCAGTCGGCTATTTCGGGAATCTCTATGCATTCGCCGCTGGGCGGGTCGACCAGGGTGCCGACCTGGATCTCTTCGTCTTCGTCGTAGTAGCGGTAGGTGAATTCGCCTTCGGCGGCGGAGGCCACCGCCGGGATCGTGAAGCAGAGGGCGAGGGCACTGGCGATGGACAGGAAAGCGGTTCGTGTACGCATGGTTCGACGTTAGGTCGGTGATCAACACCTCCGGTAGGTCCCGCGACGAGGTCCACCCGAGGGTGTGGACCTCGTCCGGACGGTGATCGATAGTGAGGGGCATGTACACCGGCAACCCCGACGTCCCCGACGACGTGTTCGCGGACGTTCTCGGCCAGATCGACGATTTCGTGCGCACCCGGGTGATGCCCCGGGAGCTGGAGATCATGAACACCGACGCCATCCCGGCCGATCTGCGGGCGCAGGCAGCGGAGATGGGGCTGTTCGGCTACGCGATCCCCCAGGAGTGGGGTGGGCTCGGCCTCGACCTGGTGCAGGACGTCGAGGTCGCGATGGCGCTGGGGTACACGTCGCTGGCGTTGCGGTCGATGTTCGGCACGAACAACGGGATCGCCGGTCAGGTGCTGGTCGGGTTCGGCACCCGGGAGCAACAGGCCCGGTGGCTGCCGGGGATCGCCTCGGGGGAGGTCGTCGCGTCGTTCGCGCTGACCGAGCCGGGCGCGGGGTCGAATCCGGCCGGGTTGCGGACCAGCGCGAAACCGGACGGTGACGGCTGGGTGATCGACGGCGGGAAGCAGTTCATCACCAACGCCACCGAGGCCGGCCTGTTCGTGGTCTTCGCGCGGACGGACACCGGGATCGCGGTGTTCCTCGTGCCGGCCGACGCGCCGGGCATCACGGTGGGGGCGAAGGACGCGAAGATGGGGCAGGAGGGTTCGCGGACCGCGGACGTGACGTTTTCGCAGGTCCGCGTCGGGCCCGACGCGTTGGTCGGCGGGGACGGGGAGGTCGGCTACAAGGCGGCGATGACGTCGCTGGCGCGCGGCCGGATCCACATGGCGGGCCTCGCCGTCGGGACGGCGCAGCGAGCGCTGGACGAGTCGGTCGCGTACGCCGCGACGGCGACCCAGGGCGGCACGCCGATCGGGGATTTCCAGCTGGTGCAGGCGATGCTGGCCGATCAGCAGACCGGTGTGCTCGCCGGTCGCGCGCTCGCGCGTGAGGCGGCGCGGGCGTATGTGACGGGGGAGGACCGGCGGATCGCGCCGTCGGCGGCGAAGCTGTTCTGCACCGAGATGGCGGGCAAGGCCGCGGATCTCGCGGTGCAGGTCCACGGCGGGAGCGGCTACATGCGCGAGGTCGCGGTCGAGCGGATCTACCGGGACGTCCGGCTGATGCGGCTGTACGAGGGCACGAGCGAGATCCAGCGGTTGATCATCGGCGGCGGGCTGGTGCGGGCCGAGAAGAAGAAGGCATGACGCGGCCGCTCGACGGGGTCACCGTCGTCGCCGTCGAACAGGCCGTGGCCGCACCGCTGGCCACCCGCAACCTCGCCGACCTCGGCGCGCGGGTGATCAAGGTGGAACGCGTCGACGGCGGGGATTTCGCCCGCGCCTACGACCACGCCGTGCACGGCAGCGGCGCGCATTTCGTCTGGCTGAACCGGGGCAAGGAATCGCTCGCCGTCGACCTCAAGACCGGCGAAGGCCGTGACGTCGTCCGCCGGCTGGTCGCGAAGGCCGACGTGTTCGTGCAGAATCTCGCCCCCGGCGCGGCGGAGCGGCTCGGTTTCGGTGATCTGCGGGCGGATCACCCCGAACTGGTCGTGGTGAACCTGTCCGGGTTCGGCGCGGGCGGGCCGATGGAGCGGCGCAAGGCCTACGACATGCTGATCCAGGCCGAGGCCGGGCTCATCGCGATCACCGGAACCCCGGACGCGCCGGCGAAGACCGGGATCCCGACCGCCGACATCGCCTCGGGCATGTACTGCGCGCAGGCGGTGCTGGCGGCGTTGCTGCGCCGCTGGCGCACCGGCGAGGGCGCGACGATCGAGGTCTCGATGCTGGAAGCCACCGTCGAATGGATGGGATACGCGCTCAACACCCGGATGTACGCCGGCACCGAGCCCGAGCGGATGGGGCTGAGCCACAGTTCGATCGCGCCGTACGACGCCTTCCCGACGCGTGACGGCCAGATGCTCATCGGCGTCCAGAACGACACCGGCTGGCGCACGCTCGTCACCGATGTCCTCGACGCGCCCGAACTCGCCGACGACCCGCGCTTCACCACCAACGTTCAGCGGGTGGCTCATCGCGCGGAGTGCGACGCCGCCGTCGCCGCCAGGACTTCGTTGTGGTCCAACAGTGAACTCGACGAACGGCTCGCCGCTGCCGGGGTTCCCGCCGCGCAGCTCAAGGACGTCGGCCAGGTCGCCGATCACCCTCAATTGCGGGCGCGCGACCGGTGGCGCAAGGTCGGCACCGAATTCGCCCGGGTCGACGCGCTGCTGCCGCCGGTGACGTTCGACGATTTCGAGGCGTGCATGGGCGATGTCCCGGCCCTGGGAGAGCACACGCGCGCGTTGCTCGTCGAGTCCGGAGTGGACGCCGACGACTATCTTCGCCGCGGCATCGCCCGCTGATTTTCAGAAGCGACTGGAGGAACTCCAGGTTTACGATCAAGATCATGCGATTCGCCATCAAGACTTCGCCGCAGGACACCGTTTGGTCCGACATGCTCGCCGTCTGGCAGGCCGCCGACGAGATCGAACTCTTCGAATCGGGCTGGACCTTCGATCACTTCTATCCCATTTTCTCGGATTCGACCGGTCCGTGCCTGGAAGGGTGGGTGACGCTCACCGCGCTCGCGCAGGCCACGAAACGGCTCCGGCTGGGCACGCTGGTCAGCGGGATCCATTACCGCCACCCGGCGCTTCTCGCGAACATGGCCGCGACCCTCGACATCGTTTCCGGCGGCCGGCTGGAGATCGGCGTCGGCGCGGGCTGGAACGAAGAGGAATCCGGCGCGTACGGCATGGAACTGGGCACCATCAAGGAGCGCAGTGACCGGTTCGAGGAGGCCTGCGAGGTCCTCGTCGGCCTGCTGACCCAGGAGACCACCACCTTCCAGGGCGAGCACTACCAGCTGACCGACGCCCGCTGTGAACCCAAGGGCGTGCAGAAGCCGCATCCGCCGATCTGCATCGGGGGCAGCGGCGAGAAGCGCACCCTGCGCACGACCGCGAAGTACGCCCAGCACTGGAACTTCGTCGGTGGCACGCCGGAGGAGTTCGCCCACAAGCGCGAGGTGCTGCACCGGCACTGCGCGGACATCGGCCGGGATCCCAAGGAGATCACCTTGTCCTCGCACGTGCGCCTCGGCACGGACGGTGACTACGCGAAGGTCGCCGCGGACGCCGAAGCACTCGGTGAGGTGGGCCTCGACCTGGCGATCATCTACCTGCCGCCGCCGCACACGCCCGCCGTGCTGGAACCGCTCGCGAAGGCGCTCGAACCGCTGCGCTGAGGTCTCGGAGGCCGGCCGGGGAGCGACGGCCCGTTGCGGAACCGGCCGGTCTCGCTATACGGTGACAGAACTAGAACAGGTTACAGTTCTGCACGGTGGGCTGACCGAGGAGCGGACATGGCGAACAGGGCTGCGCGCGGCGACGAGGCCGACTACGTGGTCGTCGGATCGGGCAGCTCGGGTGCCGCGGTCGCGGGCAGGCTGGCGGCGGCCGGGGCCAGCGTGATCGTGCTCGAAGCGGGTAAGACGGACGAGAAGATGCTCGTCAAGAAGCCGGGGCTGGTCGGCCCGATGCACGCGGTGCCCCAGCTCAAGAAGCCGTTCGACTGGGGCTATTACTCGGTGCCGCAGAAACATGTTCTCGATCGCCGGATGCCGGTGCCCGGCGGCAAGGTGGTCGGCGGCTCCAGCTCCATCAACGGGATGGTCTACGTGCGCGGCAACCGCGCCAACTTCGACTCCTGGGCCGCCGAGGGCAACAAGGGCTGGGACGCCGACAGCGTCAACGCCGCGTACAAGCGGATGGAGGACTTCGAGGACGGCGAAAACGACTTCCGCGGCGCGGGCGGGCCGATCCGGGTCACCCGCAACAAGACCCCGCAGGAGGGCACGCTCCAGTTCCTCCAGGCGACCGCCGACGCGATCGGCTGCGAGATCCTCGACGACTACAACGCCGAGTCCCAAGAGGGCGTCAGCCGGATGCAGCAGAACGCCGCCGACGGCCTCCGCTACAGCGCCTCCCGCGGCTACATCCACCATCTCGCGCCCGCAACGCTTCAGGTCCAGTCCGGGGTGCTGGCGAAGAAGGTGGTCATCGAGAACGGCCGTGCCGTCGGTGTCGAGGTCGTCGACGCGAACGGGGGCCAGCGCATTCTGCGCGCGGGCAAGGAGGTCATCCTCTCGGCGGGCTTCGTCGGGTCCGCGCAGTTGCTGATGCTGTCCGGGATCGGCCACGCCGAGCACCTGAAGGAGCACGGCATCGACGTCGTCGCGGACCTGCCGGTCGGCGACAACCTGCACGACCACATGTTCCACGCGCTGACCTTCCGCGCGTCGTCGAGCAAGAACAGGGGCACGCCGCCGTACTTCGCGCGCGGCCTGGTCAGCGAACTGATGCGGCCCGGAACGACGTTCCTGGCGAACTCGGTCTTCGAGGCGGTCGCCTTCCTCAAGACCTCCCAGGCCGCCGAGGTGCCCGACCTCCAGCTGCACCTCCTGCCGTGGGCGTACGTGACGCCGAACCAGGACGCGCCCATCCGGCACGACGTCGACAAACGTCCCGCGCTCACCGTGCTCACGACGCTGATCTACCCGAGGAGCCGCGGCACGCTGCGGCTCGCTTCGGCCGATCCCACCGCGGCGCCGCTCATCGACCCGCAGTACCTGTCCGACCCGGCCGATCTCGAGGTGCTCGGCGAGGGCTCGGAGATGGTCCGCGAGATCTTCGCGTCGAAGGCGTTCAACGGCTCGATCAAGGAGGAGCTGCACCCGGGCAAAGCCTTGCAGGGACAAGAACTGCGCGACGCGATCCTGAACCGCGCGACCTCGGTCTACCACGGCGTCGGCACCTGCCGGATGGGCGTGGACGAACTCGCGGTCGTGAGTCCCGACCTCAAGGTCCGCGGGGTCGAGGGCCTGCGGGTCTGCGACGCCTCGATCATGCCGTCGATCACCGGCGGCAACACCAACGCGCCCGCCATCATGATCGGCGAGATGGGTGCGCAGCTCGTCTTGTCGGACAACTGACGGAAAGAGGGCCATGACCGTCACACCGCTCGCGCTCACCCGTCCGGCGTCGGTGACCGACGCCTTCCTCCGGCGGCTCGCCGCCCGCGTGCCGGGCTCGTCCGGCGCGACCTGGAAACTCAACGAGGTCTACACCGGCGAAGTGCTCGTCGAGCTGCCACAGTCGACCCCCGCCGACATCGAGCAGGCGTTCGTCACCGCGCGCGCCGCGCAGGAGAAGTGGGCCGCCACCCCGCTCAAACAGCGGCTGGAGGTGTTCAAACGCGCGCACACGCTCTTCGTCGACAACGCGCCGGCCGTCACCGACCTCATCCAGGTCGAGAGCGGCAAGAACCGCCGGATGGCGATCGAGGAGACCTGCGATCCGGCGATGGTGATGAGCCATTACCTCACGCGCGCCGCCAAACTGCTGGCGCCGGCGAAACGCGGGGGACCGGTCCCGTTCCTGACGACCTCGACGGAGATCCGGCAGCCCAAGGGCGTGGTCGGGATCATCGCGCCGTGGAACTTCCCGTTCGCCACGGGTATTTCCGACGCCGTCCCGGCCCTGATGGCCGGGAACGCGGTGGTGCTGAAGCCCGACAACAAGACCGCGCTCTCCCCGCTCTACGGCGTCGAGCTGCTGGAACAGGCCGGGCTGCCGAAGGGGCTGTTCCAGGTGGTGTGCGGCGAGGGCCCGGACGTCGGACCCACGCTCATCGGCCAGGCGAACTACGTGATGTTCACCGGTTCCACCGCCACCGGCCGGGTGATCGGCGAACAGGCGGGCCGCAACCTCATCGGCTGCTGTCTCGAACTCGGCGGCAAGAACCCGATGATCGTGCTCGAAGATGCCGATCTCGACGAGACCGTGCAGGGCGCGATCTTCGGCGCTTTCGGCAACACCGGGCAGATCTGCATGCACATCGAACGGATCTACCTGCCGGAATCCCGCTACGAGGAGTTCAAGAACGCCTACGTGGCGAAGACCAAGGCGCTTGACGTCCGCGCCGCCTACGACTTCGGGCCGGACATGGGCTCGCTCGTCTCCGTCGACCATATGAACCGGGTCAAATCCCATGTGGACGACGCCGTGGCCAAGGGCGCGACCGTCCTTTGTGGAGGAAAGCCGCGGCCCGACCTCGGCCCGGCGTTCTTCGAGCCGACGATCCTCGAAGGCGTCACGAAGGACATGCTCTGCGGCGTCACCGAAACCTTCGGACCCGTTGTCGCGCTGCACAAGTACCGCACGGTCGACGAAGCCGTCGCGCTCGCCAACGACACCGAGTACGGCCTCAACGCCTCCGTCTGGGGCCGTGACGTCGGCGCCGCGCGTGCGGTGGCCGCGCGGATCGAGTCCGGCAACGTCAACATCAACGACATCCTGGCCACCGCGTACGCCTCGAAGGGGACACCGTCCGGCGGGGTCAAGAACTCCGGCGTCGGCGCCCGCCACGGGGACCAGGGCCTGCTCAAGTACACCGACGTGAAGAACGTGGCGGTGCTCAAGAAGCAGGTCATGGGCCCCCGCGGCGGCCAGACCTACGAGAAGTACGTCGAAGGGATGCTGTCCGGGCTGAAACTCATGCGACGGCTGCGCATCCGCTAAACCTCGTCGGTGTGCTGCGGCGCGGCCAGCACACAGGCGATGCTCAGCACGCACATCCCGATCAGCAGGCCGATCGCCGGCCAGACACTGCCGGTCGCCTGGAACAGCAGCGTCGACACCAACGGCGAGAGGCCGCCGAACAGCGCGCCCGCGAGCTGATAGGACAGCGAGATGCTGGTGTAGCGCGCCCGAGGGCGGAACATCTGCGACAGGATGGCGGCGATCGGGCTGTAGGTCGCCGTCATCGCCAGGCGCATCGCCACGAACGCCGCGATGATCAGCACCGCGTTCTTGGTCGAGAGCACCAGGAACTGCGGGGCCGCGAGCACGGCGACCCCGACGAGACCGATGACGACCACCCGCACCCGGCCGAAGCGGTCGCCGAGCCAGGCCGCGCCGAAGCTCACGGCCAGTTCCACGAAGGCCGCGATGGTGAGCGCGTTGAGCACCAGCGATTCGGAGACGCCGACGGCCGGATCGGTCGCGTACGCCGTCGCGAACGTGGTGACCAGGTAGTAGCCGCCGACCGCGACGGGCAGCACGCAGATGCCCAGCAGGATCGGCTTCCAGTTGGTCCGCACCGCGTACAGGATCGGCACGCCCGTTTCTTCGGTGGTTTCCTCGAAGACCGGTGACTCCTCGACCTTCAGCCGCACGAGAAGGCCGACCCCGATGAGCAGCGCGGACGCGAAGAACGGGATCCGCCAGCCCCAGGTGGCGAGCCATTCCGTGCCGCCGGTGCTCAGCAGGCTGAACAGACCGGTCGCCAGCAACGCGCCCGCCGGGTTGCCCGCCTGCGCGAACGCGCCGTAGAACGTCTTCTTGTCCGGTGGAGCGTGTTCGACGGCCATCAGCACGGCGCCGCCCCACTCACCCCCGACGGCGAGCCCTTGGACGAACCTGAGCACCACGAGCAGGATCGGCGCCCACGTGCCGATCTCGTCGTAGCCGGGCAGGCAGCCGACCAGGAAGGTCGCCACGCCCATCATGGTCAACGTGACCACGAGGGCGGTCTTGCGGCCGACCCGGTCACCGACGTGCCCGAACACGATGCCGCCGAGCGGCCGCGCGAAGAAGCCGACGGCGTACGTCGCGAAGGCCGCCGCGACACCGGTCAGCCGGTCGCCGGTCGCGGGGAAGAACACGGTGCCGAAGACGAGGCTCGCGGCCGTGGCGTAGATGTAGAAGTCGTACCACTCGATCGTGGTGCCGACGAAGGCCGCGAGCCCGGCCCGGCGGGCCCGGCGGAGCGACTGGGTGTCGGTTCGGACGGTCATCGGGCCACCTCGCCGTCGATCCAGGTTTCCAGCACGCCGATGCCCGCGATCCGGCTCGGGTCGCAGGTGAGGGGATTCTCGCCGAGCAGCACGAAATCCGCGCGTTTGCCGGGCGTGATCGAACCGAGGTCGCGTTCCCGGCCGAGCACCCTGGCGCCGGCGATCGTATGCGCGGCGACGGCCGACCGGACGTCGATCAGCAGGTCGTCGCCGCCCAGCCGGTGGCCGCGGCGGGTCGTCCTGGTCACCGCGGTCTGGATGGCTTCGAGCGGATTCGGCTCCGCGACCGGCGCGTCCGAGCTCAGCGTGACCGGCACGCCCGCCGCCTGGAACTCGCCGAGGGGGTTGAACCGCTCGCCGGGGGTGCCGACGGCGTCGGTGACGCCTTCGCCCCAGTTGTAGTAGTGCTGGGGCTGGTTGACCGGGTGGACGCCGAGCGCGGCCATCCGCTCGATCTGCTCCGGGGACGGCAGCCCGCAGTGCTCGATGCGATGCCGCGCGTCGGGCCGGGGAGTCCGCTGCTGCGCGTCCTCGATGGCGTCGAGCACCATGGCGATCGCGTCGGGGGACTGGGCGTGGGTCGCGGTCTGGAGCCCGGCTTCATGGGCTTTGTCGATGAGTGCCGCGTAGTCCTTCGGGTCGTGGTAAAGCTGCCCGGTGCGGCAGGGATCGCCGACGTAGCCATCGGGGAAGTACGCGGTCCACCCGCCGAGGGTGCCGTCGGCGTAGAACTTGATCCCCGCGAACGCGAGGCGCGTGGTGCCGAAAGCGCCGTGCAGCCCCATTTCCAGGGCCTGGTCGAGCAGATGGGACAGCAGGTACATGTGGACGCGCGTCTTGAGCCGCCCGGCCTCGTCCAGCCGCAGGTACATGTCGAACTCGCGGCGCGTGACCTGGGCGTCGCCGATCGCGGTTACCCCGGCGGCGAGGAACTTCTCCTGCGCCGCGGCCAGTTGCCGCGCGTGCTCCTCTGGCTCGTCTTCGAGGTGGAAGTTCGGCCCGTGCCGTCCCACCTTCACCCCGGTGACCCCGGTGAGGATGTTGCACGCCGCGTCCGAGAGTTCGCCGGTGAGTTCGCCGTGCTCGTCGCGGAAGAACACGCCGCCGTCGGGATCCGGGGTGTCGCGGGTGACGCCGTTGCGCCGCAGCGTGAAGCTGTTCACCACGCCGCCGTGCCCGCTGGCGTTCATGAGATAGACCTCGCGATCGACGGCGACCGCGTCGAGTTCTTCTTTGCGGGGATGCCGTTTCTCGGCGAGGTTGCGGTGCTCGTAGCCGTAACCGCGGATCGGCCTGCCCGCCGGGGTGTTCTCGGCCGCCTCTCGCAGCAGCGTGACGATCTCGGGAATGGTCGACGCGCGTTCGGGGCCGCAGTCGACCCAGGTCATCATCTGCCCGTACATCAAGGGATGCGCGTGCGGATCGACGAATCCCGGCAGGAGCGTGCCCGGCATCCGCCGCACCTGCGGATCGGGACGGCCGAGGCTCGCCGCGCGGGTACGGCAGTCGTCCAGGGAACCGACCGCGGCGATCTCCTCGCCGAACACGAGGACCGCTTCCGCGCCTTCGGTGGCGTCGTCGACGGTCACCAGCTCATCGGGACGCAGGATCGTCGCTCGCGCGTCGAGGACTGAACGATCGAGGGGCAACAGGCGCATCGGGCGGACTCCTGGGGTTTTCGACGGTGAAGTGGGGCGAAGGTAAGCGACGAAAACTCCGGGCGCAATCAGATCGGTCGCGTGCGGACGGTGTTCACGATCGATCTGTCCACGATCATGAACACAAAGCGCTATCTCGGCTGTTCTGGAGGCGGTCATGCCGGTGATATGGTGCGTCCCGCCGTCGGAAATTCAGCAGAGGAGAAATCGCGTGGACGACGCGCTGGTCGCGGCTTTGCGCACGGACGGCCGGATGAGCGTCGCCGATCTGGCCAAACGCGTCGGGGCTTCGAGGTCGGCCGTGTCGGCCCGGCTGGAGCAGCTGAAGGCCGACGGCTCCCTGAACGTGGTCGCGGCGGTCCACCCCGAGTTCCTCGGCCTCACCGCGTACGCGCATCTCGCGATCCGCACTTCGGGCCGCTCGCAGGCGACGACTGACGCCATCGCGGCGCTGCCCGCCGCGGCGTTCGTCTCCGCGGTGAGCGGGGAGTACCAGACCGTCGCCGAACTGCGCCTGCCCGACTCGCCCGAGCTCTATCGCACGGTCGCCGACATCCGCGGCCTGCCGGAGGTGGAACAGGTCAACACCCTCGTCTACGTCGACGTGGTCAAGGGTCTGTTCATGCCGGGCCGCCCGCTGCCGCCCTGGTTGCGGCTCGACGACCGCGATCTCGCGATCATGCTGCGGTTGCAGGCCGACGGGCGGGAAAGCTACGCGAGCATCGCCGAACACGTCGGGCTGTCACCGTCGGCCACGCGCACCCGCGTGCGCTTCCTGGTCGAGCACGACGTCATCCGGATCGCGCCGGTGCTCAGCCGGGCCCGCCCGGACGCCGGCCTCGTCTGCGGGATCGGCCTGAACGTGCGGGGCGCCGGGGATTCCGTGACCGCCGCGCTCGCCGCGCGGGAGGACACCGAGTTCCTCGCCAGGACCATCGGCCGGTTCGACGTCGTCGCCACCATCGCCGCGCAGTCCGCCCGCGCCCTCGACCGGGCGCTCGAAGAGATCAGCGGCCGACCCGACGTCGTGACCGCGGAGACGTGGGTCCACCTCCGCATCGCCAAGGAACGCTACGAGTGGCCGCTGCCGACCGCGGAGGAGCTCGCGCGGCGCTAAGCGTTGTCCAGCAAAGCTTTCCGGATCTCGGTCTTGAGCACCTTGCCGATCTTGGACCGGGGGAGATCCGGCCAGACCAGGATCTCCTTCGGGGTCTTGATGCCGCCCAGCCGCTCCTTCACCGCGGCGCGGAGTTCTTGCGCCGCCGCCGTTCTGCCGGAGTGGAGCTGCACCACGGCGGTGATCTGTTCGCCCCATTTCTCGTGCGGCAGGCCGATCACGGCGCAGTCCTGCACCGCTTCGTGCGCCATGAGCGCCTGCTCGACCTCGGCCGAATAGACGTTGAAACCGCCGGTGATGATCATGTCCTTGGCGCGGTCGACGATGTAGAGGTAGTGGTCCTCGTCGAGGTAGCCGATGTCGCCGGTGTGATGCCAGCCGTGCGCGCTCGCTTCCGCCGTCGCCTCCGGATTCTTGTAGTAACCGAGCATCACCAGCGAGCCGCGGACGACGATCTCGCCGCGTTCGCCGGGCGGGAGCAGCTCGCCCGTGTCGGACATGATCGCGACCTGGGTGAGTGGTGTGGGCTTGCCGGCCGACGTGAACCGTTCCAGGGCAAGGGATCCATCCGGGTGGACGTGCTCGGCGGGGGAGAGGGTGGAGACCATCATGGGGGCTTCGCTCTGGCCGAACAGCTGCCCGAAGACCGGGCCGATCCGGGTGATCGCCTCGGCGAGTTTGGTGGCCGACATCGGCGCGGCGCCGTACCAAAGGCATTGCAGCGACGAAAGATCGGCCTCGTCCAGCGCCGGATTGTCGAGTAGCAGATAGATCAGCGTCGGTGGCAGGAAGGTGTGCGTGATGCGGCGGCGTTCCACCAGCGCGAGGAATTCGCCGAGATCCGGCGAGGGCATGACGACGATCTCGCCGCCGAGGGTGAGGACCGGGAAACAGAGCACACCCGCCGCGTGTGTCAGCGGCGCGAGCGCCAGATAACGCGGTCGCCCGGTGAACGGGTAGCTCATCAGCGTGAGCGCCGACATCGTCTCGACGTTGGTGCCGCTGAGCATCACCGCCTTGGGGCGTCCGGTGGTTCCGCCGGTGCCGACGAGCAGGACCATGTCGTCCGGCGGCGTTTCCTCCCAGGGCTCGGCGCTGTCGAGCCAGTCGGAAAACGGGACGGCGCTGGGCATCGTGCCGTCGAGACAGACCACTGTGGACAGTTTCGGCAGGCCGGGGAGCATCCGGGAGACGAGCGGTGCGAAGGACTCCTGCACCAGCAGGCAGGTGCAGTCGAACAGGTCGAGCAGTTCCCTGTTCTCGGCGGCCTCGTTGCGCGGGTTGACCGGGCACCACACGGCACCGGCCCGGCTGATCCCGAAGACGCAACCGAACGACAGGGGATCGTTCCCGGACAGGATCGCCACCTTGTCGCCCGGTTCGACGCCGGACCGGGCCAGCGCCCGCCCCACCCGCCACGACAGCTTTTGGACTTCGCCGTAGCTGAGCGAGGTGTCACCCATGGTGAGGCAGGGTGCCGCCGGATCGAGTGAAGCGCCCTTGTCGAGGTAGTCGGTCAGTCGCACGCGCTCGTCCTTCCGGTCAGTCGTGGACGGTCAAGACCGGATTGGAAACCAGCCCGAAGCTTCGTAGCACGCCGAGCAGCTCGCGGTGGCCGAAAGCCTGGCATCCGGACGCGAATCCCACGCGCTTCGGCGGCTGCTGAAGCAGCGAGTAGGCGCCGTAAGCCTGCATCAACCCGGTCTGCTTGTAGTTGCAGGTGCCGTGGATGACGCAGTGCGCGCGGCCCAACGGCCCCGAGGCGTGCACCGAATCCAGCGAGGTGTTGAGCCGCTGGTTCTCCCGCGGCGGCATCTCGTCGCGCACCGCGGCGGCCTGCTCCGCCAGCACGCGCATCTTCTCGTCCAGCGGCAGGTCTTTCACCTGTTCCAGCACGGCGGCGACGATCTGCGGCACCCCCTGCATGAGCGCGCGGTCGAAGACGCCGCCGACGGCCTTGACGTTGGCCACGCGGGCGTCGTTCTTGAACCAGACCGGATGCGAGGTGCCGCCCCAAGGCAGCGCCAGCCCGGTTTCGTGATGACCGGGCACGGTGACGTCCTGGAGGCCGCCGTCGGCGGGCCAGGGCCGGTATTCGTTCTGTTCGAGGTAGTACGCGGCGGACAGCGCGGCGTTGACCAGGATGGTCTTCGTCGAAGCGACCGTGGGATACCCCTTCCAGAACACCAGGATGTCCAAAGTGTCCAGTCCGGGTGTCTCCAGGCAGAGGTTCGCCGCGATCTCGCCGGTGGTGTACATCTGCGCGATGCCGGGGGAGAGCAGCAAGCCCTTCTCGGCCATCTGCGCGCCGTAGCGCTCTTCGGAGGCGATCAGCCAGTCCTGTTCGCCGGTGGTGTCGAGGTAATGCGTTCCGGTGCGCAGGCAGGCTTCGACGACCTCGTGGCCATACTCGCTGAACGGGCCGACGGTGTTGCACACGACCTTGGCGTCGCGGAACAGTTCGGTGAGCGCTTCGACGTCGTGCGAGACCTCGACGACCTCGTGATCGATGGTGTCGAGGCCGGGCACGTGGTCGATCGCCTCCTGGATACGGGCCTTGTCCCGGCCGGCGGCGACGAACGGGACGTTGTACTCGCGCAGGTACTCGCAGATCAGCCGTCCGGTGTAGCCGGAGGCGCCGTAGACGACGACGGGTTTGGGGCTGCTCATGGTGATTCCTTTCGGGTTCGTGCTGGTCACATGCCCATTCCGCCGTCGACCGGGAGCCCGGCGCCGGTGATGAAGCGGGCGGCGTCGGAGGCGAGGAACACGACGGCGTCGGCCATGTCCGCGACCTCGCCGAGCCGCCCGGCGGGGGTTTGCCCGACGACCGCGCCGATGGCGTCCTCGACGCTGGGGAAGAGGCCGACCTCGACGACGTCCTGCGCGAGCTGATTGCCCATCTGGGTGGGGACGAGGCCGGGGTAGACGCAGTTGACGCGCACGCCGTAGCCGAGTTTCCCGGCCTCCATCGCGGCGACCCTGGTGAGCCGGTCGACCGCCGATTTCGTCGCCGAATAGCCCGCGATACCGGGGAAGGCGATGGTCGCGGCGACCGAGGCGATGTTCACGACGGCGCCGCCGGCACCCGCGGGACCGCCGGGCCGCATCGCGCGGAAGGCGTGCTTCACGCCGAGGGCGGTGCCGAGCACGTTGACGTCGAGCATCTTGCGCACGTCGGCGGGGTCGAGGTCGGCGACGAGCCCGGTGATCTCGACGCCGGCGTTGTTCACCACGATGTCCAGCCCGCCGAGTTCGCCGATGACCGCGTCGACCGCCTGCTCCCAGCTCCGTTCGTCGGTGACGTCGAGCCGGACGAAGCCTGAGTCGAGCTTGTCGGCGGTGGCGCGCCCGAGATCCTCCTGGACGTCGCCGATGACCACCGAGGCGCCCGCCTGTGCCAGCGCTTCGGCCATTCCGGCGCCCAGGCCCTGCGCGCCACCTGTGACCAGGGCTTTCCGGCCCGAAAGGTCGTACGAACCCATGGACTTCTCCTCCTTGAGACGGTCCGCGGTTGCGGTGTGGGTCACATCCTGAGCCAACTTTGGACAGTCGTCAAGATTTTCTTGGACAGTCGTCAAGAAATCCGCGACGCTAGACTGTGGGACCCCGCGGCAGGCGCGGGCTCCCGGACCGGACAGGAACTCGTGGTGACCGAGACGAGCGAGCGGATCGCACGCCGGAGCGTGGACAAGTTCGCCCAGCGGCGGGCGGAACTGGCGGAGTCCGCGCTGCAGGCGCTGTCCGAACTGGGGTACGCGAGGACGAGCCTGCGGGAGATCGCGCAGAAGTCGAACTTCTCGCACGGGGTGCTGCACTACTACTTCACCGACAAGGTGGAACTGCTGACCTACGCGGTCCGCAAGTTCGAGGAAGTGTGCGTGACCCGCTACGACGAGGTCGTGGCCGTGGCGCGTTCGGCCGAGGAACTGGAGCGGGGCTTCGGCGACGCGATGGCGGGCACGCTGCGGGCCGACGCCGTGATGCACCGGCTGTGGTACGACCTGCGGAATCAGAGTCTGTTCGAGGCCGCGTTCCGCGCGGACGTGCTCGAGATCGACACTCAGCGGCAGGCGATGATCTGGCGGGTCGTGGAGCGCTACGCCGAGCTCGCCGACGCTTCGCTGGTGGTGACGCCGCAGGTCGCTTACGCGGCCTTCGACGGCTTGTTCCAGCAGGCGCTGCTGCACCATCTCGCCGATGGCCTCGCCGAGGATGCCGGGTCGTTGCTCAGGCGGCTGGTCTCGTAGGCCCGTTCGACGGGCTCCTGGCCGGAGCCCATCGAACGGCTTGTTCCCTAGTCGGTGGCGTTGATCGCCGCGCCGTCGTAGAGGAGGGTTCCGGCGCTGTCGTAGACGCGGACCTTGAGCTTCGCCATTTCCGTTCGGGAGTCGGCCATCAGGCGCTCGAACTCCGCGCGGCCTTCCGCGGAAGCGGCTTCATGGGCTTCCAGTCTTTCCCGCGCGTGGCGCAGACCGGCCATGTCCACGGCTATTTCGGCGGCGAAGGTGCCGTCCACGACGTCGGCTTCGGCGACCGTGCCGTCGCTCGCGTGGAGCTCCAGCCTGGCCGCTCCGGGAGCGAGGCGTCCCATCAGGCAGGCGGGCCGGCCGTTGTAGGCGGCCATCCATCGCCAGACCGAGTACGGGCGATGGTCTTGCTTTCGGTCTTGGGGCTGCAGATTCAGCCACGTGCCGCGGCCGTTCTCGAGATTGCAGATCCCGGTGGATCCGTCGTCGTTGTAGGCGAGGAGCGCGCCGAGTTCGGCCGTGGCGCCGATCCTCGCGCCGGGATGCCATCCCTGGGCGGTTGGCAGTTGGTCCGTTCTTCCTTGTGCTGTTTTCTCTTCGATGGTCGTGGCCAGGGCTGATTCGAGCTGTGCCGCGGGTGAAGTCACTGCGTGCTGTTCTCCTTCTTGTCGGATCGGGTTCGGTTCACTCTCGCTTCGGTTCGTGGTCGGCGCATCGGGGAGATTCCCTGAGTTCCGGTGAGTGGGGTGGTGGATGTTAGCAGAAAGCGCTTACCTGCGGGCTGTGGTCGGTATGCCTGGCTGTGCTGGTTTCGGGAAGCTGTTTCACTCTTCGGTGTTGTATGTGCGTTTTGGTTGTTGCTTAAAATTACGAACACTTGTTCGATTTTGTGGTGTATTATGGAGGTGTGTCCGAGACCTTTCTTCCCGAACTGCCGCAGGAGTTGTGGCGCGCTGGCAAGCTGGAGCTTGCGCATGGCGTGCAGCAGTCGTTGCAGGTGATTCGGATCGCGACCGCCTGCCTGGGGCGGTTTCTGGCGGAGATCGAGAATCGGGGCGTCAAAGACTTGTATGGGCATGGCAGCACAGCGAGCTGGTTCGCGGAGATGGCGGGGTTGTCGCGCGGTGAGGCGGGCGCGGTGGTGAAGCGGGCTCTCGCCCTGAACCCCACCCGTGCGTTGGATGGCACCGAAGTTCCGCCTGTCGCTCCCGCCACTGCTGCGGTTGCCGCTCAGGGGTTGGTCGGGGATGAGCGGATCGATCAGATCCTGGACATTTTGAAACGGCTCCCTGCCGACACCTCCGCTGAGGATCGGGAGACTGCGGAGAAGATCCTGGCCGAGCTGGCCCCGAACGCCGGACCCCGGCGACTCTCCAGCGCCGAGACGAAACTGATGGGTTGGCTCAATCCCGACGGCAACGAGCCGAAGGATCCCGAGCCCAAGGAACCCCGTCGGGAAATCACGCTGGAGCGCCGCAAGGACGGCTTCTGGAAGCTCACCGGTCTCCTCGATGACGAGACCGGTGCCCGGACCGCGGCTGCTTTGGAGGCGCATGCCCAGCCACGTCCTGTCGATGAGTTCGGCCAAGCGGACCTGCGGATGAAGTGCGAGCGCATGGGCGACGCCTGGGCTGAGCTTCTGGACCTGGCGATCGCGTGTCCGGATCAGCCGGGAACCAGTGGCTACCGGACGTTGGTGCACGTGACCATCGGACTCGAGGAGTTGAAGTCGGGGCTCGGGACGGCCTGCCTGGACTTCGTCGGGACGATGACCGCGCGGGAAGCCCGACTCGCCGCCTGCGACTGCCTGATGTTGCCGGTCGTGATGGGAACCTCGGGTGAGCCGTTGGATATGGGTCGCCTGAGACGGTTCGTCACCCCGGGCCAACGCCGGGCGTTGAACATCCGCGATGGTGGTTGTGCGTTCCCGGGATGTCATCGGAAGCCCAAGAACTGCCACGCTCACCATATTGAGCACTGGGCAGACGGCGGACCGACGGATCTTCGGAACCTGGTGTTGCTCTGCGGCTTTCATCACCGCCTGATCCACCACGGCGACTGGGAAGTACGGATGGCGGCCGATGGGTTACCGGAGTTCGTTCCACCCCAATACCGGGATCCGCTCCGACAACCCCGCCGCAACACCCTGCATCACGTCTGAACCCCGAGGAGCCCGTCGGCCACACCGACGACGGGCCCCTCGGCATGCCCGCAGTCGGGAGGACGTCGCTCGTGGCCGCAGCTCATCGAGAAGACCGCCGCCGAAGACCTGCGCCGGAACCGTCGACGGCAGCCAGCTGAAGAGCGTGCCAGTTCATCAAGGGCTTATTGTCCTCAGCCGTGACGACGTCGCGAGGCGGCATCCGGTGCGGACCTGGCCGGCTCGTCACGATCGGATCGTTGCCGGCGACCGACCCCGGTCAGCGAAGTGCTTGGATTCGCCGGTAAGCGGCGACGAGTGTCGCGCCGTTGCCGACGGGAATCTACAGAGAGGCCGGTTCGGAGCCCAGATCCCGGCCCGGCGTTCGCGACACGACCGCAGACGGCCGCGACCGGACCGCGCCACCACCCACCTTCAACCCGCCGTAAACGGTTAAAAGCCCCATACGTTCGACGGGATACACCCGGACTCGGTGCCCATATCGTCGGAGGCCGACCGCGACCAGGTGAGGAGCGTCTCGGATGAAACTCGTGCGGATGATGGGGCTGGCCGTGCTGACGGCCTCCGCGTTGGTGTTGTCGATGACCGCGGCGTCCGCGCACGATCCCGAGACGGCGGAGGGACAGGCGGCGGCCCGGACGTTCCTGGCCGACCACGTCCCGGCCGAGCGGCACGCCGTCACCGGCACCGCGGCCGGGGTCCCGTGCGTCAACGGCAAGGCCGACAAGTACCCGTGCAAGAACGTCGACCTGCTCAGCGTGTTACCCCTCTCCGGACTCGGCGGCGGGAACGGCAACGACATCTGGGGCTGGACCGATCCGTCGTCCGGCAAGGAATACGCCATCGTCGGGCGGACCAACGGCACCGCGTTCGTCGACCTGAGCGTCCCGACCTCGCCGAAATTCCTCGGCAACCTGCCCTCCAACGGCGGCAGCAGTTCGTGGCGGGACATGAAGGTGTACAAGAACCACGCGTTCATCGTGGCCGACTTCATCACCGGGCACGGGATGCAGGTGTTCGACCTGACCAGGCTGCGCACCGTCACCACACCGCAGACCTTCACCGCCGACGCGCTGTACAAGGAATTCGGTCCCGCGCACAACATCGCGATCAACGAGGAGACCGGTTTCGCCTACGCCATCGGCTCCAACACCTGCAGCGGCGGACCGCATATCGTCAACATCCAGAACCCGAAGGCCCCGGCCAAAGCCGGTTGTGTCTCGCAGGACGGGTACACCCACGACACCCAGTGCGTCGTCTACCGCGGGCCGGACGCTGCCTACAGCGGCAAGGAAATCTGCTTCAACGCCAACGAGGACACGCTGACCATCGTCGACGTCACCGACAAGGCCAGGCCGGTCCAGATCTCGCGCAAGGGCTACTCGGGCGCGCAGTACTCGCACCAGGGTTGGCTGACCGGCGACCAGCGTTACTTCCTGCTCGACGACGAACTCGACGAGTCGCGCGGCACCGACAAGCGCACCAAGACCTACGTGTGGGACCTGGCCAAGCTGTCCGCCCCCGTGCACACCGGCGTCTACAGTTCGCCCGCCACCGCGATCGATCACAACCAGTACATCAAGGGCCAGTACTCCTACCAGGCGAACTACCAGGCCGGTCTGCGGATCCTGGACGTCAGCGGGGTCGCTTCGGCGAAGTTGTCCGAGGTCGGCTACTTCGACATCTACCCGGCCGGTGACGCCGCGAACTTCAACGGCGCGTGGAGCAACTACCCGTACTTCTCCAGCGGCATCGTCATCGTCAACGGGATCGAGCAGGGCCTGGTCGTGGTGAAGCCGAACCTCGGCGGCAAGTGACCGGGGGCAGGGCGTGCGCAAACCCCGGCTGACGGACTGGCTGTTTCTCGCGCTGGCCCTGGTGATCGGCACGGCCGCGGTGTTCGTGGCCCTCCGGCCGACACCGGGCTCCGCGCATTCGGCTCACCAGCAGCCCGTGGTGACGGCGGATCTGCTCCCGGCCGCCCACAGCGACGGGCTGTCGGAGGCGGAAAGCGGCTACCGGTTCGAGCGGGTCACCACCCCCGCCGTCCGGGGCCCCGAGGTACCGGTCGCGTTCCGGATCCTCGGTCCCGACGGGCGGCCGGTGACCCGGTTCCTCGACAACCAGACCAAACAGATGCACTTCTTCGCCGTGCGCGACGACATGAACGTCTTCCAGCACGTGCATCCGAGGCTGGACGGCGACACCTGGCACACGAACCTCGCACTGACCGACGGCGGCGCCTACCGGATGTTCGCCGAGTTCGTACCGCTCGACACGAAGGATCCGAAGCATCCGGTGGTGCTCGGCGTCCCGTTCACCGTGCCCGGTGACACCACTTTCGTGCCGGTGCCCGCGCCGGCGGCCGACACCGTGACGGCCACGGGATACCGGGTGGCGCGGGTGGACGGGGCGGCCCGGATCCCGTCGATGCGGGCCCAGGTCCTCCGGTTCGCCCTGCGCGGCCCGGACGGCACGCCCCTCACCGCGGTCGACCCGCATCTGGGCGCCAACGGCCATATGACCGGATTCCACACCATGCTGCTGTCGGCCACACATCTGCATCCGGTCCAGCCGCTCGGCGTGGCGCTGGCCGACGGCGAGCTGACCTTCCACTCCCTGTTCTCGGAGCGCGGGGAGTACCGGCTGTTCCTCGAGTTCTCACACGGCGGGCGGGTGCACACGGCCGCCATCACGGTCGCGGTGGACTGACCGGGACGACCTCCGCGATCTTCGGTGCCGCGCCTCCCGGCGACCAGAGGAGCCGGACCTTGTCGGTCACCACGCCGTCAGCCGGCAGTTCCGTGTAGCCGCCCGACAGCCTGCCGATCGTCCGCCAGCCACCCGCCGCGTCCGCGACCTGGACGTCGGCGCCCGCACCGGCGTCGGCCGCCAGGACGACGACCTTGCTCAGCGGTTTCGGCGCGATGGCCGTGACGACGAGCGCGTCGCCCGCCATCGGCGCCGACGCCGCCGCGTACAGGGAATCGGCGTTGTTGTCCGCCGCCGCGGCCAGGTTCGGCCCCGCCGGGGTTCCGGTGACGGTGTACTTGGGACTGTCCGGTGTGGACACGGTGAGTTCACGCACCACGACCCAGAAGGTCTGGGCGCCGGTCGTGCGGATGCGGACGAACCGCGCCTCGGCGCCTTCGGGCAGGTCGGCCGAGATCACCGGCTCGGTGACCGTCTTCACCGTCGTCCACCGGGTGCCGTCTGCGGAGTATTCGAGGACGCCGTCGCGGACGTAGTCGTCGGGGCTGGTCGGCTTTCCCATCAGGATGTCCACATGGGACACCCGCTGCGGGGAACCGAGGTCGACCCCGATGGTGGCGCCGATCCGGGGTGCCCAGTCGCTCCAGTAGTAGGTCTCGGGGTCGCCGTCGACCATCCGGGCGGGGACATTGTCGGTGTAGGTGCCGAGCGACGTCGTCGGCCGCGGCCGGATCCCGGGCAGGCCGAACCAGCGGTCGGCCGTGGCCAGCGCGCTGTCGAGGAACGGCACGCAGACCTCCGTGCAGGTGCTCGGGTTGCGCGGGCCCCGCGAGGTCGGGACGCGGATCGCCTGCGCCCGCTTGAGCGCGGCGACGAGTTCGCCGCGTTCCGCCCACGCCTTCGCGCCGTCGCCGTCGACCTGGGCCAGCAGCATCCGCACCGCGTGCCTGCCGGCCTGACCGTAGAGCCCGACCTGGTCGAGCCACGGTCCGACCTCGGCGAGGAACTTCGGGTTCGAGGCCATGCCGCGCCGCAGATCTTCGGGATCGGATGCCATCGAGGTCAGGTAGCGATCCAGTTTCGCGGCCGCGTCCCACGGATCCTTCTTCTCCAGCGCGGTCCAGAAGGCGGCCAGGAGCGGCCGCAGCACCGGCGAATCCAGATCCGGCTTCCCGGTTTCGAGACGGACGAGCAGACTCGAATAGTTGTTCTCCGCGAACACCTTCAGCGCGGGTGCGGCCGGTCCGCCGAGGTCGGCGATGGCGGCGAGCCAGGACTTGTCGGGGTCGTACCGGTCCGGGTTCCACAGGAAGTCACCGGAGGTGAACTCGGCGATCTTGGACGCCTCGGCCTGCACCATCGGGTTCGCGGTGATCCCGGACAGGTACTTCGCGACCCCGGGCTCGCGGCCGATGTACGGGCCGAGCAGCAGACGTTCGGTGATGTAGTCGTTGACCGGGTAGTTGTCCCAGATCAGGATGTCGTGCCCGAAGACCTCTTTCGCCTGCCGGGCCTGCTTTTCGGTGATCTGTCCGGCGATCACGCCGACGCCGGTCCACTCGACGATCACCGCCTTGTCGAGCTGGGTGCGCAGCGCGGTCTTGTACGGCGAGTCGGCGAGGTCGTAGTACTCGGTCGGGACGGTCTGCAAACGTTCGACGCCGGGATGTGCCGCGATGAAGTCCTGCTGAACGCGGTTGAGCAGGAACGACTGCGCGGCGCCCGCGGCCGCGCCACCGGTGCCGAACTTCGCGGCGTCGGCGTCGCAGTTCCAGCGGGTGTAGGAGATGTCGTCGAGCGGGATCGCGAACGACCGCACCCCGATGTCCCACAGCGACTGGAACTTCGTGACCAGCGCGGTCTTGTCGGCGTCGGAGGAGTAGCACACGGAAAGGCCGGGGGAGAGGGCGTAGGTGAACTCGACGTGGTTCGCGGCGGCGCGCCCGACCAGTTGCGAGAGCAGGGCGAGCTGTTCCGGCGGGTACTGGTCACGCCAGCGGGCGCGCAGGAACGGGTCGTCCTTGGGTGAGTAGACGTACATGTTCTGCTTGGTGCGGCCGTAGAAGTCCAGCTGTGCCAGCCGGTCGGCGTGCGACCACGGCGCGCCGTAGAAGCCCTCGATCACGCCGCGCAGCGGGGCCGCGGGCCAGTCGCGGATGCCGAACGCGCCGCTCTTGCCGGAAGCGAACAGCTGCCGGAACGACTGCGCGGCGTAGAACGTCCCCGAAGTGTCCACACCGGACAGTGCGATCACGCCGCGGTCGGCGGCGAGGACGTATCCGCCGGGGGCCAGGCCTTCCGGACCTTTGAGGCGGAGCGCGGCGACGTCGAGCGCGGTCGCCCTGCTTTCGGTGGGCCCGCCGACGAAGACGACGAGGCCGCCGTTGCCGCGTTCCCGGTCGACGGCGGCCTGATCGTGGTCGGTGACCTTGACGATCGTGCTCGTCCCCGCCGCGCGGAGGACCTGGTCCACGACGGCGAGTGCGGACGGATCGGTGCCCGCACCGACGACTTCGACGACGGTGCGCGGGATGGTCACCTGCCCCGCCCGTGGCGTCACCTGCTGGGGTGTGGGCCATACCTGTGCCAGGGGAGGGGCGGGAGCCGCGTTCGCCGGTGCGGGGACGGCTACCGCCACCGCGGTCACAAGCAGCGTCACCGGAATGAGTCGAAGTACCCATCGGAAGGACATCGGCGGCCCCCAAATCGTCGATCAACGACGTTCTGCGAGCAAGCAAACACCCGATGTGATGACCTGGGCTAGGTCGGTCCGGGTGATTTTCCGACCGGACCGGCGGCTATTCGGTCAGGGCGGCGGCGGTGAGGGTGAGATGCCGGGTCAGCGCCTCGGCCGCCGCGTCGGCGTCGCGCGCGAGCGCCGTTTCCTCCAGCAGGCGGTGTTCGGCGAGATGATCGCGGCCGGGAGCGCGGTGCGCCGCCCAGCGGCGGGCCAGTTCGCTCGCGGTCCACATCCGGTCGAACGTCTCCAGCAGGACCGGGTTTCCGCAGCCGTCGAGCAGGGTGCGGTGGAAGACGCGATGGGCTTCGGACCACGCGGCGCTGATGTACTCGCCCTCTTCGGGGACGAACGGCGGCGTCCGGCTCAGCCGGTGATGGGCGGCGCGGACGCGGGCCTCCCAGTCGAGGTCGCCGCGTTCGACGGAAAGGCGCAGGACGAGCGGCTCGATGGTCCGGCGGGCTTCCGTGATCTCCTGCCAGCGCCGATCGGAGAAGGCGGGGACGGCGAAGCCGCGGTTGGGGAGCCGGTCGGCGAGCCCGTCGCCGACCACGCGGACGAGTGCCTCCCGAACGACCGCCAGGCTCACGCCGTGTTCCTTGGCGAGATCCTGCGGTTTGAGCGGGGCGCCGGGGGCGTGGTCGCCGCGCATGATCGCGTCCCGCAGGCGGGTGTACACCTGCTCGGAGAGCATCTGCTTGTCCGGTGAGGCCATCCGCAGAGCATAGACGAACCGGCAGATAATCGATTATCTGTGTTATGGTCGATTTATGAACGATCCCTTCGCGAGGCTGCCCGAGGTGGCCGCCTTCACCGTCACCAGTGCTTCTGTCGTCGACGGTGGCTCCTGGTCGCCCGAACAGCTGGCAGGCAAGGACGTCTCGCCGCAGCTGAGCTGGAGCGGCGCCCCGGCCGGCACCAAGAGTTACGCCGTCACCGTCTACGACCTCGACGCGCCGACCGGTTCCGGTTTCTGGCACTGGGCGGTCGCCGACATCCCCGCGGCCGTCACGGAGCTGCCCGAAGGCGCCGGTGACGACACCGGCTCCGGGCTGCCCGAAGGCGCCTTCCAAGTGCCCAACGACGCCCGCCTCACGCGTTTTCTCGGTGCCGCACCGCCCGCCGGGCACGGCGTGCACCGCTACTTCGTCGTGGTGCACGCCCTCGACGTCGAGTCGCTCGGCGTCCCGGCCGACGGCACGCCCGCCCTCCTCGGTTTCACCATGGCGCCGCACGTTCTCGCTCGCGCGGTCCTGGTCGCCACCGCGGAAACCCCAGGCCCCGAACGCATCGAGGTCTCGCGGCTCATTCCCGCCTCCGCCGCGGAGATCTTCGCGGTCTTGAGCGATCCGCAGGGACATGTCGACATCGACGCGTCCGGAATGCTCATCGACGCGGAAGGTGGCCCGGTCGAGCAGGCGGGCGACCGGTTCGTGGTCCACATGGACCGGGAAGCACTCGGCGATGTGCCCTTGGGCAAGTACGACGTCGAGGTCGTCATCACGACACTCGCTCCGGGCGAGGAGATCGCGTGGACCGTCGAAGGCCGGATCCGGCCGCATGCCCGGCACATCTACGGCTACCGGCTGGAGCCCGCCGAGGGCGGCACGCTCGTCACGTCGTACTACGACTGGTCGGAGGTGGGCGAGGAGTGGAAGGAACGCATCACCTTCCCCGTGGTCCCCGAATCCGCGCTCAAGGCCACGCTCGGGATTCTCGAGCGGACCGTGCGGCGTCGAGCCGTTTCACCCCCGCGCGGACGCTGAACACGACAGAATGTCCCGGTGCGGAACATCCTCGTAGCGATCGCCCTCGTCCTGCTCGGTGTCACCGGTTGCCAGAGTGGGGTTTCCGGCCAAGCCGAGCCCGAAGGCGACAGTTTCGCGATCAAGGACGGGTCACTGCTGCGGTTCCGCCCGGTCCTGGCGGAGTTCCCGCCCGGCCCGGCGACAGGCGCGGCGACCGACCGCCAGAGCACGGATCCGGCCGGACAACAGGCCGCCGTCGCGGCGCTGGACTGTTCGGAGGGACCGGATCCGCTGGACGGCCGCGACGACCCGGCGCTCCCGCTGGTCAGCTGCGACAGGGTGCAGGGCACGAAATACCTGCTCGGCCCGGCGTTCCTCACCGGAGCCGACCTCAGCCGGGCGAACGCTCGCCTCGACACGCAGTCCGGGGGCCCGATCGTCGGGCTCAGCTTCACCGACGCGGGGGCGCGGACGTGGGCCGACTGGACCGCGGCGAACGTCGGCAAGCAGGTCGCGATGGTGCTGAAGAGCCGGGTGCTGACCGCGCCGTCGATCCAGTCGGCCATCACCGGCGGCGAAACCCAGATCACCGGCAAGTTCACCATGGACGACGCGCGCCGGCTGGCGCGCGACATCGCCGGCGGCTGACCTCGCCCCCTTAGTGGGTAAGGACGGTCGGGGCCGACCGTTTCGCGTGATCAGATGGACGACACACGTGATCAGATGGACGACACGCGGCGGACCCGGTCACGTGCGCGTGTCGTCCGTCCAGTCACGCGTGTCGTCCATCTGATCACCCGTGTCGTCCGCGCGGTCACGAGACGTGCCCGCCATACCACCGCCGCCCCGCGGGACACCGGGCGGAATACGATCACCGCAGGCGACGTTTGAGCGTTCAACTACTTGAGGAGTTGGACATGGCTTACGAGATCCTGGGCACCCCGCAGGCGCCGACTTTCGGCCTGGACACCTTCGGCGACGTCGGGAACGACGCGAACGGCCGGCCGGTGAGCCAGGCCGAGGCCATCCGCGAGGTCGTGGCCGAGGGTGTCCTCGCCGACCAGGTGGGCGTGGACTACTTCGGCGTCGGCGAACACCACCGCGCGGAGATGGCGGTGTCCTCGCCGGACGTCGTGCTGGCCGCGATCGCGGGCCGGACCGAGCGGATCCGGCTGGGCACGGCGGTCACGGTGCTCAGTTCGGACGACCCGGTGCGCGTGTACGAGCGGTTCGCCACGCTGGACGCGGTTTCCCGGGGACGCGCGGAGGTCACGCTCGGCCGGGGCTCCTTCACCGAGTCGTTCCCGCTGTTCGGCTACTCGGTGGAGGACTACGAAGCACTGTTCGCCGAGAAGCTCGACCTGTTCACGCATCTGCAAGCGGAGAAGCCGGTCGACTGGTCTGGGACCGTCCGCCCGGCCCTCGAAGGCGCGCAGGCCTTCCCGGTCACCGAATCGGGCAGCCTGCCCGCGTGGGTCGGGGTCGGCGGCACCCCGCAGTCGGTCGTCCGCGCGGCGGCGTACGGGCTGCCGCTGGTGATGGCGGTGATCGGCGGGTCGCCGGAACGGTTCACCCCGCTCGCCGACCTGTACCGGCGTGCCCTGAAGGAGGCGGGCCACCAGGAGCTGCCGATCTCGATGCACAGCCCCGGCCACATCGCCGAGACCGACGAACTGGCCGTCTCCCAGCATTTCTCGCACCACCAGGCCGCGTTCGCCAAGATCGGTGCCGAACGGGGCTGGGGCCCGATGTCCCGGGCCGACTACGACGCCATGGCGGGTCCGCGCGGCGCGTTGTTCGTCGGCTCTCCCGAGACCGTCGCGCAGAAGATCGCCTGGGCGGTGCGGACCCTGGGGCTGTCGCGGTTCCAGCTCAAGTACAGCGTCGGCGAGCTTCCGCACGAGCAGCGCCTGAACTCGATCCGGCTGTACGGCGAGCAGGTGATCCCGCGGGTGAAGGAGTTGCTCGGTTAGGGCGTGTATCCCAGACCGGAAGTTCGGCTGGTAGGTGAGGACACGCGCGCGCGTTTCTCTTCGGCCGGAGGCCTCGGATTTGCGGAGGTGGGCCGTTGACACGGCTGAGCGAGATCAGCTGACGCCGCGGCCCGGCTACGGAAATCCGAAAGCGCGCCCTAAGAGACACAGCTAGCCTCGAAGCCGTGGTGTTCGATTCCGAGCGATTCGACCTTCAGCCCTACACCGGTTTCGACATGTCCCGCTATGTCCGGCGGACCTATTGCAGCTGGGAGGATTCCGGCTGGGAGTCGCTGCTCGTCCAGCGGTTCGACCACGTTCCCGTCGCGGAGGACCTGCGGCTGCCCGCCGTCGCGGATCTGCATCTGGTCCTGCCGCTTTCCGGGCGGGCGGTGATGGAGACCCGCGGCGAAGGCCGGTGGAACCGGTACGAATGGGGACGGCTCGAACTCGCCGTACCCGGCAGGCCGCTGCGACGCCGCTACCGCGGGGACGGATCGATGCGCAGCCTGCAGGTGCACATCCCGGGCACCACGGTGGAATCGGTCGCCGCGCGGCTGGGTGGCCGCGCGGTGGACCACGAGGCGATGGCGGCGTCCGTGGCCGGGGGCGATCCGTTGCTCGACGAGCTGGTCCGGGCGGTCGGGAACGCGAGGGAGGACGACGACCTCTACGCCGAATCCGCGGCCGCCTTCCTCGCCGTGCACCTGCTCACCCGCCACGCGCGGAAGCCGGGCCCGCCGAGCGCGGGCCGGGAGGACGAGCGGGTCCGCGCGGCCGTCGCGATGATGCGTGACCGCCTGGCCGATCCGCTCAGCGTCGCCGAAATCGCCGGTGAGGTGCATCTGAGCGTCTACCACTTCATCCGGGTCTTCAAGGAGAAGACCGGCGAGACACCACACCGGTTTCTCGGCGGGCTCCGGATCGAGGAGGCGCGAAGGTTGTTGCGGGGCACCGATCTCCCGATCGCCGCCATCGCGGGAAGATGCGGGTTCGCCACTCCCGGCGCGCTGTCGGCCGCTTTCCTGAAGCGCACCGGATCGCGGCCCTCGCAGTACCGCAATTCCTGATCACCGTGCCGCAATCCGGCGCATGGTGGCCTCACCCGGCCGTTCCTAGGGTGAGCCTTGTGAGTGGAATGCAGTCGTACGACGTCACCGCCGAATCGTCGGCGCCGCCCGCCGAGGTGTGGGCCCTGCTGCTGGATGCCCGCAGCTGGCCGGTCTGGTCTCGGGTCGGCTCTCTGGAAGTCGCCGCGTCACAAGGACTTTCGACCGACGGCCGGGACGAGGTCGGCGCGGTTCGCGCCTTCCGCACCGGCAAGACGGTCACCAAGGAGCGGATCACCGCCCTCGACCCGGAACGCCGGTTCGCCTACGAGGGGGTGGACGTCCCGGTGATGCTGGAGTATCAGGCTTCGATCGATCTGTGCGAAACGCCCGGTGGGGGAACGCGGATCCGTTGGCACGGAACGTATCGCGTGGGCAAGGGGAGCGCGTGGATCTTCCGGTGGTACCTCCGGCGCTTCATGCGCGACATGGCGACCGGGCTCGCCGGTCACGCCGGCGGCCCGGTCCGGAGGCCATGACGGAAATCAGTGCCGATGCGCGGCTTCGCGGTGGAAGCCCGCGATCATCGCTTCGGTGCTCGGCGGATTGAACGGCTGGCCGAGGGTGCGCATAAGCGAGTTCACGCTGGGCCGGTACATCCCGGTCTTGCAGTAGCGGGAGCCCTCGAAGACGCCGACCGTGCCGCCGTCGGGGGAGGGCTTGCCCAGCCAGGCGTACCACTTGGCCCGGCGGTCCTTCATCTGCTGGGCGGTGAGCGCGGAAGCGTTGGGCTCCCGAGGTTCCCGGGTGTCGCAGGTGCCGTAGTCGTACTCGTCGGCCAGCCCGCCGATCGAGTGCCCGAGTTCGTGGGCGACGATCTGGCTGGCCTGGATGTTGCCGCCGGAGGAGGTCGCGACCCCGCCGCCCGCGCCGCCGTACTTCGTGGTGTTGGCCAGCATGATGACCTGATCGACGTCCGGTGCGGCCGCGGCGTACTGGTTCGCCTTGGTTTCGTTGACGCACAACAGCCGTTCGATGCCGCCGCACCAGAAGTACGAGCCCAGCGCGGTGTTGCGCCGGATGCCCTGGGTCGGGTCGTTGGTGATTCCGGACTGGGGCGAGACGACGTCGACCTGCCAGAGGTTGAACTGCTTGCGGTAGCTCTTGTACGGCTCGATGGCGAACAGCGCGGCGATACTGGACCGGACGTGCTGCGCGTACGTGCCCAGCTGCGTGGAGGTGTAGCCGTCGCCGACGAAGACCAGGTCGAAGGTGGTCTCGCTGGGGCCGTTGGTCTCGATCGGGGTCACCGCGGCGGCGGCCGCGATCTGCTGCGGCGCGGCCGCCCGGTCCGAAGCGGGCCGGGTGACGTCCACTCTGGTGATGGTTCCTCCGGGCTCGAAGGCCTCCATCGACGTCGTGAATCGGGGAGCCGCCGACGCCGTCGCGGGAACGAGCCCGGCGACGAGGACGGCGGTCAGCGCGAGCATGAGGCAGGCGCGTCGCATGCGTACTCCTTGCGGGGAGGGGAGAGAGGGGAGTACGGAAAACGATCCCGACTTTCGACGGCTTCCGGCACATCCCAAGTGGCCATAAGGTCCGCGTGATGGACGTCGAGTTACGTCATCTGCGAGTGGTGTGCGCCGTCGCCGACGCGGGCAGCATCACGCGCGCGGCGATCCGGATCGGGAGCACCCAGCCCGCGCTGACCGCCGCCGTGCAACGGATCGAGCGTGCGTTCGGGGGAACCTTGTTCGTCCGGGGACGCGACGGGGTCTTCCCGACGGCGTTCGGCGAATGCGTACTCGTCCGCGCCCGTGCCGTCCTCGCCGCGGCGGACACGATGCACCGGGACGCGGCGCGTTTCCTGGCGGAGGGCGAGAAACGTCCGGTCGCGCTGGGTGGGATCGGCGGGTCCATGGTCGTCGAGCTGGCGGACCGGCTCGGGGATTCCGGCCGGGGACAAGCGGTTTCGGTGACCACGGAGTTCTCTCCGTTGCGGCTGCTGGATCTCGTGGCAGGCGGGCAACTCGACGCCGCGGTCGTCGCCGACTATCCCGGCCACCTCCTGCCATCGGCGCCGGGGGTGGCGTCGCGGCCGCTGGCGACACAACCGGTGTTCGTGGCGATCGCGGCGGACCATCCCGCGGCCCGCCGCGCCGAGATCGACCTCGCCGAGCTCGCCGGCGAACGGTGGGTGCTCGGGCCGTCCGACGGCGCCGGATGGCCGGAGTGTTTCGAGGAAGCGTGCGCCCGCGCGGGATTCCGGCCGCAGGTCGCGCACCGGAGCACGGAATTGCGTCCCCTGCAACGTCTGATCGCAGCGGGCCGGGCGATTTCCCCGTGCCAGGTCTCCTTTCCCTCGTCACCCGGGATCGCGATCCGGCCGCTCGCGGGGGATCCGCTGTGGATGCGGTATCTGATCGCTTGGAGCGCGGAGGGAGCCTTCGGCGGGGACACCGATGCCTTGATCGAGGCGGCCGAGGCGGCTTACCGCTCCGACACCGAAACAAGCCTTCCCTATCGCCACTGGCTCGCTCGTCGCGCTGGGCCGATCGAGGAGCGGGCGTCCATCGGGTGACACCTGGTCGGGGAATTCCCCTTGTCGGGCAGGGGGTTCTAGCCTCGGATCACCTCATCGACGAAGGGTAAGAAATTGCGTCTGCGCGCCCTGCTGGCCGCTGCTGTCCTGACCATCACCACCGCTCCGGCCGCGTTCGCCGCGCCGGACGTCGCCCACGGCACCGATGTCCCACCGGGGCGGTTCGGGTTCGTCGCGAAGATCGCGATGACGAAGATCCCGCGCCCCGACGGTTCGACCTACAGCAGCTACTGCACGGGCGCGCTGGTCGCGCCCGGCTGGGTGGTCACCACGGGGCACTGCTTCCACGACGCGCACCGCAAGCGGGTCGCGGGCAAGATGCCGTATCCGACGATGGTGACGTTGGGCCTGGTCGACGAGGCGGTCGAATCGGGTGTGGCGCGCAAGGCGACCGAAGTGCTGCAGGCGAAGGAAAACGACGTCGCCCTCATCAAGCTGGACACGCCGGTGACGACGGTGACCCCGCTGACGGTGAGCCGGGTCCTCCCGAAGGTCGGCCAGCAGCTGACCTTGGCGGGCTGGGGGAGCCTGACCGCCAAGAATCCCGCTCCGGCCACCCGGATGCAGCAAGGCACCGTGCAGGTGGCGACGGTGGCCCCGACGACGATCGGCGTCCGCGGCGCCGCGCCGTCGATCACGACCAGTGCCTGCACGTACGACTCGGGGGCGCCGTACTTCGTCCCCGGTGACACGGGCGGCGCGCTGGTCTCGCTGGAGGCCACCGGGCCGGACTGCCCGCACGCCGGCATCGAGACGACCTCCCGCGCGGACGTCATCGCGGACTGGATCGCCACCCATACGGGGTAACCGGCCGTTTCGGCCGGTGGCGCATCGGGTAGTGGCGTGGGCAGGAGGTAGTGCGATGACGAGTCCTCGAACGACCGCGCCTCCGGCGCCGCCGGACCCCATGCCGCCGGATCCCGGTATCCCCGAACCGGTGCCCGACCCGGGCAAGCCGGTCCCGGGCCCCGGGGTGCCCGAACGGCTCCCCGATCCGGGACCGGACCGGCCGATCCCGGAACCCGAGAGCCCGCCGGAATCCCAGCCGGGACCGGCGGGTCTCAGAGGGTGAAAGCGAGCCAGAGCGCGAGCCAGGCACAGGCCGCGATCGCGACGACGACCGCGACCACCCGCAGGCCCGCGGTGGCGATCCGGAGCGACGCGGTGCCGGTGTGGTGTCGGTGATTGCCCATGATGACGCCCTCCTTTCCAAGATCACCATCCGCTCCCGGCGCCTTCGCCGCAGCGGGGATGGCCTGTCCGGGTGACCCCATCCGGGTGAGGGCTTCCCGCATTCAGAGGACGAAACGCGGGGTGGTCAGAGCCAGTTGTTGTGCGCGGCGAAGACCCCCAGCTGGAACCGGCTGGAGACGCCCGCGCGGTCCATCAGGGTTTCGAGATAGCGGAACAGGGTGCGTCTGCTGACGCCCAGTTCGGTGGCGATCTCGTCGTCCTTGCGCCCGGCGGCGAGCAGGATCAGCAGCTCCCGCTCGATCGGCCGGATCGGCTGATCGGACGTCCGCCCACGACGGTCGATCGGGAGCGCGGCCGCCCAGGACGTCTCGAACAGCCCTTCCAGCGCGGAGAAAAGGCTGCAAGGGCGCACGATGACGATGGACTGGTTGCGATCGGCCTCACGGATGGTCAGCGCGATGGTGGCCGCACGGTCGTCGAACAGCGTCAGCTTCACCGGGAGTTCGGGCAGCAGGCGTGCCTGCTCACCGGCTCGCAGGCACGGCAGGATGTTGGCGGCCAGATAGCCGGGGTCGCCGAACGACGCTCCACTGTAGACACAGCGATAGCCGATGCCGCGCCGCAGTTGCTCCTCCTCCAGGAGGTTCCGGCGGCCGCCGGTGAAATAGGGCGGGGAATCGAGACGGCGCACCTGATGCCGCACCGTGGTCGCGAGGTGCTGCAGCCGGGGGATGATGGCGTCGCCGGTGACCACTTCGAGCAGGTCCTGCGCGTTCGGCATGCCCGAATGCGCCCGCCTGAAGGCACGGTACGCGGTCTGGACCGCGAGCCGGGCGTCGTGCAGCTCGGCCTGCCGTCGCGTGGTCAGCGCGGTGAGCGCTTCGCTGGGGTTCGCCGGGAGGTACTCGTCTCCGTCCACTCCGGACGACACCGCGAGCCCTGCGTCGGCCAGTTCCTTCAGCGCCAGCTCGACGTTCTCCGCGTCTTCGTCCCGCCAGGACAGTTCTTTGACGGTGACGGGCGCGCTTTCGAGCATCCGCCGGTAGATCCGGGCGGCGGTCTCGCCGAGGCCCAGCCTGCTCAGCTGCGGGCCGAGCCCGTCCGGAGCCGTCGATGCCACTTTCCACCTGCCTCTCAGCGGTCCGGGAGCGGCGGCGCCACCGCTCCCGGACCGGTTCGGACCTAGACTCCCGACGTGTTCCGGATCCAGGTGCGGTTCGCCGAGATGCTGGTGTGCGTGGAGGTGTCCACCTTGTTGCCCGCGATGTGCACGCCGACCTGCTTGCCGCCGACGAAGACCGGCCCGCCGGAGTCGCCGCCGTTGGTAAGTCCGTTGCCACGTCGGGCCTTGATCAGTCCATTCCCGACACTGGTCACGGTCATCCGGGCGACCTTGAGGTAACGCTGCAGATCGCCGTCTTCGTTGTAGCCCCAGCCATAAACGTATTCGGTGTCGCCGACCGCGACGGAGGTGCCGAGCGACGCGTACGTCGTGGTCACCGAGCGGTCCAGTTTCAGCAGTGCGATGTCGGCGCCGTTGGACGGTGTGTGGATTTCGGCCACCACCGCGTACGTTCCGGCCTGGTGGTCGACGTCGCCCACCCGGACGGAGTATTCGGCGCCGGGCTCGTCGACGCAGTGCTCGGCGGTGAGTACCCAGCGGGCGCTGATGATCGAACCGGAGCACCACTGCGCGCCGTTCTGCTCGATCATGGCGGCCCACGGGCCGGACTGGGCGTATTCGCCGTCGATGATGGGGGCCGCGACGGCGGCGGGTGCGACCGTCGTGAGCCCGGCCGCGCACAGCAGGGCGGTGAGGAGACCTCGGATGCGCATGGGTGCCTTCCAATGCAGGGGAATCAGGGAAATCGACGGGTCACCCGTTTACGGCCACGGCGGATCACCAGGGATCGCCCGGCCGGATCCGATACCGGTTTTCCCATGCTAGGCAAGCGGATACGGCGGTTGATAGCGACTAAAGACGGGAGAAGGCCGCGGCGGACGGCGCGGGACCCGGGCTTTCGGCACCCGAGTGCCGGTGGCACCGATGTGCCAAGCGTGATCGACTAGCGGCGCTCGGGCGGCCGCGGATCGAGCAGTTCCTCGGCGAGCACGATGGCCCGGTCCGATAGCGTGCCGGACCACCGCTCCACCGAATCGCCGATCCAGCCCGCTTCCCGGCGGACGCCCTCGCCCACGGGCTTGCTGTGCCGGTCGGCGAGGCCCGCGAGCCTGCTCCCCGAGACCAGGACCAGGTCGGCGAGCCGCTCGCCGAGTTCGGTCAGCCGGTTCGCCGTCCTGCCCGCGCGGCGCGCCACCAGATCCTCGGTCTCCCGTCGCAGTTCGCGGACCGCGGACCGCGACTCGGCCGTCGTCCCGGTGAGTGCGGACCTCAAGGTTTTCGTCACGTCCATCAGGGTTCGACCTCCACGCCGCCAGCCTGCTTTGAGTGTACAACTGTGCACCGTATTTTCGGAATACGTGACCGCGCCTTCCCTTGCTGCATCGAAAAGAAGCGCGTTCGGCCCGCGTTCGGAGAACGTGCGTAGTCGTCAGCAGCGCCAGATCGCGCCTCGGTCTGGCCGAAGTCGCAAAATTTCGGAAAGCAGTCAACTTCTTGCATTTTGTCTCCGGGTTGTTGCATGCTCGTACGGCTCTGGCTCCCTCCCCGCCGTCTCAAAGAAGAGAAGACGCCATGACACGTATGCGCCTGTCCCGGATCGTCGCCGGTCTCCTGGTCGCAGGGCTTTCCGTCGCCGGACTCTCCTTCGCCTCCGCCGCGAGCGGGCCACCACCGGATCCCGCCGCCCCACCCGGTCCGGCGGCGCTCGCCGAAGTGCCGTTGACCCGCACGGTGTCGGCGAGCAGCGCGCTGCCCGGCTATCCCGTCGCGAACGCCGTCGACGGAAACCAGGAGAGCTACTGGGAATCCGCCAACAACGCGTTCCCGCAGTGGATCCAGGCCGACCTCGGGGTGGCCAAATCCCTGTCGCGGATCGTGCTGAAACTGCCGTCCGGCTGGGAATCCCGCACCCAGACGCTGGCCGTGCGCGGAAGCACCGACGGCACGGCGTTCACCGACCTCGCCGCGCCGACCGGCTACGCGTTCGCGCCCGGCACCAACACCGTCACGATTCCGATGACCGCGTCGGCCCGCTACGTGCTGCTGCAGTTCACCGCGAACACGCGCTGGCCCGCCGCGCAGCTGTCGGAATTCGAGCTGTACGGACCGGACACCGGTGACACCCAGGCGCCGAGCGCGCCCGCGAATCTCACGCTGACCGAGCCCGCCGCCGGCCAGATCCGGCTGGCCTGGTCGCCCTCGGCGGACAACGTCGGGGTCACCGGGTACACCGTCTACCGCGACGGCACGCCGGTCACGACGATCACCGGCACCACGTTCACCGAATCCCGGCCCGCCGGGACAAGGGCCGAGTATTTCGTGCGCGCCAAGGACGCGGCGGGCAACGAGTCCGGCGACAGCAACCACGTCGTGCGCTCCGGGACGAGCGCGGGCGCGAACCTGGCGGCGGGTAAACCGATCGAGGCCACGTCGGCGGTCCACTCGTTCGTCCCCGCCAACGCCAACGACAACAACACCGCCACGTACTGGGAGTCCGCCGCGGGCTATCCGAACTCGCTGACGGTGAAACTCGGCGTCGACGCGGACGTCGACTCGATCGTGGTGAAGCTCAACCCGGACCCGATCTGGGGTGCGCGGACGCAGAACTTCGAGATCCTCGGCCGCGCGCAGGGTGCCACCGCGTTCACGTCTCTTTCAGCACGTGCCGACCACCGCTTCGACCCCGCCACCAACCAGAACTCGGTGGTCGTACCGGTCAGCGGACGGGCGTCGGACGTGCGCCTGCAGTTCTTCGCCAATTCCGGCGCTCCCGGCGGCCAGGTCGCGGAATTCCAGGTGATCGGCACGCCCGCGCCGAACCCGGACCTCGTCGTCACCGGCACGACCTGGACGCCGTCGAATCCGACGGAGACCAGCAAACTCGCCGTCTCGGCCACGGTGAAGAACGCCGGCACAGCGAACGCGGTCGCCACGACCGTGAACGTCAGTCTCGGCGGCACCGTCGTCGGTGAAGCGGCGGTCGGCGCGCTCGCCGCCGGAGCGTCCACGACGGTGACCGTCGACGCGGGAACGCGTCCACAGGGGACGTACACCGTGGCCGCCACCGCGGATCCGGCGGGCACGGTGGCCGAGCAGAACGAAGCCAACAACACCTACACCTCGCCGACCCCGCTGGTCGTCGCGCAGGCGCCGGGGCCGGATCTCGAGGTCGCCGGCATCACGTCGAATCCGCCCAACCCGGCGGCCGGTTCGGCGGTGTCCTTCACCGTCGCGGTGCGCAACCGCGGCACGAGCGGCGCGGACGCCTCCGTGACGCGGCTGACCGTCGGCGGCACCACGCTGACCGGCACCACCGGTGCGATCGCGGCAGGGGCCACCGCGAACGTCGCGATCGCGGGCACCTGGACCGCCACCGACGGTGGCGCGACCCTGACCGCGACGGCCGACGCGACCGGCACGGTCACGGAGACCAACGAGTCCAACAACAGCCTCTCGCGGGCGATCGTCGTGGGCCGCGGCGCGGCCGTCCCGTACGTCGAGTACGAGGCGGAAGCCGCGCAGTACCAAGGACAACTGCTGGAAGCCGACCCGTTGCGCACCTTCGGCCACACGAACTTCGCGACCGAGTCCTCCGGCCGCAAGTCCGTGCGGCTGGCGAATCAGGGGCAGTACGTGGAGTTCACGTCGGCGAACGAGGCGAACTCGATCGTCGTGCGCAACTCCATCCCGGACACCCCCGGCGGTGGCGGGCAGGACGCCACCCTCAGCCTCTACGTCAACGGGACGTTCGCGCAGAAGCTGACGCTGTCGTCGAAGCACAGCTGGCTCTACGGCAGCACCGACGACCCCGAAGGCCTGAGCAACACCCCGCAGGCCGACGCGCGGCGCCTGTTCGACGAGTCGCACGCGCTGCTGTCCCGGTCGTATCCGCCGGGCACGAAGTTCAAGCTGCAGCGGGACAGCGGTGACAACGCGGCGTTCTACATCGTCGATCTCATCGATCTGGAGCAGGTCGCCCCGGCGTCGGAGAAACCGGCGAACTGCACGTCGATCACGGAGTACGGCGCCGTGCCGAACGACGGGAACGACGATTCGGCGGCGATCCAGCGCGCGGTGACCGACGACCAGAACGGCGTGATCGCCTGTGTCTGGATCCCGGCGGGGCAGTGGCGGCAGGAGAAGAAGATCCTGACCGACGACCCGAACGTGCCCAACGGCGGCGGCCAGTACAACCAGGTCGGCATCTCCGACGTGACGATCCGGGGCGCCGGCATGTGGCATGCGCAGCTGTACTCGCTGATCGAGCCGCAGAACGCGGGCGGCATCAACCATCCGCACGAGGGCAACTTCGGCTTCGACATCGACAAGAACACGCAGATCTCCGACATCGCCATCTTCGGTTCCGGCCGGATCCGCGGCGACGACGGCGGCGCGGAAGGCGGCGTCGGGCTCAACGGCCGGTTCGGCACCGGCACGAAGATCACGAACGTGTGGATCGAGCACGCCAACGTCGGCGCGTGGGTCGGCCGGGACTACAGCAACGTCCCGGCGCTCTGGGGGCCGGGCGACGGCCTCGAGTTCAGCGGCATGAGGATCCGGAACACCTACGCCGACGGCATCAACTTCACCAACGGCACGCGGAACTCGAAGGTGTTCAACTCGTCGTTCCGCACCACCGGTGACGACTCGCTCGCGGTGTGGGCGAACCAGTACGTGAAGGATCCTTCGCAGGACATCGCGCACGACAACGTGTTCGCCAACAACACGATCCAGCTTCCGTGGCGGGCCAACGGGATCGCTGTCTACGGCGGCTACGGCAACAAGATCGAGAACAACATCGTCCACGACACGATGAACTACCCGGGCATCATGCTGGCGACGGACCACGACCCGCTGCCGTTCTCCGGGGAGACACTCATCGCGAACAACGCCCTGTACCGCTGCGGCGGCGTGTTCTGGGGCGAACAGCAGGAGTTCGGCGCGATCACGTTCTTCGCGCAGGGCAAGGACATTCCCGGGGTCGTGCTGCGGGACACGGAGATCCACGACTCGACCTACGACGGTGTCCAGTTCAAGACGGGCGGCGGCGTCGTGACCGCGGCCCTCACCAACGTCAAGATCGACAAGTCGAACAACGGCGCGGGCATCCTCGCGATGAGCGGCGCCCGTGGCAGCGCGACCTTGACGAATGTGACGATCAGCAACTCCGCGAACGGCGATGTCGTCCGTGAGCCGGGGTCGCAGTTCGTGATCAACGGTGCCCCGGTGCCGGCGGTGGTCTCGTCGGGCCGCCGCGGCATCCGGTAGGCGGAATCCGTGCCGGGGCCGGAGTGGGCGACCACTCCGGCCCCTTTCACGTCCGGGGGCTCAGCCCTGCCACGGCCAGGCGGAACAGCCGGCCCGCCTGGGCGGCCGGATCCGGGTGGTGCTCGGTGGCCAGGACGATGCCGACGATCAGCGTGACGAGTTCCGCGACGGTGACTTCCGGTCGCACCGCGCCGTCCCGCGCGGCCCGCCGCAGGAGGGGTTCCCCCGCGTCTTCGATGGCGGTGGAACAGGAGTTCTCGTGCGTGGGCCCGTCGTACGACAGCGCGGCCGCGAGGCCACGGGCGGAGACGCAGTAGGCGACGAGCTCGTCGAGCCAGGTCAAGAGCGCTTTCCGGCTGTCCTCCTCGCCGGTCAATTCGGCGGCGCGGGCGCACAACGCGGCGATCCGGTTCGCGGAGACCGCCTCCAGCAGCGCCCGGCGGGTGGGGAAGTGGCGGCGCACGGTCGCCGAACCGACGTTGGCGGTGCGGGCGATCTGCTCCAGCGAGGCGCCGGAGCCATGGGCCGCGACCTCTTCCTCGGCCACCGCGAGGATGCGCGCGTAGTTCCGCCGTGCGTCGGCGCGCTGACCGTCGGACATGGCTTCACCTCGGTGTTTGCGTAAGTGGCGGGGCCCGCCATATTGTAGCGGACGTTAAGTGGTGGGCCCCGCCACTTAGTCGACCGAAGGAGTCACCATGTCCGCAGCACCCGTTTTGGTCACCGGCGCCACCGGCAGGCAGGGCGGCGCGACCGCCCGCGCCCTGCTCGCGGCCGGCGTCCCCGTCCGCGCCCTCGTCCGCGATCCGGCCAAGGCGAAGGCCGTCGAAGCACTCGGCGCCGAACTCGTCGTCGGCGACCTCCACGACGTCGAGTCCGTGACCCGCGCGGCCAAGGGGGCCCGTGCCGTTTTCTCGGTGCAGATGCCCGGAATGAACGAAGACGGATTCGACTTCGCAGGGGAGGTGGCGCAAGGCGTCAACCTCATCGAGGGCGCGAAGGCGGCGGGCGTGCCGCAGTTCGTGCACACCTCGGTCTCGGGAGCCGGACAGCACGTCGAGGCGGACGGATGGGCCGAAGGGCGCTGGTCCTCGATGGAGCCGACGCTGGGCGCCAAGGCCGCGATCCAGGATCACCTCCGCGAGGCGGGCTTTCCGCGGTGGACACTGCTCAAGCCCGGCTTCTTCATGGAGAACTTCCTGCCCGACATGAAGTTCCTGTTCCCGCGCGGGGTGGACGGCGGCCTGGTGAGCGTCATCAAGCCCTCGACGTCCCTGTCGCTCGCCGCCGTCGACGACATCGGTACCGCCGCCGCGGCGGCCATCGCCGAACCGGACCGGTTCACCGGCGTCGAACTCGAGCTCGCGAGCGACTTCCTGACCATGGCGGAGATCGCCGAGATCCTGTCCAGTGTGCTGGGGACGAAGCTGGCCGCCCCGGACATGACCGTCGAGCAGGCGGTCGCCGCCGGGATGCCGCCGATGGGTGCTTCGCACGAGTGGCTGAACGTGATCGGCCAGCCGGGGCGGCCGGAGTACGCGCGGGACCTCGGCATCCCGCTCACCGGTTTCGCCGACTGGGCGCGGAAATACCTTGCGTAGCGGGTGATCGTTGAGGCATGCGCATCGAACCCCTGCTGGACCATCTCGACCGTGAGGATCCCGGCGGCGTCCTCGGGTTGTACCTCTTCGGTTCCGGCGCGGCGGGCGGGCTCAAACCGGACAGCGACGTCGATCTGCTGCTGGTCACCCGCCGGTCGCTCGGTGAAGACGAACGTGCCGCTCTGGTGTTACTGCTGTTGCGGCTTTCGGGCTGGCGCGGCCACGCCGGCCGCTTTCCCGGCGCGGCGGACCGGCGTCCGATCGAGTTGACCGGGATCGTGGCCGGGGGCGAACCGTCTCGCCGGGATTTCCAGTACGGGGAATGGCTTCGGGAGGAGCTCGTCAAGGGTCGTCTTCCCGGGCCTGCCGAGGATCCCGATGTCGCGATCCTCGCGGCCACGGCCCATGCGGCGCACCGGGTTCTACGCGGTCCCGCGCTCGCGGAGGTCGTCGATCCGGTGCCGCCGGATCGGCTTCGCGACGCGGCACTCGGCGTCATCCCCGGCCTCCTGTCGGAGATCGAAGGCGACGAACGCAATGTCCTGCTCACGCTCGCGCGCATCGTCGTGACCGTCGAAACGGGACGGATCGTCTCGAAGGACACCGCGGCGGCGATGGTCGGCGGCGGTGTGCTGCTGGAACGCGCGCGGGCGGGCTACCTCGGCACGGCTTCCGACGACTGGACCGGGCTTTCGGCTGAGGTGGCCTCGCTCGCGGGTGCTCTCGCGGACCGGGCGAGGGGCGTCTGACAAGTAGTTCAGCGAACCGCCGGCTCGACGGTGAGGGTTCCCGCCTCCGTGTCCAGGATGGCGGCCGGACCCAGCGGCAGCGACAGGGGATCGGGGCCGTGTCCGACGTCGATTCCGCCGAGTACGGGCACGTTCAAGGAACCCAGGCGGTCCTTGAAGACGTCGACGAGGGTCCAGCCGCGATCGGTGAAGTCCTCGAATCCGGGGAACCGGCCGAGTGCGATCCCGCGTACCCCGTCGAGCGCGCCTGAGCGGATCAGCTGGGTCAGCTGGCGATCGATCTGACCGAGGCCCATCGTCCGCTCGGCCTCGAGGAAGAGGATGGCGCCCGAGAGTGAGGGCAGGCCGATGCCGACCGCGTGGGCGAGGGTGCCGAGATTGCCGCCGACGAGCTCGCCCGAGGCGGTGCCGGGTACTTCGGCCGCGATGGTCATGGCTCGCGGATCGCGGTGCAGGACGGCGGGTTCACCGTCCATCAGGAGTCTGCGGGTCGCGGCCGCGGAACGCGGGTGCGCGAGGAAACCGTGGATCCCCGCCAATCCGCAATGCCGCCAGAGCGCGAGGTGCAGGGCGGTGATGTCGCTGAAACCGACCATCGGCTTGGGATCGGCCAGGACCGCGGCGAAGTCCAGGTCGTCGGCGATGCGGTACGCGCCCGCCCCGCCGCGGGTGGCGATCACCGCGCGGACGGCAGGATCGCGGAACGCGTCGTCGAGGTCGGCGAGACGGTCTTCGTCCCGGCCGGCCATGAAGCCCCGCTGGTCGAACACGTGCGCCCCGATTTCGACCACCAGCCCCCAGCTTTCCAGGATCGCCTTGGTTTCGGCGACCAGCTCGCGGCTAGGAAAGCTGGCGGGGGAGACGAGCCGGACGTGGTCGCCCGGCCGTGGCATCGGCGCGATCAGGGGGCGGCGCGGCGCGGTCACCCGATGATCGTGTCAGAGCACCGGGATCTCCGCCCACACCGTCTTGAACCCGGCGCCGGTGTTCACACCCCACTTGGCGCTGATCGCCTCGACCAGCGCCAGCCCTCGTCCGTGCGGGCTCGTTGGATCGTCCTTGCGCACGCGGTGCGGCCGCAGGCGCGGACGGCGGTCGTCGACCTCGATGCGGACGACGTCCCGTCCCGAGGGGACGGAGACCCTGAGCTCGGCGACGCCGTCCGCGTGTTCGTGCGCGTTGGTGACCAGTTCCGTGGTCAGCAGCTCGGTGTCCGCGATGGTGGTGCGTCCGACCCCGCCCAGCTGCTCTCGCAGCCAGGCCCGGACCGCTCCCAGTGGCGGGGCGATGCCGGTGGGGAATTCGTAAGCCTGTCTTGTTCTCGTGATACCCACGCGTTCTCCTTAGCGGGTTTCCCAGCTGGGCCAAGAGCATGGGCGCAGGCATGGAGTACCCAAGGAGTGCGGGGTTCACACGTGGGCGTTCCCGGCGATCGCGGTGACCCTGATCTCGACCCGCATCTTCGGCGCGCCGAGGGCCGCGACGCCGATCTCGGTCCAGATCGGCGCCCGGTCGCCCATGTGCTCGCGGAACTGCGCCACCATCACGCGGTTGTGGGTCTCGCCGATGAAGCCGGGGACCTCCGGGACGTGGTACGAGTCGACGGAGATGACGTCGCGCCAGGTGGCGCCCGCGGTGGCGAGGGTGCGGGCGACGTTTTCGAAGGCCGTGACGATCTCCTCTTCCAGTGACTCCGGGAAGTTCAAGTCGTCGTCCCAGCCGCCCTGGCCCGAGATCTCGATGCGATCGCCGACGCGGACCGCCTGGCTGTAGCGCATCTCGGCCAGTTGCCGGTCGCCGTAGCCGGGCGTGGCGAAGAACTCCGGCTGGGTCATGGTGGATCCCTTCGTTGACTTCATGCTTGAAGTCAAGCTAGCACGATTTCACTTCACGTGTGAAGTCGCGGCGTTCTGGGTAAGGTTCCGCCATGGCCGCCCTGGACCCGGACGAAACGCTGTGGCTGACCCCTGCCGAAAAGGAGGCATGGACCGGGCTGGTCTCCTTGGTCCTCCTGCTGCCGGGGCGGCTCGAGTCGCCGTTGCAGCACGACGCCGGGCTGACGTTGTTCGAATACCTCGCCCTCAGTCATATTTCGGAGGCGCCGGAGCGTCGGCTGCGGATGAGCGAACTGGCCTACCTCGCCAACGGCTCGCTCTCCCGTCTGTCCAATGTGGTCAAACGCTTCGAGCAGCGTGGCTGGGTGGAGCGGACGCCGGATCCCGGCGACGGCCGGTACACCCTCGCCGTGCTCACCGACGACGGCTACGACGTGGTCGTCGCGGCCGCGCCCACGCACGTCCGTTCGGTGCGGGAACTCGTCCTCGACCCGTTGACCTCGGAGGATCAGCAGGCGCTGGCCCGGATCGCGGCCAAGCTGCGGACGCGGCCCGTCGATCTCGCCTAGTTACCGTGGAGGCGCCGAGCCGATCGGCCCGGGAGTCCGAGTTCAGCGTCCCGCTGATGCTCGCGCCGCCGAACGTCAGCCCGAGCACCATCCTGGGGCCCTTTCATCTCGCTTTCATGCCATGAAAGAGGCACTCGCACTTCGAGGCGGTCGAATGTGCGCGCGAAGGTACCTTGTGCGCGCGTCGCGGACTTTGGTCCCCTGACGGGGTTCATTTCGCACGCAGAGGGGGAACTCTCGTGTTCAAGAAACTATTCGCCGTACTGTCGGCATTTTCGATGGTACTCCTCGGACTCGCGGAAACGGCGCACGCCGGTATCACGCAATGGTCCGACGGCTACGAATCGAACCCGTTCGGTGTCTGGGAGCGGGGAATCCAAGGTGGTGACGGGCATTCCTGGATCGACATCGGCATGGGCGTGGCCCGGACCGGCAACAACAACGGTTGGCTCTTCGCCGACAACGGCTGGTCGGCGATGAGGACTCCGAAGTCGCTCAGCAGTTTCCCGTCGAATCGGTCGAATTGCGCTGCCGCGATCCACGCCGACCCGGTCGGTGGTGGAGCGAACATCGGCCTCGAGATCTGGGATCCCAACGGCTGGCGGAAAATCTCCCACACGGTCAAGTGGATCGACGACTGGGCGGGCTATCAGCTCATCACACTGCCCAATCTCAATCTGAACGGCGTGGGCACCGTCTATCTCCAGCCGATCTACGGCAACAATGGCGGGCCCGCGAAGTACATCCGCTTGGACGACGCGATCATCCAGTGCGTCTACTGAGCCCGAGGTCTCGCCACGGTATCGATCGGCGCGTGACGTTACGACATTCGGTGACTGTTCGCCGGATGAACGCGGATTCCGTCCGGCCGAGCTGATCACGGAAACGCAGGAAACTTCGACACCTCTCACGCTGAAGAGTGAGAGGTGTCGAAGGTCCTTCGGCTGGACGGCGCAATACGGGTCTGGTCCGAGTAGCCCGGATTCGCGGTAACAGCCCGTTGGGCCTCTTGACACAGGGCGCTCCGGGTGAAGTCCCGCCTTCGCGCTAACGAAAAACGAAATATTCCGTCTTTCCGAGGAAGCCCATAGGAATTCCGGCTCCGGCCGGGTCTGAGGAGGGAAGTCCATGTCACGAAGACCACTGCTCGTCGTCCTGGCCGCGGTCACGGCGATGTTCGCGTCCACCGCGGTCGCCGCCGCGGCCCCGCCGGGAGTCGACCCGGCCACGGTCGATCTCACCCTCGACGCGGGGCAGAGCACGACCGTGACCAAGAACGTGACGACCTCGGCCGTGCCGCCGAACCCCGACCTCGTCCTGCTCGCCGACACCACGGGCAGTATGGGCGGGCCGATCGGCAACGTGCGGTCGAACGCCAGCGCCATCACCGGTGACGTGCTCGCCGCGCAGCCGACCGCGCAGTTCGGCGTGGCCGAGTACAAGGACTTCACCGACTCGGTGCCGTTCAAGGTCAATCAGGGCATCACCGGGGACACGACCGCCGTCCAGGCGGGGATCAACCAGTGGGTGGCCGCGGGCGGCGGGGACACGCCGGAAGCCAACCTGAACGCGCTCTACCAGCTGGCCACCGGCGCGGTCGCCTTCCGGCCGGACGGCACCCGCATCATCGCGTGGTTCGGCGACGCGCCGTCGCACGATCCGAGCGGCGGGCACACACTGGCCCAGACCATCGCGGCGCTGCAGGCGGCGAAGATCCGCGTGGTCGCCGTCAACGTCGGTGCGCTCGACGCCACGGGACAGGCCTCCGCCATCACCTCGGCGACGGGCGGCGTCCTGCTCAACAACGTCCCGGCAGGCAAGGTCTCGCAGGCCATTTTGGACGGCATCAAGTCCATCGAGGTCACCGTGACGCCCAAGGTGACCAGCTGCGACCCGCAGCTCACCGTCACCAACGACCCTGGCAGCGTCAAGGTGCCCAGCGGCGAGGTCGCCACGTTCACCGAGACGATCAAGGTGGCGGCCGGCGCCGCACCCGGCACCTACCAGTGCGTCGTCGACTACCAGGTCGACGGGGTTTCCCGCGGTTACATCGAGACCACCACGGTGCGCGTGCTCGGCTTGAGCATCAACGACGTGACGGTCGGCGAGGGCTCCGGCGGGGCGCAGGTCCCGGCGACGTTCACGGTGTCGCTGCTCGGCGGCCCCAGCCCGAATCCGGTGACGGTCCAGTACGCGACCGCCAACGGCACCGCGACCGCGCCCGCCGACTACGCGGCGGCGGGCGGGACGGTCACGTTCGCTCCCGGGCAGACGACCAAACCGGTGACCGTCCTGGTCAACCCGGACACAGTCGACGAGCCGGACGAGACCTTCACGGTGAACCTCTCGGCCCCGGCCGGTGCCGGTCTGATCGACGCGACCGGGGTCGGCACGATCGTCGACGACGACCGTGACGGCGTCTTCTCCTGCACGGGTACCGCGGCGAACGTCCTCGGCGTGACCGCGGCGCGGGCCAACCCGGCGAATCTGCCGTGTGCCGACGACAGCAGCACCGTCGCCGCCGCGACGCTCAACGCCGGTCTGATCAAGGTGGACACCAAGGTGCTGACCGCGTCGACCGATCTGACGCCGGACGACCAGTCGGTGGCTCCGGCCGCGGGCGATCGCGCGCTGGCGTCGGCCAAGATCGACAAGACGGTGATCAGCACGCTCGGGCTGACCATCGAGCTCGGCGTGATCCAGTCCCAGGCGACGGCGACCTGTCAGCCGTCGGCGGGCGGGCTCGCGCCGGTGCTGGCCGGCAGTTCGAACGTCGCCTCGCTGAAGATCAACGGCGAGTCGATCACGGTGGGCTCGGCGCCGCTGACCATTCCGTTGGTCATCGGTTCGCTGAAGCTCAACGGCCAGACCGTGGCGAACGGCGTCGTGAAGCAGCAGGCCGTCGCGCTGGACACCGCGCTCGCGAAGATCGTGCTCGCGGAGTCCCAGGCCGACGTGCACGGAACCTCGGCGCATCCGGCGGGCAACCCCTGCCGTCGCTGAGCCGCTGAACCCCGCCGGGACGGACGGATCCTCGTCCGTCCCGGCGGGACCGGTCAGGGGAGGGCCTTCATCGCGGCCGCGGTGGCGTCGGCGAGGAGCTTGTTGTCGATCTCGGCGTCCTTGTCCGGCCGGTCGGTGAGTACCGAGACGACGATCGGGGCCCGGTTCGGCGGCCACACGACCCCGATGTCGTTGCGTGTGCCGTAAGCCGCCGTGCCGGTCTTGTCGGCGACCGCCCAGCCGGGCACCCCGGCGCGGATGTTCTGGTCGCCGGTGGTGTTGGCGCGCATCATGTCGACGAGGATCTTGCGCTTGTCCTCGGGGAGGGCGTCGCCGAGCGCGAAGGCACGCAGGCTCACGGCGAGGGCGCGGGGTGTGCTGGTGTCCCGGAGGTCACCGGGGAAGGTGTCGTTGAGCTCGGGTTCGATCCGGTCGGCGTGGCTCGTGGTGTCGCCGATCCTGCGGAACACCGCGTTGAGTCCTTCGGGGCCGCCGAGTTCGCGGAAGAGCAGGTTCCCGCCGGTGTTGTCGCTGTAGCGGAGGGTCGCGTCCATGACGGCGCGCAGCGGCAGGCCCGTCGCCACGTGTTTCTCCGTGACCGGCGAATTGACGACCAGGTCCTGCTTCCCGTAGGTCACGGTGCGATCCAGTTCGGTGATCGGCGTCCGCTGCAGGACACCACCGGCGCTGAACACCTTGTGCGTCGAGGCGTAGGCGAAGCGTTCGTCGGCGCGGAAGGCGACTTCGCGGCCGGTCGCGGTGTCCACGGCGTACACCCCGACCCGGGCACCGAAGGCTCGTTCGAGCTGTTCGAAGTCGGCGCTCGCGGCCGGCGCGACCGGCGAGGCGGCGGCGGGAGGTGGCGCGGGGGCAGGTGCGGAACACGCGGCGAGTGATACGGCCGAGAGCGCCAATAGTGCGGCCCAGCGGCGAGAAGTGACTGACATGCCCGCAGTCTGTCCAGCTCCGGTCATGCTGTCCAAGACACGGATGACGTCTTTCATGCGAAACGCGCATAGTATGTGGTCGTGGACCTGATCGGGAGTTGCCGGGCGTTCGTGAGCGTGAGCGAGGCCGGGACGTTCACCGCCGGAGCCGCGCTCGCGCGCATCCCGCAACCGGTGGCGAGCCGCCGGATCGCCGCGCTGGAACGGCATTTCGGCGAGCGGCTGTTCGACCGCTCCACCCGGCGTGCCCTGCTCACCCCGTTCGGGCGGGACATGTTGCCGTCGGCGAAACGGCTGGTGGCCTTGGCCGACACCCTGGAGCACGACGCGCGGCGCGCCAGGCAGCGGCCGATGCGGCTCGCGATGCCGGAAACCTGCACCGTCCGCGAACTCGCCGAACTCGACGCGGCGGCGCGGGCGGTGGACGTCTTCCTGGAGTTCCGGCAGGCGCCGCCGCGGGAACGGGCGGAACTCGTGCGCACACAGGAGGTCCGCGCCGCGCTCACCGCCGTCCCCGGCGAGGAGGGCAGCTGGAAGGTGCCGCTCGGGCTGGCGGGTGGAGGCAGGCCGCGGGCGGACGTCCTCCATCTGGAAACGCTGCGGGTCGGCCGGTCCGGCCGTTCGCCTCGGCGGGTCTGGATTCAGCCGGAGGACGACGTCCCGCATCTGCGCGACCGTCTCTTCCGGATCCGTGACGCGGTGGGGCTGCGGCCCGCGCAGGTGTCCGTCGCCGATTCGCTCACCGCGGCCGCCGCGGCCGTGTTCGGTTCGGACGATCTGCTGCTGTGCTCGGCGGCGCAGGCCACCGACCTCGGCTTGAACTGGCGGACCATCGGCGAGATCCGGCTCGTACGCGGGTTCGAGATCACGGCGGGGCCCGGCGAGGACGCCCAGCGGCTCCGGGCACGATTGGGGCCGGACATCGCCCGCTGTCTCGGCGCGGAGGAGACGACGTGAACACGGAAACGCTGCTCATGCGGCTGCGCGCCGATTTGGCCGACGGCGGCCTGCGGGGTTCGTTCCTCGTGCGCGATCTGCGGACCGGTCACGAGGTGGGCATCGACCCCGACGTCGAGTTCCCGAGCGCCTCGCTGGTGAAGATCCCGCTCGCCGCGGCGACCCTGGAGCGGATCCGGCGGGGCGAGCTGGACGGCGCGGCGGCGCTCGACGTCGAGCCGGGGCGGGCCACCGCGCCGGGGCCGACCGGGCTGACGCGGTTCCGGCATCCGGCCAGGGTGGCGATCGACGACCTGCTCTACCTGACCATGGCCATCAGCGACGAGACCGCCGCGGACGCGCTGTTCGCGCTGACGCCGCCCGCCGAGGTCACCAGGATGACGCGCGATTGGGGCATCACCGGGATCACCGCCCGGCATCCGGCCGCGGACCTCAGCGACACCCCGGCCGAGCGCTTCGCCCCCGCCGATGTCCACCTCGCGCACGCGCTCGCGATCAACGCGGGCACCGCGGGGCGAGGCCATCCCGTTCCGCAGCTCGACGTCACACGCGCGAGCTCCGGTTCGGCCCGCGCGTTCGTGCACCTGCTCGAAGCACTGTGGAAGCCGTCCAAAGTGGACGAGCAGGTGGCGGCGCGGGTCCGCGAGCTCATGGGGCTCAACCTGTTGCGGCAACGGCTGAGCCCGGATTTCGTCTCCGATGCCACGAAATGGTCGTCGAAGACGGGCACCGTGCTGAACCTGCGGCACGAGGTCGGCGTGGTCGAGCACGCCGACGGCGGGATGTTCGCGATCGCCGCGCTGACCGAGTCCGAGGTGTCCGCGGCGATCCAGCCGGAGGCCGAAGTGCTGATGGCCCGCGTGGCGCGGGAGCTGCGGGATCACCTGCGCGAGGGCTGACGTCACGTTCTTCGCCGCTGCCCGGTTCTTGAGGGAAAGGACCGGCGGAGTGGAGGATCGGCATGAAGGTCGTCATCGTGTGCGTTTCGGTGTCCCACGGCAACACGCGAAGGGTCGCCGACGTCATGGCGGGGGTGCTCGGCGCCCGCGTCGTCAGCCCCGAGGAAATCGGGCCGGCCGACCTCGATTCCTGTGACCTGGTGGGATTCGGCTCGGGGATCTTCGGCATGGACTTCCATCCGCGCCTGCTCCGGTTCGTCCGGGAGCTGCCGGGGGAGCAGCGGCGAAAGGCGTTCGTGTTCACCACGAGCGGGCTGCCCGAACCGCCGTTCCGGAGCTACCTCCGCCGCCTGGCGCGGCTGCTCGGTCACAAGGGATTCGACGTGGTGGGCACCTTCTCGTGCCGCGGTTTCGACACCTGGCTCCCCTTCAAGCTCGTCGGCGGCATCGGCAAGAACCGTCCTGGCACGGCGGATCTCGACGCGGCGCGGCGATTCGCCGAAAGCCTCGCGGGCTGAGCCGGAACGTGAGCAAGCCCGGTCCGTGGTCGCGTCCCTTCCCAGCTCCCGAGGCCTCCCGCCGGGCGGGCAAAAGCGAGTACCCGAGAACTGAGGAAATGCTCATAATAGTGCTATGACCTGCACAAACACTGAGAGTTCGCGATGATCCCGCGCCTCAAGGCCCCGAGCTCGCGGAAGATGATCACCCTGGAGGTCCGGGAGCGCGTCAGCCTCAGCCCGAGCTTCGCGTCGGTCACCTTGGGCGGTCCGGAGCTGAAGGACCTCGTCGTCACGGGCGCGGACCAGACGGTGCGGCTGTTCTTCCCCCGCGAGGGACAGCGCGGGCTGCGGATGCCCACCTTTTCGAACGAGACGTGGATGCCGGAGCTGATGCTGCTGCCCAAATCGGTCCGGCCTTGGGTTCGCACGCTCACCATCCGCCGGGCGAGACCCGCCGACGACGAGGTCGACATCGAATTCGCCCTCCACGGGAATTCGCCGATGAGCGAGTGGGTCCGCCGCGTGCGCCCGGGCGATCCGGCCGGGATCTTCGACATGGGCACCACGTACCGGCCACCGGCCGACGTCGGCGGGCAGCTCGTCGTCGCCGACGAGAGCGCCCTTCCCGCCGCGTTGGCGATCCTCGACGACGCTCCGGAATCCCTTGCCGCACAGGTGTTCCTGGAGGTGCCCACCGCTGCGGACATCCGGCGGTACGACACGGCCGACGGCGTCCGCGTCCACTGGCTCAGCAGGGACGATCCGGGACTCCGGCCGGGAACCCTGGCCCTGGAGGCGGTCCGGCGGGCATCGCTGCCGCACGGCCGGTTCTACACCTGGGTCGCGGGGGAGTCCCGGCTGGCGACGTCGCTGCGCCGCCATCTGGTGTCCGAGCGAGGTGCGGCGAAGGCGGACATCTCGTTCGCCGGGTATTGGCGGCACGGCTGGTCCAGCCCGGGTTGACCGTTCGTGTCGAGATCCCGCCATGTCGGGTATCCGCCAGCCCGTGGCCGTGTGGGAAGGCTGATCACCGGTCTTTACTTCACGTACGGACGTCGGGGGGCTCCTGTCGAAAGGGATCATGGTGATCAGTAGTACGAGAAAGACGCGGAGAGGCACGGTGGCCGTGGTCACCGGTGCGTTCCTGGCCTCGGGCCTGGTGCTCGCCCCCGCCGCGGGTGCGGCTCCCGCGGTCAAGGCCGAGCCGGACACCGCCGCGCTCGCCGGTGCGCTGACCAAGCAGGCCGTGGCCTGGGGCGAATGCTCGTTCCCGTCCGTCGCGCCGGCGACGGAAGCGGAACTGAAGAAGGTCAAGGGCCTGGCCTGCGCCACGGTCCAGGTACCGCGGGACTGGCACAACCCGCAGGACGGCAACACGATCGGCGTCCGCGTCTCCAAGACCGGGACCGCCTACCCCGGCACCGGCAGGCAGGGCATCGCGCTGGTCAACCCCGGCGGTCCCGGCGGCGAAGGCCTCCCGTGGGGCGCCGCGATGGCGATGCGCAGCCCCGTGCTGGCCTCGCAGTACGACTTCGTCGGCTTCGACCCGCGCGGCGTCGGCCAGAGCACCCCGCTGACCTGTAGCTACACCGTCCCGGACAGCACGGATCAGAACGTGATCAGCCGGGCGAAGGTCGAAGGCTGCCTGAAGAACCCGCTGACGAAGTTCATCACCACCGAGCAGACCGCGTACGACATGGACTTCATCCGCGTGCTGCTCGGCGAGAAGAAGACCAGCTACATCGGCTACTCGTACGGCACGTGGCTCGGCACCTGGTACGCCACCACGTTCCCGAGCAAGGCGCACCGGTTCCTGCTCGACTCGTCGACCGACGCGAGCCGCCCGACCCTGGAGAAGACCTGGGACCTGCAGCCGCGCAGCCGCGACCGCCAGTTCCAGGAGGCGCTGCTGCCCTACGTCGCGCGCAACGACGCCAAGTACAAGGCGGGCACCGACCCGATGGAGATCCGCCGCAACTGGGAGAAGGCGGGCGGCACGCGGGAATTCGCGGGCATGCTCTACGCCGCGTGGTTCATCATCCCGGCGATGTACGACACCACCCAGTACCCGTCGGCGGCCTCCATGGTGGCCGCGCTGGCGAAGGGACCGGCGCCCACCGGGACCGACGCGGAGAAGCTGGAGCAGGTCGTCGCGAAGGCGCTCGCCACCCCGGGCCTGACCGACGCGAACAAAGCGTTCCTGAACAAGGCCAAGGGCAACGCGCTCGAGGCCATCGCGAAGAAGGACTCGGTCGAGCGCAAGGCCTCGTATCAGGGCGGCGCCGAGGTCGAGACCTGGGACGCGGCGTTCGAGGCGATCCGCTGCCAGGACGGCCAGTGGAACCAGAATCTGCACTACTGGACCTACTGGCAGGCCGACCTGACCGTGAACGCGCCGTTCATCGCGCCGATCATGGCCCTGTCGGGCGCGCCGCTGTGCGCGTTCTGGCCGACCACCAACGCCAAGCCGGCGCCGGACGCCAAGACGTTCCCGAAGCTGCTGATCGCGCAGACCGAACTCGACGCGGCCACGCCGTACGAGGGCGCGCTCGCCACCGCGAACGGCCTGCCGGGCGCCAAGATGATCAGCGTCGACAACGAAGGCAGCCACGGGATCTTCCCGTACAACACCGACTGCGTCGACGACCCGATCGTCGCCTACTTCCAGACCGGTCACACGCCGAAGAAGAAGTTCACCGGCTGCCAGGGCCTGCCCTTGCCCGGTGAGGACAAGACGGTCGAGGTCGGCGGCAACCTCGGGCACGACGGCAAGATCAAGATCAAGATGATCACGCCGCAGGTGCGCAAGGCGAACGAGATCGTCCGTGAGCTGCTCGAAGGCACCGCCACGCCGGAAGCGGACGAGAAGGGCATGCCTGCCAACGCCTGATCCCCGGCAGCGTCGCACAAGGGCTCCCGCGGGCCGATCCGGCCCGCGGGAGCCTCTTCGGCGATCCGTGACGGTTTCGTTATCGGTCCAGCCGCACGATCCGGCCGCTTTCCCCCTCAAGAAGGGTGAGACGTGACATCGATGTCACGTCGATCGATCCTGGGCGGGGGAGGAGAAGCGTCATGCTCGCCGAGTCGCGAGGCCTGTCGGTGGAGGCCGAGCAGCTGTACCGGGCCCTGCTGGAGGGGCGTCCGGGGCCGCCCGGCGCCGAACTGGCGGAGCTGGAGCGGTTCGGCTTGATCCGCGCCGGCGCGTCCGGCGTCGAGGTGTGCCCGCCGCGTGCGGCGCTGTCGGCGTTCGCGGCGCAGCACGAGGCCGCGGCCGTCCGCGCGCGGGAAGCGGCCGAGGTGCTGGGCGCGGCCTACTCCCTGAGGACCGGCCGGGACGCGGACTTCGTCGAGGTGCTGCGGAGTGGGGACGAGGTGATCGCCACCTTCGAGGCGATGCAGACGCAGGCCGGCGTCGACATCGTCGCGCTGGACCCCGGGTCGTACATGAGCCCGAAGGCCGAAGTGAGCACGGTGCAGCCGGGCTCGATGGCGCGCGGCATCGCGTACCGCGTCGTCTACGACTCGGCGGTGTTGCGGACCGACGATGGATTCGCCCAGGTGCAGTCGAGTATCGCGCTCGGGGAGCAGGCCCGGGTGTTCCCCAGGCTGCCGCTGAAGCTGGTGATCGCCGACAGCAACAAGGCGCTGATCGCCGTCCCGAACTCCGACGCCGGCGACGTGCTGGCCCTGCTGATTCATCCGTCGATGCTGCTGAGCGCGCTGATCGAGCTGTTCGAATCGTTCTGGCGGATGGGTGTCCCGGTGCGGGCGGGCGGTCCGGAAGACGCGGAGGCGACGCAGGAACCGACCGTCGCCACACGCCGTCTGCTCGCGTTGCTGAGCGGAGGCCTGACCGACGAGGCGATCGCGCGCGAGCTCGGCGTCAGTGAACGCACGGTCCTGCGGCGGATCAGCCGTCTGCAGCAACTGCTGGGCGCACAGACCCGATTCCAACTGGGCGCGCAGGCTTCGCGGCAGGGATGGTTATAGCGCGAGTGTGAACGGGGCAGGCGGGAATTGTCACGGGAGAGTGGGGTCCAGTTTCGTGAGTGGTAAGGACGGTTAGAACCGTCCTCTTCACTCACGAGGAGCCGAAATGAGAGCGACGCTCCTCATGATCGGGCTCGGGGCGTTCGTCACCACCCTCGACAACACGATCGTCGCGGCGGGCGCGCCTTCGCTCGCCCGGGAACTCGGGCTCGATCTGCCCACGCTGCAATGGGTGAGCATCGGCTACATGCTCCCGTTCGCCGGGTTGCTGCCGGTGGCGGGGACGCTGGTGGACCGCTGGGGCCAGGCCGCGACCCTGCGGGCCGGGCTGCTCGCGTTCGGCGCCGGGGCGGCGATCGGAGGGTTCGCCACGACGGCGTGGCTCGTCATCGCCGCGCGGATCCTGCAAGGCGCGGCGGCGGCGTTCCTGGTCCCGGCCCTGCTCAGCCTGCTCCGCACCGACCTCGACGCGCGAAGGCGGGCGGTCGGCGCGACGGTCTGGACCGCCTGCCTCGCGGTCGCCCTCGCGCTCGGACCCACGCTCGGCGGCGCGCTGAGCGAATATCTCGGCTGGGGCTGGATCTTCTTCGTCAACCTCCCGTTCGTGGCGGCGATGCTGATGCTGGTGCGCAGGGTCGCCCTCGCGGATCGTGATCCGGCGGCCGGACGGCCCGCCGTGCTGTCCATGCTGGTGCTGACCACCGCGATGGTCCTGGTCACCGCCGCCGTGGTGGAGCTGAACGCGGTGCTCTGCGCGGCGGGGACGGCCTTCGCGATCTGGTTCGTGGTCAGGGAAAGACGCGCGCGGGTGCTGCTGGTGCCGGCGGCACTGACCGGAACGCGGGTGTTCACCGGCGCGCTCACCGTGCAGTTGCTGTGGGGACTGGGGGTTTCGGGCGTCTTCTTCTTCACGCCGTTGCTGCATCAGGAATCCCTCGGCCTCGGGCCGATGCTCGCCGGATTGCCGCTGGTCGTGGTGGCGGTCGCGGTCGTCGCCGCCACGCCGCTGGTGCCCTGGGCGGTACCACGGTGGGGTCCACATCGGACGGTCGCGGTCGGGCTGGCGACGGTGGCCGCCGGACTGCTGGCGCTCGCCGCGGTCAACCATCTGCCGGAAATCCCGCCCAGGGTTCCCGGGCTGGTGCTGATCGGCGCCGGATCGGCCCTGACCACCCCGTTGACCTCGTACGCGCTGGAGATCGTCGCCGAACGGCACGCGGGCACGGCCTCCGGCCTGCTCACCGCGTCCCGTGAACTGTCGAGCGCGCTGGGCGTCGCGCTGATCGGGGCCGTCCTGTCGGTGGTTCGCACGGCCCGGCTCGACGAGGGCGCCGCGGCCGCGCTGGCGGACGGCTACACGGCCGGGCTGCTGACCGCGGCGGCACTGCAACTCGCCGGAGCACTCCTCGCGCTCCGGCTCCTGAATCCCCGAAGTTCGTCCCGAAGTGACAAGCCGGGTGCCCCCTTTCTCACTTCGCGGTGAGCACGTCCGCGCGGGCAACGGCGTTCCATCATCCTTTCATTGACACCCTTCCCGGGACGTCCATACAGTTCCGGGCAGACAAAGAACGGTCTCCGGAATGGAATCCGCTTTCGGCAACGGCGCCGTTCCGAATTCACCCGCTCCTGCTCACGTCGTCAAAACGAGGGGCCATGGAAACCATTTCGGAAACGGTCGTCGCCGCCCGCGGCACGGACGACGCACCCGGTGGGGAATCGTTCGCCACGCTGCTGCGGTACTGGGCGTGGCGGCTCGGCGACGAGGTCGCGGTGACCTACCTCGACCATCGCGCCGGAGCGGACGGCCGCGCGATCAGCCTGTCCTGGCGTGAACTCGACGAGCGCGTCGATCACCTCGCCACCCGGCTGACCGCGTTCACCGGCGCCGGTGACCGGGCCGCGATCCTGGCGCGGCAGTCCGTGGACTACGTCGTCGCCTTCCTCGGCGCGATCCGTGCCGGGCTGGTCGCGGTGCCGCTGTTCGCCCCGGACCTCCCCGGGCACGCGGGCAGGCTGGCCGCCGTGCTCGCCGATTGCGCGCCGAAGGTCGTGCTCACCACCACCGACGGACTCGACGTCGCCGCCGGTTTCCTCGCCTCGACGGCGATCGAGCGCCCCGCCGTGCTCGCCGTCGACACCACAGCTCCGGTCGCGGCCGGTGACCGCTCCTGGCCGCGACCGGAACCGGACGGACTGGCGTACCTGCAGTACACGTCCGGTTCCACGAGGACGCCGGCTGGCGTGATGCTGACCCATCGCAATGCGCTCACCAACGCCCGGCAGGCATGCGACGCGTACGCGATCGAAACCGGGACGACGTCCACCGTCAGCTGGCTGCCGCTCTTCCACGACATGGGCCTGATCCTCGGGATCGGCGCGCCCATGGCGGCGGGGGCGCCGTCGGTCCTGATGGATCCGCTCGCCTTCCTCGAACGTCCGTCACGCTGGCTGCGCGCGCTCTCGGCCAGCCCCGGCGCGATCAGCGCGGCACCCAATTTCGCCTACGCCTACAGCGCTTCCCGCGTGACCGAGGCCGAGAAGAGCTACCTCGAACTGAGCCGGGTCGTCTCGCTCATCAACGGCAGCGAGCCGGTCCTCCCGTCGACGATCGCGAAATTCCACGGCGCCTTCGAGGAATGCGGGCTGCGCCCGGAGGTGCACCGGTCGTCGTACGGACTGGCCGAGGCCACCGTGCTCGTGTCCGTCACCGAGGCGGGCAAGGCGCCGCGAGAGGTCGCCTTCGACCGCGAACAGCTCGCCGCCGGGCTGGCGGCGCCCGCGCTCCCCGGCGCGGTGTCCACCACGCTCGTCTCGTGCGGATTCCCCGCCGGGCAACGGGTCCGCATCGCCGATCCGGTCACCGGCGCGCTGGTCGAACCCGGCAGGGTGGGGGAGATCCAGGTCAACGGCCCGAACGTCGGAGTGGGGTACTGGGGGCGGCCCGCCGCGTCCGACGGTGTCTTCGGCCTGCCGCCGATCGACCCGGAGTCCGGCGCGGGCTGGCTCGCGACCGGGGACCTCGGCGTGCGCTACGACGGCGAACTGTTCATGACCGGCAGGCTCAAGGATCTCGTCATCGTCGACGGCCGCAACCACTATCCGCAGGACATCGAGCAGACCGTGGAGACCCATCCCGCGGTCCGGCCGCATTCCGCCGCGGCGTTCGCGATCGAGCGCGAAGACGGCGAAGCGGCGGTCGTGCTGGCGGAGCGCGCCAAGGGGAGCGAGGCCGACATCGTCGTGGCGAGCGGCGAGATTCGGAGGGCGGTCTCGGCCGCGCACGGCCTGCGGGCGTACGACATCGTCTTCCTCTCGCCAGGCGAGATCCCGCGCACCTCCAGCGGCAAGATCAGCCGGGCGCTGTGCCGGAAGTCCTATCTGGACGGATCGCTGACCGCGCGGCGGCTCGGGTGACCGGCGAGATCCACGCCTGGCTCATCGCGCGGGTGGCCGAGCGGACCGGCACGCCCGCCGGTCAGGTCGACCCCGACCGGCCACTGTACGAGAGCGGGCTTTCCTCCCGCGAGTCGATGGAACTGGCGGCGGAACTGAGCAGGCATCTCGGCCGCCCGCTGCCGCCGACATTGGTGTGGCAGTACCCGACGATCTCCGCGCTCGCCGCCCGTCTGTCCACAGTGGAGGACTCCGCGGTCGTCGAAGGTGAAGGCCGCGAGGAGGAACCGGTCGCGATCGTCGGCATCGGCTGTCGTCTGCCGGGCGGCGCGGACTCCCCGGAGCGGTACTGGCGGCTCCTGGACGCCGGACGCGACGGCATCCGCGAGGTTCCGGAGGACCGCTGGGACACCCCCGCCCGCGGCGGGTTCCTCGGCGACATCGCCGGATTCGACGCCGAGTTCTTCGGCATCACCCCGGGTGAGGCCGAGACGATGGATCCCCAGCAGCGGATGCTGCTCGAAGTCGCGTGGGCGGCGCTGGAACACGCCGGGATCCCGCCGTCCACGCTGCGCGGAAGCCGGACCGGGGTGTTCGTCGGGCTCTCGGCGGGCGAGTACGGACACCTGACGATGGCCGATCCCGCCGCCGTCGACGTCTGGTCCGCCACCGGCGCCGCGACGAGCATCGCCGCGAACCGGCTGTCGTACCTGTTCGACCTGCGCGGCCCCAGCCTCACCCTCGACACCGCGTGCTCGTCTTCGCTGGTCGCGGTGCACCAGGCGGTGCAGAGCCTCCGCCGCGGCGAATGCGGGACGGCGCTCGTCGCCGGGGTGAACCTGCTGCTCTCGCCCGCGGTCACCGCGTCCTTCGAGCGGGCCGGGGTGCTGGCGCCGGACGGGCACTGCAAACCGTTCGACGCCGCCGCCGACGGCATCGCCCGAGGCGAGGGCTGCGGGGTGATCGTGCTGAGACCGCTGAAGGCCGCTCGCCGCGCGGGCGACCGGGTGCTCGCGGTGATCCGCGGCAGCGCGGTCAATTCCGACGGACGGTCGAACGGGCTCGTGGCACCCAGCCCCGGCGCGCAAGCCGACCTGTTGCGTGACGCGTACGCGACGGCGGGCGTCGAACCGTCCTCTGTGGACTACGTGGAGGCGCACGGGACCGGGACCGCGGTGGGCGACCCGATCGAGGCGGGCGCGCTCGGTGAAGTGCTCGGCGCCGGCCGCGAACCCGGCCGCCCGCTGCTGATCGGCTCGGTGAAGGGGAACCTGGGCCATCTGGAAGGCGCGGCGGGGATGGCCGGGCTGATCAAGGTCGTCCTCGCGATGGTCCACCGGCGGCTGCCGCCGACCCCGCACCATCACGAACCCAGCCCGCACATCGATTTCACCGGTCTCCGCCTTCGCGTGGTGGACACCGGGACGGACTGGCCGCGCTACTCCGACGTCGTACGCGCCGGGGTCTCCGCGTTCGGATTCGGCGGCACCAACGCCCACGTCGTCGTCGAAGAATGGCCTGCCGCCTCGTTCGCCGCCCGGGGGAAGGAAACCGAGGGCTCGCGGGTGTTCGCGCTGTCCGCTCGCTCGGCCGAGGTGCTCCGGGCGCGCGCCGCCGATCTGGCGGACTGGCTCGAAGATCCCGCGCACCGCTCGGTCTCGCTGGACACGGTCGCCGCGACGCTGGCCAGGAGCCGGGACCACCTGCCCGTCCGTGGCGCGGTCGTCGCGGAGGGGCGCGACCGGGTGGCCGCCGCCTTGCGGGCGATGACCGCCGGACGTGAGAGCGCCGACGTCGTCTTCGGCGAGGCCGCGCCCGTGTCCGACGTCGTGTTCGTCTTCTCCGGTTACGGCTCCCAGTGGCCCGGGATGGGCCGCGTCCTGCTGCGCACAGAGCCCGCGTTCCGCGCCGAGGTGGAGGCGCTCGACCCGGTGTTCCGGGCCGAAGCCGGCTTCTCCCTGCGCGCGGTGTTCGCCGGCGACCACGACCCGCCGGACCTCGGCGCGACGCAACTCGCGTTGTTCGGTATGCAGCTCGCCCTCGCCGGGCTCTGGCGTGCGCACGGTGTCGTCCCGGCCGCGGTGCTCGGGCATTCGATGGGCGAGGTCGCGGCCGCCGTCGTCGCCGGTGCGCTGGACGTCGCCGAGGGTTTGCGCGTGATGGCCACCCGCGCCCGGCTGCTGGCCGAGGTCGACGCCTCCGGCGACGGCGCGATGGCGGTGGTCGAACTGTCGCCGGCCGAACTCGCCGATCTGGAAGCGGATTTCCCCGGGATCACCGTCGCGGTCTACGCCTCGCCGGTCCAGTGCACCGTCAGCGGCGGAGCCGAGCAGGTCGAGGCGCTGGTGTCGCACGTCGAGAGCCTCGGCAGGCTGGCGAAGCGGCTGCCCGTCGGCGGCGCGGGCCATTCGGAGGCCGTCGACGCCGTTCTCGGCCGGTTCCGTGCCGGGCTCGGCGAGCTGTCCCCGCGACCGGTGGAAATCCCCTGTTACAGCAGTGTTCTCGACGATCCACAAGGGTCGCCGGTGTTCGACGTCGACTACTGGGCGGCGAATCTGCGCCGTCCGGTGCGGTTCAGCCAGGCACTGACGGCGGCGACCGCCGACGGATACGACGTGTTCGTCGAGATCTCGCCGCATCCGGTGGCGCTGGCCGCGATCGAGCAGAGCACCGGCGCGCTCGCCGTGCCGTCGGCGAGCCGCAAGATCGACGAGCGCGTGGCGTTCCTGACCACGCTCGCCCGGCTCCACACCCTCGGGCTGCCCGTCGCGCTCGACGACGGTGGGCCCCGCCCGCTTCCGGTCGAGCTGCCCGCCCCGCGCTGGCGGCACCGGCGGTTCTGGCCGCGGCGCCCGGCGAACCGGGCCGGGGGCACACATCCGTTGCTGGGTGTCCACATCGAACAACCGACCGGCGGCGGGCACCTGTGGCGTGCGGACGTCGGGACCGAGACGCTGCCCTGGCTGGCCGACCACGCGGCGATGGGGGTGCCGCTGTTCCCCGCCGCCGGATTCCTCGAACTCGCGCTCGCGGCGGCGAAATCGGTCCTGCGACCAGGCGGGCAACTCCGCGTCGGCGGCCTCGAACTGCACCGGGTCCTCCCGCTCGCCGCGCATACCGAGGTGACGACCGGCCTGCGCACCGGACCGTCCGAAGTGGACGTCTACGCACGGTCCTCGGACGGCGGCTGGGTGCGGCACGCCACAGCCCGCGTCCGCGACGGGAACACCGCGGTGGTGCCGTTCGGCGCGGTCGGCGACGACGCCAGGCCGATCGACCTGTACCGGCTGCTGGCCGGGATGGGACAGAGTTACGGACCGGCTTTCCGCGGGTTGCGGGACGTCCTGGCCGCACCGGGCAGGGCTTCGGCCTCGATCACCCTGCCCGCCGACGATCCGGCGTACGTCCTGCATCCGGTGATCGCCGACGCCTGCCGGCACGCGCTGGCCGCGGCCGCCGGGGACGTGCTGCGCGAAACCGACGGGGTCTTCCTGCCGCTGACCTTGGGCGAGGTCGTCGTCGCCGGTGACCCACGCCGTGGTGTCCGGGTCGACGCCGTGCTCGACTCGCTCGATCCGGCCGGTGACGGCCTGGTCGGCGGTGTCCAGCTGGTCGATGCCGGCGGTGTCGTCCTGGTCGAGTTCCGCGAGGTCTACTGCCGCCGGTTCCAGCGTTCGGCGCTGCCGGTGCCGATGGCGGAGCTGCTGTTCGAGACGGTCTGGCGGCAGGCCGACCTGCCCTCGGCCGCGCCGGGCCCGCGCCGCTGGGTCGTCCTGCACGAGGACGCGCCGTGGCTGACGGCGTTGCGTGACCGGCTCGCCGGGGACGAACTGGTGACCGTTCCGCTCGGGGATAGGGCGGCGCTGGCGGAAGCCCTGCGAGCCCGTGAGGTCACCGGAGTTCTGGCTTGCCTCGCGTCCGGTGACTTCGACCCGATGCGGGACGCGCGGATGGTCGCGACGCTTTCGGGTGTCGTCGCCGAACTGGTCGAAGGGGCGCCGCGGTTGTGGTTCGTCAGCGCGGGCGCGTCGGCCGTCGAACCCGGCGAGCGTGGAGACCCCGGCCAGGCCTGGCTGCGCGGGCTGGTCCGCGTTCTCGCCTTCGAACATCCCGAACTGCGCGCGAGCCAGGTCGACTTCGACGCCGAGCCGGATCCCGCGCTGCTCTGGGTCGCCAAGCTGGCGGCGGAGCTCCGCGCGGACGCGCCGGACGACGAAATCGCCTGGCGCGAGGGCGTCCGGTACACCCGGGTGCTGGCCCGGCCGGAACTCGGCGACCCAAGCCGCGAAACCGTTGTGCGCGAAGGTGCCTACGTGATCACCGGTGGTCTCGGCGGCCTCGGCCTGGTCGCCGCGGACTGGCTGACCGGACGCGGCGCGAGCAGGCTCGTCCTCTCCGGACGGCGTGGCGCGAGCCCCGCCGTCGAACCGCTGCTGGCGGATTTGCGTGACCAGGGCGTCGACGTCCGCGTGGTGGCGGGTGACATCGCAGCGCCAGGGACGGCCGAAGCGTTGGTCGCGGCGGCGATCGATGGCGGCCTGCCGTTGCGTGGCGTGCTGCACGCGGCCGGTGTGCTGTCCGACGGTGCCGCCGTCAACCTCGACGAAGACGCCGTCGAGGCGGTCTGGCGCGCGAAAGCGCTGGGGGCGTGGCGTTTGCACGAAGCGACGGCCGGGCACGAACTCGACTGGTGGCTGACGTACTCGTCGGCGGCCGCGCTGTTCGGATCGCCGGGTCAGGCGGCCTACGCCACCGCGAACGCGTGGGTGGACGCGCTCGTCGCGTGGCGCCGGGCTGCCGGATTGCCGGCCGCGACCATCGGCTGGGGTGCCTGGGGCGAGGCCGGAGCGGCCGTCGGCAACCGCAACCCCGTCCTCGAACCGCTCGGTACGGAGGAAGCGCTGGCGGCGTTGGACGCCGTGCTGCGCCGCGACCGCGCCTCGACCGGGATCGCCCGCGTCGACGCCGGAACCGTCCTGGCCCTGTTCCCGCGATTGGCCGGACGGCCCTTCTTCGAGATCCTGGTTCCGGGGGAGGAACCGGCCACTGGACCGTCCACTTGGGACGGACTGGACGCGCTGCGGGCGGTCCTGCCCGAAGCGGCGCGCGAGATGCTGGCCGACTACCTGGCGGGGCTCGTCGCCGGGATGCTCGGCCTCGCCGCGGACGAGATCGACCGGAACGCGCCGCTCACCCGGCTCGGCCTGGATTCGCTCACCGCGATGCGCGCCAGGGGAGTCGTGGAACGCGATTTCGGCCTGCCGCTGCCGATCCCGCTGCTGTTGCGTGGTGCGAGCCTCGGCGAACTCGCCGACCATCTCGCGGAACAGGCCGGGTTCCGCGAGGCGGACCCGCGGCCCGCCTCGCCGGGTGCGGCCGTCGGGCCACGTGACCCGGCCGAACGCTGGATCGCCCGGCACTGGCAGGCGGAACTCGGCGGCGCGGAACCCGGCGTCCACGACGACTTCTTCGCCGCCGGTGGCGACGCGGAAGCGGCCGAGCGGCTGCGCGCCGTTTTCGCCGGGCAGCTCGGAGCCGTCCCTGACGGGCTGTTCGCCACGCCGACGATCGCCGCGATGGCCGATCTGCTGCGCGACGCGATCGAGGGACGCGGCGGCTGCCCTGTCCGGCCGCTGCGCGAGGGCGGCACGGATCCGGTGTTCCTCTTCCATCCGGCGGGCGGCCCGACGAGCGTCTACGAAGGGCTCGTCCGCCTGCTGCCGGAGGGCAGGCCCGTCTACGGGCTCGAACGGATCGACGAAGAGGACACGGTCGAGGACAAGGCCGAGTGCTATCTCGAACTGATCAGGGAGATCCAGCCGCAAGGCCCGTACCGGCTGGGTGGCTGGTCGTTCGGCGGCTGCCTCGCCTACGAGACCGCCCGGCGGCTGACGGCGGCGGGGGAGCGGGTCGATCTCGTGTTCCTGATCGACAGCATCCTGCCGCTGCCCGCGCCGGGGAAGCCGGCGCACGAGATCCTGCTGGACCGGTTCGACCGCTTCGCCGAACACATCGAGCGGACCTACGGCGTCCCGCTGGACATCCCGCGCGAGGATCTCGTCCGGCTCGGCGACGACGAACAGATCCGGCTGGTGATCAGCAAGCTGGCCGAGCAGGTGCCCGGGATGGGGCACGGGGTGCTGCGGCATCAGTACGAGTCCTATGTGGACGCGCGGGTCGCGGAACGGTACGAGCCGGAACCGTATGCCGGGCCGGTGTTGCTGATCCGCGCGCAGGAGCCGCATCCGCTGACCACCACCCTCGACCCGCGGTACCTGCGCACGGACGAGTCCCTCGGCTGGGACGCCTTCTGCGCGGATCTGGAGGTCGTACGGGTGCCGGGCGATCACCTGTCGATGATCGACCCGCCGCACGTCGAGGTGGTCGCCGCCGCGCTCGCGGCCCGGCTGGGGGCACCCAAGGCGGCGCGGCCATGACCGACACGACGGCGTTCCGGATCGCCGACCTCGCCGCCCGTCAGGAAGATCTCCGGATCGCCGAGAAACGAGCCGTCGACCGGCAGCACGCCAAGGGCAAGCTGACCGCGCGCGAACGCGTCGAGCTGTTGCTGGATCAGGGTTCCTTCGTCGAGCTCGACCAGTTCGCCCGGCATCGGTGCACCGAGTTCGGGATGGACGCCAACCGGCCGTACGGCGACGGAGTGGTGACCGGGCACGGCACGGTCGACGGCAGGCAGGTCTGTGTGTTCTCCCAGGACTTCACCGTGTTCGGCGGCAGCATGGGCGAGGTCTTCGGCGAGAAGGTCCTCAAGGTGATGGACCTGGCGATGACGCTGGGCTGTCCCGTGGTCGGCATCAACGACTCCGGCGGCGCCCGTATCCAAGAGGGCGTCGTCTCGCTGGCCTACTACGCCGAACTTGGCAGGCGGAACGCGCTCGCGTCCGGTGTCATCCCGCAGATCTCGCTGATCATGGGACCGTGCGCGGGCGGGGCGGTGTACTCGCCGGCGATCACCGACTTCACCGTGATGGTGGACGAGACCGCGCACATGTTCGTCACCGGCCCGGACGTCGTGCACGCCGTCAGCGGCGAGCGGGTCTCCGCCCAGCGGCTCGGCGGCGCCGCGGTGAACAGCGAGGTCTCCGGGAACGCCCACCACCGGGCCGCCGACGAGCACGACGCGATCGACTGGGTGCAGACGTTGCTCGGGTATCTGCCGTCCAACAACCTCGACGCTGCCCCGGAATACGCCGACGAGACCGATCCCGGACTCACCGCCGCCGATCTCGAACTCGACCGGCTGGTGCCCGACTCGCTGAACCAGGTCTACGACATGACCGAGGTGATCTCGCGGCTCGTCGACGACGGCGAGTTCACCGAGATCCACAGTGCCTTCGCGCCGAACATGATCTGCGCGTTCGGCCGGATGCGGGGCCGCACGGTCGGGGTCGTGGCGAACCAGCCGTGGCACCAGGCGGGCGTGATCGACATCGACGCCTCGGAGAAGGCGGCGCGATTCGTCCGGTTCTGCGACGCGTTCGGCATCCCGATCCTCACCCTCGCCGACGTTCCCGGCTACCTGCCGGGTGAGGCACAGGAACGGCACGGGATCATCCGCCGCGGCGCCAAACTGATCTACGCCTACGGCGAGGCGACCGTGCCGAAGGTGACCGTGGTGATCCGCAAGGCCTACGGCGGCGGCTACGCGGTGATGGGGTCGAAACACCTCGGCGCGGACGTCAACCTGGCTTGGCCCACCGCCGAGATCGCGGTGATGGGCGCCGAGGGCGCGGTGCGGGTGCTCCATCGACACGAACTCGCCGCACTGCCACCGGAACAGCGGACCGCCGAACGACGGCGGCTCACCGAGGCGTACCGCGAACGGTACTCGAACCCTTATCTGGCGGCGGAACGCGGCTACGTCGACCAGGTCATCGCGCCGTCGCAGACCCGCCTCCAGGTGGCGAGGGCCCTGCACGCGTTGCGGACCAAACGGCAGACCCTCCCGGCCAAGAAGCACGGAAACATCCCGTTGTGAGCGAGGAGAAGTGATGAAGCGAACCCGGCGGTGGGGTCTGCTGGCGCTGGCCATGGTGGCCCTGCTCGGAAGCCCGGTCCCCGCGAGCGCGGCGCCCGCGCCGGTGTCCGCCGACAACGGGGCGAAGGTCGTCGAGGAGACCTGGCTGGACGCGCGCACGGTCGATCTCAAGATCAGTTCGCCCGCGCTCGGCACCACCGGTATGGTCCGCCTGCTGGTGCCGACCGGCTGGGCCGCGCAACCCATGCGGACCTGGCCGACGCTGTACCTGCTGCACGGCTGCTGCGAACCGGTCGACTACCGCTCGTGGGATCAGTTCACCGACGTCAAGGCGTTCACCGCCGACAAGGACGCCCTCGTCGTCATGCCGACGGGCGGCCCGGCCGGCATGTACACGAAGTGGTGGAACTTCGGGCTCAGGAGCACTCCCGACTGGGACACCTTCCACACCCTGGAGGTGCGGCAGATCGTCGAACGCGGCTACCGGGCGGGCACCCGCCGGGCGGTCGCGGGCTTGTCGATCGGCGGCTACGGCGCGCTCGCGTATTCGTACAAGCACAAGGGGATGTTCGCCGCGGCGGCGTCCTACAGCGGGGTGCCGAACACCCTCAATCAGGGCGCGCCGCTGTTCATCCAGGGAATCCTGGCCCGCGCGGGGATCTTCAACTACCTGGAGCTCTGGGGCGACAGCTGGGGGATGCGACCGATCTGGACGGCGAACAACCCGTACGACAACATCGACGGCCTGCGCGGCACGGCACTCTACATCTCGTGCGGGAACGGCAAGACCGGTCCGCTCGACCCGCCCGGCCAGTCCGACATCTTCGAACCGCAGGCGCTGGCTTCCTCGGTGACCTTCACGGATCGGTTGAAGGCCAAGGGGATTCCGGCGACCGTCGACTACTACGGCGACGGCACGCACAGCTGGCCGTACTGGCAGCGGGCGCTGCGGAACTCCTGGCCGGTGCTGGCGGGCGGGCTCGGCTTGTGAGCGCAAGTCCGTGAAGGCCTCCTTGAGGGACCCAGAGTCCCTCAAGGAGGCCTTCACGGACAGCCGCATTCAGAGGACGAAATGCGGGGAGGTCAGCCGGCGATCAGCTCGGCGAAGCGTTCCGGGCTGACGTTCCCGCCGCTGATGATCACCCCGACCCGGCCCGACGCGGGAATCCGGCCGCTGAGCAGCGCGGCGAGACCGGTCGCCCCGCTCGGTTCGATGACGAGCTTCAGCCGTTCGAACGCGAACCGCATCGCGTCCCGGACCTGCTCGTCGGTGACCAGCGCGATGTCGTCCACGAGCCGCCGGTTGATCGAGAACGTCAGTTCGCCGGGGACGGAAGCGGCCTGGCCGTCGGCGATCGTCCGCGGCACCGGGATCGACACGCGTTCGCCCGCCTCGAGCGAGCGTTTGGTGTCGTCACCCGCGGCGGGTTCGACGCCGACCACCCGGATACCGGGCCGCACGGCCTTCGCGGCGGTCGAGCTGCCCGCGATCAGGCCGCCACCACCGACCGGGACGACGAGCGTGTCCAGGGATTCGGTGTCCTCCAGCAGTTCCAGCGCCGCCGTGCCCTGTCCCGCGATCACGTGCGGGTGCTCGTAGGGCGGGATGAGCGCGAGACCGCGGTCGGCCGCCAGCGCCTCGCCGATGGCGACGCGGTCGCCGGTGTACCGGTCGTAGGTGACGATCTCGGCGCCGTAACCCGCGGTGGCGTCCTTTTTGGACTGCGGGGTGTCCTCCGGGATCAGGATCACCGCGCTGCTGCCGAGTTCGCGCGCGGCGAGCGCGACGGCCTGCGCGTGGTTGCCCGAGGAGTACGCGGCGATGCCCTTGGCCAGCTGTTCCGGCGAGAGCCGGGAGGCGGCGTTGTACGCGCCACGGAACTTGAAGGCCCCGACGCGCTGAAGGTTCTCGCACTTGATGAAGACCTCGGCGCCGACGAGCTCGTCGAGGGTGCGGGAACGCACGACCGGGGTCCGGTGCGCGACCCCGGCCAGCTGGGCGGCCGCGTCGCGGATGTCGTCGATGGTCACGGGGGCGGTCATGATGCTCCTTGTTCACGGATTTCGGCGAGATAGTTGTAGGCGGAGGCGCGGGAGATCCCGATCCGCGCCGCGACCTGGGGTACGGCCCGCCGCACGGCGAACACTCCCCGTGCGTGCAGGCTGCGGAACAGATCGAGACGTTCTTCGCGGTTGAGGGCGGTCCACGGTTTGTTCAGCCGGAGTTGATGCTCGTCGACGATCGCGTCCACCACGGCGTCGACGTCGTCGCCGAAGGTGGTGGTCGGCGTTTCGGCCGCGGTGCCGACGTCGGCGAGTTCGCCGACGAGGGTTCGTAGCTGGCCCAGAGCGGTGACGTCGAGGTTCACGCACAGCGCGCCGAACACCGAGCCGCCGCTGTCGCGCAGCAGCATGGTCGAAGACTTCACGAGCTTCCCGGACGCCGTCCGCGTGACGTAGTTCAGCTGGTCTTCGGCGTCGTCGCCGCGGGCGAGCAGGCCCATGCCGATCTCGCTCATCGAGCCGCCCACGGTGCGGTCGGTCACCGAGCCGGCGATTGCGACCACCGACTTCTCCGGGCGGCGGAAGTCGTGTACCACGACCTCGCAGAACGAACCGAGCGTCGCCGCGATGCCATCGGCGACCGGGGCGAGCGCGTCGAGGATCGCGTCCTGCTCAGACATCGCGTACTCGGGCGAGGGCCTCGACTTCGACGACGCCGCCGTAGGGCAGGGAAGCGACCCCGACACAGGTACGGGCGGGCCTGGGTTCCGAGAAGAACTCCTCGTAGACCCGGTTGAGGCCGTCGCGGTCGGCGATGTCGGTCAGGTAGACCACGACCTTCACCACGTCCGCGCGGGTCGCGCCCACCGAACGCAGCGCGGCGTCGAGGTTGGCGAAGGCCTGTGGGCATTCGGCGTCGAATCCGCCGGGTACCAGCGCCCCGGTCTCGGTCACGCCGAGCCGTCCGGACACGGAAACCAGGTCGCCGCTGCGGAAGGCGGGCGGATACGGATGCTCGTTGGTCACGAGACCGACTGTATAAGTGCTGGACGGATTGTCCAACCGATTAAGAAGTGACCTACCGCTCACACGTGCCGACGGTGATTGATATACCGTATACAGACAGGGAGGGGTTCGATGACCACGAGTTCCGCCGATGCCGTGCAGGACGAGGACGGCCGGATCGTCGCGCCGCCGAGCATGGCCGACCTGGCCACCCGTGCGCTGCGCGCGATGATACTTTCCGGCGAACTCCCGCCCGGCACGCGTTTGGTCGAGGCCAAACTCACCGAGCGGCTCGGGGTTTCCCGGCCGCCGCTGCGCGAAGCGTTGCAGGTCTTGGCCTTCGAAGGACTCGTCGTGCCCCATCCGCGGCGCGGCGTCATCGTCCGCCCGCTCACCCGCCACGACGTCTACGAAATCGTCACCCTGCGCGAAGAACTCGAAGCCTTCGCCGTCCGGATCGGGATCCCGGTCCGCTCGCCGGAGCGGCTGCAAGCCTGCCGGGATGCTCTCGCCGCGTTCGAACAGGCGGGCCGCGACGGCGACGAAGGTGTGTTCACGCAACGGAAGTACGACTTCCATCAGTCGATCGTCGCGCTCGCAGGGCACGAGCGGGTCACCGAGGCCTATCGCGCGCTTTCCCTGCAGATGCAGTTGTGCATGGCCCTCAACCGCAGTGCCCGCCGCGACGGCGAATCGTTGATGCAGAACGTCGAGCGGCACCGCGAGCTGCTCACGATCATCGAGGGCGGCGACCCGGACGCGGTGTTGCGGGCGCTGGCCGATCACGGTCACGGCAGCTTCCTCGACGCGGTGGTGGATCAGCTCGACGGCGGCACTCCCGATTCGGAACGCTGGCTGGCCGAGCGCCGGAGCCGGTAGCAGAACGGCGCGGGTGGTCGTGAGTGGCGTATCGGGTTCTAACCCGAACCGCCACTCACGACCGCATGGGCCGCCTCAGCCTCAGCCGGGCAGGATGAACAGCAGCCAGGTCGCGATCGGCGCGATCGCGCACATGCTGAATCCCCAGATCATCAAGCCCCGGAACACTTTGTCGTTCTGCCCGGCGGGCGCGTTGGCCACGACCAGCGCGCCGCTGGTGGAGAACGGCGACGAGTCGACGACCGAGGACGAGATCGCCAGCGCGATGATCATGCCGACCGCGCCGACCTCGCCCGCCAGCAGGAACGGCACCGCGAGCGGGATGAGCGCGCCGAGGATCCCGGTCGTCGACGCGAACGCCGACACCACCGCGCCGATCGCGCAGATCAGGATCGCGGCCAGCAGCGGTGAACCGATCCGCGTCACCAGGTTGCCGAGCCAGTCGATCGTGCCGACCCGCTCCATCAGCGAGACGAAGGTGACGATCCCGCAGATCAACAGCACCGTCGGCCACGCCACCTCGCCGACGGCCGCCTTGGCCGATCCCGGCGAGACCAGCGACAGCACCGTCGCCACGGTCAGCGCGGTGAAGCCGACGTCGAGTTTGAACACCAGCGCGCCCACCGCGAGCGCCGCCAGCCCGATCAGCGTGAACACGTGGTCGCGTGTGAGCGGGAGTCGTTCTTCGGGCTCGTCGGTGCCGCCGCTCGAAGGCGTGGGGTCGCCGGTCATCGTCGTCACCGTCGAGGAACCGCTGTGCGCGAGCGCGGCGACCTTGGGTTCGGCCGATGACCGGCGGATCAGTTCGCGGCCGCCGAAGAGGAAGAACACCACGACACTCAGCGCCAGGTTGAAGACGAAGGAAGACGCGAAGAGCAGTCCCGGATCACTCGGCAGGTTGTCGCGCGCGACGACGCCGTTGACGATGCTGCCGAAGATGCTGATGGGGGAGAAGCCGCCCGCGCTGGCGCCGTTGATGATCAGCAGGCCCATCAGCATCGGGTTGATCGAGTAGCGGCGGGCGAATCCCATGCCGATCGGCGCGATGATCGCCACCGCCGCCGGCACCACCGCGCCGACCGCGGTCGGGGCCGCGGTGACCACGAACATCACCCACGGGATCAGGGCGATCCGCCCGCCGACGGCGCGCACCACCAGATGCACGAGCCGGTCGACGGTGCCGTTGCCTTTGGCGATCGCGAACAGCAGTGTCACCCCGACCAGGATGACGAAGAGGTCGCCGGGAAAGCCCGAGACGATGTCGTCGGTGCTCTCTCCGGCGAAGGCCGTGCCGATCACGAAGGCGGCGACGAACGCCAGCGCTCCCATGTGGACGGGGAGCACGGTCGCGATCAGGAAGACCAGGGCGAGCGCCACGACTGTGACGAGTTGTATGGACATCGGAATCCTCTGCGGTCGGCGCTGACACATTCAGGGAATCGGGTCGAAGTCGGTCCGGGTACCCCCTCGACGGAGTTCGGTACACGGTATACCGTTCAGGCGGTGGGACCAAGGTTTCACTCCGTGCAACCTTTCGAAGCCGAGCGTGGAGGCGCACATGACATACGCGGCCGGACGGCACTTCCTGCAGATCCCGGGGCCGACGAACGTTCCCGACGTGGTGCTCCGGGCGATGTCGGCGGCGACCATCGATCACCGCGGACCGGAGTTCCAGGAACTGGCGACGCGGCTGTTACGCGACATCAGGCCCGTCTTCGGCACGAAGAACCCGGTCGTCATCTACCCCGCCACCGGGACCGGCGCGTGGGAAGCGGCGCTCACCAACACCCTCAGCCCCGGCGACACCGTCCTGGCTTTCGAGACCGGCCATTTCGCCACGCTGTGGCGGGAAATGGCGCAGGGGCTCGGCCTGCGCGTCGACTTCGTGTCCGGTGACTGGCGGCGTGGCGCCGACCCCGAGGTGGTCGCCGAGAGGCTCGCCGCCGACACCGCGCATCGGATCAAGGCCGTTTGCGTGGTCCACAACGAGACGTCCACCGGTGTCACCAGCCGGATCCCGGAGATCCGCGCCGCGATGGACGCCGCCGGGCATCCCGCGCTGCTGCTGGTCGACACCATCTCGTCGCTGGGCTCGATCGACTACCGGCACGACGAATGGGGCGTCGACGTCACCGTCGCGGGCTCACAGAAAGGCCTCATGCTCCCGCCGGGCATGAGCTTCAACGCCATCAGCGACAAGGCCCTCGACGCCGCCAAGACCGCGAGCCTGCCGAAGATCTTCTGGGACTGGGGGCCCATGCTCACCGCGAACGAACGCGGATTCTTCCCCTATACCCCCAACACCAACCTCATGTACGGCCTGCGGGAGGCCTTGCGGCTGCTCTACGAAGAGGGTCTCGAGAACGTCTTCGCGCGCCACGCCCGGCACGCGGCCGCCACCCGCGCCGCCGTCCGGGGCTGGGGCCTGGAGGTCCTGTGCCAGGACGAGCGCGAGCATTCCGCGGCGCTGACCGCCGTCCTGATGCCCGAGGGGATCGACGCCGACAAGGTCCGCGCGCTCATCCTGGACCGGTTCGACCTGTCCTTGGGCGCGGGGCTGGGCAAACTCGCCGGGAAGATCTTCCGGATCGGGCATCTCGGCGCGTTCAACGACCTCACCCTCGCCGGCACGCTCGCGGGAGTCCAAATGGGACTGACGCTCGCCGGCGTGCCCGCCGATCCACGCGGGCTGCAGGACGCCCTCGAACTGCTGCAGAACGACTGAGGGCCGGCCGATGACCAGCCTTCTCGAAGAAGCGTTGCGCGCCCGGATCGACGGGGAAGTCGCCTTCGACGACTACACGCGGCACCTGTTCTCCCGCGACGCGAGCATGTACTCGATCATGCCGCGCGGGGTCGTGTTCCCCGTCGATCAGGAGGACGTCGCCGCGGCCGTCGCCACCGCGGCGGAGTTCGGCGTGCCCGTCGTCGCGCGCGGGGCGGGCACCAGCCTGGCCGGGCAGACCGTCGGCCCCGGTCTGGTGCTCGACCTTTCGCGGCACATGAACCGCATCATCGCACTCGATCCCGTCGCGCGGACCGCCGTCGTCGAACCCGGCGTCGTCCAGGACCAGCTCAACCAGGCGGTGGCCGCGCACGGGCTGATGTTCGGGCCCGACACCTCCACCAGCAACCGCGCCACGATCGGCGGCATGGTCGGCAACAACTCGGCGGGGTCCGGATCGCTGACCTTCGGCATGACCATCGATCACGTCCGCGCGCTGGACGTCGTCCTCGCCGACGGCTCCACCGCCCGGCTGGAGCCGGTGAGCGAGTCCGAACGCTTGCGGCGTGCCGAGGCGGACACGCTCGAAGGCCGGATCTACCGCGAACTCCCCGAACTCGTCACCGCGCACGAGGACGCCATCGCCAAGGGCATGCCGTTGTTCTGGCGGCGCGCGTGCGGCTACCGGCTCGACCGGCTCTCCGGGTACGGCGACGGGAAACCCTTCGACCTGGCCAAATTCGTCGTCGGGGCGGAGGGCACGCTCGTGCTGGCCACCCGGATCGAGGTCGACCTGGTGCCCAAGCCGAAGAAGACCGTCTACGCGGTCGGGCATTTCGAGACCACGCACGGCGCGATTTCGGCGACGCTCGACGCGCTCAGCTGCGGGCCGCATCAGGTCGAGATGATGGACAAGACGATCCTCGACCTGTCGCGGCGGAAGATCGAGTACGCCGACCTCGGCAACCATCTCGTCGGCGATCCGGAGGCGCTGCTGTTCGTGTCGTTTTCCGGCGACGACGAGACCGTGCTGGCGGCCAAACTCGACGAGGTCGCCGCGCTCTGGGAGCGCGACGGGCACGGCTATCACACGCTCAAGCTCGTCACGGCCGCCGAACAGGCGGCGCTGCTCAAGGTGCGCAAGTCCAGCCTCGGCCTGCTGATGGCGGCGGGCGAGGGGACCAAACGGCCATTGGCGTTCATCGAGGACACCGCCGTCGCTCCGGAGCATCTCGCGGAGTACACCGCGCGGTTCAAGGAAATCCTCGACGAGCACCACCTGGAAGCCGGGTTCTACGGTCATTGTTCGGTCGGCTGCCTGCACATCCGGCCGTTCGTCGACCTCACCGACCCCGCCCAGGTCGACACGATGCGCACGGTCGCGGAGAAGATCAAGGATCTCGTGGCCGAATTCGGCGGCGTGAACTCGTCCGAACACGGCGACGGCCTCGCCCGCTCGGAGTTCAACCGCGAGATCTTCGGCGACGAACTCTACGAAGCCATGCGCCAGGTCAAGAAACTCTTCGATCCCGCGGGCACGATGAACCCCGGCAAGATCGTCGACGCGCCTTCGATGACCGAGAACCTGCGCGACCGTGACGCCCTGCCGCCCGCGCCGCCGCTGCGGACGATGCTGTCGTTCGAGGTCGTCGGCGGGATGCGCGACGCCGCCGACCGCTGCATGAACATCGGGTTGTGCCGCAAGACCACCGGTGGCGTGATGTGCCCGTCGTACCAGGTCACCCTGCAGGAGGAGCATTCCACGCGCGGCCGGGCCAACGCGTTGGTCAAGGCGCTCTCCGAACCGGACCCGAAGGCCGCGCTCGGCGGGGAACGCCTGCACGAGATCCTCGACCTGTGCCTGATGTGCAAGGCGTGCAAGAGCGAATGCCCGATGAGCGTCGACATGGCCTCGCTCAAGGCCGAAACCCTGTACCAGCACCATGAGGAACACGGCACGCCGCTGCGGTCCCGGATCTTCGGCTCGATCCGGTTCCTCAACCGGCTCGGCTCGGCCACCGCGCCACTGTCCAATGTGCCCGGTCGGCTCGGTCCGCTCCGCCGACTCATGGAACGGACCGTCGGCATCAAGGCCGAACGTCCGCTGCCGAAGTTCGTCCGGGACAACCTGATGCGCTGGAACCGCCGCCGGGTGACGGCGCCGGGGACGGTGGGCACGGTCAACTGGCTGGCGGACTCCTTCACCACCTTCACCGAACCGCAGATCGGCAAGGCGGCCATCGAACTGCTCGAAAGCGCGGGCTGGGCGGTGGAACTCGCGTCCGGGGGCTGCTGCGGACGGTCGAGCCTGTCCAAAGGCCTGCTGGACGATGCCAAGAAGAAGGCCACCGGACTGGTCACGTCCTTGACCCGCGACACCGAGCCGGGATCGCCGATCGTCGGCTGTGAGCCGTCGTGCGTGTTCACCTTGCGCGACGAGACCTTGGCACTGCTGCCGGATCTTCCCGAAGCGCGTCAGGTCAAGGAGCGGGTCCGGCAGGTCGAGGAACTGCTCGTGGAGGCCATCGACGACGGCAGGCTGAACCTGCCGGAACGTTCGTGGCTGAGTGGGCGCCGCGTGGTCTTCCACGGCCACTGTCACCAGAAGGCGGAGGTCGGCACCGCCGCCACCATGGCGCTGCTGCGCCGCATCCCGGGACTGGAGGTCGCCGAGATCGACTCCGGCTGCTGCGGCATGGCGGGTTCCTTCGGCTTCGAGGCCGAGCATTACGAGACGTCGATGGCCGTCGGCCGCGACCGGCTTTTCCCCGCGCTGGAGCGGGAACCGGCCGGAACACTGGTCGCGGCCACCGGCGTTTCGTGCCGTCAACAGATCTTCCACGGAGCGGGGCGCACGGCGTGGCATCCGCTCGAACTGGTCCGGGAAGCGCTGGGCGGTCCGGCATGAGGCTGATCCGCTTCGACGCGGAGGGAACCGCCCGGAGCGGCTGCGTCGAGAACGACGTCGTGCGTGCTTACGACCCGGACACCGGGCCCGGCGAGGTCATCGGTCCGCTGTCCGGGGTCCGGCTGCTCGCGCCGTGCGAGCCGCGCACGATCGTCTGCGTCGGCAGCAACTATCCCTGCCAGCTGGAGGAAAAGGGGCGCCCGTGGCCGGAGCGGCCCGCCCTGTTCCTCAAGGCGCCGAACGCCGTGACCGGTCCGGGGCAGCCGATCCTGCACCCACCCGAGGTCGAACGCCTGGAGTACGAGGGCGAACTGGCCGTCGTCATCGGCAGGACCGCGCGGAACCTGACCGTCGACGACGCCGCCGAGCACGTCCTCGGCTACACCTGCGCGAACGACGTCACCGCGCACGACTGGCGGGCCGATGGCCAATGGGCACGGGCCAAGAGCGCCGACACGTTCCTGCCGCTCGGGCCCTGGATCACCACCGACATCGAAAACGGAGACCTCGAGGTGACCACGCGGATCAACGATCGACTCGCCCAGCGCTCCACCACCCGGGAGATGATCTTCGGGGTGCCGGAGATCCTCGCGTGGGTGACCCGCTGGTTCACCCTGCGCCCCGGCGACGTGGTGCTCACCGGCAGCCCGGCCGGGGTCGGGCCGATGAAGCCGGGGGACGAGGTCACCGTCGCGATCGAGGGCGTCGGGGAGCTGACCAACCCGGTCCGCTAGACCACCTCGAAGTTCGCCATCATCGCCATGTCCTCGTGTTCGGCGTTGTGGCAATGGAAGACGTACCGGCCGCGATAGCCGTCGAAGCGGGCGATGACCTCGGCCGACTCGCCCGGCGCCAGATCGACGGTGTCCTTGATGCCGCCGTCGAACGGCCCCGGAGGCCGCCCGCCCCGCGAAAGGATCCGGAAGCCCACCAGATGCAGGTGCACGGGATGGTGGATGTCGGCGACGAACCGCCAGATCTCCGTGTCGCCGAGGCGCGGGCTCGCCGACATCAGGTCCGGCGAGAAGGGTTCGCCGCCGATCACCCAGCCCGCGCGACCGTGGACGGTGCCCGCGCGGAACGAGAAGTCGCGCGTGGTCGTGGCCTGTTCGCGGGTGAGCGGCGGGATCTCGCTGAGCTTGGCGGGAACTCGGCTGTCGTCCGCCGCACGGCGCGCGACGACGAATCGCATGACCTGCGCGGTCGAGCCGGTGCCGAGCCGGTTCACGAGGGTGACTTCGGTGCCGACCGGATACCGGCCGAAGTCGACGACGACGTCGTACCGTTCCGCGGGAGCGATGGGGAGATGGTCGTGTGCGCGCGGCGCGTCGAGCAGGCCCTGGTCGGCGCCGATCTGCACGAATCCGCCTCCGCCGGGCGGCGGCGGGTCGAGCGCCAGGTCGTACCGCCGCGCGTTGGAGCCGTTGAGGAGACGCAGCCGATACCGCACGGCGGCGACCTCGTGCACCGGCCACGGCGCGCCGTTGACGAGGATCACGTCGCCGAAAACACCCTCCACGTAAGCACTTTCGACACCCGGTGTGGTCCGCAGCGACCGGTCGAGGGAGGGATAGGCGAACTCGCCGTGCTCGTCGAAGGAACGGTCGGCGATCATCAGCGGCAGTTCACGTTCCCCGGACGGGAGCCCGAGGGCGTCTTCCTCGTCGTCGCGGATCAGGTGGAATCCGGCCAGGCCCCGGTACACGGCCGGACCGGTGAAGTCCATCCGGTGGTCGTGGTACCACAGCGTCGCGGCCCGTTGCCGCAGCGGGAAGACGTAGTCGCGCTCGCCGTTCGAGATCCGGGCACGGCTGTCGACCATGCCGTGTCCGGCGTGCGCGGTGCTCCAGCCCGACCGCGGCAGGACGAGATCGGTCGGGTAGCCGTCGGAGTCGGCAGGCGTGTGCCCGCCGTGGAGGTGGACCACGGTCGGCACCGGAAGTTCGTTGCGATGGTGCGCCACCACCGTCCGGTCCCGCCGCGATTCGATCGTCGGGCCAGGGAAGATCCCGTCGTAGCCCCAGATCGGTGTCCGGACGCCCGGCAGGATCTCGGCCGTGGCCGCCCGCTGGGTGATGGTGTAGTGATCGGCGTCGGCGGTCCTTTGTGGACGCAGGACCGGCGGGATCGGCAGCGGCACCCGGAACGGTTCCGGCAGGGGGAGCCCGCTGCGCAGCAGCTCACCGGTCCCCGGTGCGCCTTGCGCGAGCAGGCGGGGAGCCGCGATCCCGGCGGCGGCGAGGACACCGGCCCCGCCGGCGAGCCCGAGGAAGGTCCTGCGGGGAAGGCGGCGGCTCATCGGCGGGCCCGCCAGGTCTGCGGGCGCCAGACGGCGATGGTCGTCAGGATCGCTCCGGTGACCAGCGCGACGCCGAGGGGGACGTGCAGATCGAGCGCGCCCGCCATCCCGGCGAGGTACTGCGCGGTCTCGCCCGCCGCGAGCAGCAGGCTGATCCAGAACAGCCAGCGCGGTCCGCGGGTCAGCCAGAGGACCAAGGCCGCGATGATCTGCGCGTACGCCAGGTACGACACCGCGTCCGCGCCCCAACGGTGCAGCCACAGCATGTCGTAATCGCCGCCGAGATAGCCGCCGGCGAACACCGGCTGGCCGATGATCGCGACGGCGTGGGCGCTCACCAGCACCCGGTTCACCACCAGCGTCCCGTTCGCCTTCCGGCTCGGGCTGGTCAGGGTTTCACTCACGCGATCGAACGTAAAAGCCGAGGCCTTATGCTGTCCAAGACAAGATCGGTTATCTGTTCATAACAGGTGGGGTATCAGCAGTGGATCTTCTGGCGCTCCGGTACTTCCAGACGGTCGCCCGGCTCGAACACGTCGGCCGCGCGGCCGAGAAGCTGCGGGTCGCGCAACCCTCGCTCAGCCGGACCTTGGCCCGGCTGGAAAGCGAACTCGGCGTACCGCTGTTCGACCGGCACGGCCGCCGGATCAGGCTCAACCGCTTCGGCACCGCGTTCCTCCGCCGAGTCGACCGGGCGCTGGCCGAGCTCGACGACGCCCGTCAGGAACTCGACGACGCCGCCGGGCTGGAACGCGGCACCGTCACCGTCGCGGCCGAAAGCCTGCTCGCCCTCACGGAACCGCTTCGCACCTTCGTGCCCGGCCATCCGCTGGTCGACGTGCGGCTGTCCCAGGCCTCGGCCGAGGGTATGGCGGAGAAGCTGCGATCCGGCGACGTCGATCTGTGCATCTCGTCGCAACCGTTGGCGGGCAACGACATCCGCAGCCGCGTGCTGCTCGATGAGCAAGTGTTCCTCTGCGTGCCTTCCGGGCACCGGCTCGCCCGGCGTGGCCGCGTCGGCCTGGCGGACCTCGAAGGCGAGCCGTTCCTCACCACGCGCCCCGGGTACTGGCAGCGTGCGCTCGTCGAGCGCCTCTTCGCGAAGGCCGGGCTCGAACTCCACATCGTCTGCGAGGGCGACGAAGCCGCCGTGCTCTTCCAGCTCATCGACGCGGGCCTCGGGCTCGCGCTCGTGCCGTCGCTCGGACTGCGGCCGGAAACCAGCCGGACGGTGGTCTGGCTCGATGTCGACGACCCCGATTGCCGCCGCGTGCTCAGCGTCACGTGGCGCGAGGACACCTATCTTTCGGCTGCGGCGCAACGCTTCCGCGACCACGTCGTCGAGCACTTCCGCGCACAGGCCGGGCCCCGGTCGCGGTGACCGGGGCCCGGGACGTGCTTACGGGTTGAGCGTGACGCTGTAGGCGCTCAGCGCCTCACCGATCGGCTGGTAGTACGAAGTGCCACTGCCCTTGCCGGAGGTGATACCGAGACCGACGCTGCCGGAGAAGAGGCAGCCGCCGGAGTCACCGGGGTTGGCCAGCGCATTGGTCTGGATCAGCTGGTGCACCGAACCTTCGGCGTAGTTCACCGTGACGTTCAGCCGCTGCACCGAACCCGAGGTGAGCCGGGTGGTGCTGCCGCTCTTGCTGATCCGCTGCCCGACGGTGGCCGAACCGGCGGAGGCGATCCGCTGGGTGGAGCCGTTCCACAGGGTGACCGCGCCCGGCGCGCTGCCGGTGGTGTTGCGGATCAGGCCGTAGTCGTTGGTCGGGAAGCTGGCGCCCTGCGACGGTCCGACGTTCCACTGCGACACCGCGCGGGTGCAGTGGCCGGCGTCGAGGATGTAGTTCTGGCCGCCGCGGTTGGTGTTGAAGCCGACCGAGCAGCGGGTGCCGCCGCCGGTGATGGCCTCGCCGTTGTAGATCGCGGTGTGCATCTCGCCGGTGGTCCGCTCCACGCGGACGCGGTCGCCGAGGGCTTCGGCGGCCTTCACGAGGGCCTCGGAGCCCTTCGCGGCGTCGGAGATGGTCAGCACGACCTGGTTGGCCTTGGGGTCGAGGCCGATCGAGGTGTGCGCGACCGCGGGCAACGCCTGCAGGGCGTTCTGCGCGCTCGTGAGCGCCGCGGTGGAGTGCTTGACCACGCGGGCCCGCGCGCCGGTCGCCGTCACCTGGTCGGCGGCGGCCTGGTCGAGCACGTTCACCACCGGCTTGGCGGCGTCGTCGAGGTAGCCGTCGGCGGCACGGGAGCCGAGCGACGCGGTGATTTTCTGCAGCGTTTCGACGCTGGCCGTCTGCGTCCGGAGGAACTCGACCGCGGCGGCCTGGCTGATCCCGGCTTCGGAGGCGAGGGACGTCACCGCCTCGTGCTGCACGGTGGGGGAGTAGCCCGCGATCGTGGTGGCGGTGGCCGTGGACGGGGCGAGGAAGCCGACGGCCGCGGCCGCGGCCACCAAGGTGGTGGCGGTACGGGCCAAGGGGTTTGTGCGCATACCGGTGTCTCACTTTCGCGAGGGAGGATCCAGTGCGAGGGGTGGCCGCACTGGACACAGTGGGGTCGCCGGGCACGGCCAAGGCGACCCGGCACCGGTGATCCGGTGCCGATCATGGTGATCCGCCGCACCGGTGGCGGATACCGACTTTCGTTGGACAGGAAGAAAGATAGGTACCGGCAAACGGGGCTACCGAGGTATACGCGCACAGTAAACGACGGGACTCACGAGGCGTCGAAGGCCAGCCGGGCGAAGCGTTCCCCGATGAGCCGGTGCGTGGCCGCGTCCGGGTGGAGGTGGTCGGGCAGCGGCAGCTCGGCATGGTCCGCCTCGCCGTACAGTTCGAGGCCGTCGAGATAACGCAGGTGGGGGTCGTTCGCGCTCCGCTCCTTGACGATACGGGCGAGTTCGTCGCGGATCACGGTGAGTGTCAGCTTTCCCGCGGCGGTTTCCGCGGGGTCGCCGGTCGCCCTGAACCGCACCTTTCCCGCTCGCAGGGCGGCCGGATCGAACTCGCCGGGCCCCGGCGTGTGCTCGTGGATGGGGCAATAGAGCGGCGAGACGACCAACAACGGCGTGGTGGGATGGCCTTCCCTGATGGTGTCGAGAAACCCGTGCACCGCCGGGCCGAACGCGCGCAGCCGCATCAGGTCCGCGTTGACGACGTTGATCCCGATCTTGACACTGATGAAGTCGGCCGCCGTGTCCCGCATCGCGCGGGCGGTGAACGGATCGAGCAGCGCGCTGCCGCCGAAGCCGAGATTGACCAGTTCCTTACCGGCGATGGCCGCGGCCGTGGCGGGCCAGATCCCGGTCGGGGTCGCGGCGTTGGAGCCTTGGCTGATGGAACTGCCGTGGTGCAGCCAGGTCTCGCGACCGGACGACTGGACACTGTGGACGGACGCGTCGGTGCGCAAGGCGACGAGCTGCGTCGTTTCGTTGTGGGGCAGCCAGATCTCGACGTTCTTCTCGTGCCCGGGCAGGCCGTCGAAGCGCAGGGTCCGGACAGGCCCGGGCTCGTGTCGCGCGGTGCCGGTGGCCAGGTCGACGGTGATCGTGTCGCCGTCGGTGGCGCTCGCCCGTCCGGCGAGCCGTCCGTCGACGAACAATTCGTAGACGCCATCGGGCCGGGGCGGAGTGTCGGCGAAGACCCGTTTGGTGGCCAGGACGTCCAGTTCGACGAGCGACGCCGCGCTGCGGAAGACGAGCCGCACTCCGGAAGGCTGCGATTCCGCCATGGCCAGCTGACCATCGGGGATCTGCTGCCTGGCCCGCGCGGGCAGCCGGTGGGGGAGCACGCCGCGCTCGGTGTCTTCGAGGTCCAGCGCGCCTCGGACGAGGGCGGCGGTGATCGGGGTGGTGAGCATTCTTCCGTTCATTTCGTTCGGGGCCAGGCGCGCAACAGGACGTCGAGAGCGTCGAGGATCTCGGTCCAGCTCTCCTGCGAGCCGGGGGTGCTGTGGCTGAAGCCTCCGGCGGACTCCAGGCCGACGAAACCGCTGAACACGCTGCCCAGCAGCCGGACCGCGTGCGTCTGGTGTGGCTCGGCCAGGTCGTAGCCGCGCAGGATCGCCCGCATCAGTTCGGCGTGGCGGACACCGGCGCTGCTGGACGCCTTCTCCGGGGCGAGCCGGAATCTCGCGGCGGTGAATCGGCCGGGGTGTTCGAGCGCGTAGTCGCGGTGGACGTTCGCCAAGGCGATCAGCGCGTCCTTGCCCGCCAGCCCCGCCACCGCGGTGGCGGCGAGATCGGCGAGTTCGGCCAACGCCAGCAGGGCGATCTCGGTCTTCAGCTCGTGGGCGTTCCGCACATGCGAGTACAGGCTCGCCGTCTTGACGCCGCACCGCTTCGCGAGCTCGGTGGGGGTCACGTGCTCGAAGCCGATCTCGTCGGCGAGCTCCGCGCCCGCCCGGACCACGCGTTCCGTGGTCAGTCCCGCTCTCGCCATGACGGGCACCGTACCATAGTCCATTCGGGAGTTGCCTAATCAGATTAGGAAACCGAAAACCTGGGTTCGGTAGCGCCCGGCGCGGCGGAAGCTGGGCGCGGACCCGAACGGAGGTGAGCGTGATGAACACGGTGGATCCGGCCAAGGCCAGGCACGACCGCATCGAGCGGCTACGGGGTGACCGCCGTCTGCTCGCGGGCGCGATCCTGGCGTCGGCGGTCACCCTGGTCTGCGGCTTCTTCGCCGGACACGGATTCGGAGACCTCCTCGAACAGTTCCGGACGATGGCGATCGACAGCATCTTCGACGACCGCGGCGACGGCGAGCCGCCCTACGGCCCCCTCTGGGGAACGTTCGGCTTGCTCGGTTGTCTCGCCGCCGGCAACCTCGCGGCGGCCGCCACGAGGCGCTACCAGGGACAGTCGTCGGGACCGGCGTTCCCCGTCGTGGCGGCATTCGCGGCCAGCACGCTCGGCCTCTGGCATTCCTCGCGCGACTGGCTTCCGCCGCTCGCCGTCGGCACCGCTGTCGACCCGGTGTTCCACGAGGACGAAAAATGGGGGCTCTGGGCGTGGTTCCTCTACTACGCCGACTGGTGGGCGCCCGCGTTCTTGTTCGTCCTGACGGTGCTGGCCCTGTGCTACGCCGTCCAGGTTTCGCGGCGGCACGCCGAGACGGTCCGCACCAGGGAATGGTTGCTGCGGCACGGCCGGCGGGTGCCCGCCGGAATCGTCGAGGTGAAACTGCGCCTGGCGGGTGACGAATCAGGGACCCGTGTCGCGGGCGCGAACGTGACGGTCGTGTTCACCGACGGCGCGGGGGTCCGGCACTGGGTGACCCGCCGCACGAGGGACACCACGATCGCGACCGCCGAAGTGCTGTTCGACCCGGCATCACCGGCCGACGACAAGAAGATCTTCGTGGCGCTCCGGCGCCATCCCGCCCGCAGCGACTGGCTGCCCGCCCACTGAGTCCCGAAAGTCTGGAGTCACGCCCATGCCGCTCGCCCTCGTCCGCGGATTCCTGACCGGGATCATCACCGGTACGACCCTGTGCGCGTTCATCGTGGGGATCGTCATCGAGTACGTGCCGCTGATGGTCGCGGGCGCCGGACTCCCCATCGCCTACGGAATCCTGCTCTACCTCGCCGGGGCGCCACGACGTGCTCGTGAGGCGAGGGTCGCGCCGGTGATCGCGCTCGCGAAGATCGAGAGCCTCCGCGCGGGCGGCACCGAGACGGGGGACATCCCGGTCTACTTCGATCTCACCGTCGCCCCCGACGGCCTGGCCACCTACCGGTTGAAGGTCACGCACAGCATCAACCTGGTGGACCTTCCGAACTACCGGCCGGGCGACGTCCTCGTCGTGCGGTACCCGCCGGACCGGCCGTGGAAGGCGGAGGTTGTCGAGCGGTTGTCACCGGAGTGGGAGCGCCGCGTGGCCGAAGCGGTGATCGAATCCGCTCCCGAATCCAGCCTGGTGCGGGAACCGGAAGAGGGCTGCGCGTTCGGCGCGCTCGCGGTCCTCGGGTTCGTGCTCGGCGCGGCTCTCGTGCTGTTCCTGTTCCGTGTCGAGCTGTTCGCGCCGGAAGAGCCCGCCCGGGCGGAAGAAACCCAGTCCGGCACGACCACGTCCTCCTCGGGATCGGCGACCGTGAACGTCGACAGATCCCTGCTGGGCGAAGGTGAACTGCGCCGGGCGATCGACGCGCTGGCGCGGGCCACGGACGTTTCCCAGGTGGTCACCGCGGTCGTCGAGGACCGGCGGCTGACCGTGGTCTTCGCCCCGACCGACGCCCAGGTGCCGCGGTTCGACCTCCGTGAGGTGGCGGTTGACCGCGTCCCTGCCCTGGTCGAGCGGGCGAAGGCGACCATCCACGTCGGTGAGCCGAAGACGTGGCAGGTCACGATCATCCCGTTCGGGACCGCGGTGAGCAGCCGGGTGATCGTGACCGGCCCCGATGGCAGCGGCTCACTCGCGGACGGTGGCTGAAGCCGTGGTCAGGCTCCGTGTTTTCCCGGCGCGGCGCTGCCGGAGTACTCGCCGAGGCCGGAGATCAGCTCGGTCAGTTCGGCGTCGTTGTCGTAACGGCGCTGGTGCAGTTCGGCGATCTTCGCGCCCATCTCCGGATCCGGGTCGTCGGTGACGTCGAAGGACGCGAACCGGTCGACCAGCGGGAGCCCGACCCGGTCGGTGTTCCGGTGCGCCGGGTGCATGAGGTACTCCCAGTACCCGTCGAGGTCTTCGATCGCGAAGACGGCACCCCATTCGTAGTCGCCGCCGAAATCGCGGCCGACGACGAAGGACTTCACCGCCGGGATGACCCGGCCCTGATTCCGGAGGCTCTCCAAGGCCTCTTCGACCTGCTCCGGCGAGGCGTCGGGCCGCAGGGTGAAACGGTTGCCGTGGTAGATCATCGTGTTTCCTTTCCGTTGTTGCGATTCGAGAGAAATGCGGCGAGCGCCGCTCCGGCAGCCAAGGCGATGCCGGACCAGGTGAACGCACCGGCGATGCCGATGCCCTGGACGAGTGGCTGGACGACGAGCGGGGACAGGAACTGGCCGAGGAAGATCCCGGTGACCAGGCCACTGAGCACCCGGCCGCGCCGCGCGGGATCGGCGGCTTCGGCCAGGCGCAGGTTGAGGTTCGGGACGACGAGGCCGACGCCGAGCCCGCCCGCGAGCAGCCCCGCCACGACCTGGACGACGGTGCCCGCGGTACCGATCACCAGCCAGCCCACGCCCATGAGCGCGACACTGACGGTGGTGATCGCGGTGGGGCCCAGACGCCGGCGCAGCCGCGGGAAGGCCAGCGCGCCGACGACGCCGGTCAAGGTGCTCCCGGCGACCACGGCGCCGACGACGGCGGGCCCGCTGCCGAATTCCTCCAGCAGGAACGGCAATTGGGTCGGCGCCATGTAGAAGACCAGCGTCACCACCAACGCCAGGACGTAGATCCCGACGACGCGGGCGGGCAGCCTGCCGCCTTCACCGGCCGCGGGACTGTTCCGTTCCGGTTCCCGCAGGGACACGAGAGCGAAGGCCGCGACGATCACTGAGACCGAGTAGATCCAGAACGGCGCATGCCAGTTCACGGTGGCCAGCAATCCGGCCAAGGGCAGAAAGACGACGCCGCCCAGGCTCGCGAAAGCCTGCTGGAGACCGAGGAAAGAGGCGCGGCGTCCGCCGGTGAACCAGTCGGTGATCAGGGTGCTGATCGCGGTCATGATCCCGCCGACGGCCAGCCCGAGCGCCGCTCGGGTGATCAGCAGCAGGTAGAGGTCGTCGACGAAGAATCCGGCCGTACCGGAAACCGCGTAGAGCCCCAGCCCCGACAAGAGCAGCGGGCGTCGTCCGACGCGGTCCGCGACGATCCCGGACAGCGGTGCGCTGATCGCGATCGCGAGCGAGGTCACGGTCAGGGCCAACCGGACGAGAAGACCGGAACCGGGCGTATCGGCGAAGTCCGCTCGCATCGCGGGCAGGCTGGGCGCGATGATGGCCGCGGCCATGATGGTCAGCGGCGCCGCGGCCAGCACGGTGCCGCGAGCCCGCCGCGTCGGTGCCAAGGTGTTCGTCACGCCACCGAATCTCGCAGCCGGGCGGCGGGGTTCGCGTCGGTGAAGATCACCTAGATCGGCCCGCGCTCGGTAGCGTGCGGGCATGACCGACGAGATCCTGCCCGCCATCGCCGGAGAGATCCTCACCGGAGAAGCCTCTACCCGGTGCGGAACGACCGGTTGAAGACCGCGCTGTTCAGCGTGCCGCCGGGTGAGCTCTCCTGGCTCTTTTCCCCGCTGCGGGTGGGTCTTCCCGACGATCCGCTGCACAACGCGCGCCTGCTGGAGCTCAATGTGGACCTGTACCGGAAGGCACGTGATCTCGGCGGAAAGGTCTACCCGTCGAACGCGCTGCCGATGTCCACAGAGGACTGGCGCGCACACTTCGGCGACGCCTGGCCGAAACTCGCCGACGCCAAGGCCCGGTACGCACCGGGGAACCTGCTCAACCCCGGCCAGCGCCTGCACTGGTAGAAATGTCCGGTGCGTGACTTTCTCAAGGGAATCCGGATGTTCGGGCGAGGCCTCGGCATCCTGGCGCGGTCGCCGAGGCTGCTGCTGATCGGCGCGCTGCCCGCGTTGCTGACCACGGTGCTGCTGATCGGCGGGATCGTCGCGCTGGCGTTCTGGATCGACGATCTCTCGCTGCTGATCACGCCGTTCGCCGACGATTGGTCGCCGGGCTGGCAGACGACGATCCGGGTGGCGGTCGGCGTCGCGGTGTTCGGGGCGGTGCTGGCGATCGCCATGATCGGCTTCACGGCGATCACCCTCGCCGTCGGCGGCCCGTTCTACGAGCACATCGCCGAGAAGGTCGAGGACGACCTCGGTGGTGTACCGGGTGCGGTGGACCTGTCGGGATGGCGGTTGCTGGTGATGGGCCTGAAGGACGGCCTTGTCCTGGTGCTGCGTTCGCTGATGTTCACGATCCCGCTGCTGATCGCGGGCTTCATCCCCGTGGTGGGGCAGACCGTGGTGCCGGTCCTGCTGGCCTTGGTGACGGCGTGGTTCCTGGCGCTGGAACTGATCGCCGTGCCGTTCTACCGGCGCGGGATGGGACTGAAGCAGCGCCGGCTGGTGCTGCGGCGGCACCGCGCGCTCGCGCTCGGGCTGGGGCTTCCCGTGTCGCTGCTGTGCCTGATCCCGTTCGCCGCGCTGATCGTGATGCCGGTCGGTTTCGTCGGCGGCGTGCTCGTGGCGCGCGACGTCCTGGCAGACGACATGGCCTAGGTGTCTGTGTCAGATGACGCAGACACCGGCGGCTCCCCGGCGCCATCGTTGGCGCGACACTGAGGGGAGCTTCCGATGAAGAGAGCGTTGTTCCTGGCCGCCGCCATCCCGATCGTCGCGCTGCTGACGACCGGTCCGGCGATGGCCGACGAGGGGATCGTGGCCGGGGTCGTCAAGGCCGCCGACTCCGGTGAGCCGGTGGCCGGGGCATGTGTGACGCTGTTCGATCTCGACCTGAAGGAGACGGGTTCGGGGTGCGCGGGCGCGGACGGCCGCTACGAGATCGCGGGCGTCGTTCCCGGCAAGTACAAGGCACGCGCGACCGCCGCCGGCTACGCCGAGCTTTGGGCGTACAACAAGGGAAGCTCGCTCGCCGCCGAGGTACTGGACCTGCCGCACGGCCTGGACTTCTCGTTGCGGCAGGGCACGGCCACGGTCCGCGGGCAGATCACCGCCGAGGGAAGGCCCGCCGCGGGTGCCTCGGTGAGCCTCACCGATCAGAACCAGCGGTGGTGGTCGACGGTCCTCACCGCGGCGGACGGCACGTATTCGTTCAGCGGTGTCAAGGCGGACACCTACACGATGGCGATCACCTACGGCGACCGCACGCAATGGATCCGGCAGAAGTCGAGCTTCCCGGAAGCGGACACCTTCGCGGCCGAGGAAGGCCAGGTCGCCGTCGTCGACGAAGCCATGGTGCCGTACGGAAAGCTCCGGGTGGTCGCGACCGACGAGAAGACCGGCGCGCCCGTCGCCGGCGCGTGCTCGCAGCTCAACCGGCCGCGTCCGCCGGAACTGCGGAAATGCGCGGGCGCCGACGGAGTCATGCTGTACGAGGACGTGCCGCCGTTCGACTACCACACGCTGAGTGTTTGGGGCCCGGACGGTACGCATTACCCGGTCAACGGGCAGCAGGTCCATCTGACCCCAGGCCAGACCACCGAATTCGGGGCGCCGATGAAACCCGCCGCATCGGTCGTGGCCACCGTGCGGGACGCGAAGACCGAGGCGCCGCTGGAGCGGATCTGCGTCGACACCTACGCCCTCCCGATCGTCGGCGTCCTCGACGCGGACTATCGGTACTACTGCAGTGACGCGGACGGGAAACTCGTGATCGGGCCGATCGACCCCGGCTCGTACAAGCTGCTGGTCAAGCCGCTCGACGAGCGCTACGGCATGCAGTGGGCCGGGCCGGACGGCGGCACCGGCGACATCGGGCAGGCCCGCACGGTCACCGCCGAACTCGGCAAGGCCGTCCCGACCGCGGACATCAAGATGGATCCCGCCGGCACGATCACCGGCAAGGTCACCGACCGCGCCACGGCGGCGCCGGTGAACGGCGTCTGCGTCTACCCGTACGCGGTCGATCCCCGGATCGGCTTCCGCTTCGACGTGAACTGCAGCCGGAACGGCGGGGTCTACACGATCAAGGGCCTCGGGCCGTACAACTGGCCGCTCGAATTCGCGTCCTCGCGAGGTGACTACGCGTGGCAGTGGTCGGGAGGCGGCGCGGACCGGTTCGCCGCCCGTCCGGTGCGGGTGCGGCCCGGCGCGAGCGCGACCGAGAACGCCGCGCTGGTGCCGAACGGCGCGATCAGCGGACGGATCCTCGACAAGGACGGCAAGCCGACGTTCGGCTACGTCTACGCCTTCAGCGCGCGCACCGGCGACATCGTGGACTGGGCCACGCCGGATTCGAACGGGCAGTACACCGTCAACGGTCTCACCACGCAGAACGTCAAGATCAAGCACTACACCGATGCCGACTGCTGGTACCGCGACGCGGCCGATTTCGCCTCCGCCACACCGATTCCGGTCACGGCCGGGCAGACCACGGGAGGAGTGGACCTCCGCCCCTGCCGCCGCTGACAAGCGCGTGAAGGCCCCCTTCCCTCGGCTCAGCCGAGGGAAGGGGGCCTTCACGCGCCATGGCGATCTAGCCGATGGGCTCGATCCAGATGTTGCGGAACCGCGGGTTCTCACCGGGATCCCCGTGGTCCTGCAAGCGGATCGCGCCCGGTGCCGCGCTTTCCGGGATGCTGTCGCCCGTGCCGCCGTCGATCGCCACGTCGTTGTGGACCACGACGCCGTTCCACACCACGGTCACGCGGGCGTTGTCGGTCTTGTTCCCGGCACCGTCGAACCGGGCGGCGCGGAAGGTGACGTCGTAGGTCTGCCAGGTGCCGGGCGCCGTCGCCATGTTCCGGTCAGGTGCCTTCTTCGAGTAGATGGCGCCCGCCTCGTTGTTGGCGAGCGTGGTGTCCCCGAAGGATTCGAGCACCTGCAGCTCGTAGCGCTCCTGGAGATAGACCCCGCTGTTGCCCCTGGCCTGTCCGGTGACCTCCGGCGGGTAGTTCGGCTCGTTCCATTCGACGTGCAGCCGGAAATCGCCGAACTGCTGCTTCGTGCGGATGTCCCCGCCGTTCGACTCCATCGCGCCACCGGACACCGGCCAGGTGGCCGCGCCGCCCGCGCGTTTCTCCCACGCGTTCAGATCGGTGCCCTTGAACAACGGGATACGCCGGGATTCGGTCAGGGTGAGGCTGTCGAGGTTGACGTTGCCCGCGTCGCCCGCGTCGTAGCGATAGGAGATCGTGTTCGATCCGGCTTTGAGGTTGAGCGTCTCGGGCTGTGTGTTCCAGGTGTCCCAGTTGCCGGTGCTCGCGAGCCTGACCTGCTTCACCTTCGTCCCGTTGACGTAGACGGTCACCGATTTGGTCCCCGGCGCTGGATCCGGGCCGTTCGAGTAGCGCAAGGCCGCGTTGTAGGCACCGGACTTCGGCGCGTTCACGGTGAACGTCGTCACGGCGCCCTGGTTCCAGTAGCCGTCGACGAACCCGGTGCCCGTGTAGCCCGCGTGGTTCGTGTTCGTCCCCGCGCCTCCGCTCAGCGCGGCCCGCTCCGCCTCGTAGGTCGTGCTCGCCGGAGGACCGCCGACCAGTGAGTTGAGCGTGTACCAGGCTTCCGTGCTCCACAGCGCCGCACCGGACTCCGCCGCGAACGGACGCGGCGACCGCAGGTGGACGACGTGCCCGGCCTTCAGCCCCGCCACCTGCAGCGTGACCTTCTTGCGATCGGCGGACAGGCTCGCGGAGGTGACGGACAGGGTCTGTTCGTCGATCTTCGGCCCGCCGTAGGCAGGGGTGGGCTGGTAGCGCCACTGCTGCGCCTGGTACTTCGCCGCGAGGTTCTGCGCGGTCCCGGCCGACAACGGTTGCGTGTACTCCAGTTCGAATCCGCCCGCGACGGCGCGCATCGCCCGGATGTCGAAGGCGTTCGTGCCGTTGGGCGTCACCTTCTGGAGGCCGTAGGCGAGTTTGCCGGGCTGGCCCCAGTTCCCGCCGCCGTCGATCCCGCCGGTGTAGATCGCGCCGTCGGGGCCGAGGCTGATCCGGCTGACACCCGACTCGAGGCCCTGGGTCATGCGGAAGACCGCGCCCTGGTACTCGCCGTTCACCTTCTCCAGGAACGCGCGCTGCAGCCCGCCGTAGGTCACGTCGCCGTACACCATCTGCCCGGCGAACGGGCCCGTCGGCAGCATGACCATGTTGCTCGGCGAGTTCGCGATCTCGTTGTGCGGCAACCACAACACCGGCGCGGTCACCGGCTTCGCGTCGAACGGCCCCGCGGGATTGGTGTAGTGGTTGAAGAAGCGGTCCTGCTTGACTCGCACGAGCTTGTTCGCCGGCAGCCAGCCGCCCTGGTTGTCGGTGACGAAGACGTCGCCCTCCGGCCCCCAGCCGATGCCGTGCGGCGTACGCAATCCGCCGGCGATGTAGGAGACCTGGCCGGTGGCCTTGTTCACCTTGATCGTCGTGCCGCGGTTGGGCGCGGGCTGCGGATCGGTCGTGGCGCCGCCGTAGTTGATGGACACGGAAAGGTTGGCGTAGAAGTAGCCGTCCTTGTACAGCAGGCCGAACGCGAATTCGTGGAAGTTGCCGCCGAACGGCCAGGTGGCGACCGTGCGGTAGTCGTCGGTCACGCCGTCGCCGTTGGTGTCGTTCAGTTCGACGAGTCGCGACTTCTCCGAGACGTACAGCTTGCCGTCGACGTACTTGACGCCCATCGGTTCCTTGAGCCCACTGGCGACGCGCTGCGTGCGGACCTTGCTCGGGTCGGTGTTCCCGCTGACGTTGCTCAGCAGGTGGACCTCGCCGAGGACCTTGTCGGAGCCGCCCCAGGTGGCGATGGCGAGCCGTCCGTCCGGCAGCCAGTCCATGCCGGTGACCTGCGGCTGGAAGCCCTCCGGACGCAGGTTCGTCAGCGTGAAGCCGGGGTGGACGCCGTTGAGCGGCAGGCCGTCACCGGGCGAATCCGTGGCGCCCTCGCATTCCTTGCGCCCCGGCGAGGTCACCCGCACGACGTCGGCGTCGGTGCTGAGCACCGAATTCGGCACGAGCGCGAAGCCCGCCGCGCCCGGCGGCCGCCATTCGAGGGTGACCTGCTGATCGTTGGTGTTGTCGAAATGGTCGATCCGCAACGCGTGGTACCCGGTGCTCAACTGCACCGACCCGGTCGCCGGGGTCGCCCCATGCAGGCCGTCGTGGTTGATCACCGTCTGGCCGTCGATCCGGAGCCGGGAGCCGTCGTCGCTGGTGAGCCGGAATTCGTACTGGCCCGCGGTGGCGATGTTGATGTTCGCGATGACCTCGGAGACGAACCGCTCGCCGAGCCCGAAGTCGGCGGTGGTTGTCCAGTCGATCGTCGGCATCAGCTTGTCGACGTTGGGGGTCTGGCCGGATTTGATCGTGCAGAGCTTGGTGAGCTCGCGCTGGAGGTCGTACGTGCGGAGCGTGACACCGGGTTGCTGGGGCGGGATGGCCGCTTCGGCCGGGGCTGTCGTCAGCCCGGTCAATGCCGTGACCAGCGCCAACGAGGCGACGATGGACCGGTTGAAGCGCTTGCGGACAAACGGAAGCATCGTTGCTCCTCGGGTCGGCGGCGGAGCACCTCTGTGACGTCGCTGAACCTAAGAGGACTTTCGATCGAAGTCAACGAAAGTATGTACAGAACGGACGAAAGTTAGTCCGAACGGTCGTGTTCGGGATCTTTGCCTTGCCGTCTCGACCTGCGCCATTCAGGTGGGAACCGCGGGAACCCGCGACACCGGTCCGTTCCGGCGCGATGTTCCAGTATGGATCGTTGGTACGACGAGTCCCCCGGGCGTGGTGAAGGTTCTCCGCCGACCCCGCATCAGCTTCCCGCCGTGACCGCGACGTTCGTCGGGCGGGAAACGGAACTGGCGAGGATCAGCGCGATCGCGGACCGGGACGACGGCCGATCCAACGCGGTCGCGATCATCGCGGGCGCGCCGGGGGTGGGGAAGACCGCCTTGGCCGTGCAGTGGGCATCCGCGCAGCGCGAGCGTTTTCCCGACGGCGATCTCTACTGCGATCTTCACGGCTACGCACCGGGTCCGGCCAGTACGTCACCCGAAGTCCTCGCCGGTTTCCTGCGCGCGCTCGAGGTCCCCGGGAAGAAGATCCCGCGGAGCCTGGAGGCGAAGTCGGCGCTCTTCCGCTCGCTGCTGAACGATCGCCGGTTCGTCATCGTGCTGGACAACGTCACCTCGCCCGACGAGGTACGGCCGCTGCTGCCCAGTACCCCCGGCTGTTTCGTGCTGGTGACGAGCCGCAGCAACCTGTCCGGCCTCGTGGTGACCAACGGCGCCCGCCGGATCACCTTGGACATGCTGATGCCCGCCGAATCGGAGGCCCTGCTCCGGACGGCGATCGGAGCGCGCCGGGCGGACGGTGAACCGGGCGCGGTCAGGGAACTCGCCGATCTGTGCGGACATCTGCCGCTGGCGGTGCGGATCGCGGGTGAGCGTGTGGCGGCTCATCCGTATCTGCGGCTGGCGGACCTTCTCGGGGAACTCCGGTCGGAGGCACGGAGACTCGACGGGTTCGAAACGGGCGACGACGAGATGTCCGCCCTGCGGCCGGTGTTCTCGTGGTCGTACCAAGCCTTGGATCCCGCCACCGCCCGCGTCTTCCGGATGCTCGGCCTGCATCCCGGACCGACCGTCACCGTGGCCACCGCGTCCGTGCTCGTCGGCCCGCCCGCTGCCGATGTCCGGCGCAGGCTCGACAAGCTCACCGCGGGTTGTCTGCTGAGCGAAGTCGACCGCGACAGATTCCGCTTCCACGACCTGCTGCGCGTGTACGCGAGAGAACGTGTCGATGCGGAGGAGTCCGCCGAAGAATGCGAGGAATCGCCTCGGCGTTTGCTCGAGTGGTATCTCGCCGGCGCCGATTCCGCGGACCGGGTGCTCACTCCCATGCGAAGGCGCGTCGCTCTCGAAGTTTCGCCGGAGGTCTCCGGCGAGTTCGAGTTCGGCAGCTACGGGGAAGCACTCGCCTGGTGCGAGGCCGAGCAGCCCAATCTGGTCGCGTCGGTGCACGCCGCGCTGGCCGCGGGGTGGTGCTCGATCGCGTGCAGGCTGCCGCTCGCGCTGTGGGCGTACTTCACCTTGCGGAAACCGTGGGCCGACTGGATCGCCACCTACAAGGCGGGTGTGGAGGCCGCGAGGCGATGCTCCGACCAGTTCAGCGAGGCTTCTCTGGTGGCAGGGTTGGGCATCGCGCACCGGGACCTCTGCCGTTTCGAAGAGGCGCTGGCGTATTTGGAGTCGGCGCTCGCGATCCGGCGGCGGATCGGTGATTCCTGGGGGCAGGGCCAGGCGCTGATCAGTCTGGGGATCGCGTATCACGAGCAGGGCCGGTTCGCCGAAGCCCTCGGGCATCACGCGGACGCGCTGGAGGTGTTCCGACACCTCGGTGACGAATGGGGAGTGGCGCAGACCCTGCATTTCCTCGGTCTCACGAACCACGGGCTGGGCAGATTCGACCAGGCTTACGAGAATCTCCAGCAGGCCTTGGACATCCGGCATCGGATCGGCTACCGCTACGGCGAAGCCGAGACGCTGGTGGGGCTGGCCCTCGTCTTCCAGAAGATCGACCGGGGCGGCGAGTCCGCGGGGCAGCTGAAGCGGGCCTTGGAACTACGTCGTGACATGGGAGATCGCTATGGCGAAGCGGCCGCACTGGACCACTTGGGCCAGCTCTGGGCGGTGAAAGGCGAATCCGAGTGGGCGAAGACCTGCTGGGGCGACGCGTTGGCCATCTTCAATGAACTCGGAGCGCCGAGAGCGGCGGAGGTGTACGCGCGGCTCCGTGAGGTTCAAGCGAGCTAGGTTTTTTGACTTGTTGCCGAAAATCGGCAATTCTTCTGCCGTTCGTGGGGCCGGGAATTGTCGGTGGCAGGTCGTAGGTTCGTGGGGTGGACACTCATTCCGCGCCTGTGGCGCTTTTGGAAAGCCTCACCGATCCCGAGGTGCTGACAGCGGTGAACGATGCCGCGAATATGTTGGATGACAAGGATTCCGTTGCGTTGGCGCAAGCCGCGTCGGCCGGGATCGCGCGCCTGGAAGCGGTCCGGTTCCGGGCGTTGGCGCAGCTGAACCGGCATCGTGAGGGAGCGCGGAGTGTGGCGCAGGAGGTCGCGCTTGAGTTGTCCCTTGTGGACAATCATGCGGGTGCGCTGGTCGCCGCGGCGGACGCGTTGACCACTCGGTTGCCCTGCACGCTGAATCTGATGGATGAGGGAAAGCTGGCCGGTTTCAGCGCGATGAAAGTCGCTTCGGCGACCGTATGGCTCTCCGACGAGGACGCCCGTGCGGTCGACGCGCTGCTGGAGGGCCGGATCGCGGACAAGAACCCGGATCAGGTGCGGAAAGCCGCGAACCACGCGGCGAACACCGTCGACCCCGACGGTGCCGGTAGACGGGCCGAGCGGCATCGTGAAGGCCGTCGCCTCACTCTGCGGCACGGCGAAACGGGGGTGGCGTCGATCGAGGTCGAGGATGCGCCGGTGGAAAAGGTCGCCGCTGCTTATCAGCGGATCGACCGTGAGGCGCGGGCTCTCAGAGCTGGTGGTGAGACTCGTACTTTGGAGCAATTGCGTGCGGATGTCGCGCTCGATCTGCTGCTCGGTGGCCAGGGCGGGGCGAGTGAGCGCAGCGAAGTGTTCCTCTATATGGACTTGCTCACCTATCTCGGCTTGAACGACGACCCCGCGGAACTGGCCGGACATGGCACGATCCCCGCCGCGTTGGCCCGGAACATCGCTAGCGGTGAGAACAGTGTGCTGCGGCGAATCATCACCGATCCGCTGTCCGGGCAGGTTCTGGATCTCGGCCGGGACCGGTACCGGCCGACGGCGGGGCTGGCCGAGTTCGTGCGGGTGCGGGACCGTGAATGCCGAAGACCTGGCTGCCACCGCCCTGCCCAGGCGTGCGATCTCGATCATGCGGTGCCGTGGCAGCACGGCGGGCACACTGCCGACACCGAACTCATCGATCTCTGCCGCCGCGACCACCGGTTGAAGGACGAACCCGGCTGGACCTACCAGCTGACATCTGCTGGCACTCTTACGATCACCACTCCTACCGGGCAGCGCTACGACAGCACACCGCCGCCTCTTCACGAACCCCGCCCGGTAGTCGACGAGTCACCACCGTTCTGAGTCCGTCGCCGAAAAGCGGCAACGGACGGCTTGTGCCCAACCGGGCCCCTCATCTCACGCGGTGAAGGGCGCTTTGCCCGCGTCAGATGCGGTGAAAGTCCCCTTCAACCACCCCAGGGCCAGAAGAACTCAAGACACGAATCCCCAGCCTCCGACGTCCAACACCAGTGAACATCCTTCGGTCGCGAAGCCAGCCGCTATCTCCGGATGGACGTCGCCGCACGAGGAGAACCACGCGGTCGAGAGCAGGGCGGTTCGCGTCGTCCGCCCGGTTGGGTCTTTCGGGCATCAAGGTGAGCCCAGCCTCGGATAGAGTTGCGGCCGGAGCAGAGGAGGGCGATGACGGGATCGGGCGAACCCCGGCTGAGGTCGGCCGTTCTCGCACAGGCCTGGGCGGACATCTCCGGCGTCGAGGTCCTGTCGTCCGCGGATGGCGGACCGCTGACCCGGACGATCAAGAAGATCATCGACCCGTTGGTGATCCGCACGGCGGCGCGTCCCCGGCTCGGCCGTCCGGTGCTGGACGCGGTCACGGCGGCGGAGCTGACGGAGTTCCTGCTCGCCGACGCGGACAGGCTGCGCGCGACGGCCGCGTGGTTCACCCACCTCAAGCGTCAGCGCCGCGCCTTGCGTATCACGGCCGGCAACGTCCAGGACGTCTGTTTCCCGCTGGCGTATGAACTGGCGACGGGGTTCGGCTCGCCGGGGCCCGGCGCGGCGGCGACGGCCGCGGCGGCGTTGCGGGATCTGCACGGCGAGGGCGGCGCGGCGGGCGTGGATCAGCTCACGGCGTATCTCGCGGATCCGCGGCACGAGGCGCGGCTGACCGCGGAGTTGCGTCGCCGCTGGCACGCCGAATCCACCCTGCCGCAGGACATCGGCGCGCTCCGGGCGTTCGTTGACGAGCTTTCCGACGGCGCTTGGCGCGTCCTCGCCGATTCGGCGACCGGGCACGCTCTCGGGCTCGGGCTGAGGCAGCCGGGCGGGGCAAGCGCGCTCGGCGAGATCGTCCGGGAGATCTCCGGGCTGCCCGCGCCGGATCTCGGTCTGCAGCGCGGGGATCGCACCGCCGTCCCGCCGTTGAGCCGGCGCGACGAAACCGGTGCCGAACTGCTCGAACGCAGTGTCGAACGTCGGGTACGCGCCACGTTGCGCCGTCTTCCCCCGGACGAGCGGGCCGCCGTCGAGGACCTCGTCGACGACGAACTCGGCCGGGTCGCCGCCGGATTCGGGCTCGGCCTGCCCGCGCTGGCCGCCTGCTTCGCGCTCGGTGTCGTCCTCGCCCCCGCGCTGAGGCCGCTCGACGGCGCGGCACCCGCCGGGGTCCCCGAATTCGCGCGACGGCTCAACGCGCAAGTCGCGCGAGAGGGTTACGTCCTGCACGCGCGCCGTGCCCTGGCCGGGGCCACCCCACTCACCCCGCGGCCCGACGCCGAACTCCTGCGCGATCTTCGCGAGTTCGCCAAGCATTTCCTCGGCAGGCTGTGGGTCCGGCTGCACGGCTTCGACGTCCGGGGTGACCTGCCCGCCGACGCCGCCGACGTCCGCGACCTCGTCACCGGCGTGGTCCGCTCGACGTCGCTGGACCTGCGGACGAAGGTGCGCCGCGCGCTCGTGGCCCGGTTGCCGGATCTGGAGGCCGTGTCGTGACGCATCCGGTGCACACGCCCGTCGTCGCCGCTGATGGCGGCCTCATCAGCTTCGCCCTCGCCGATCTCCTCGCGGGCCGGACGACCACGATGCGCGTCGAACTCAGCGACGCCGGAGCGGCCGAACCGTGGCTGACCCGGCTCGTGGGCGCGGAAGCGAGCCTCGCCGCGCTCGGCCAGGGCCAGGCGGATCTGCCCGCCCGGCCGGAACTCGGCAGGCTCGCGTTGCTGCTGTGGTTGCGTCGCTGGTGGCCCGCGGGCCCGTCGCTCGGAATCCCGTCGCTGGACCCGGCGTTGCTGGACCTCGAAACGGCGGTCGCGACAGCCGACGTGGAAGACCTGGCCGAAGGGCTTCTCGACGGTTTCGAAGCATCGCCGGGGGAACTGTTCGACGCGGCGATCGCGGACGGCGCCCTCGCGGCGGCGGCGTGGCCGGTCGGCGACGACGTACGGGCACTGTGCGCGCGCCTCGCCGCCTGGTTCGACGATCAGGACGACGTCGTGCGCGCCGAAGCCGCGGCACGCGTGGAAACACCGGCGCCGACCCAGAACACATACGCGCTGGCGGCGGGCCTCGATCCGGTCGTACCCGGCGAAGGCGTACTGGCGAGCGGGCGCGCGAGCGTCGACTGGGCGCGGGTGCCGCCGGGGATCCTGGACGCCGGCGAGGACACGGTGAGCTGGCGGATCGTGGCCGCCGCGGCCGCCACCCGGCTCGAAGTCGTCGTCGCGGGCGCGTTCGCCGACGCGGCCATCACCGCCTTCGCGAGCCACGAGGGCGAGCCGTTCGCGGAGGTGCCGCTGGAGCTGGGCGCCGGGCGGTTCACCGGCACGGCCGATTTGCCCGAGACCGCGGCACATGTCCACAGTGGACTGATCACCGTCGTCGTCGGGTTGGCGGACGAGGGGGTCGCCGGGACCACCGCGGAGGACCGGGCCGAGGTGGTCGCGCTCGTACGGGCCCGCCCTTCCGGGATCAGGACGCTGGCCGAACGGGCGGCGGCCGCTTCCGCCGACGAGGAGTTCTGACGTGCTTGTTGGCATGCCGCCTCCCCGGAACCCGCCGGACCGCCCGCTTCCGCCCGAACTGGGCCCCGCGACCTCGCACGGGTACAACTGTCGTTGCGTCGCACGGTACTTCGGGCTCGATCCGGCTCCGTATGGCGTACTTCCCGCGTGCTCGCTCTCGGAGCGCCAGTACCGGAAGCTGCTGCTGGAGGCGGGCAAGGTCCAGGACGAGGCCAAGCGACTGGCCGTCACGCGGAACGTCGTGGACGCGCAACGGAAGTACGCCCGGATGCGGGAGATCGCGCAGCGGCTCGACCGGACGGACCTCGAAGTCGCCGCGGTCAGCGATCTCGCCACGCTCTGTTATTCGGCGGGCGACCTGCGCAACGCGCGGCAATGCGCCGAAGCCGTGCTCGACGTGTTCAAGGTGAGTGCCGTCGCCATCGTCCACTTCGGACAGTACGCCGAGGCGCGGATGATCGAAGGCTCCCGCGAGGTCGCCGAGCGCGTGCTGATCTCCCTGGCCACCGAGGAAGGCGACGTCACCAAGGCGCGTGAGCTGATCGCCGGGCAGCGGCGCCGGGCCGCGTTCCGCAAAGAGGCCGGGCCGGAACAGTATCCGCCCGAGTTGCTCGACGTCCACGGTGTCGACGAGCTGGAACTGCGGATCTTCGACGTGCGCGTCCAGATCGCCGCCGGGGACTTCGCGGGCGCGCGGACGGCGATCGAGGAGATCTTGGCGGCGTTGGAGGCGCTCGCGGAGAACGACGAGGTCCGCGAGCGGGTCGTGCACCAGCAGGCCATGGTCAGGGCCGAACGTGCCCGGATCCACCAGGCGGGTGGCGAGGACGCCGAGGCACGGGCGGATCTGCTGAGACTGACCGCCCGGCACGCGGGCAGCCCGATGGCCGCGAAGGTGGGTATCGGGCTGGCGGAGGCCCGCGCCCTCGCAGGCGACTTCCCCGGCGCGGTCGCCGCGATCGTCACCGCCCGCGACGAACTCGCCGCGGCGGGCCTCACCGGCGACGTCGCCGAGGCGAGCCACGCCCTGGGCTCGTTGCTGCTGCACGCGGGCGACGTCGCGCAGGCCAGAGCGCAGTTCGAACACGCGAGGACGATCCGGACGGCCAACGGCGACGGCCCGGGCCTGCGCCTGGTGGACACGGCGCTGGCCCGTTGCGCGGCGGCGGAAGGCGACTGGGCGACGGCGGAGCACCACGCCACCCGCGCGAGGGAATCGGCGCGGTCGTCGGGGGACTGGGCGGATCTGCTGCACACGGATTTCGTGGCGGCTTCGATCGGGTTCGCCCGTGGAGAAGACCTGCCCGCGGTGCTGGACCTGTTGCTTCCGCTGACCCTCGCGGCGGCGGAGTACCGCTTCGAGTTCGCCGCGCCGCAGGCACGCACGGCCTGGGCCCGCGACGTCGCCGGTCCCGCGATGGAACTGCTGATGGCGCTGCTGGCGAAGCTCGGGGAACAGCGGCTGGCGGCGGAACTCATCGAACGAACCTGCGCCGTCGGCGCGTACACGGGCGTGGAGGAGCGTTCGCTGGACCTCACCGGCACGCTTCCCACCCTCGAAGTCGGCCCGGCCGTCGAGGGTCTTCCGTTGGCGGCACTGGGTTCCGTGACTTCGTCGCTTCCGCTGCGGCTGGCCCCGCCGCCCGCACTGCGCTGGTCGCCGTCGTCGCCCATGGAGCTGGAGCCGTGGCTCCGTCTCGCCGCCGAGCGGTATCGGCTGCCCCGCCCCGCCGCCGACACCGTCGAGACCTGGCCCGCCGCGAAGCCCGGGCGCGAGACGTTCCTCCTGCGCTTCGCCGACGCCGGGCACACCTTCCTGACCTGGCGGACCACCGAGGACCTCGACACCGTCCACACCCACCCGATCGACTTCGCCCTGGTCGCGACCGCCCGGCAATATCTGGACGCTGCTTCTCCGACACCGCACGAAGGCGAGAGCGTGGCCGACGCGGTCCGGCGGTCATTGGGCGAAGACGCGTTCGGGAGCTTCGCCGGGGAACAGCGCCTGGCCCGCGTCCTCGCGCTCAACCTCCTGCCCGCCGATCTGGTCGAGCGGCTCCGGCGTGCCGCCGCCGGGGGAAACCGTCCGCTCCTGCGGATCCAGCCGTCGCCGAGCCTCGCCGGTGTCCCGTGGGGACTGCTGGCGCTGCCCGACCGGCGGGCCGATCGTGTGCTGGAGATCGACGAGATCGGCTTCTGTTTCGACGGCGACGAGCGCGTCCTCGACGTCGCCGACGTCTCACTGCTCGCCCCCGCCGCGATCCCGCGCCGCCCGTCCTCGGCCGACGGCCCGCCGGTCTACCTGCTCGACCCGCGAATCCCCGGCCAGAGCGCGTTCGGCGAGCTGGGTTCCGTGCTCGGCAAACAGGACGCGACCTCACCGCTGATCCGCCATCTCGACGAGCGGCTCGCCGGTGGCCCGGTCCTCCCCACCGCCGAACGCGGGCTCGATCTGGTGCGCCGCACGGACACCGACCGCCGGCTGCTCGCCGAACTCCTGGCCGGGCCCTGTTCGCGGCTGGTGTTCGTCGGGCACGTCAGCCGTGTGCGCGACGAGTACGGCGCGCAGACCGCGCTGCATCTGTCCTGTTCGGCCGAGCTGCCGGGTACGGCCGCCCCGATCGGTGCGCACCGCCCCTTCACCGCCGCCGACCTCGCACTGTCCGAAGTGGACACCATGCCCGCGCGGGTGGCGCTCGTCGGCTGTGCCAGCGCGAGCGATTTCGGCCTCGCCGAACCGTTCGGAGTGCTGCTCGCCGCCGTCGCGGCCGGAGCCGGTCTGGTCGCCGCCACGGTCTGGGCGCTGCCGACCTCGGCCGCCGTGCCCGGCGCGGACCCGATGTCCGAATTGGTCATCGCCGTCGACACCGCCCTCGCCGGTGAGGATCCGGTCACCGAGTTGTGCGCCTGGCAGCGATCCCGGCTCGCCCGCTGGCGCGAGACCCCCGGACCCGCCACCTCACCGGTCTTCTGGGCGCCGCTGACCTGCCTCGACGCGACCGACGACGGGAAAACCTGGGTTCGGTAGCGGAACGCCCCGCCGAAGCTGTGTCCAGCACCGACGACACGGCGAAAGGCGGCACCCGATGTTCAAGAAGATCCGCGACAAGATCAACGAAGCGACGCAGCAGGGCATGGCGCGGGGCGAACAGGACTTCCAGCGCCACGCGGAGCAGTTCCGCCAGGCCGCCGCCGCGCAGGGGCACGACATCACCCCGCAGCTGCCGACACCGCAGCTGGCCGCACAGGCGTTCCGGAGTCTGAACGCGGACCCGGACATGGCGGCGTTCCTGGCGCTGCCGATGGACGAGCAGTTGCGCCAGCAGCAGGAACTGCAGGCCTACGGCACCGAACTGCGGCGGCTCTACGACACATGCGAACCCGCCACCCTGGTGGTCCGCGGGCTGGAGCCGACCGGCCGCAAGATCGCCGGGCAGGCGCAGTACACCGCGACGCTCGAGGTCACCCGCGCCGATGGCACCACGTACCGGACGGTGACGCAGCTGATCACGCCGCTGGCGACGATCCAGCAGTACGCGCCCGGCACCCGGCACGAAGCCCGCGTCGACCCCGCGGACCCGGCGAAGGTCGCCGTGTTCGGGCCGATCGGTTAGGTGGTGGAGATGTTCGGGACCTTCGAGTTCGGCCTGCCGGACGACCCCCGGCGGACCCGCCGCCCCGGCCTGCGTCTGTGGCTGCTCGGCGTGCCCACGACGCTCGCCTGGGCGGCCGCGGGCTGGTCGGGCGCGCTCGGGCTGCTGGACGGCTTCCGGTTGATGTCGCTGAACCGCGTCGACACGTGGGGGCCCGACGCGGGCCCGGCGGTCTCTCTCGTCCTGTTCTTCAGCGTCTCGATCACGGTGGCTTCGTCGCTCGGGTTCGCGATGCTGTGGGGCGGCGGGATGTCGCTGCGCGGAATGGGCGTCGGCTTCCGGGCGAGCAGCCTGGCCGCGTCGCTCGGCATCGCGCTGGGCACCGGCGCCGCGATCCCGTCGTGGACGCCGCCGGAGTCGGTGGGGAAGCGGCTGCCGTCCGAACCCTGGACCGAGGTGGACTGGATCATCTACTACGAGCCGTATCTCGTCCCGGCGGTGGCCGGGTTGACCGCGCTGGTCATGATCATGGTGCTGGGACGGGCGTTCGTCACCAAGGCCGAAGCGGACGACCGCGCGCAGGCGCTGGCCCAGACCGGCCGTCAGGTGATCGGCCACGTGATCGGTGTCGAGTTCACCAACGTCTGGGTGATGGGGAATCCCCGGTTCACCGTGCAGGTCAGGTTCCCCACCGACGCGGGGGAGCGGACCGTCGTCGCCGCGATGATCACCCCGCCGCTGCAGGCCCCGGCCCGCGGTTCGACGGTGAAGGTCACCTACGACCCGCGCGATCCGGACTCGGTCCTGATCGATCCGGATCCGGCGGACCGGGCGGCGGGCGGAAACCTCGGTGCCTTCCTGCCCCCGTTGTTCTGATCGCCCTCTACACTCCCGCGGATGGACGAACAGACGGCAGAGGTGTCCACCGCGCAGGCGGTCCGCAAGGCGATGATCCGGCTGGTCCCGTTCCTCGGGCTGCTCTATCTGCTCAACTATCTCGACCGGGTCAACGTCGGGTTCGCCGCGCTCACCATGAACGTGGACCTCGGCATCAGCTCGGCGGCCTACGGGCTCGGCGCCGGCCTCTTCTTCGTCGGGTACTTCTTCTTCGAGGTGCCCAGCAACGTGATCCTGCACAAGGTCGGGGCCAGGGTCTGGATCGCGCGGATCATGGTCACCTGGGGCATCGTCGCCTCGGCCACCGCGTTCATCCAGGGCGAGGTCAGCTTCTACATCGTGCGGGTGCTGCTCGGCATCGCCGAGGCCGGGTTCTTCCCCGGCATCATCCTGTACCTGACCTACTGGTTCCCGCGGAAGGTGCGGGCCAAGATCGTCGCGCTGTTCTTCCTGGCGGTCCCGCTCTCGTCGGTGATCGGCAGCCCGATCTCCGCCTTGCTCATCAAGCACGGCGACGGGGCTCTGGGCTTCGACGCGGGCTGGCGCTTCATGTTCTTCGCCGAAGGTGTTCCTTCGATCCTGCTCGGCTTCGCGGTGCTGTTCCTCCTGCCGAACCGGCCGAAGAACGCGAAATGGCTGACCCCGGACCAGCGCACCGCGCTGCAGTCGACCCTCGACTCCGAGGACACCCGCGAGGTCGGCCACGAGGTGAGCACCCGGTCGGCGCTGACCGACCCGCGCGTGATCGCGCTGAGTGCCGTCTACTTCGGGATCATCTTCGGCCTCTACGTGCTCGCGTTCTTCCTCCCGCAGGTGATCAAGGGCTTCGAGCAGCAGTTCCAGACCAAGTACAGCATCGTCGAAATCGGCTTGATCACAGCGGTCCCGTACGCGATCGCCGCCGTCGCGATGGTGTTGTGGGCACGCCATTCCGACCGCACCGGCGAACGGGCGGGACATGTCGCCATCGCCGCGTTTGTCGGCGCGGTCTCGATCGCCGCCGCGCTCTATATGGGTTCGCCCTTGCTGGTGATGGCCGCGGTGACGCTCTGCGCGGTCGGCGTGTTCACCGCGGTCCCGGTGTTCTGGCAGTTGCCGAACGCGTTCCTCACCGGGGTCGGCGCGGCCGCCGGGATCGGACTGATCAACTCGTTCGGCAACCTCTCGGGCTTCGTGGGCCCCTACCTCGTCGGCTGGCTGCAGGGGCTCACCGGCAGCTTCCGGCCCGGCATGTGGGCCGTCGCGTTCTTCATGGGGCTGGCGGGTGTCATCGCGTTGTTCTTCCGCCGTAAGGAAAAGGCCAAGGAGAACGTCGCGGTCAAGTGAGGTGGTCGAAGTCGCCGCTGACCCACCGGATGTGGGTCTCGGCGCTTCGGCGCACGACGGCGCGGGCGTCACGATCGATCGTGTCGCCGCCCAGGGTGTAGAGCCGGTCGTAGGTGAAGTCGTCGAGCCGGTCGACGACGCGGCGCACCACGGCCGCCGACAGCGGGATGTGCTTGGGGAAGTTGCGCTGGAACGACACCCAGCCCGGCGCGAGCCCACCCGAGATCGTGTCGCCGGCCAGGATGCTGCCGTCCGGTGTCCTGGCCACGGCGCTGCCGCGCATATGCCCGCCGAGCCGGATCAGTTCGAGGCCGGGCAAGGGTTCCACGTGCTCGTCCCAGAACTCGAACGCCGGATCGGGTGCGGGCAGCCATTCGCGGTTGCGTTCGTTGACCAGCACCGGGACCCCGCCCAGCGCGCGGCTCCAGCCGAGCTGGGCGCCGAACATGTGCGGATGGCTGGTGGCGATCACGGCGACGTCGCCGAGACCGCGTACGACGTCGAGCACCTCGGTGTCCAACCAGGACGGCGGATCCCAGAGCAGGGTGCCGGCCGGGGTCGTCGCGATGAACGACCAGTGCCCGATCGCGAGCTGCGGGTCCCGCCTGATGCTGTGCAGCCCGCGGCCGTGATCCCGGTGCAAGGTCTTGTGCGGCAAGGACATCAGTTCTTCGTGCGTCCACCAGCGTCCGGTGTGCGCGCCGAGGTCGCCGGCTTCCTCCATGCCGACTTCACCGCGGTCGAGCACGCACCGGGGCGGCTCCGGGGTGGCTGGATGTTCGATACCGCACCTGTCGCAAATCCACATGATCGGAAGACTGCGACCTCCAGCGCGCTGGAGGTCAAGACGCGTCTTCCCCCGGCTCGCCGAGCCGGGGGAAGACGGGCGATCAGCTGACGGTCGTCTTGCCCAGGACGGCGTCCTGGTCGGGCGGGTCGAGGGTGAGGTTGACGTCGAACTCGCCGAGCGAGCTGTCGGTGACGATATGCGAGGTCGCCGCGGGGTCCACGCTGCTGGTCGCCTCGCCGGCGGGGGTGCCGGCCGGGATGGTGAAGTCGACCTTGCCGGTCGCGGTGAACTTCAGGGAACCTTCGGCAGGCACCTCGGTGTCCGGGATCGGCAGTTCGATGGGGATCGACACCTTCTGTTCGCCGAGCGCGACGTTCACCTTCGAGTTGATGGTGCCGGAGAGCTTCTTGGCGCCGACCAGCCGGAGCCCGTCACCGGCGGCCTGGCCGGCATCGACGTCGAGGGTGAACGGCACCGAAATCGGTTCACCCGCCTTGGCCGTCGCCGGGATTTCCGCCTTCACCACCACCGCCACCTGCTGGTCGCCGATGATGGGGAAGCCGCCCTTGTACGTGAGATTCTTTTCGACGGCGGCCGCGGTTCCGGCCGCGGTGAGCATTACGATTCCGGCGACCACGGCCGCGATCCCGGCCGCGCGGAATCGCCGGACACCCTTCCGTACGAGGGTTTCCGTCATGTCAGGTCCTTTCGTCGTTGAATGGGCTCGAAACCGAATGTAGGTGGAAAGTCACCAACGAGGAAAGGAAAAGATCTCTCGCGTTTTCTTTATGCTTCGATCTTGTCACGCGTATGTGGAATAACGAGTTCTCGAATTGTCACGCGAAGGTGGAAAGGGGGAATGCCGCCCGTATTCTTGTCACGCCGGTGACAGGTGCCCCGTCCGCGCGGCGAACGACTATCGTCTTGATCGTGACCGAACGACCTGAGCCGTGGCATCTCCGGACCCGCCGGTTCCTGCGCGCGACGGACCAGCGCAGGGAACTGGTGCGCGGCGCGCGGTTCCTCCGCGGGCTCGTCCCCGGGACCGGCGAGCCGCTGGCGCCGTCGACCGGACGCTCGTCCGACCGGCTCGCCCGCCTGCTCGCCGAAGCGGGTGCGGACCGGCCCAGCGCCACCCGCGAGCTGGGGCTGGCCGCGGTCCAGGCGTGGCAGGCCGTCCGGCGCTCCGGCACCCCGGCGGTGTCCGCGGACGGCATCACCGTGCTGTTCACCGACCTCGTCGGCTTCTCGACCTGGGCACTGGAGGCCGGTGACGACCGCGTGCTGCAACTGCTGCAGGAGGTCTCCAAGGTGACCGAGTCGATCGTCATCGGGCACCGCGGCAGTGTCGTCAAAGGGCTCGGCGACGGGGTCATGGCCGTGTTCGCCGACCCGGGCGAGGCGGTGAACGCCGCCTACGAGACGTGCTCCGCCGTCAGCGTGATCAAGGCCGAGGGCTACCTGCCCCATCTGCGCGCGGGACTGCACCGCGGGAACCCGCAGCGGGTCGGCGACGACTACCTCGGCGTCGACGTGAACATCGCCGCCCGGATCATGGCCGCCGCCGACGGCGACGAGGTCCTGGCCAGCGCCAGCGTCGTCGAAGAGCTGGACCAGGACGTCTTCACCGTGCGCCCGCGCCGGAACTTCCGGGCGAAGGGGACCCCGAGGGACCTCCGGGTCTTCCGGGTCGTTCCCCGGTACTCCTCGTGAGTGGCGAAGGACGGCTTCGCCACTCACGAGGAGTGGGCTAGCCGGGCATCTCCGAAGGCTGCGAGTCCAATCCTGGCCGCGCCTTCGTCCAGCCACCGCGCGTGAAGTCCGGTACCGCCACCGGTTTCCCGCCGCGCGCGAGGGAGACCACGCTCAACGGCACGGGGGAGCACCAGGCCGCCGAGTCGTAGACGTCGATGTCCGGCACCAGCCCGGCGCGCATCTGCTGCACGATCCGCCACTGCAGCACGTAGTCCATGCCGCCGTGCCCGCCGAGGTTCGGGTCGTCCTTGAGCTTCTTCCACAGCCAGTGGTCGTGGCGCTCGCGATACGGCCCGAAGTCCTTCCACGCGTGCCCGCTGTGGTCGGGCTCGACGTAGATCCGGGCGGGGTAGTCCTCCACGATGCCGCGGCTGCCGGCGAGGCTGTTGATGCGGCTGTACGGCCGCGGCGAGCTGACGTCGTGCTCGGCGCGGATGATCCGGCCCTGCTCGGTCTCGATCAGGCAGGTCACCAGGTCGCCGTTGATGTAGGTCTCTTTCCACGACGGGTGGCCCGGTGGCATATGGCGTTTCCGGTAATCGGCGAGGCCCTTCGGCTCGGTCGCGGTGGCGCGCAACGTGGCGAACCGGTCGCCGCGGTTGACGTCCATGCAGGCGGCGATCGGCGCGAGGCCGTGCATCGGGTAGAAACTCGCCGTGCTGCGCGTATGCCACTTCCGGCGCCACGCGTCGGTGTAGTACGTGTCGGAGAACAGCAGCTCGCGCAGGTCGTGCAGGTAGCCGCCGTGTCCGTTGGTGACCTCGCCGAAGACGCCCTGGTGCGCCATCTTGAGGATGGCCAGCTCGTTGCGGCCGTAACTGCAGTTCTCGGCGAGGAACAGGTGCTTGCGGGTCTGCTCGCTGGTGTCGACGAGATCCCACAGCTGGTCGAGCTCGGTGGCGATGGGCAGCTCGACGCCGACGTGCTTGCCGGCCAGCAGCGCGGCCTTGCCCTGCGGGTAGTGGAACTCCCACGGCGTGGCGATGTAGACGAGGTCGACGTCGTCGCGCGCGAGCATCTTCTTGTAGGCGTCGGCGGACCCGCCGTACTCCGCGGGGCGCGGCTTCCCGGCGGTGGCGAGCTTGTCCGCGGCGGCCTTCGCGCGCTCGGCGCGGATGTCGCAGACGGCCGTGACCGCGGCACCCGGGACGGCACTCCAGCCGCCGATCATGGACATCCCGCGGTTGCCGAGACCGATCATCCCGATCCGGACGGTCTGGTGCCGCTCGAACGGGACGCCGATCATGCTGCGCTGGCCGGGACGGCGGGGCGAAATCGCGGCTTCGTCCGCGGCGGTGGCGCTCGCCGGCATCGCGGCGAGCGCCCCGGCGGCGAGCGCGCCGCCGAACAGTGTCCGCCGGGAGACAGAGGGCAGGTCGGCCATGAAGAACACTCCTTCGTGTCGCCTTCGGTGCCCAGACCTTGTCCAATCGTCGCCGGATATGTCAAGAGATGCGCCAAAGTGAGCACTAAACTGCACTAATGAGCAGTTCGAGTGCTTGTTGATGGGTGTTTCGCGCAACCCGGGTGCGCGTACACACCCGGGTCGCGCGGCGGCTCAGCGGCGGATCATCACCTGGTCGATCGACTTGCGCACCAGGTTCGGCACCACGCAGTCGTCCGCCGGATAGCCGACCGGGATGACGGCGAACGCCTTCTCGTTCTGCGGCCGTTCGAGCAGTTCGCCGAGGAACCGCATGGGCGACGGCGTATGCGTCAACGCGGCCAGCCCGGAGAGGTGAAGCGCGGTCAGGAGCATGCCGACCGCGATGCCCACCGACTCGTCGACGTAGTAGTGCTTGTGCTTGGTCCCGTCCTCGTCGAGGAAGTAGCGCTGCTGGAAGACCACGATGAGGTACGGGGCGTCGGTGAGGTGGGTCTTCACGGCGTCGGTGCCCAACGGGCGCAAGGCGGACAGCCACTCCTCGCCGAGCCTGCCCTCGTACGAAACGCGTTCCTCCTCTTCGGCGGCCTCACGAATCCGTTGTTTGGTGGCGGCGTCCTCGATGAGGACGAACGTCCACGGCTGCTGATGTGCGCCGCTGGGCGCGGTCGAAGCCACCGCGATGGCATCGACGACCACCTGCTCGGGCACCGGATCGGTCGAGAACATCCGCACGGTGCGGCGGCTGTCCATCCGACGGCGCAGATCGGCGGCGGTGGCCAGCGATTCTTCCTCGGGCATACGCGCCGGACGGTAGGGCACCGGCTCGAAGGGGTCGCCGTAGGTCGGGGTCCACTGTGCTGCGGTCATGGTGGCGATTCTGTCGGCGGGACGGGCTTTCGGGAAGCCCCGGCGCCGGGTTATGTCCCTGGAGTTATGCCGCCATCTGTCTCAAGTGGACGGACGCCGGGCGTCGTAACGGGCGGGTGGTTCCGGTACCTAGAGGGGCACTTAGCGGTGGTCACGGCGAACAGATAAGTACCTACTGCACGACTTTCGGCGGTTTCCGGTTTCTCTTGCCGCGTCCCAGAATCAGCACACCCCGTCCCCATCGCGCGGCCGGATCCCGGCCGCAGAAATGAGTCGGAACCATGCGACTTCGCTCCTTCGCACTGATCGCCGGCACCGCCTTCGCGGCGCTGCTCGGCGTCACCGCCCCCGTGGCGTCCGCCGCGGAACCGTCCTCCGACGTCCAGCCGATGATCATCGGCGGCCAGAACGCGACGAGCGGCCCGTGGGCGGCCAGGCTCTTCGCCAACGGCCGGCAAACGTGTACCTCGACGATCATCGCGCCGCAGTACATCTTGACCGCGAAGCACTGCGTGGCCAGCAGCGGCACGTTCACCTTCCGGATCGGCAGCCTCGACCAGCAGAGCGGCGGCACCATGGCCACCGGCTCCACGGTCACCCGCCACCCGAGCGCGGACCTCGCGATCGTGAAGCTGACGACGTCGGTCAACGCCACCTACTCGCCGCTGGGCACCACCGCCAACGTCTCCGTCGGCCAGACCGTCCAGGTCTACGGCTGGGGCGCGACGAGCCAGTGCGGCTCGGAGATCAACTGCCAGTCACGCTACCTGAAGGTCGCCAACGTCTCGGTCACGTCGGTCTCTTGCCGTGACTACAACGGCGGCATCGCGGTGTGCGCGCGCCGCGGCGACGGCATTACCGCCGGCGGGGACTCGGGTGGCCCGATGTTCGCCTCCGGCCGTCAGGTGGGCGTCGCCTCGACGAGCGACCGGCAGACGACCACCGCGTACACGAACATCACGCGGTACCGGCCCTGGATCCAGCAGATCGCCGGGGTCTGAGGTTCGGTTGTAGCGGGGCCCTCCTCGGCGTCGGCCGGGGAGGGCCCCGCTCGCCGGCTTGTGTGTTCCCCGTCAGGGCGCGGGCCGTAGTCGGTAACGGCCTCGAGCAGTTCGAGCTACTTCTACACTCGGCCTGGTGAGGTCGACCGGGCGCTCTGCTGATCAGCAGCCGGGCGATGTGGTCGCGCAGCAGTTTCTGCGCGTGGTCGGCGTCGAGCCGCGCCCGACGCTCGTCGGCGACGTCGCGGCCGGGTTCGTTGCCCAAAGACACCGACCACGCGCTCTGCGCGGCATGAGAGTGCGTTGACCGTTCGCGCCTGAAGGCGGGGCTGTAGCGGTCTGAGCGTCGTGGCCGATATCGAGGGTTGACGGTCGTGGCGAGGTGAGGGGTTCGGTGTGATCGAGTCGGTCGAGCTGGTGGTAGCGGCGTTGGCCGCGGGTGCGGCGGTGGGGGCGCGTGAGACGGCGTCGAACGCGGTGAAGGACGCTTATTCGGGGGTGAAGACGCTGGCCCTCCGCACGTTGCGCCGTGGCGATTCCGTGCCGCCCGAGGTGGTGGAGGCGGTCGAGTCCGATGCGATCACGCCGATCGAGGACGGGGCCGCGCGGCGACGCGAGCTCACCGCGGCCTTGGCCGCGGCGGACGCGGGGGCGGATGACGAGCTTGTGGTGGCGGCGCTCAAGGTCCTGGAGCTGACCGATCCCGCCGGAACCCAGGGGGGAAAGTACCGGGTGCTGATGCACGGCAACAAAGGCGTGCAGGTCGGCGACCACAACACTCAGACCAACACCTTCGGCTGACACCGTCGCCGATGCCCTCGAACCCCTACGGTCCCGACGGAAAACCGGCCGCCGCGTACGAGGTCCGCGGTGGCCAAGGCGTGCAGGTGGGAAACCACAATGTCCAGCACAACACCTATGCGCACCACGTCCACGTACCCGCGGTCGTCACGCCGATGGAGCAGATCGACGCACCGGCCGGTCTGATCAACCTGCCGAAACGGTCCGCGATGTTCGTCGGCCGTGGCGGGGACCTGCAGCGGCTGCGGGAGGCGATCACGGCGTCATCGTCGGGATCGGTGGTGGTGACCGCGGTGCACGGCTTGGGCGGGATCGGCAAAAGCACGCTGGCCGCGCACTACGCCGACACGCACCGCGCCGGCCACTCACTGGTGTGGTGGATCACCGCCGACGCCCCCACGTCCGTCGAGACCGGCTTGGCGCGCCTGGCGGTCGCGCTGCAGCCCGCAGTGGGAACTCTGCCGCTGGAGCAGCAGACCGAGCACGGCCTGCGCTGGCTGGCCACCCACAGCGGCTGGTTGCTGATCCTGGACAACCTTCCTGGGCCGAATGACGCGGCGACGCTGCTGGCTCGCCTGCCCGGGGGCCAGGTGCTGATCACCAGCCGTCGCACCACCGGCTGGCACGACATCGCCACCACGCCGCTCTCGCTCGACGTCCTGGAACCCGGCCAGGCGCACGAACTGCTCACCCGGATCCTGACCCACCACGACCCCGCCGCCGACACCGACGGCGCGGACACCTTGTGTGCCGAACTGGGATTTCTGCCGCTGGCCATCGAGCAGGCCGGCGCCTTCATGGCCGAAACCGGTTCCACAGCCGGCGAATACCTCGACCTGCTCGGCCGGTACCCGGCCACCATGTACGGCGAAACCGCCGAGGGCGGGAATACGCAGCGGACCATGGCCCGGATCTGGCGCGTCACCCTTGACCGGCTCGCCGACACTCCGTTGGCGGGCAAGGTGTTGCGAGTGCTTGCCTGGTACGCCCCCGACGACATTCCCACCACGCTGCTGAACGAGATCGATGACGAGCTCGCCGTGACCAAGGCGTTGGGACGCCTGGCCGCCTACGCCATGATCACCCGCGACGGTGCAGTGATCAGCGTGCACAGGCTCGTGCAGGCGGTCACCCGCACCCCCGACCCCGATGACCTTCATCGCAGCCCGGTCGACGTCGCACACGCACGTGACCACGCCACCAGCGCTCTGAGCCGGGCACTCCGAACGCTGAATCCCGAGGCGCCCCAAGATTGGCCAGGGCTGCGGGTCCTGGTGCCCCACGCTCAATCACTCATCGGCAACACCGCCCCTGAGGACGACACCGGCGACACCATCTTCGTCCTCGGCCAGTTGGGGCGATTTCTGGGGAACCAGGGAGCAGTGGCGATGGCGACGGGATACTTGGACCGTTGCCTCATCGACTGTGTGCGGGTGCTGGGTCCTGACCACCCCGGCACTCTGACCTCCCGCAACAATCTCGCCGGCGCCTACGAATCGGCGGGGGATCTCCGACAGGCGATCCGGCTGTACGAGGCCGCTCTCGCCGATCGCGAACGGGTGCTGGGCCTCGACCACCCGGACACCCTGACCTCCCGCAACAACCTCGCCGGCGCCTACCGGTCAGCAGGTGATCCCGGGCAAGCGATCCCGCTGTGCGAAGCGACCCTCGCCGACTGCGAACGAGTCCTGGGCCCCGACCACCCCAGGACGTTGACGTCCCGCAACAATCTCGCGGGCGCCTACGAGATGGCGGGGAATCTCAGGAAGGCGATCCCGCTGTACGAGGCCAACCTCGCCGACCGCGAGCGCCTACTGGGCCCCGACCACCCGGGCACCCTGACTTCCCGCAACAACCTCGCCGCCGCTTACGAGATGGCGGGAAAACTCGGGCAGGCGATCCCGCTGTATGAAGCGACCCTCGCCGACTGTGAGCGAGTGCTGGGCCCGGACCACCCCGACACTCTGATCTCCCGCAACAACCTCGCCTACGCCTGCTGGCTGGCAGGGGACCTCGGGCGGGCGATCCCTTTGCACGAGGCCACTCTCGCGGCCCGCGAACGGGTACTCGGTCCCAGTCACCCGCACACTCTGTCCTCTCTACACAATCTCGCCGGCGCCTACGAATCGGCGGGAGATCTCCGGCAAGCGATCCCGCTGTACAAAGCCACCCTTGCCGCCTACAAGCGGATACTGGGGCCCGGCCACCCCGAAACCCGCGCCGTACGCGCCAGTCTTCGCCGCGCCCGCGGAAGATGACACTTCGAGGAACAGCCCAGTGATGCGCTCGCGTCCCGTCGGACCGACGGAAGTGACCGGGAGCGGGGCACGCTTTCGGCCACCGATCTGCCACGCGGGCAGGGTTTGGTCCACTCGGCGTTGATCCGCGTGCGTGGGCAGGTCGCCCCTGCTGTGCGCCACCCGTGGTTTCGAGCTGTCGATACTGACCAAAGTTCTTCCCCCCACGCTTGGGTTCCGAGGATCTGCCGTCGGCCTTCGACGACCCCGAAGCCAAGATCGGCTGGGTATCCTTGCGTGAAAACGGCGGGCCGCGCTATGGACGTGCCGACGGCTGTGCGTCTCGAGTTCACCACGGAGCATGTGGTTTGTCGCTGCCATCCCACAGCCGCCGGAGTGGCAGCGCGTGTTCCTCGGAGGGGACGAGATCATGGTTGTCTCCTCGCCCGAGAGGATGCGCGACATGGGCTTCGGCGACACCACATTCCTTTGATAGTTCAGTTACACGCTCGACGGCATGAGCAGACAGTGGCGGGAACACACGACCCGCGGCATGAGCGGATGTTGGCCACGCGACGGGTCCTTATGCTGCCGCGGCGGGCGGAGTCCGCAAAGGCCTCGCCCGAGGACTCAACCAAAGGGCCAGCTCGAGCATGAGTTCAGCTGGGTTCGCCTCGGGCCCTCTGGTTCGTCCTTAGCGGCCAGCGGGCTGGACGATGTCCGGGCCGCCGGTATGAGGTGTCGGGACGTAGCCTTGCGCCGACGTCGGCAGCGTCGCCACGCAGTTCCCGGAGCACGCGTTCACCAGCAGCGGCAGCACGTCGGTACCGACCCGGCGGGAAACCCACACCTGATGCAGTTCTCGATCGATCAGCCTGTCGCAGACGCTGCATGTCCGTACGCCCGTGGTGCCCCACACGCCCGGATCGAGCTCGGCGAAGTCCGCCTGGTCGGCGCGGGTCACCGGCCGCAACGCCGGAAACGGTGGCCGGAACTTGGCGTTGCCGTAGAGGACACGGGTGCTCACCGTGCTGTCGATGACTCTTGCACACCTGGTGAGTTCATACGGGTACCAGTGCAGCCGGTGCGACGTATAGGGCTCGAACACCTCAAGGCTGGTCATCGCTCCGATCTCGGGTGGCAGGCGGACCAGGTTCGTTCCGTACAGGACCAGGCGCGTGACCGCGGTCAGTTTCGCGATCGTGGACGGCAACGTGATGATCTGCCGCCGTTCCACGGCGCTCATCTCCGTGAACGGGGCGAACTCCGTCCGACCATCCTCGGCGGTCTCGTCGATCAGAGCCAGTAGGTGCTGCCAGCCCTCTGCCGCTTGGTCTTGTGTGTCCTTATGGAAGGAGACGGTCACCGGTCGGGTCGTCTTCGAATAGCCGACGCACCGGCAGTGATCCCGATCGGGTCCATCTTGCGGGGCTCCGATGGCGTCGGCGAACCGGTTGAGGAACACCTGCGGCGCGTTCTCGTCTGTCGACACCTGTGAAGCGTATCGACGATGGCGGGTAACAGTTGCCATCGCTACGACCCGTAGTGCGCCAACCTCCTGTCATCGGCATGACAGGACGTTGGCAGGATGCGGACAGCCGCGCCGGAACCGTGTGGCGGAGGGCTAGCCTGCGCTCGTGGAACGACAGGGGCAGCAGCAGTGGTTTCCGGATTTCCCGTCGCAGCCCGGTTACCAGGCGCCTTCGCCGAAACGGCGTCGCACGGGGATGCTCGCGGGGATCGCCGTCGGCGTGCTGGTGGTGATCGCCGGTTTGGTGGCGGGGCTGCTGGTGTTCCTGAACAACAAGGACGACAGCGCTGCCTCATTCTGGCCTATCAGCGAGAGCGGTACCTCCCGAACCCCGCCGGCGCCTGGCTGGAAGACGCTGGAGCTCGGGCTGGGCGTGTTCGTCGAGGTGCCACCCACCTGGCAGCCGGTCGACGGAACCTTCATCCCGGACGCTCGAACCCGAGGCGCGCGGTACAAACCGGGCTACTGCGCAGCGAATCCGAAAGCCATCCTCGGCCAGCTGTATCTCGACCGGGCGCGTATCACCGATCCGATGGCGGCCGCGGCGGACGCGTTGATGTATCGGGGAACGCGGGCTTTCCGCAGCGGCGGTCAGGTGTCTTCCGGCCCTGTCGGACGCCGCCCGGACGGCGGGGCGCAGGTGCAGGGCACGGTCACCCCGCACGGCAGGGACGAGTGCGACCCGCCGTCGACCACCTACCGAGTGGTCGCCTTGCCCACCGCGCAGGGGACGCTGCTGGTCGTGGTGTGGGGTGACCTGCAGATGCCGGACTCGCCTGCCGAAGAGGACCTCACCAGGATCGCGGACAGCGCGCGCCTCGCGGCATGAGCGGATATCCGTCATCGGTGTGCCCGGGACTGGCCATCAGTGTGCGGTGAGTCCGCCGTCGATGACGAGTTCGGTTCCGGTGATGAACGAGGATTCGTCACCGGCCAGGAACAGCATCGCGGGAGCGATCTCGGCGGGGTCGCCCGCGCGCCGCATAGGGGTGCGCATGATGTCGGGTTGCCGGTCGCCCTGCTCGTCGAGCAGGTCTTGGATCATCGGGGTGGCGATGACCCCGGGGTGCACCGAGTTGACCCGGACGCCGCGGGTGGCGTATTCCACGGCGGCGGTCTTTGTCAGCAGGCGCACGGCTCCCTTGGTCGCCTGGTACGCGGCGGCGGCTCCGCTGCCGACCAGGCCGAGCACCGAGGAGGTGTTGATGATGGAGGCGTTGCCGGAAGCGCGTAGCAGGGGCATGGCGGTCTTCATCCCGAGCCAGGTGCCGGTCTGGTTGACCGCGACCACTTGGTCCCAGCCGTCCTTTGTGGTCTCTTCGATGCCGGGCCAGTCCAGGACACCGGCGATGTTGACCAAGATGTCAAGGCGGCCGAAGTGCCGCCGGGTCAGTTCGATCGCCGCGCTCCAATTCTCCGGCGAGGAGATATCCAACCGGACGGCCAGCGCATCGGTGCCCTCGGCTTTCAGACGTGCGGCGAGCTCGTCCGTGGTGTCCTGGGAGATGTCGGTGACGACCAGGCTGGCTCCTTCCCGGGCGAACAGTTCCGCGGTGGCTTGTCCGATGCCGCCGGTCGCGCCCGTGATCAATGCGACTTTGCCGGCGAGGCGTCCACGCATGACGTGCTCCTTCTCTCGTTGTTGCTAGGAGTCAGGCGGCGGTGTAGCCGCCGTCGGCGGCGACGACCGCGCCGGTGATGAAGCTGGAGGGGGGCGACGCCAGGAAACCGATCACCTCGGCGATCTCCTCGGGCTGCGCGACGCGGCCGAGGGCGTGGGCGTCGCCGAAGGAGCGCAGATACTCCCGGCTGTCGGCCCGGAAGTTGTCGAGCATGTCGGTCTCGATCACACCGGGGGCGACGACGTTGGCACGGATGCCGTGCGGTCCGCCCTCCAGCGCGAGCACCTTGGTCAACTGCGCTAACGCTCCCTTGGCCGCGCTGTAGGCCGCGGCCTCGGCCAACCCGACGGTGCAGGCGAACGACCCGACGGTGACGATCACACCCCCGCCGCGTTCGCGCATGACCCGGAATGCTTCCCGGGCGTGGAGAAACGCCCCTCGGGCGTTGATCGACATCAGCTCGTCCCAGTCGGTCGCGGTGGTCTCGGTGATCGGCTTGTTCACGGATCGACCGGCGTTGCTGACCAGGATGTCCACGCTGCCGAACCGGTCGATGGCCGCGGCCACCGACCGCACCGCGGTGTCCTCTCGGGACACGTCGCCGACCAGGGTGGACACGCGGTCGAACCGGGTGGCGAGACCATTCACCTCGGGGCGGAGGTCAGTGGCCAGCACTCGCGCGCCGTGGGCGTGCAACCAGGCGACCGTGGCCGCGCCGACCCCGCGGGCGGCACCAGTGACCAACGCGACCTTGCCCGCCAAGTCGCCAGAGATCGGTGGCAGGCTCATCGCCGTGCCTGCCGGTGATCGGCGGCGGACTCGCGATACAGGGCGAGATGCTCGTGGTGGAGCACGCCGTCGCGGATGTCGCCCGTCGCGGTGAAGCCGGTGTCGTCCACGTAGTCGAGGTGGTTCCCGGTCACCGTGTAGCGACCGGTGTAGGCGCTACGCCGTTCGCCGCGTGCTTCGTCGTAGCGCCCGTCGGCGCGCAGCTCCTGCCGGATATGCCCGTCCGCGGTGACCCACATGCCGACCACGTCGATATCGCTTGTCATACCGACCAGCGTCGGCGACGGCGAAAAGCGATGGCAGGGCGTGTGGTGGCTGGGTGTGCCGCACCCACCCAACCGGACGCGCAGCGATCTAGCATGATCGCCATGGGCAGTGGTGAGCTGGGAGCGTTCCTGCGAGCGCGCCGTGCACAACGATCTCCGGAAGACGCGGGCGTGCTCTACTCCGGCCGCCGCAAGGTGACCGGGCTGCGCCGCGAAGAAGTCGCCGTGCTCGCCGGAGTGAACGTCGACTACTACACCCGGCTGGAACAGGGCCGCGAGATTCACCCGTCACCGCAAGTGCTCGACGCCCTGTGCCGCGCACTGGATCTCGACCCCGACGCCCGCGAGCACCTGTACCGGCTGGCCGGTGCCACACCGGACGACACGCCCGCTCCGGTACCTCAGACCGTGAGCGCCGAACTGCGGCAACTCATGGACGGCTACCCGCACACCCCGGCCTTCGTGCTCAACCGCATCCTCGACGTGCTGGCCACCAACGCCCTCGCCGACGCGCTGTTCTCACCATTCCGAGCGGTGGACAACCTCGCCCGTATGACCTTCCTCGACCCCGCGGGACGACAGTTCTACGCGCGCTGGGACTGGACCGCACAGGCCACCGTGGCGAACCTGCGGGTGGCCGCAGGTCTCAACCCGCACGACCCCGCCCTGCGGTGCCTCGTGGCCGAACTGAGCGAAGGCAGCGAACACTTCCGCGACTTGTGGGAAATCCACCAGGTGCGCGGCAAGACCCGCGAACCCAAACACCTCGTACACCCCGACGTCGGCCCGCTCACCCTTACCTACCAGGCATTCGACGTGCGCAGCGCCCCCGGTCAGCAACTGATCATCTACCACGCCGAACCCGCCACGCCCAGCGCCCACACCCTCGCACTGCTGAGCAGTCTCCACGCCACCACAAACCACACGCGCACGGTCGACACCTTGCCGGCCGAACGTCCGGTCTAGGTCTTCGGCTACACCCTGGTGCCGGCGGATCGCGCCGCCGAAGGTGCCGCTGCCCGCGGCCCAGCCACCATTGGCGGCGGTGGAGACATATCCTCTGGTGTGGCCGGCGGATAGGGGCAGCGCCACCGTGGCGGCCCGCAGCGGCGCGATCTCGCTGCCTTGTCGGACGGCTCAAGCGTGGTGAAGCTCGGACGCCTTACGCGCCCGATGATTCGCCACGTTGACGCGGTTCCCGCAGAGTCCTGGCATGCAATAGCGCCGCCGTCCGGGACGCGTCGTGTCGATGAAGACACCCTGGCAAGTCGGCGCGCCACAGGCGCGGAACCGTGCCACGTCGAGTGACTGGACGACGCCGAGTATCCCGACACCGCAGATCAGGGAAAGCGCGTCGACGACGGTCGCGCCCTGTCGGAGCGAAAGGGTCCATCGAGAGCGGCCCGAGGTGGCATCGAGGGAGACGTCACCGACCGACGAGGTGAGCGAGGTGGCGCCGGTGATGAGGCGTGCCTCGGCCGGATGGTCGATCAGGTCGCGCACTGTGGCACGCAGCCGGTGAACGGCCCGCAGGTCACCAGGCCGCGTGCTCACGGGTATCGAGTGCTGCTCGGCGAAGGCGGCAAGAGACGCCAGGTCAGGCAGCTTGTCCGCCCCGTGCCACACCTCCGGCGCCGTGTTGACCAGGTCGGTCGCGACGCCAGCCGCCCAGACGTAATCGTCTAACGCCACTTGCATCCCTTACCGGCCTCTCGTACGTTCGCGGTTAACCGACACTTTAACCCTTACTGGGAGGTTCATCGTGGAGATCGACGCGTTGGTGTTCGACATCCTCGGCACGCTCGTCGACGAGCCGGCCGGGATCCGCGCGGCCGTCCGGCAGGCCGCGCCGGATGCCGACGCCGACGAGCTGGTCAGGCTGTGGCAGGGCCACGTCGAGACCGAGCAGCGGCGCATCGTCGCGGGGGAACGGCCGTACGCCCCGAGTGACGTTCTCGACCGCGAAGCGGCCCAGCTCGCCACTAAGACGGACGTGGTGCCGAAGCTCTCGCCGTGGCCCGACTCCGTCGAAGGGCTGGCGAAGCTCGCTGAACACCACACGCTGATCGGCCTCTCCAATGCCAGCCGGACGAGTCTGCTCGGGATCAACGCCCATGCCGGCCTCCGGTGGCATCAAGCGCTCTCCGCGGAGGAGGCGCAGACCTACAAGCCGGATCCGGCGGTCTACAAGTTGGCCGTCGACGTGGCCAGGACGAAGCCGGAGCGGCTGCTGATGGTCGCCACCCACGCGTGGGACCTGAGGGGAGCGCAGCGCGCCGGTCTCCGGACCGCCTACGTCGCCAGGCCGGTAGGGGACCCGCCGTCCGAGACGGACCGGTTCGACTTCCATGCCGACGGCCTCGCCGATCTGGCCGTTCAGCTCGCAAAATTTCGGATGTGATCAAAACTGTCGGTGCCTCCCGCTAGGTTCATCCCAGTCCCCACCGAGGCACCCCCGCAAGGAGAAGATGCGTTGTCAGACTGGGAAAGAGCAAGCACGGCCCGGGTTTTGCCACCCGCTCGCCCGCGCAAGCTCGCGAAGGTCCCGTTCGTCGAACTGGCCGACGGACGGGTGCAGGGCGTGGTGTCCAGCGGGTCGGACATCGGCCGGGTGTACGTCTCGTCCGTCGCGGCGAGCACGTACGAATTCTCCTGTAGTACCAACAACAACCGGCCGTGCGGCGGGGCGCGGGGGATGTTCTGCAACCACATTCTCTCCCTGATCAACGAATCCACCCTTCAATACGGTGCCGAGCGAGTAGCGCGGTACCTGCGCGTCGAGGTTCCCGAGCCGACAGCGCAGGCCATTTCGCAGACCATGGGCGCGACACGGCCGTCGCAGGGCGACAGCACCGCCGCGGCTTCCGTGTTCAGCCAATTCCTGCGGCACTTGGCATACCTGGAATTCAAAGCGTCGACGGCACCGGTGCCGGAGCTTCAGTGGTTCCCGTCGACCAGGGCGGTGGTCTGATGCGCGTCGATCTGCTCACCGATCCCATCGCGGGTCTCGACGAGGCACTGGCGGTTGTCGACGCCTTCGACGACGTGCTCGTCGCCGGGTTGCTTCGTCCACAGAAGACAGCCGGTCTGACCGAGCTCGCCGATGCCGTCGCCGGATCGCCTTTGGCGGCGCGCGTCGCGGAGGCGGCCGAGAAGACAGCGGCCGGTGCGGCAGGGGAGGAGCACTTTGTTTCCCTTGCGGCGGCAAGGACAGCGGTGTTCGGCTCCGTGCACGACGCGGTCTTCGCGCGCCTTGCCGAAGCGACAGGGCGGCCGCAGGGCGAGGACTCGACCCGGCCTACTTCCGCGACAGAGTCGCCGAATCTGCTGGCGGCCGCTCGGTCGTGGCTCTCGGACCTTGCCCGTGCCGGCTGGCACGGCATCGACCATGACCTCATCTCGGGCTCGGCGCAGGTGATTTCGGCGCTGCTCGCCGAGCCGAGCCTGCGTCGGCTGGCCGTACTGCTCGACGGTTTCGCGGCCGAGCTCGCGGCGTCGTGTCCTGGTGCGGCGCTGGAGCGCGTCCCCGCCCGGCGCTGGGGCGATCTGTGGTCGCGGGCGATGGTTCTGACCCTGCCCGTGGCGGCGCCGGAGATCGGCACGGTCACCGGCCGCTTGCTGCCGCTCGGGGTCGACCTGCTGGAACACTCGACAGCCGCGCAGGCCCAGGTCTACGCCGTGTTCGAACCCGAAGACGGCACAGCGCCCCGTCTCGTGCGTGCGAACGTGACCGTGCCCAAACCGGACACGATCATCGGCGCCGGGATCTGGCAGTTGCTGCGCCCGCATCTTTCCCTGCTCACGGCGATCAGCGAGGGCCGCTCCATGGACCTCGCCGACATGCCGGTCACCGCCGAGGGCGACTTGCTCTGGCAGGACGAGCACGCCCGCCTCGGCGAACCCGCGGACGCCTTCTCCACGGCACGCGTCGTTCTGCCGAAGGCCGTCACCCCGGCGGTCGCACCGCTGGACCGGCATCCGGTGCGGATCGCCATTCCTGTCTTCCTCGAGGGTTACGACATCGAGGGTGACGAAGACGAGGTCGCGTTCACCTTCGCCGGGAATCGGCTCTTCGTCGAGACGGACCGCATCCCGGCGGCCGGTCCGCTGACGCCGAAGGCCGTCGCGAGCTCCAGCGCGTGCATCGGCCTGATCCGGTGGGACGGTGGATTCCGCCTCCAGCCGCTCGCCGTCGAGACCACCGTGCGGAAGAAGACCACCGCCGTGCACGCCGGAGCCTGGGCCGGCGGCACCACGGACAAGGCCGGGGTGAAAGCCGAGAAGGCGGCCACTGACGCCGCGGCCGTGCTGCGCGAGCGCGCCGGAAGGTTGCTGCGGAAATGACCGAACCCGAGGACAACCGCCGCCAGGTCCTGTACTGGCGGCTGCTCGCCCGGCTCTTCGACACCGAGGAGCAGGCCGCGCTCGAGTCGGCGAGTGTGGCCGTCGTCGAGGACATCGGCTTGCCGTCGGCGCTGCTGGATCCGAACGTCGCGGTCGACTCGGTCGTCCAGCGTCATCCGGAGCTGGCCGCCGAGTTCGATGGCCTGATGGTCCCCGAAGCCGAGGACAGCCGGGACAAGGCGGCGGAGGTGCGGCGCGCGGCGCTCGTGTCGAAGGTGCTGCTCAACGTCTTCGCTCAGCCGCCGCACACGGTGACCGCCGGCCGGCTGTCCTGCTGGCAGTCCGACGCGGGCTGGCTGGAGCGCGCGCTCGGGTGCCGCCCGGGCGAGTTGCGCGGTGGTCGTTCCGGAGGCGCTCCGACCGGGCTCGGTGGCACAGGTGGGGGCGGCACACCCGATCTGAGCACCCTGCTCCCGGCCATCGGCCCGGACCTCGGCGACATCGAGGCGGACCTCGTCAAGCGGATGCATCTGCGCGAGGTCCTCGCCGATCCCGCGCTCGCGGCGAAGCTGAGCCCGAGTATGTCCCTCATCGAACAGTTGTTGCGGGACAAGGACAACCTGTCCGGAGTGGCGTTGGCCAACGCCAAGTCGCTCATCCGGCGCTACGTCGACGAGATCGCGGAGGTCCTGCGGACCCAGGTCGAGAAGGCCTCGACGGGCAAGGTGGATCGTTCGGTCCCGCCGAAGCGCGTTTTCCGCAACCTCGACCTCGATCGCACCATCTGGAAGAACCTCACCAACTGGAGCCCGGAAGAGGAACGGCTCTACGTCGATCGCCTCTACTACAAGCAGACCGCGAAGAAGACCACACCGCAGCGTCTCATCGCGGTCGTCGACCAGTCCGGCTCCATGGTCGACTCGATGGTGAACTGCGCCGTGCTGGCCTCGATCTTCGCCGGACTGCCCAAAGTGGACGTTCATCTGATCGCCTACGACACGCAGGCGCTCGACCTCACGCCATGGGTCCACGATCCGTTCGAGACGCTGCTGCGCACCAACCTGGGCGGCGGCAACGACGGCATGGTCGCGATGGGACTGACCCAGCCGAAGATCGCCGAACCCGCGAACACCGTGGTGGTGTGGATCTCGGACTTCTACGAGACCCGCGTCGAGCAGCTCTTCGAAAGCATGGCCGCGATCCACCGGTCCGGGGCGAAGTTCATCCCGGTCGGTTCGGTCACCAGCGCCGGCCGGGGCAGCGTCAATCCCTGGTTCCGTGAGCGCTTCAAGGATCTCGGCACGCCCGTGATCTCCGGCCACATCACCAAACTCGTCCACGAACTCAAGACTTTCCTCACCTCCTGAACTCCCCGAAAGGCAAGACATGTCCGACCTGTTGCGCGCCCCCGCCGAGATCAAGTACGCCGAAGAGCTGGACTGGCTGGAGTCGGTCGACGACAACCCCAAGCCGTTCGCCTGGCGCCTGTCCCCGAAGATGCTGCGCCTGTTCATCCTGGGGTCCGAGCGCGCCGACGGCCTCGACCGCGAGATCTCGCAGAAGTGGTTCGGCGACCGGAGCATCGTCGAACGGGCCATCGTCACGCTCGCCTCGGACCGCGGGCTCCTGCTGATCGGCGACCCGGGCACCGGCAAGAGCTGGCTCGCCGAGCTGCTGGCCGCCGCGATCTCCCGCAACTCGACCCACGTCGTGCAGGGGACCGCCGGCACCACCGAGGACCACATCAAGTACTCGTGGAACGTCTCGATGGTCATCGCGAAGGGCCAGTCCCGCGAGTCGATGATCCCGTCGCCGATCATGACCGCGATGGAAGCGGGCTCGATCGGCCGGTTCGAGGAGCTGACCCGGTCCACCAGCGACGTCCAGGACGCGCTGATCTCGATCCTGTCGGAGAAGTACATCTCGGTGCCGGAGCTGGACAGCGACGGCATCGTCTTCGCCAAGCCCGGCTTCTCCGTGATCGCCACCGCCAACAGCCGCGACCGCGGGGTCAACGATCTGTCGTCCGCGCTCAAGCGCCGCTTCAACTTCGTCCGAATCCCGGTGGTGACGAACAAGAAGAGCGAGGCGGAGATCGTCCGCTTCCGCACCGAGGAACTCCTGCGCCGCCACCAGATCGAGCTGGACGTGCCGCCGACGCTGCTCGATGTGCTGCTGCGCAGCTTCGGCGACCTTCGCGCCGCGGCGGCGTCGGCGGGCAGCGACGACGAGAAGCTGGAGTCCGCGTTGTCCACGGCCGAACAGATCGGCGTGCTCGAAGACGCGGTGCTGCACAGCAACTTCTTCGGGGAACGCGCGCTCACCGCCCGCACCCTGGCGTCGTCGCTGGTCGGCTCGCTCGCCCGTCGTGAGCCGGAGGATCTGGCGATCCTCAACAAGTACCTGCACGGCGTCGTCGAGCCGCGCAGCAAGGACGAGGGCGGGGACTGGCCGGAGTTCCTCGACGGCGGCCGCGACGCGATCGCCTCCCTCTCGTGAGCGGCGCCTTCGAGGCGTTGCGCGGCCAGTTGCAGGAGGCCGCGGCCGCCTTCGCCGACGGGCCCGGCGCACTGGAGGGCATCCTGCTCGGACTCGTCGACGACGTCGACCGCGCGGTGCGCGAGCCGTTGGAGATCTTCCCGGTCTGCCACCATTCCCCGGCTTCGGCCGTCGCGATGGCACGGCGGCTGCGGGAGAAACAGCCGAAGGTGGTCTACCTCGAACTGTGCGAGGACATGGCGCCGTTGCTGACCGAGCTGCGCAACTGCCGTCTTCCCGTGGCGGTGCAGGCGTTCGCGACGGAGGTGAAGGGGTTCCCCGCGGAGTGGGCGCCCTTGTCCGTGGTCGCGCCGATCACCGAGGCTTCGGCGGAGTACCAGGCGATCGCGTACGCCCTCGACACCCCGGGCGTCGAACTCGTGCTCGTCGACCGGTCGGCGGACCATGTCTTCCAGTGGGACGAGCGTGTGCCGTCCTCCGATCCGGACGCTCCGCCCGCCGAGGAGGAGGCGGCGCTGCACGGTGACGCGGTCGGTGTCGAGATCGGCGATCTTCGGCCTCGGTTCGCCGAGCTCGAAGAGCACCTGCTGCGGCACGGGCGGGTGCGGCACTGGTCGGAATGGTGGCACCAGTACGTCGAGCTGCCGCTCGGTGACAGCGACCACGACACCTATCGCCAGGTCATGTTCCTTATCGGCAGCCTGTTCCGCCGTCTCGCGCCGGGGGACACCCGGCACGTCCGGGTGGACGAAGACCGCGAGCGCTACATGTGGACCCGCATGCGCGAGCATCTCGCCGCGTCAGAGGCGGACCCGGCGGAGTGCCTCTACGTCTGCGGCGCCTTCCACGCGGCCAGCCGGGTGGCGGAGTTCGGCGTCGAAGGTTCGGACGGGTTCGTGATCAGCCCGCGCAGTCAGAGCACCTGGCAGTACGGGCTGATCCCGTCGAGCCACGCCTCGATCGAGGCGCAGTTCGGGCTCGCCGGGGGATCGGTGTCGATCGCGGCGACCGAGTGGGCCAAGAACCTCAAGCGCACCAAGGTGAAGCAGTTCCAGCTGGAAGGGCAGGTGGGCGCGCCGAAGCGGAAGAAGGCCGCGGAGCTGCCCGCGCCGACGCCGGATCCGGTGGCAGTGGACCCATCGGACCAGCTTTCCGGTTTCCTGCAACGACCTCCGGTACTCGACCGGCTGGACGAGGCCGAGCTGCTGGGCTGGTCGGTCGAGATCGTGCGGGCGGCGCGCCGGAACGGGTACCTGTCCTCGACGGCCGATGCCATCGCGGTCTTCGAGACCTCGATCCTGCTGGCGGGCATGCGTGACCGGGCCAAGCCGACACCGTACGACTTCCAGGACGCGGCGGTCACCTGCATCGAGAAGGACGTCGTGCCCGGCAGGCGCGACATACGCCGCCTCGTCGAGATCATGATGGGCGGCGACCGGATCGGCCAGGTCGGGTACGACGCATTGCCACCCTTGGCACGCGACGTGCACGACAGGCTGGAGCCGCTGGATCTCAAGCTCCAGCAACGAGGTGTGCAGCGGGCGCTGCTCGACATCGCGTCGCGGCCCGAGCTGGAGCCCTGCTCCGATCTGCTGTGGATGCTGCGCTACCTGATGCCGCACGGTGCGGCGAGGCCGATCATGGGCGAGCGGCGGCTCGGCGAGCGGCCGATCCAGGAGTCGTGGGATCTGGCGCTGGGCACTCACCAGCGGGCCCTCATCGAGCTGGGCTACGAGGGGGTCAGCGTCGAGCAGGTGCTGGAGCAACGGCTTCGGCGCGCTGCCTACCATCCGCAGGCCACCGCCGCGAAGGTGCTCGGAGCGGTCGAAGACGCGACGCTTTACCTTCGCAGCGCGCGGCTCGCGGGGGAGTTGGGGACGCGCGCCCTGGAGGTGCTGGCCACCGAACGGACCGTCGACGGCGCTCCGGAAGTGCTGCGGCGGGTGCGCAGGTTGCTGGCGCACTACCGGACCAGCGAGCCGGTGCTGCCCCGATGGATCGAGGAGTTCGTCAGGACGGGGTACGCGCACTACTGCACCCTGCTCCCGGCGGCCTTCGCCGACGAGGAAGCCGGTGTCGAGCAGGTCGCCGCGATGCTGGGCTTCCTGTTCAGCATGGAGTCGCTCGCGTTGTCGCTGGGGTGCGACCGCACCCAACTGGAGCTGGCGATCGTCGGATCGCATCCGCAGGAGCCGTCGAAAGTGGCGTTGCTGTGGGCGGCGCAGGTGCAGCTCGGCCGTCTCTCCCGGGCGGAGCTGCGGGAGCGGTGCGCAGAACTGCTGGCGAACCCGATGGTGCTGCCCGCTTATCCGCGCTACCTCTCCGGGTTCGTGCACGCGCTGGAGCCGGCGCCGGGGCTGGCCGACTTCGTCGTCGAGGCGGTGTCGAACGCCTTCGCCGAGCTTCCGGACAGGTTGCTGTTGCCGTGGTTGCCGACGTTGATCACCACCCTGCGGTCCCGGGGGGCCGAACTGGTGCCCTTGCTCGTGCGTGAAGCCGGTCGGATCTTCCCCGGCCGTCTCGCGGCGCTCGACGAATGGGTTCCGCCTTGGCGCGACCAGCCGGAACCTGTCGCGGTGGCGAGGAAGGCCAAGGGCGGCGGCCTCGCGCTGCTGGCGGCGCATCCGGCCGCGTGTGACGCGGTGGCGGGTCTGCTGGGCTGCAACGAGCCGTGGGGGAGCACCACGCCCACGGGGCTGGCGTTGCTCGAGCGGTATCCGGACTCCGCCGCCGCGTTGGAGGAGGTGCTCACCGGAGTGTGAACGGGCGGGCTGTCGCCGGGAAGTCCGGCGACAGCCCGATCGGTCAGTCGGCGACCCAGCTTCCATGGAAGCCCAGCGGTACCGGCCTCGGCAGGTGAATGCGTGCCAAGGGTTTGGCGGTGAAGTCCTGTGCCGCGAGGATCACCAGGTCCGACGCGTTGCGGTCGGGGTTGTTGACGTAGGCGAGGGCGTAGCCGTCGTCCTCGGCCTTGCCACGGGAGGAGGGCACGAACACCGCTTCGCTCGCGTCAGCGCCCCGGCCGAAGCGGTGCACCTCCGAGCGTCCGGTCCGCAGGTCGTGCTTGATCAACGCGTTGCCGAAGGAACCGGCCGGCTTGTCCAGGTAGACGTCGAACAGTTCGCCGGGGGAGGCCGAGTAGCCATACCGGTGCCGTCGCGACACCAGGCTTTCGTTGACCCGCGGGAACTCCTGCGGCCGGTCGTCGAGGACACGGCGCCGGACCCGTCCCTGCGCGAGGTCGATCGTCCAGCGCTCCAGCACCGGCGGGCCCGACGCGGAGGGACCACCGAAGCCCTGTTTGCCCGCCACCTCGAACGGCGCGGGCATCGTGGTCAGGTCGACCACCACCGTGGAGCCCTGCTCGTAGGCGTTGAGGGTGTGCGAGTAGAACACCGGATCCACCCCGAACCAGCGGACCGGGCCGCCGTCGCGTCGCATCACCCCGACGCGGGCCTGGTGATCCGGGTTCCACTTGTAGGGCACGATCTTGCCCGGCTGCGGATCGAAGGTGACCGGTACGTCGAAGACGACCACGTGGTTCTCGGTGAGCCCGAAGTCGTGCATCATCGGGCTGTCGGTGACCGGGATGCGGGTGGTCCGCACCACGCGGCCGGTCCGGTCGACCATCAGATGCCGTACGTGGTCCCAGGTCGGGTGATAGGTCACCGCGTGCAGTTCGTCGGCGCGCGCGTCGAACTTGGTGTGCGCGGTGTAGGAGCCCTCCAGTGAACCGCTGAAATCGAACGGCCCCAAAGTGTTCAGCTCGCCGTCGAGTTCGTACGGCGGGGCACCCGATTCCTGCAGGGTGAGGATGCGGCCGTGGTGGCCGATCACGTGCGTGTTCGGCGCGAAGTCCTCGGCGGGCACCGGCCACGGGTACCGCTCGCCGAGTTTCGCCGCGACGCCGGACGAGCGCACCCAGCGATTGCGGTACCACTCGGCCTTCCCGTCGCGCAGCCGGACGCCGTGCACCATGCCCTCACCCAGCATCCAATGGTGGGCGCGCGGATCTTCGAGGCCGAGCACGTTCGGTCCGGTGCGCAGGTATCGACCGCACAGATCGCTCGGAATGCGGCCGGTCACCGGTAGCGCGAACGCGGTCACCTCTTCGGTGACGGGCGCGAACGCGCCTTCGAGGAACGGGTAGCGCGGTTTCGCCGGAGCCGGTGCGGCAAAAGCGGATCCGCTGCTCGCGGCGGTTCCGGCGATGGCGAGCGCGGCGGCCCCGCGGAGCACGTTCCGCCTGGTCGGTTCGGTCATGGTCGATCCCCCAGTTCGTGAAGTAACTGTGTATGCCATGAACAGTGTATGGCTTTACCGGTTTTGGATGCAACAATGCCCCGATGGACGACGTCGAGATCGAGTTGCTGCCGCCGGGTACGGCGCTGGCCTGGGGGCACACCCCGGCGCCCCGGCGCGGGCCGAAACCGGGATACAGCCTCGAGCAGATCGTCGACGCGGCCATCGCGCAGGCCGACGCGGAGGGCTATGCGGCGCTGTCCATGCCTTCGATCGCCAAACGCCTCGGCGTCACCGCGAACGCGCTTTACCGGTATCTGAGCTCGAAAGAGGAACTACTCGTCCTCGTGGCCGAGGCGGCCTGGGGTCCGCCGCCGGAATCGACTCCCGGCGATTGGCGCGCCGCGGTCACCGCCTGGGCTCGCGCGCTCCTCGAACGCTGCCGCCGTCATCCGTGGCTGATCGACCTGCCGGTGCGGAGCGCGCCGAGTACGCCGAATCTCTTGGGATGGCTGGAGAACTTCCTGGAGGGAATGGCCGATTCGGGGCTGAACGCCCAGGACGTAACGGGCTGTGCGGTACTGGTCGACGGCTGGGTCCGCAGCACCGCCTCGTTGCTCCGGGATGTGAACGCGAGCCCTCCTGATCGGGTCCGGGCCCTGGGCTCGTTTCTGGGGCCGCGTCTCGAAGAGCGGGGCTACACCCGCGTCGCCGCCGTGATTTCCGGTGAGGCGTACGGCGAAGAAGGTATCGAGGAAGCGGACATCGAGTTCGGCCTCGGGCGCATCCTGGACGGCATCGAAGCGCTCATCGAGCGCCGCTGAATACCCCGTCCAGCCGGTAGTCGACGATCTCCGACGCGCGCTCGGCCGTGTAGGCGTCGACCATGATCGCCGTGACGAGGCCGGCGGACATCGTCGCGAGGGAGTCCGCCTCGAGCCGGGGATCGAGGTGCGCGGAAACGTCGCCTTTCTCCTGGGCCGCCCGGAGCAGTTCGGTGATCGCGTGGACGAGGTGGGGCAGAAGCGGTTCCTGATCGGGATCCTGGCTGCCGCGCGTGACGTCGACGGCGAAATACGCGATCTGGACGGCGGAGAGCATGCGGGCGCGCTCGTCGTCCGGCAGTACCGCGGTCAGATAGGCGCGCACGATGGTGCGTTCGTCACCGGTCTTCATCGCCTCGCCGATGGTCTTCCCGGCGTGTTCCGCGGTCAGCTCGACGATCCGCTGCCAGGAGAAGCGCAGCATCTCTTCCTTGGTCGGGAAGTAGTACTGCACCAGGTTCATCGAAATGCCCGCCTCCGCGGCCACCGCACGCAGCGTGACCGCCTGCAGTCCTTGGGCGGCGGCGATCCGGAAGAGCGCTTCCGCGATCTCGCGCCTGCGCTCTTGGTGGTCCACACGTTTCGGCACGCGGTCACTCTGCCATGCCGGTGAGGGGTGGCCGAAATGGCCACCCACTGTTATGGTGCAAGTGCACTATAAAAATCAGAGGAGGCCCGATGCTGGGGGAGTTCACCGACAAAAAGGCCGAAGAGCGCTTCTTCGCCGTCTACGACGAGATCCTGCGGAAGTGGCCGGTTCCCGCCGAAGAGCTGGACATCGAGACGAAATTCGGCCCGACGCGAGTCCGCAGCTGCGGGCCTGAGGACGGTCCGCCGATCGTGCTGCTTTCCGGGGGGATGGGCACGTCACTGTCCTGGTATCCGCATATCGCCGAACTCGCCGTCCGGCACCGGATCCACGCGGTCGACTCCCTCGGCGAGCCCGGGCGATCGATCCAGACCGCGCCGATCGAGTCCGTGGAAGACTGCGCGGACTGGCTTGCCGAGGTCGTCGAAGGCGTGCTCGCGGGAACAGGCCACGAGAAGGTCTACCTCGCCGGTGTTTCGCGAGGCGGCTGGCTGGCGTTGAATCTCGCCACGCGGACCACCGCCCGGATCGCCGGTGTCGTCGCCATCGAAGCCGCGGGGTTCGGCGTGATCGGCCGGAGTTTCATCTGGTGGAGTTTGCGCGAGATCTTCCGCTGGTTCCTTCCACGATGGCTCCTTCGGCTGGTGGCGTCGGGGGATCCGGACGTGCGGCACACCGTGCGGCCTCTGCTTTTCGCCGCGCTCAAGTACAAGCAGCAACTCCCCGAGATGCACCTGTTCAGCGATGACGAGCTGTCGGCGATCGACGTGCCCACCCGGATCGTCGTCGGCGAACGCAGCGTCATCCACGACGCTCGCGAGGTGGCGGCCCGGCTCGGATCATTGAACCCGCACATCGAGGTCGAGGTCGTGCCCAAGACCACTCATGGGTTGTCACTGGAGAAGCCCGACCTCGTCACCGACCGGATTCTCGAGGCCGCGCGTCACGCCGCGGCGACCTGATCCGGCCACGACGGTGAACGGCCCAGCAGGGCGACGATCGTGTCCAAATCGGACTGTCCCGTCGCCTGGACGGCCGGTGCGAACGCCGCGCCCGGCGCGTTTCGGCTCTTCCCGTTCGGGATCGCCTCGGCGAACCGCAGTCCGGCGTCGAGAACCTCCTGCTGGAATGTGATCGGCAGGCCGAGGGTTTTGGCCACGTCCCACGAATGCACCAGGTAGTCGACGAAATGGAAGCCGAGGGCCTGCTCCGCGGTGAAGGTGACTTCGGTGGAGAACTCGGGAAGGGCGAACTTCCGGTCGGCGAGGTCGTGGGGGACGAAGGCGTTCAGCACCCGGTTCACCGAGGCGCGGTAGGTGCCGATGGGGTCGTCGCCCAGCGGGAGCAGCCGCCAATGGTCGAGGTGGCTCTCGCCTTCGGCCGCGGCGGCGAAGCCGTGGTGCTGGGTGGCCATATGCGCCAGCAGACCGTGCAGGGTCCAGGCGCTGCACGGGGTCGGTTTGGCCAGGTCCGCGGGGGTGATCTTGGTGACGAGGTCCAGGCTGGCCCGGGTCACGACGGCGTCGAGGATGCGAAGTTCATCAATAGGCATATGCATATCATCTACATATGCGTACGAGTTCGTCAACCGGTTCCGGGACTTCGGTCGGTATGGTCTGCGCATGGCGGAGCAGGGGAGGCCGGATCTCGCGGCGATGCTCGGTGGGCTGATGCGACGGCTGATGAACGCCGAGACGCCGGTGCTGGCCGAGCACGGGTTGACCATGTGGGGCTACGTGGTGCTGAGCGCCCTCGACGACGGGCCCGTCCGTACGCAGGCAGCGCTCGCCAAGGCGATCGGCGCGGACAAGACCCGGATCATCGGCACCCTCGACACCCTCCAAGCGGACGGGCTGATCACCCGCGAGCCGGACCCGAAGGACCGCCGGGTCCGGCTGCTGGGGATCACCGAGGCGGGCCGGGCGTCGCGACGGTCGGCCCAGGCCCGGATCCAGGAGCAGGAGGAACGGCTGCTCGGCCGGCTGTCGGCCGCCGACCGCAAGGCGTTCCTCAAGGCCGCGCGCGTGCTTTCCGAGGCGCAGTGGCCGTGAGTCAGCCCAGTTCCTCCACGACCATGCCGGCCGGGTAGTCCGACGGCGACCGGCGCCACCACGCGCTGAAGGCCTGGGCCAGCCGCCGGGGCACCTCGACCTGCGCGCCGCCACCGTGGAAGTCGATCGTGACCAGCAGAGCCTCGATGTCCCAAGGGATCCGCCGGGCCAGTTTCGCGTAATCGGCGCTGGCGGAGACGAAAGTGACCGCTTTCGTCGCGCCGATCCGGCGCGCTTCGCCCAGCACGGCGTCTTCGAGCACTCCCGGCGGCCAGTCGCTGAGCCGCAGCTTCCGGTCGTAGTAGGAGATCGGCTCGTCGGCGCGCAGGATCCCGTAGCCGCCGCTGAGGATCAGCGTCCGCCCGTGCTCGGCCGCCTCGCCCAGCGCGACGCCGACGTTCCGGTAGAAGTTCCCGCTGTAGCGCAGCCACGCGGGCCGCAGGCCGCCGCTTTCGACCTTGGACCTCGCCAAGATCTCGGCTCGCGCGCGAAGCATCGGTTCCGGCCAGGCTGTCTCGGTTTCCGCGGCATGCCCCCCTCGGTTCTTGGCCTTGGAAGGGCCGAGAACGGTCAGTGCCTCGCGCGGATCGATCGCGTCGAGAACGGCGGCGGCATCCATCGGAGGGATCCTATCGGCGACTCGCTGATCGGCCGCTGATCGGTGCCGGGCATGCTGGAGGGACCGGACCAGCGGAGAGGGGGAACATGTCGCCACTGGTCGTGCACGGTTTGTGGTCCCGTGGCCGCGGGATCGTCCTGTGGGGTGAACACGGCGACCGCCCGGCGACGACGTCGATGCGGCCGTCGAGCGCGGCCCGGCCGCATCCGTTCGCCGCCTCGGTCGCGGATCTGACCGCCCTGCATCCCGGCAAACCGGCGACCGCCGTCCTGCTGCTGCCGTCGCGGCGCGGCGGCCCGATCGCCTCGCCCGAACTGGGTACCCGTGGCCGTCCGCAACCGGAACCGACGCTGGAACCCTGGTCGGTGCCGGCCCTCCTGGTCGACCCCTCGGAACTCGAAGACCTGGCCGAGACGGTCAGCTACGGCACTTCGGTCCGCCACCTCCGCGCCGTCGTCCGGCTGGCGGACGACCTGGTCCGCCGCGGCCGGGTGCTGCCGACGCTCGTGCGGAACGAGATCGTGGCGCGGGCGCGCTGGCGGCCGGTGGCCCGGGGCGGTGACGCGGTCGCGGTCCGCGCGCTGATCGCGGCCACCCCGCCGGTCGGCCGGGCCGAACATCCCGGGCCGGATCCGGCGGCGCTCGTCACCGACGCCCTCCACACCCTGGTCGACGCCGCGGTCCGCGATCGGCTGGGCGCCGCCGGGCATGCCACGGAAAGCGACGGTCGCGAAGGCCCGTTCGGGTCGTGGCTCCACGCGCTGAAGAGCGCCGACGACCGGGTCGGCCAGTCGCCGGGGCGGATGGGGATCGTCGCGGAGGGCATCGCCGCCTGGGACGCGATCGGCGACACGGACCTCACCGAGGGCACGGTCTGCCTCCGGCTCGACGAGGTTCCGACGCTGCACGGCCCGGCCGACGACCCGGACGACCAGACCGGCGACGGGACGAAGTGGCAGCTGCGTTTCCTCCTGCGCTCCACCGCCGACCCCAGTCTCCTGCTCCCGGCCGAGGACGTCTGGTCCGGCAAGGCGGGCGCGAAGTTCACCGACCCCGAAGGTCTCTTCGCCGCCGAGCTGGAGCGCGCCGCCGGGGTATTGCCGCTGCTCGGGCCCGCGGTCGAGGCCGGGAAACCGGGTACCTACGACCTCACCGTCGCCGAAGCCGTGGAGTTCCTCGACGGCGGCGCGGAACAGCTGGTCGCGGCCGGATTCGACGTCCAGCTCCCGGCGAGCTGGGGTGGCAGGCGGAAGCTCGCGCTCAAGCTGTCCGTCCGCGGCGCGCCGGTCGACCAGGCAGCCGTGCACCGGCTCGGGCGGCATCAGCTCGCTTCCTACCGCTGGGCGCTCGCCGTCGGGGAGGACGCCCTGACCGACGACGAACTCGCCGGGCTCGCGGCCGCGAAGTCGTCGTTGGTGCGGCTGCGCGGCCGGTGGGTGAGCGTGGACCCCGAACTGCTGCGCGCGGGCCTGGAGTATCTCCGCCGCGATCCGGACCGCGAGAAGCCACCGCTGCCCACGCCGGCGGACCTGCTCGCCCTGCTCCGTGGCGGCTTCGAAACACCGCTGCCGGTCACCGAAGTCACCACCGACGGCTGGATCGACGACTTCCTCGCCGGCCGGGTCCAGCGCACCATCGAACCGGTCGAGCCACCGCCGACCTTCGTCGCGACGCTGCGGCCCTATCAGAGCCGCGGTGTCGCCTGGCTTTCGTTCATGACGTCGATCGGGCTCGGGGCCTGCCTCGCCGACGACATGGGGCTGGGCAAGACCGTCCAGCTGCTCGCACTCGAAGCGATGGAGAGGGCGCAGGACGACAGGCGGCCGACACTGCTGGTCTGTCCGATGTCGCTGCTCGGGACGTGGCAACGGGAAGCCGCCAAATTCGCCCCGGAGTTGCGTGTCCACCTCCATCACGGCGCCGACCGCGGCCCCGTGCCGACCGAGGGCGCGGATCTCGTCGTCACCACCTACACGACCGCCGCCCGCGACGCCGACGAACTCGCGGCCATCCGCTGGCACCGGCTCGTGCTCGACGAGGCGCAGGCGGTCAAGAACCAGAACACCGGACCCGCGCAGGCCCTGCGCCGGATCCCGGCCGGGCACCGGGTCGCGCTGACCGGGACGCCGGTGGAGAACCGGCTCGCCGACCTGTGGTCGCTTTCGGACCTGCTCAACCCCGGCGTCCTCGGTGGCAGGCAAGAGTTCCGTGAGCGGTTCGAGGTGCCGATCGAGCGACGGGGCGACCTCGCCGCCGCCACCGAACTGCGCCGCCTGACCCGGCCGTTCCTGTTGCGGCGCCTCAAAACCGACCCCACCGTGCTCGCGGATCTGCCCGAGAAGATCGAGATCCTGCAGGAATACCGCCTCACCCGCGAACAGGTGACGCTCTACCGCGCGACCGTGGACGAGATGATGACGAAGATCGCCGACAGCGCCGGGGTCAAACGGCGCGGCAACATCCTCGCCGCGATCACCAAGCTCAAGCAGATCTGCAACCATCCCGCGCATCTGCTGCACGACGGTTCGCCGATCGGGCACCGTTCCGGCAAGGTCAACCGGCTCGAAGAACTCCTGGCGGAGATCCTGGACTCGGGCGACCGCGCGTTGTGCTTCACCCAGTTCGCCGAGTTCGGTCACCTGCTCGTGCCGCATCTCTCGCACCGGCTGAACGTGAAGATCGCCTTCCTGCACGGCGGGCTGTCACAGCGGCGCCGCGATTCGATCGTCGAGCACTTCCAGTCGGGCGAGGGCCCGTCGATCCTGCTCGCGTCGCTGAAGACCGGGGGAGCGGGGCTGACCCTCACCGCCGCCACCCACGTCCTGCATCTCGACCGATGGTGGAATCCGGCGGTGGAGGAACAGGCCACCGACCGCGCGTTCCGCATCGGCCAGCGCCGCAGCGTCCAGGTGCGGAAGTTCGTCTGTCCCGGAACCATCGAGGAACGCATCGACGACGTCATCACCAAGAAGGAGGCACTGGCCGATCTCGTCGTCACCGACGGGGAGGACTGGCTCACCGAGCTGTCCACCGATTCGCTGCGCGAGGTCTTCACACTCGGCAGGGAGGCGGCCGATGACTGAGGGATTCCGCCGGGCGCTCGACGAACTGGGCGTCCACAAAGGACTGGTCCCGCCCTGCACGGTCGATACGCTCACGCTGGGGCCGGGGGCCGCCGTCGCCAGGGTCCGGGTGACCCGGCAACGGTTCTACGAGGTCCGTATCGGCCTGCCGGCGTTCGGCAAGCAGGTGTGGACGGCGGTCGTCGCCGCCGTCGTGGCGGACGAGCCCACGAGGACCGCTCTGCTCGACGGGCGGGTCCCGGACGACATCGATCGCTTCTTCGCCGCCGAGCAGGTGCCGCTGTTCCCCGAGGCGGCGTGGGAACTGTCGCTGGACTGCACGTGTCCCGGCACCCGCGTCCCGTGCGATCACCTCGTCGCGGCCCTGATCGCCCTCGAGGCGGACGCGGATCCGTTCGCGATCTTCACGCTTCGCGGACGCGATCGCGCGACGCTGCTCGAAGAGATCGGACGGCAGGCGGGCGCGCGCGTGACCGCCCCGGCGGCGGAGGACGAGACACCGGGGCTCGACGAGGTGATGGACGACTTCTTCGGCTGGGGCCCGGCCGGGGACGTCACGAATAGGAGACGTCCGCCCGCCGGGGATCCGCTGGGACTGCTCGACGAGGTCCCGCCGCTCAAGGCCACAGTGGACGGAACCTCGGTCACCGCCCTGCTGCGGCCGCTCTACCGGGCGATCACCGGTCAGGAGAAGTAGGCGTCGACGATCCGCTCGTCCACTTCGGACAGAGTGGCGGGCGACCACTTCGGAGCGCGGTCCTTGTCGATGATCTGCGCCCGGATGCCTTCGGCGAATTCGGCGGTCGAGAGGGCGTGGGCCGAGATCCGGTATTCCTGCGCCAGCACGGTTTCCAGGTCGGGCATCGCGGCCGCCGACCGGAGTGCCCGCAGGGTCACCTTCAGCGCGGTCGGCGACTTCGCCTCGATCTCCTTGGCGGCGGTCGCGGCGGCGTCACCGCCGGCGTGGAGCCGGGACAGGATCTCTTCGACGGTGTCCGCCGCGTAGCAGTGGTCGATCCAGGCGGCGTCCCCGGCCAGCGCGCTCGGCGGCGCGGGTTCGGCGATCAGTTCCAGCGCGTCGTCCGTGGGGCGCGAAGTGAGCGCGTCGAGCAGCTCCGGGATCCGTTCGCTGGGCACGAAGTGATCGGCGAGTCCACAGTGGATCGCGTCGGGCCCGGAGATCGCCCCGGCGGTGAGCGCGATATGCGTCCCGAGTTCGCCGGGAGTCCGCGACAACAGATACGTGCCACCGACGTCGGGGACGAAACCGATGCCCGTCTCGGGCATGCCGACACGGGAGCGTTCGGTGACGATCCGGTGGCTGCCGTGCGCGGAGACGCCGACCCCGCCGCCCATCACGAGCCCGTCCATGAGCGCGAGATACGGCTTGGGGTAACGCGAGATCAGGAGGTTGAGGCGGTATTCGTCGGCCCAGAACCGCAACGACGCGGTGCCGCCGGCGCGCGCGTCCTCGTAGATGGCGCGGATGTCGCCGCCGGCGCAGAGCCCGCGATCGCCGGCGCCGTCGATCAGCACGGCACGGACTCCCGGGTCGGCGCGCCACGCTTCGAGGTGGTCGAGCATGGCGAGGACCATGCCGTGGTTCAGCGAGTTCAGCGCACGCGGCCGGTTCAGCGTGATCCGGCCGATTCCGCTCTCGACGAGGAACTGGGCGTCATTCACCAAGCCACCCTAAAAGTCGGAAGTCCGACCATGTCGGAGTTGTGGCGCAGGACTCAGCGCGTGCTTTTGCGAATGCGAATATCTGTCAGCGGACGCCGGTCCCGATCTGGTAGTCATCGGTTATGAGCGATGAGCCCACCGCGGCGGAGCTGGCCGACGAACTCCTCGACGTCCTCGCGACCGAACTCCCTTTGATGGCGACGTTCGACAACGTCCCCGGGCACGACCACGAACTGCGGGACGTTTCGGAGGCGGGCGACGACCGGCTGCGGGAGCGCGCCGTCCGGATCGCCGGGCACGCCGCCCGATCCGCCGATCCGGACCGGATCACCCTCGGAGTCATCGCCCATCACGCGGAATCGCTGCTGACCAGGCTGGATTCGCGGCTGACGGAGTTCATCCTCGCCGATCCGATGGTGGCCGAGGGGATCGGGGCGCTGGCCTGGCTTCCGCAGCTGGAGCCGTCGGGGGAACAGGCGGAGGAGGACTATCTGGCCAGGCTGGCGGCGTTCCCGGACTTCTTCGCGGCACTGGCCGAACGCCACCGCGCCGGGATCGCGGCGGGCCGGACACCGGTGGAACGGGCGGTGCGCAACGCCATCGACTACCTGGACCGGATCCTGGCCGCCGAACGCCACCCGCTGCTCGTCCCGCCGTTGACCGGCGACCGCGCCGAGCGGCGGGAGCGGCTGTTCACCGAGCGGGTGCGGCCGGCGCTCGTCGCCTATCGCGAGGTGCTCGCCCGGGAGATCGCCGGACGTGGCCGCCCCGACGACCGGCCGGGCCTCTGCTGGCTGGACGGCGGCAAGGAGAGTTACGCCGGCCTGGTCAAGACGCATACCACCACCGGGATCTCGCCGGAGGAACTGCACGAGACCGGTCTCGAACTCGGCCGGGCGCTGGACGAGGAATACCGGCGGCTCGGCGCGGCCGTCTTCGGCGAGGACGACCCCGTCGCGGTCCGGCTGCGGATGCGCACCGATCCTTCGCTGCGCTGGCGGGACGCGGACGAGATGATCACGACCGCGACGGAAGCCGTCGCGCGGGCCGCGGCCGCCGCGCCCGGCTGGTTCCGGCGGATACCGTCGGCCGAATGCGTCGTGCGTGCCGTGCCGGAGGCCGACGGCCCCTCCGCCTCGCAGGCGTATTACATGCCGCCGTCGGCGGACGGCAGCCGTCCCGGCGTCTACTCCACCAACACCTACCGGGTGACCGAGCGGTTCCGGTTCATCGCCGAGTCGGTCGCCTTCCACGAAGCCGTTCCAGGGCACCATTTCCAGGCCGGGGTGTCCTATGAGCTGGAGGAATTGCCACGGCTGCGCAGGCTCGTCCCGCTCTCGGCGTTCGACGAGGGCTGGGCGCTCTACACCGAACGGCTCGCCGACGAGATGGGGCTGTACTCCGACGACGTGATGCGGCTCGGCATGGTCGCCGAGGATTCCTTGCGCGCCGCGAGGCTCGTCGTCGACACCGGGCTGCACGCGCTGGGCTGGAGCAGGCAGCGATGCGTGGACTACCTCGCGGAACATTGCGTGCTCAGCGATGTCGAGGTGCAATCGGAGACCGATCGCTACATCGAATGGCCCGGTCAGGCACTGTCGTACATGACGGGCAGGCTGGAGATCCAGCGGTTGCGTGCCTTCGCCGAGGAAGAGCTGGGGGAGGCGTTCGACATCCGCGACTTCCACGACGTGGTGCTGAGGAACGGGCAGGTGCCGCTGCCGGTCCTCGGCGACATCGTGCGGGAGTGGGTGACGGACACGCGGCGCCGGGAGTGACCCCGGCGCCGCGTGCTCGGGCTCAGTCGCGCTTCGCGAGCGTCGCGACCTCGGCGTCGGACAGCGGCCGGTCGTAGAGCCGGACATCGTCCACCGCGCCGCGCAGGAAGTCGACCTGCTGACCGCCGTACTGGCCGCGGCCGATCACCGTGTTGCCGGTGCTCGGGGCGGCCGAGCAAGCGTTCTGCGAGGCGACCTTCGTGCCGTCGACGTACAGCGACAACGTGCCCGCCTTGGCGTCGCGAACGCCGGTCAGGTGGTACCAGCGGCCGGCTTCCGGCTTCTCCGGCGACAGGGCGCGGAGGCCGACGAAGCTCATCGCCCACCGCTGGTCCTGCCCGGAGTACTGCAGGAAGAACGCGCTGTCGCGGCCGGTGTCCTGGCTGACGACGGTCTGGAACGCCCCGCTCGCCTCGTCCAGCTTCGCCCACGCCGAAACCGAATAGCTCCCGGCGGTGTCGACGAGGTTCGCCCCGGTGTCGGCTTGCCCGTTGCCGGTGAAGGCCAGAGCGCCGCCTTCGACACCGCCGGCCCACTGCGCGTTGGTCAGGGTGGCGTGCGCGGTGCCGACCGAGTCCTTGGCGCTGGAACCGGTGCCCTCGTCGAACTTGTAGGCGTGCACGCCGTCGATCCCCGGAGTGCCGGGACCGGGGTCCGGCGCGCCCGAGCCGCTGCCGTCGGCGTTGCGGATGATCGCCTGGTTGACCGCTCGCACCTGCGCGAAGTCCATCTTCTTCACCTGCCTGTCGTAGGTGAAGAAGCCGTTGACCTCGTGCTCGACGTCGGTGATCTGCGTGTAGATCGAGCCGCTGATGCCGCAGCTCTGCGCGGACGCGAGCACGTCGCGCTGGTTCTGGACGTAGCGGCTGTTCAGGGTCGCCTGGTCCTTCACCATCTCGTAGGCGTGACCTTCGCCGAACCACATGTGGTCCTTGACTTCGAGACCGTAGCCGCCGTGTTCGCCGTCGATCGAGATCCGCTTGGCGTCGGGCATCGGCTTCGCGGGGCCGGGGTAGGCGTGCCAGTCGAGGACGTCACCCTTGCCGGAGTCGCCGAGCGAATCGCAGCAGTTGACGCCGCTGTGCGCGTTGACCAAGCGGGTCGGGTCCTGGGCCTTGACGCTCTCGGCGACCTGCCCGGTCTCCTCGCGCGACCACTCCGCCCAGCCTTCGTTGAACGGCACGTAGCCGACGATCGAGGTCCAGTTCTTCTTCTGCTCCACCAGTTCCTTCAGCTCGGCCTTGAACTGCCGCTGGGCGTCGACGGGCGGGCGGCCGCCGGTGCGCATCGACGGCATGTCCTGCCAGACGAGCAGGCCGAGCTTGTCGGCGTGGTGGTACCAGCGGTCGGGTTCGGTCTTGATGTGCTTGCGGACCGTGTTGAAGCCGAGGACCTTGTGCTGTTCGAGGTCGAAGCGCAGCGCCTGGTCGGTCGGCGCGGTGTAAATGCCGTCCGGCCAGTAGCCCTGGTCCAAAGTGGACTGGAGGAAGAGGATCTTGCCATTGAGGGTGAACCGGAGTTTGCCGTCGGCGCCCTTCGCGGTGCCGAATTCGCGCATGCCGAAGTAGGACGACACCTTGTCGACGGTGCGGCGGCCGTCCTTCAGTTCGACGTCGAGGTCGTAGAGGAACGGTGAATCCGGTGACCAGAGTTTCGCCTTGGGCACCGGCAGCGAGATCGTGCCTGCCGCGGACGCCTTGCTGCGGCTGACCACCTTCCGGCCGTCGCGGACCACGGCCTCGACGGTCAGCCCGGAGTTCCCGCCGGTGTCGACGGTGAGCTTGAGCGTGGAGGATCCGAGATCGGGGACCATGCCGAGCGTGCCGATGTGCTTGGCCGCGACCGGCTCCATCCACACGGTCTGCCAGATGCCCGAGGCGCCTTCGTAGAAGATCCCGCGGTCGGGAACCCGGCGCTGTTTGCCGACGGGCTGCCAGGTGGCGTCGGTGCGGTCCTCGACGCCGACGATGATCTCCTGCTCTCCCTTGGGTTTCAGGGCCGAGGTGACGTCCGCGGAGAACGCGCCGTAGCCGCCCTGGTGCGCGGCGACCTCCTTGCCGTTGACGTAGACCTTCGCCTTGTAGTCCACGGCGCCGAAGTTGATCCGGAGGGTGTTGTCCTTGCCGACGTTCCAGTTCCGGGGCACGGTGAACGTGCGCCGGTACCACATGAAGTCCTCGTGCCGCTGGATCCCGGACAGCGCCGATTCGGTGGGGTAGGGGACCAGGATCTTCTCGGCGAGCTTCTCGCCGAAAGGCGGGACCTCGCCCGGTGCGGCGCCGGCGAACTCCCAGACCCCGTTGAGGTTCTGCCAGTTCTCGCGCACCAGTTGCGGCCGCGGGTATTCGGGCAGCGCGTTGGTGGGCGACACCTGGTTCGTCCACGGGGTGGTCAGGCGTGGCTTGCCCATCTTCCAGCCGCTCTCCGCGGCCGTCGCGGCCCCCGACGTCAACGCCAGGGCGGTGACGGCGACCACCGCGGCGGTCAGGGGTTTCCGGAAGCGTCTCCGGGGGCGTGGTGGTGACAACGTTGGCAACATCTGCTCGACACCCTTCTCCGGGGGCGGCCGCCTCGGCGGAGGTGCGCCTCCCACTGGACCTGTGCAGGCGTGAAACCACGACCCCGTGGCCGGTGGGAACCGGTGTGAGCCGGGCCACGGCTGGCCGTCAAGATGTTTTTACATCGTTGATACAACGTTGTAAAGCGTCGAAGGCGTCGAATCGGTCGTGGGCGAAAGAGCTGTCCGGTGTGTCAGGCGATCGTCGGGGCGCCGTCCGTGAAGGCCTCCTTCCCTACTCTCAAGGTGGGAAAGGAGGCCTTCACTACCTCTGCGGGCTGCTGCTGCCAGTAGTCGCAGTAGGGATGCGAGGGCTCCTTCGTGTCAAGTACCCGCAGCGTGTCCACTGTCCCGGGGTGCTCTATGCGTTGACACGGTAACTGACTGATAAGTAACTTACTAGCGAGTCAGATCGAACGGAGGCGACGATGCCGGCCGAGGAGCGTTCGTGGTGGGGCTGGGGCACCACCGACGGCGAACTGTCCAAGGAAGAGTCCGACGCGCTGGTCGCCCGCACGTCGGGAGTGCTGCCCGGCCACGACTTCACCGATCACGCGCCGCCGGATCCCGCGGATCTCGGCCTCCCGGCGCCGAGGATCCGGCCGCCCGCCACGCTCGCCGCGTTGTGCAGTGACGGACCGGTCGACCGGTTGTCCCACGCCCGCGGCAAGGCGTTCCGCGACGTCGTCCGCAATCTGCTCGGACGGCTCGACCACGTCCCGGATCTGGTCGCCCGCCCGCGCACGGAACAGGACGTCGTCGACCTCCTGGACTGGTGCACGGCCTCCGGTACCCCGTTGATTCCTTACGGCGGCGGCAGTTCCGTGGTCGGCGGGGTCGAGCCGCGGTTCGACGGCCCCGCGGTTTCGATGGATCTGGCCGGTCTCGGCGAGGTGCTCGAAGTGGACACGGTCAGCCGCGCGGCGCGGATCCAGGCCGGGATCTTCGGACCGGCGCTGGAAGACCGGCTTCGCCCGCTGGGGCTGACCCTGCGGCATTTCCCGCAGTCGTTCGCCCATTCGACGCTCGGCGGCTGGCTCGCCACCCGTGCGGGCGGGCATTTCGCCACCCTCGCCACGCATATCGACGATCTCACCGAATCGCTGCGCGTCGTCACACCCGCCGGGATCAGCGAATCGCGGCGCCTGCCGGGCTCGGGCGCGGGTCCCTCGCCGGACCGGATGTTCCTCGGCTCCGAGGGGACGCTCGGCGTGATCACCGAAGCCTGGATGCGCCTGCAGGACCGGCCGGTCTGGCAGGTGACCGCGTCCGTCGCCTTCGAGCGGCAGGAAGACGCCGTCGCCGCCACCCGCGCGATCGCGCAGTCCGGGCTGTACCCGTCGAACTGCCGTCTGCTCGACCCGGCGGAGGCGTTCATCAACGCGGGCGCGAGTGTGGGCGGCGGTCTCCTGCTGGTCGCGTTCGAATCCGCCGATCATCCGGTCGACACTTGGCTCGACCGTGCGCTCGAACTGACCGCGGGCCACGGCGGTGTGGTGAAAGCCAGGCGCAGCAAGGACTCCGCCGGTCAGGACAGCGCATCGGCCTGGCGATCGTCCTTCTTGCGGATGCCCTATCAACGCGACGCGCTGGCCCGCCGCTCGCTGATCGTGGAGACCTTCGAAACCGCGTGCACGTGGGACGGCTTCCCGGAGTTCCACGACGCGATCACCTCGGCGGCCCGCGCCGCGATCGACGCGGTGTGCGGCGGCGCGGGTGTCGTCACCTGCCGTTTCAGCCACGTCTACCCCGACGGCCCCGCGCCCTATTACGGGATCTACGCCGCCGGGCGCTGGGGGAGCACGGTCGCCCAGTGGGACGACATCAAGGCCGCCGTCTCCGAGGCGATCGCGGGCCACGGCGGCACGATCACCCATCATCACGCCGTCGGCCGCGATCACCGGCCCTGGTACGACCGGCAGCGTCCCGACCCCTTCGCCGCCGCGATCACCGCCGCCAAGTCGGCGCTCGACCCGGCGGGAATCCTCAATCCGGGAGTGCTGATCGGCTGACCGGAGGCTGGACGAACGACGTCAGCAGCGCGGTGAACCGCATGGCGGCCAAGGACAACGTCCGCCCCGCCATGGTCTGCACCTGGGCTTCGCGTTTGCGGAACACGGCGTTGTCGAGCAGCACGTAGGCGACCCCTTCGGTGGCCGCGTCCCGCTCGATGTCACCCAGTCCGCCGACCAGGGCGATCCCACCGCCGCAGCGGACGAACTCGTACTTCGGGCTCAGTTCGTTGCACTCCAGCACCGGATGCGCCGTGAGGTTGTCGATCCGCGCGGCGATGTCGAACAGGTCGCGCAGGCTCTGTCCCGGCGCCGGCAGCGCCAGCGGATGCCCGCACAGTTCGGCGAGTCCGACGGAGTCACGGCTGGTCAGCGGATGACCGAGCGGCACGATCGCGTACACCGGGACGACGACCGCGCTCTCGACGCGCACGCCGTGCTGCGGCCCGGTCGCGAACGTGACGGCGACGTCGGCCGCGCCTTCGAGGACCCGGCGCGTCGCCTCGTCCCTGGTCACGACGTCGATGTGGAACGTGACGTCGTGGTCGCGCCGGAAGGCGGCGATGGCCTGCGGGACCACGCGGCGGGCGAATCCCTCGGAGCACGCGACCGTCAGGGACCGGGCGTGCAGCCCGCGGCCGGTGCGGAGTTCGTCGACGAGAACGGCGGATTCCGCCTCGCTGCGGCGGACGTGGTCGAGCAGCCGGGTGCCGGCCTCGGTCGGCACCATGCCCCGCGGATGCCGGACGAACAACGGCACCCCGATGCCCGCTTCGAGTTTGGCGATCTGACGGCTGATCGCCGAGGGGGCCACCGTTAGTTCCGTCGCCGCCTCGGACACCGAGCCGGTGCGGGCGACTTCGAGGAAGTACGTCAGCGCGATCGGCAGTAGTCGCATCAGGGCTCCGCAGGTTTGCCGCAATGAGAACGCGGAGCACGGTAAACGGCAATGGTCAGAGTGCGCAAACCGACTTACGCTCCTCTGCGACACTCGACGAGCGAATCGGGAGACAACGCGGTGATCCCAGCGGAACTGGTCACGAAAGCCCACGAGCACGTCGACTCCGGCGCGTTCTTCGCCGAGCTCGCCGAGCTCGTCCGATATGCGACGGTGAGCGATCATCCGAGCGGCCGCGTTGCCATCAAGGCATACCTGGACGAGGTGCTGACCCCCGCGCTGACCGCGCTCGGCTGTTCGGTGGAGACATACCCGAACCCGGACCCGGACGGCGGGCCGTTCCTGATCGGCACCCGTATCGAGCGCCCGGAGCTGCCGACCCTCCTGTGCTACGGCCACGCCGACGTCGTCGACGGGCACGAGGGCCAGTGGAGCGAAGGTCGGGATCCGTGGACGCTGACCGCCGACGGCGAGCGCTGGTACGGCCGCGGTTCGGCGGACAACAAGGGACAGCACCTGATCAACCTGACCGCGCTCAGGCTGCTCCTCGCCGAAACGGGTTCGCTCGGCTTCAACCTCAAGTTCCTTTTCGAGACCGGGGAGGAGATCGGCTCGCCGGGCCTCGACGAGTTCGTCGAGGCGAACCGGGAGGCACTGAGCGCCGACGTCCTCATCGCGTCCGACGGCCCGCGCCTGGACGCGGCGACACCGACGGTGTTCCTCGGCGCGCGGGGCAGCGTCCGGATCGCCCTCGACGTCGATCTCCGCCCCGACGCCTACCATTCGGGGAACTGGGGCGGAGTCCTGCGCAATCCCGCCACTACTCTCGCCGGGGCGATCGCCTGTCTCGTCGACGGGCACGGCCGCGTCCAGGTGCCGGAACTCCTGCCGCCCGAGCTCCCGGACAGCGTCCGTGCGGCGCTCGCGGACCTCGAGATCGGGAACAAGCCAGGTGATCCGGCGCTGGACGACGGCTGGGGCGACACCGCCCTGACCGCGGCCGAGCGGCTGTACGGGTGGAACACGCTCGAAGTCCTTTCGCTCGGCGCGGCCGACATCGACCGTCCGGTGAACGCCATCCCCGGCCGCGCCCGGGCGATGCTGCAACTGCGCTACGTCGCCGGGACCGACGTCGACGGTGTGGGCGAAGCGATCACTAAACACCTTGCCGCGAACGGGTTTTCGATGGTCGACGTGACCGCCGAGGGCAGCTTCCTCGCCAGCCGCACCCCTGTCGACGACCCGTGGGTCGGCTGGGCGAAGAGCGTGCTCGACGAGGTTGCCGAACAGCGGGCGGCGATCCTGCCGAGCTTCGGCGGGGGACTGCCGAACCACGTGTTCACCGACCTGCTCGGCCTCGCGACGTTGTGGCTGCCGCACTCCTATCCCGGCTGCCTGCAGCACGCGCCCGACGAGCACCTGCTCGCGCCGATCGCCCGCGAAGGCCTCGTCCTCGCCACGGCACTGTTCCACGCGCTCGGGCGGCGCGGGGAGGGGGCATGACGACCGGCCGGACGGTGGCCAAGCCGCGCACGCCGTCGTCCACGCGGCGGGCGATCGCCGCGGCGACCATCGGCAACGCGCTCGAATGGTTCGACCTCGGCGTGTACGCGCTGATGGCGGCCTACATCGGCAAGACCTTCTTCCCCGGCGGGAACGCCGCCGTGCAGCTCGTCCAGGCGTACGCGGTCTTCGGCATCACGTTCCTCGTGCGCCCGCTCGGCGGTCTGGTGCTCGGTGCCTACGCCGACCGGTTCGGCCGCAAGAAGGCGCTGGTGCTGACCATCTGGCTGATGGTCATCGGGACGTTCCTGCTCGCGGTGATGCCGGGTTACGCGACGATCGGGTTCCTCGCGCCGGTCGGTGTGATCGTCGCGCGGCTGATCCAGGGATTCGCCGCGGGCGGGGAATTCGGGGCGGCCACGTCGTTCCTGATCGAACAGGACGACCGTCGCAAGGGTTTCCTCGGCAGTTTCCAGTTCGCCAGCCAGGGTTTCGCGACGCTGATGTCCGCCGGATTCGCCGCCGGGCTGACCGCTTCGCTCAGCGCCGACGCGATGACGTCGTGGGGCTGGCGGATCCCGTTCGTCTTCGGGTTGCTCGTCGGGCCGGTGGGCTACTACATCCGGCGTCACGTCGACGAACCCGAAGTCGCTCAAGAGAAACAGTCGACGCCGGTCCGGACGCTGTTCCGCTTCCACTGGGGCGGCCTGCTGATCGCCGGCGGAGCGCTGGTCGTCTCGACCTCGTTGAACTTCATCCTGCAGTCACTGCCGACGTTCGCGATCAAGAACCTCGGCCTCGACGACTCGCTGTCGTTCGTCGCCCTGATGATCACCGCGGCCATTCTGACCTTCGTGACACCGATCGTGGGACTGCTCACCGACCGGCACGGCCGCATCGGGATCATGATCGGGGCCGCGGCGGTGATCGGGGCCGGTGTGGTGCCGTTGTATCTGTGGGTCACCACGTCGCCGTCGTTCCTGACCCTCACGGTGACCATGACGATCCTTGGCCTGTTGAAGGCCATCTACTTCGGCGCGCTTCCCTCGGTGATGGCCGACGTCTTCCCGGCCCACACCAGGGCGACGGGGCTTTCGTTCGCCTACAACGCCACCGTCGGGATCTTCGGCGGATTCACGCCGACCATCGCGACCGCGATGATCGCTGCCACCGGATCGCCGGTATCGCCCGGTTATTACCTCTTGGCCACAGCGTCGCTGAGCATTGTCGCGCTGGTGGCGGCGAATCGGCGGCGCGGGATTCGCTGACCGGTGGCGAAAGCCCCTTTCACAACTCCCGCAACAAGTACCGCTGCAGCTTCCCGCTCGGATTGCGCGGCAACGCCTCGATGAACCGCACGCGCCGCGGATACTTGTACGGCGCCGCGGTCGCCTTCGCGTGGTCCTGTAAGGCTTTCACGAGATCCGTGCCGGGTTCGGCGCCGAGCCGGGGGACGACGAACGCGGTGACGACCGAACCGCGATCCGGGTCCGGGGTGCCGATCACGGCGCATTCGTCCACGTCCGGATGGGTCAGCAGGACTTCCTCGACCTCCGGGGCGGCGATGTTGTAGCCCGACGAGATGATCATGTCGTCGCTGCGTGCGACGAACCGGAAGTAGCCGTCGGCGTCGCGCACGTAGGTGTCGCCGGTGAAGTTCCAGCCGTCGCGGACGTAGTCGCGCTGGCGCGGGTCTTCGAGGTAGCGGCAGCCGGTGGGGCCGCGCACCGCCAGTAACCCGGGCGTGCCGTCGGGCACGGGCGAACCATCGATGTCGAGGACGGCCGCCTCGTAGCCGGGTACGACCTTGCCGGTCGCGCCGGGACGGGCGTCGTCGTCGGCGGCGGAGATGAACACGTGCAGCATTTCGGTGCTGCCGAGCCCGTCGATGAGCGGCCGCCCGACGATCGCCCGGAACTGCTCGGCCACGGGAGCGGGAAGCGACTCACCCGCGGACACGGCCCGGCGCACTCCGGCCAGCAGCCGTCCGTCGCCGGCGTTCAGGATCGCGCGGTACGCGGTCGGGGCGGTGAAGAGGACGGTGACGCCCTTCTCGGCGACGATGGCGGCGAGTTCCGCCGGGGTGGCGCGTTCGACGAGCAGCGTCGCCGCCCCGGCACGCAACGGGAAGACCAGCAGGCCGCCGAGGCCGAAGGTGAAGGCCAGTGGTGGTGTGCCGCAGAAGAGGTCGTCGGACGTCGGGCGCACGACGTGCCGGGAGAACGTGTCGGCGATCGCGAGCAGATCGCGATGGAAATGCATGGTCGCTTTCGGCGAGCCCGTCGTGCCGGAGGTGAAGGCCAGCAGGGCGACGTCGTCGGCCGCGGTCGGGACGTCGGCGAACGTCACCGGATGCCGTTCCGCGCGGGCGGCGAGTTCCGTTCCGTACGCCACGACGGGCAGATTGGGCGGGAGTTCGTCCATCAGGCGCTCGTCGCAGACGGCGAGCGCGGGCTTCGCGCGGCCGACGATCTTGTCGAGTTCGGTCCGTCGCAGCATCGGCATGGTCGTGACGGCCACCGCGCCTGCCTTGAGCACGGCCAGCCACACCGTCGCGAGCCACGGGGTGTTGGTGCCCCGCAGCAGCACGCGATCGCCTGGGACCACACCGAATTCGGCGACCAGGACGTGGGCGACGCGGTTGGCGCGGGCCAGGACTTCGCCGTATGTCCACGTTTCGGTGGGGGAGAGCAGGCAAGGCCGGTCCGGACCGAGCCGGGCGACGGTGTCGTCGAGCAACGCGGTCGCGGCGTTCAGCCTGTCGGGATAGCGGAGTTCCGGCAGGGCGAAGACGAACTCCGGCCATTGATCGGCGGGAGGCAGCCGGTCACGGCAGAACGGGTCGACATGCGCGCTGGGAGAAAGCCTCATCGTCGCCGCTCCTCGGTCCGGCCGTGCCCCCTCCCGCGAAGGTAGCACTTGTTACGACCGTCGAGAAGACGCGATGAAGCTCAGCCCGCGACGTCGGCCACCGCTCGCGCCAGGGTGGTTCGCACGGTCTCGGGGTCGTCGAGGTTCCCGCCGTGGAGGGCGCCGTCGCGGAGGAGGACGAGCGTGCGGGCGGCGTGCTCGGGGTCGGCGTGGCCCGCGTCGCGCGCCAAGTCGCGAAGCACGCCGAAGAACCAGTTCCGGTGGTCGTCGATGACCTGCCGCACCTGGTGTGCGCGATCGGGGTATTCGGCGGCGGCGTTGAGGAACTGGCAACCGCGGAAGTCGTCGTCGAGTGTCCGGTCGCCGATGATGCCCAGTGCGGCGAGCAGTGCTTCGCGGGCGGGCTTCCCTTGCGTCACCGCGCCGACGCCCGCGCGGATCCGTTCGCTCGTGGTGCTCAGGTAGGCGGCGACGAGGTCGTCCTTGGTGGGGTAGTGGCGGTAGAACGTCGCCCTGGTCACGGCCGCTTCGGAGACCAGGCGCTCCACGCCGACGGCATGGATGCCCTCCGCGTAGAAGAGCCGCGACGCTGTCTCGAGCAGCCGGATCTTCGGGTGTACGTCCCGGTCGACAGTCGGCATCTTTCAACTCTAGAGAAAGAACGGTCATTCCACTAGGTCGTCTTCGTCACGTTGCGGAAGGCATCCCGTGGCGCCATGGTTGAGGCAGAAAGACCGATCATTCTCCCTGGCTCTGAAGGAGCAGCAATGAGCAACCAGAAGCCCACCATCGTCCTGGTCCACGGTGCTTTCGCCGACTCGTCCAGCTGGAACGGAGTCGTCCCGAAGCTGCGTGAGCAGGGCTATCGCGTGCTGGCGGCGTCGAACCCGCTGCGCGGCATCGAGTCCGACGCGGCCTATGTCGCCGACGTCGTCAACGGAGTGGACGGCCCCGTGGTGCTGGCCGGGCACTCCTACGGCGGCGTGGTGATCAGCCGCGCGGCCACCACCGCGCCGAACGTCAAGGCGCTCGTCTACATCGCCGCCTTCCAGCCGGAGGCGGGGGAGAGCGTGTTCGAACTGTCCGGCCGGTTCGAGGGCGGCAAGCTCGGCCCGGACACCACGAACGTCCTGGCCGCCCAGGGTGAGCTGTCGATCAAGCCCGAGAACTTCTCGGACGTGTTCGCGGCCGACGTCCCCGCGGAGACCGCCGACGTCATGGCGGTCACCCAGCGTCCGGTCACCGAGCGCGCGCTCGGCACCCCGTTCGACGGCGAGCCGGCGTGGAAGAACCTGCCGTCGTGGGCCCTGATCGCCGAGCAGGACCACGCGATCCCCGCCGCCGCGCAGGCGTTCATGTCCGACCGCGCCGGTTCGGAGGTCACCAGGGTCGACGCTTCGCACGCCGTCTCGGTCTCGCGGCCGGACGTCGTCGCGGAGGTCATCCTCGCGGCGGCCGCCAAGGTCGCCTGACCTCGGTCGCTTGACAGGTGAAACCCTCCCCGGAGAGACTGAAAAAGCGTTTTTGCAGTCTCTCCGGGGAGAACCACGTGAAGGTCTTGGTGCTCGATTCGAGCCCGCGTCGTGAAGGCAATTCCTGGGCTCTCGCGCAGGCTTTGGGCAAAGGTGCGGAGGAGGCCGGGCACACGGTCGACTTCGCCCGGCTCTCCGATTTCGTCGAGTCGCCGCTGGGGGACTGCCGTGACTGCCGGCTGAGCGATCGGTCGTGCGGCATCGGGGACGGCTACGAGCGTCTGCTGTTCGATCAGGTGCTCCCGGCGGACGCGATCGTGTACGCGACACCGCTGCATTGGTACGGCATGACCGGGCGGCTCAAGTCGTTCTTCGACCGGCTTTTCTGTTACACCTCCGGCAGTTCGCCGCACACCGCCGACGTCGTGCCGGGGTTGATGGGCAAACGCGCCGCGGTGCTGATCTCCTGCGAGGAGAGCTATCGCGGCGCGACGCTCGGCCTCGAGGCCCAGTTCCAGGAACTCACCCGGTATCTGCGTCAGGATCTCGCCGGGATCGTGGTCGGCGTCGGCAACAGCCGGGGCGAGGTGGAACGCGACCCCGCCCGGCCGTTGGCGGCGGCGGAGGACCTCGGCCGTAGGCTGGGCGACGCCCATGTCACCGACTATCGGCTGGACACCGACCGGCCGAACCGCGTCTGGGGACCGCCCGTGGAGGCCTGAGTGTCGCCGACCATCCGTGACGTCGCCGCCGCCGCGGGGGTTTCGATCACCACCGTCTCCCACGTGCTCAGCGGACAGGGGCGGATCTCCGAGCAGACCAGGCAGCGGGTCGCGCGGGCGGCGGCCGACCTCGGCTATCAGGCGAGTGTGCACGCGCAGCAGCTGGTCACCCGGCGCAGCCGCACGCTGGCGATCCAGCTCGCGAACTCGGTCGACGCGAGCAGCGCCTGCGCGCTCGTGCCCAACTCGGACTACTTCCTCGAAGTGCTCAACGGGGCGGCCGAGACCGCGTCGAAACGGTCGTACGCCTTGCTGCTCGCTCCGACGGACGCCGACCTCGACCGGCTGAACGCCTTCGCCGTCGACGGCGCGATCCTGGTGGATCCCCGTGGCGACGAACCTTTCTTCGCGACCGGCTGGTGCCGCGACCGGCCTCTGGTCACCGTCGGACGGCCGATGGCGGCGCCGTGCCCGGTGCCGGTCGTCGTCGACAACGACCTGGTCGCGGCCGCCCGGCTGATGCTGGATCACTTGGCGGACAACGGTTACGAGCGGCCGGCGATGATCACCACCGACACCCGCCGGTCGTACGCGGCGGATCTGGTCACGGGCTACACCGGCTGGCTGGAGGACCGGGGACTGGAGCCGGTGGTGGTCGAGATCGACGAGCCGCCGACCACCGAAGGCACGGCGGAGGCGCTGGGCAGGCTGCTCGACCGCCCGGTGCGTCCGGACGCCGTCTTCACGACGTCGGAGAACCTCGCCCTCGGAGTGCTGCACGAGGCCCGCCGGCGACGGCTCGCGGTACCCGGCGGGCTCGGGATCTGCAGTGCGGTCGACAGTGGTTCGCTGCGGCTCGTTTCGCCGCAGGTGACCGGGATGTTCGTGCATCCCCGTGAGGTGGGTGGCCGCGCGGCCACGGCGTTGATGGACCTCGTCGAGGGCGCGGCCCCGGACGGCGAGCCGCACCGGATCGAAGTCCCCGTGCGCCTGAACGCGCGGGAATCCACCACCCGCTAGCATGCGTTTAGTCCTCTGAATGCGGTCCTTGGACGGGCAACTACCGCATTCAGAGGACTAAATGCATGCTCAGGAACTCCGGCACACCGCGACCGGCGTGTCCCCGCCGTCGTCCTCGGTGGTCGCGATGAAGCCGAACGTGGTCGTCCCGCCGGCGGGCAGTACCGCGTTCCAGTCCAATTCGGACACTCGTACGCGATCGCCGTCCTGCACGAGGGAACCGTTCCACAGATTGGCGATACGGGTGCCGGGTGGCAGCGTCCAGCTGACCTCCCAGCCGGTGAGCCGGGTGTCCTGGGCGTTGCGCACGGACACGCGGATCTCCGAGCCGCCGGGCCAGCGGTTGGCGATCTCGTAACGCGCTTCGCACACCGGCTTCGCGGCCGACGGCGAAGGCGCCGCCACCGGGGCGACGGCATCGGGTGCGTCGTCGTCGAACAGCAGGATCCCCGCCAGGACACCTCCCGCCACCACCACGCCGCCCGCGATGGCGATCGGCAAGCGCGATCGGCGGTCAGGTGCGGGAAGCCGTTTGGTGCCGGCCAGGATCGCCGGACGGCCGTCGGCGACGGCGGCGAGCATCCGTTCGGCCTCGGCCATGTCCGGCCGCTCCGCGGGATCGCGCCGGAGCATGCGCAGCAGGACGTCCGTGAGCGGGCCGGTGGTGTGCGGCGTGACGATCTCGCCGCGGGCGACCCGTTTGAGGAGCGCGATCTGGTTGGCGTCGGTGCCGAACGGCGGCGCGCCCTCCAGCACGGTGTAGAGCGTGGAGCCGAGCGAGAACACGTCCGACGGATAGCCGGGTTCCTCACCGTCGGCGACCTCGGGGGAGAGGTACGCGGGAGTGCCGACGACGAGCCCGCCGCCGGTCATGGTCCCTTCGCCCGTGGCGTGGGACAGGCCGAAGTCGGCGATCTTCGCCTGCCCGTCGCCGGTGATCAGGATGTTGTTGGGCGTCACGTCGCGGTGCAGGATCCCGGCGTCGTGCGCGGCGGCCAGCGCCGAGGCGATCCGCGCGCCGAGTTCCGCGACCCGGCCGGCGGGGAGCGGGCCGTCGTCCGCGAGGAGGTCCGTCAGCGGCCGCGACGGCAGGTATTCCATGACCAGGAACGGTGTTCCGTCCTGCTCCACGACGTCGTACACGGTGACGGCGTGCGGATGCTTGAGCCGCGCGGCGACCCTCGCCTCCCGCATCGCGCGCACGATCGACCGGAACGGCGCGCCGTCCGGCGAGGTGTCCGGCAGCATCTGCTTGAGCGCCACCGTCCGGTCGAGCCGCTCGTCCCGCGCCCGCCACACCACGCCCATCGAGCCCCGGCCGACCTCGCGCTCCAGCCGGTAACGTCCGGCAATGACGGCATCCCGGTTCACGGACGCAACTGTATCCGCTAGGAGAGCGGGGCCTCCTGGACCGGCGACCCGGCCGCGGCGAGCCAGGCTTCGGCGAGCAGGCGATGTCCCAGCGGGCTGGGGTGGACGCCGTCCGGGGCCAGCGTCGCCGCCCCGTGCTCGGCGGCCGCCTGCGGCATGAACAGATCCGCGCGGATCAGCCGCGCGCCGAACTCGATCGCCACCTCGATCGCGGCCTCGACACGGGGCGCCAGATCGGCGACCCAGTCCTGCTGTTCCGGCTCCACCGGCAGCAGGAACGGCGTGATCACGTACAACTCGGCCGGGAGATCCCGCCGTGCGCCCGCCAGCAGCCGGGAGTAGGCGGCACGGAACTTGCCGATCGGGCTCGGCAGGCCGCGGTCGAACGTCCGCCAGGTGTCGTTGATGCCGATCTTCACCGTCAGCACCGTGGGACGCGCCGCGAGGACGTCGGTGGCCCAGCGGGCTTCGAGGTCGTAGATCCGGTTTCCGTTGATCCCCCGGTTGAGCACCTCCGGCCCGTCGCCGAGGAGATCCGCGATCCGCCGCACGTAGCCCTTGCCGAGCGACGCGGGGTCGGTGCGGTCGCGGCTGGAATCGGTGATGGAGTCGCCGGCGAACAGCAGGCGGTCGGCTTCGGTGAACCTCACGCGCCCGCCTCGATCAGCTTCCGCAGCGAGTCGGCCTCACCGGGGATCAGGTCCGGGTCGTTGTCCGGGACGAATTCCAGCAGCGCGTCGAGCGGCCGCCCCGCCTTGGCGAGCAGGCCGAACGCCCGCGTCCACAGCTCCGTCCGGAAGGTCAGCGGATGCCGCTCGTTGCTGGGCCACCACGAGAACACGTGCACCGCGCGGACCTGGTCGAGCACCAGTTCCAGCCCCGCCAGCGCCTGCTCGTCCGGCAGATCCTGCGGCGGCTGCCAGTAGGTGCCGAGGTTGTCGCGGCCGACCTCTTCGAGCAACCGCACGGTCGATTCGGCGGTGTCGGTCAGCGTCCCGCCGTGGAACTCCAGCGCGACTTCGAGTCCGTGCTCGTTCGCGACGTCGGCGGCCTCGCGGAGCCCGGCGACGATCTGCTCGCGCTCGTAGGAGTCGACGTCCTCGGAGCCCGCTTTCCCCGCCCACACCCGGATCCGCGAAGCGCCGAGCCGGACCGCGGTGGCGGCGATCTCGCCGAACTTCCCGGTCTCCATCGGGGTCGCGCGGAAGTAGGAGCCGTAGGAGTCGCAGGTCAGCCCGTGCCGTGCCATGGCCTCGAACGCGCGCTCGGCGGCCCAGTCGTCACCGGGGCGCACATGGACGTCGGCACCCCATTCGATCACCTGCAGCCCCGCCTCCTCGGCGCGACGGGCGACCTCGTCGGCGTCCAGCCGCCGCAAGGTCACCGAACACAGTCCCGGGCGGATCATTTTCCCTCCAACGGTTGAGTGCTTTCCCGCAGCACGACCTCGCCGGTGATCGGCTTGACGCGGGGACCGTCCGCGCGGTGGTCGAGGATGAAGTCGAGGGCCTGTTCGCCCATGCGCTCGATCGGCACCCGCACAGTCGACAGCGAAGGCCTTATGTCGCGCAAGGTGATAATGTCGTCGAACCCCGCGATCGCGATCTGGGCGGGCACCTGCAGCCCGCGGTCGCGACAGGCGGCCATCGCGCCGACGGCCATCACGTCGTTGACCGCGAACACGCAGCCGCGGAAGCCGCTCTCGATCGCCCGCACCATCGCCGCGTAGCCGCCGTCGCGAGTGAATTCCGCGCGCAGCACGTGGTTTTCGGGCAAGGGGACGCCGTGCCGGGCGAGGCCGTCACGGAAACCCAGCACCCGGTCCCGCGAGGTCAGCAGGCCGGACGGCCCGGCGAGGACGAGGAAGTCGCGGTGCCCGAGCCGGGCGAGCTGTTCGGCCAGATCCGCCGCTCCCGCGCGGTTCTCCAGCATGACGGTGTCGAACGGCAGTTTCCGCTGCCCGATCACCACGACCTGGCCGTCGGCGGCCTCGAACGCCTTGAGTTCCTTGGTCAGATTCCGTTGCAGGGCACTGTCCTCGTTCCGCGACCCGGCGAGGATGACCGCCCGCGCCCGTTGCCCGCGCAACGTCGTGACGTACTCGAGTTCCTTCTCCGGATGGTTTTCCGTGCTCGCGATGGTGACCGTCAACCCGTGCCGGGCGGCCACCCGCATCACGCCGGACGCGATCGAGGAGAAGTACGGGTCGACGATGTCGTGCACCAGCAGCCCGACGACGTTGCCGCGGCCGCGGGCCATCGCCTGCGCGGGCACGTTCGCCGTGTACTGCAAGCGTTCCGCGGCCCGCAGCACCGATTCGCGCAGGGTGCCGCTGACCTGTCTGGTCCCGCCGTTGAGCGCCCTCGACGCCGTCGCGAGCGACACTCCGGCCTCGCGGGCGACGTCGGCCAGGGTGGCCGAACCCGCGGCACGCTGCGCCATGGTTCCTCCTCGGTGGTGCGGTTGGGCTCACGCCGGCGTGGGCTGACGCCGGCGTGAGCCCGGCTCTGATGTCCGCCGCCTCGCTACGGGGCGCCGGGGCCGACGTCCGCGGTGGTGAGCGGCCGGTTGGCGATGGCCGCCGTCGAGTACTCGTCGGCGCCGACGTCACGCAGGCTGCCGCGGGCCTGACCATCGATGTCCAGCGTGACCGGCGCGGTCGAGAGGGTCGCCGCGTCGATCGCCGGGCTGCCCGCGGCGAGCCGCGAGACGCCGTCGGAGCCCTGCACGAGCTTCGGGTCGACCCGGCGGAAGGTGCCAGCCGGGATGTTGCCGTTCCCAGCCGAACCCCACAGGATGTTGCCGGACCAGGTGAAGTTGCCCGTGGTGCTCATCGCGACCAGGTCGCCGTTACCGCCGACGAAGAGGTTGTCCGAGATCGTGCAGTCACGCGGTTCGATCGTCCGTTTGGTCTCGCCGGCGAGCGTGCCGCCGTTGTTCAGCAGCGTGTTGTGCGCGATGAGCACGCGGTCCGCCGCGTCGTTGCCGCGCCGGGATTCCTTCGATTCACCGGGGAAGTGGTCCCGTACGGAGCCACTGCCGACGACCAGCGCGGTACCGGACACCCCGGCCACGTAGTTGTTGACGATCTTGTGGTCGTTGCCGTAGATCCGGATGCCTTCCTTGCCGCCGAGGATGAAGTTCGATTCGACGACGGACTTGTTCCCGTGGCGCAGCACGATGCCGCCCAGGCTGTTCCGGATGGTGTTGTTGCGGATGAAGTTGCCCGACGACTTGATCGAGATCGCCTCCGGGTCGCCGTTCGCGCGTTCGAAGAGGTTGAACTCGACCTTGGCCCCGGCGGTGCTGAGCGCGCGCGGGCTGACGCCGAGCCGGATCGGCTCGCCGCCGTTGTCACCGGGGAAGGTGTGGTCGGAGAAGTAGTTCCGGAAGACCTCGACGTCCGCGGCCATCTTGTCGTCGTCCGCGCCCTCGATGCAGAGCATGACGCCGAGCGTGGTCTTGTGGTGGAAGTGGTTGCGGTCGATCTTGCTGTTGTCGGCGCGCACCATCACCCAGTGCAGGTCCGGGAGGTCGGCGAACTGGAGATCGTTGCGGGTCAGCCGGATCCGCGAACAGTTCGCCGGGATCTCCAGCGTGGTGCTCTGGCGGAACTTGAACCCGCTGATCGTGACACCGGTGGAATCGTCGAAGACGAAGCTCTGCTCACCGTTGAACGTCACCCCGCCGCGGGACTGGGCGACGATGGTGATCGGCTGGTCCTTCGTGCCGCGCCTGCCCTTGATGCTGATCGGCTTGCCCGTGGGCACGGTGTAGGTGCCGTTGTTCACGGTGATGACGGCACCGGGTCCCGCCTGGTTGATCGCGTTCTGCAGTTCGGTGAGCGAACTGACGTTCAGCGCGCACAGCCCCTGGGGTTTGGCCGACGCCGTGCCCGCGGTGACCCAGGGGACGGTGATCAGCGCGGCGCCGAGGGTGGCGCCGCTGAGGAACCTTCTGCGATCCATGATGCCTCCGTGCTCAATCGGTGGGGCGGGTTTCGGCGGCGGGGCTTTGTTTGCTCAGGAACAGTTCGATCACCGGGACCGGGGTGTCCGGTTTCCGGATGGGGAGCTTCAGGGTGAGCGTGCCTTCCGGCTGCCCGCCCATCTGCGTGTTCTGCGCGGTCTGCCCGGGATCCGTGTGCACCTGCCGGATTTCCGAGGCGTCGTCGAGCAACTGGGCGTAGCGCACCCGTCCGGCGAGGCCGGGCAGGTGGACGTGGTTCATCGGCCAGCTGAACAGGTGCAGGTACAGCCGGTCTCCGCGCTGGGTGTAGCGGCCGTCGGCGGGCGCGGTGAACTCGCTGGGACCGCAGCCGCGGATGGAGCGTTCGTGGCGGTCCATCCAGCGGCCGATCTCGGCGAGGACTTCGTGCGCACGGGGGTCGATCTCGCCCCGGCCGTTCGGCCCGACGTTGAGCAGCAGGTTGCCGTCCTTCGACACGCCGTCGACCAGCATCCGGATCAGCAGTTCCGGGCTCTTGTAGTCGAGGTTGTCGCGGTCGTAACCCCAGCTGCCGTTGAGGGTCTGGCACGCCTCCCACACCACGGGCACACCGTCGCGGGTCATCGGGCCGGACGGCTGGTACTGCTCCGGGGTGATGAAGTCGCCGGGGATCCCGGTGCGGTCGTTGACCAGGATGCCGGGCTGGAGTTCGCGGACCAGCGCGAGCAGGCCGGGGGAGTCCCAGTCGTCCGGTCCCTTGCCGCCCCACCATTCCTTGCGGCCCTTGTAGGAGAAGTCGAAGAACAGGTAGTCGATCGTGCCGAAGCGGGTGAGCAGTTCGCGCACCTGGCCGTGGAGATACAGCTGGTACTCGGCGATGTCGGCGTACTGGTGCGCCGCGATGTACTCCGCGTCGTCACGGCGGGGATGGGTGCCGTCGACGGGGAAAGCCGGGTGGTGCCAGTCGATCAGCGAGTGGTAGAAGCCGACCTTCAGGCCTTCCTCGCGGCATGCGTCGACGAACGGGCCGAGCAGATCCTTGCCGTACGGCGTGTTCGTCACCTTGAAGTCGGTGAGGTCGCTGTCCCACAGGCAGAAACCGTCGTGGTGCTTGGTGGTCAGCACGACGTAGGTCATGCCCGCGGCCTTCGCGGCACGCGCCCAGGACCGCGGGTCGTACTTGTCCGGCTCGAAGTGGTCGAAGTACACCCGGTACTGCTCGTCGGTCAGCTTCTCGCGGTTCTGCACCCATTCGTGCCGGGCGGCCAGGGAATACAGTCCCCAGTGGACGAACATCCCGAACCGGTCGTGGGTGAACCAGGCGGTGGAACTCACTGCAGGATCGCTCCTTGTTTGTCATTGGTGAACCCGCGACCGCGATCGAACCTCGGCAGGGCGCTGAGATGGTGGGTCAGCCCTTCAGCGCGCCCGAGGCGAGGCCGCGGACGAACGAACGCTGGAAGAACAGGAACGCGGCGACCGACGGGAGCAGCGCCAGCAGTGACGCCGCCATGATCACGCCGGGGGTGACGTTCGTGTCGATCCGCAGCGTCCGCAGGGCCAGCGGCAGGGTGTAGGTCGAGGCGTCGGTCGACACCAGCAACGGCAGCAGGTACTGGTCCCAGATCATCGTGAAGCCGAAGACGCCGATCACGCCGAGCGCGGGCTTGCACATCGGGAGGATGATCTGCGCGAAGATCCGCAGGTCGCCCGCTCCGTCGATCCGCGCGGCCTCTTCGAGTTCGCGGGGGACGTCCTTCATGAACTCGGTCATCACCAGGATCGAGAAGGCCCAGGCGCCCAGCGGCACGATCATCCCGGCGAGGCTGCCGATCAGGTTCAGGTGCACCACCGGCAGATCCGACAGGATCAGCGAGAGGGGGATCGCGAGGATCTCCTCCGGCAGCATCAGCGTCGCCAGGATCGCGACCAGCACGAAGGTCATGAACCGGAACTTCTTGCGCGCCAGCGCGTAGCCGGCCAGCACCGAGATGACGACCTGCAGCAGCAGGCCGAAGCCGACCACCAGGAACGAGTTGAGGAGGTACATCCCCACGCCCAGGTCGAAGGCGATGCCGAAGTTGTCCAGGGTCGGACTGGACGGGACGACGCTCAGCGCCGTCGGATCGGAGACGTCGTTGAACGCGCTGACCAGCAGCGCCAGCAGCGGCCCGGCGAACACCAGGAGCAGCAGGGCGTACAGGACGAACTTCAGGATCCGCCCGGCCGGTGATTTGACGGCGTCGAGGCCGAGGGCGGAATCGTTGGCCGCGGTCATGCGTCTCGCCTCCGTCGGAGCACCTGGACGAACAAGGTCAGCACGAGCGTCGCGAGGAACAGCAGGACCGCGCCCGCCGCGCCGACGCCCAGCCGGTTCTGTTCCAGGCCGAGTTTGTAGATCAGGGTCATCGCCACCTCGGTCGAGCCGTTCGGCCCGCCGTTGGTCAGCAGGAACACCTCGGTGAACACGCGCAGGCCGCGGATCGCCGCGAGGACGAACAGGATCGAGAACACCGACCGCAGGCCGGGCAGCGTCACGTGGAGGATCTTCCGCCAGCGGGAGGCACCGTCCACAGTGGCCGCTTCGTAGAGGCCGCGGTCGATACCGGCCAGACCGGCGAGGAAGATCATCATGTCGTACGGGGCGCCGCGCCAGATCCCGGTGATGATCACCGAGACCATCGACGTGTCGGGATCGTTGATGAAGCCCGACGGGCCCAGCCCGACCAGGCCGAGGATGGAGTTCAGCATCCCGTCCTCGGTCGGGTGGTACATGATGCGCCAGAGTTCGGCGACCACCGCGATCGGCACGACCACCGGCAGGAACGCCGCCGACCGCAGGAACTTCAGCCGCTTGCTCTGGCCCTCCATCAGCAGGGCGAGCGCGAGGCCGAGGATCATCGACCCCGCGGTCTGCCCGACCGCGATCACGACCGTGTGCCAGATCGCGGAGTGGAACGCCTCGTCACCGAGGACGGTGCTGTAGTTCTGCCCGCCGACCCACTGGTTGCCCAGATACGGCTGGACGTCCTGGAAGGACATCGTCACCGCGGTGATCATCGGGATGAACTTGAAGTACACGAACAGGATGAGGGCCGGGGCCAGGAACAGCCACGGCGTCCACCACTTCCCGTCGCGGTCGCTGCGCCTGCGGGCCTTCGGCGCGGGCGTCCGCTGCACGGCGGGACGGTCCGCGCCGACGGCCGCCGGCTTGGCGTGATCTACGGTCATGAGGCGCTGATCCCCTGTTGCTGCAACGTCGCGGTGAGCTTGGTGTCGAGTTTGGACAGTTCCGCCTTGAGGTCGAGCTTGCAGTCGGCGACGAGCGCGCTGATCGTGTCGGCGGTGTCCTGGCGGACGGGCGTCCAGTTCGGGATGGACGGCGCGTAGTGGCCGGACTTGGTGTAGATCTCGGCGTAGGTCTTCCACCGCGGGTCGGAGCGGACCTGGGTGATGTCGACGTTCTTGTTCACCGGGAGCTGCACGATGAAGGCCGACTCGCCCTCCATGCCGATCTTCTGGCCGTCGGCCGAGATCGCGAAGTCACCGAACGCGTCCTGCCCGGCCTGGTTCGGCGAACCGGCCATCATGTAGATCGACAGGCCCTCGGCGAGCACGTCGGCGTTCTTGGCGCCCTTCGGCATCGGGACGACCTCGTACTTGTCCTTGCCGAGCGACTTGTCGAAGCGCGGCAGCAGGTACGGGCCGACGACGTACATCCCGGCCTTGCCCGCTTCGAAGGTCTCATTGGTCGCGGGGGTCGGCATGGTGACCGAACCGGGCTGGATCACGTTGTCCTTGCAGCCGAGGTCGCGGAACCACTGCACCGCGGCCACGGATTCGGGCGTGCTCATCGCGGGCTTGTACTTGCCGCCACCGGCATCGGCGATGAAGTCGCCGCCCGCGGCCCACAGGAAGTTGGAGAAGTACCAGGAGGCGTAGCCCCGCTTGGTCGACAGCGTCGCGTTCAGGCCGGCGGTGTCGGCCTTGCCGTTGCCGTCGGGGTCGCCGGTGGTGAAGGCCTTGGCGAGGTCCGCCAGTTCGGCCCAGCTCTGCGGGACTCCCTTGCCGAGCTTCTCGCGCCAGTCCTTGCGGATCAGCAGCGCCGAAGCCTGCGCGCTGTAGGGCAGGCCGTACAGCTTGCCGTCCGGCATCTGGTTGGACTTCAGCGCCTGCTCGGTGAGCTCCGACGCGTGCTTGATCTTGCCCTGTTCGATCTCACGCACGAGACCCTGGCTCTTCAGCGTGCCGACCTGGGTGACGTCGTTCATCACGATGTCCGGCAGGTCGCGCTGGGCGGCGCGCTGGGCGAGCTTCGTCTCGAAGTCGTCGAAGATCGCGGTGACCTGCACCTTGAATCCCGTGGCCTTCTCGAAGGCTTCCGCGAGCCGCTTGGTGGCCTGTTCGCCGGGGCCGCCGGGGGTCGTCCGGGTCCACAGTTCCAACGGCGCCTTGGTGTCCTGCGCGACGTTCGTTCCGGCGGGGCCTGCCGAGCAGCCCGAAAGGACCAGCGCTGAGACAGTGAGTCCCACGCCGATCCACCGCGATTTCCGCATCGCTTCTCCTGTTCACTGTGGACCACGCTGTCTACCTCGGAGGGGACGGTAAGCGCTTTCCCGGTCTCCGGTCAATGGTCCGATCATTACGAATTTCAATCGCCCGTGTTTGCCGCTGCGGGGGACTCGCCGTGCGTGGACCGGCTCAGGCATCCGATGTATGGTCGCCGCCGGAGGTAGGGATGACCGAGCTGCGACACCGGCCGACGGCACTTCTCGTGATGGAGGAGCGCCGCCGCGACGACGTTTACCCCGAGGCGGTGCTGAAGGAGATCGGCACGCTGGCGGACCTGCGTGAACCGCTCACCCGCGAGCGGCTGGCGGAGGATCCGGCGGCGCTGGAAGGCGTCGAAATCCTGCTGTCCGGCTGGGGCGCCCCGGTGCTGGACTCCGTCCTTTTGGGACATGCGCGGGAGCTGCGGGCCGTGCTCGTCGCCGCCGGCTCGGTCCGGCCGCTGACCACGCCCGAGTTCTGGGCGCGCGAGCTGCCGATCGTGTCCGCCGCGGCCGCGAACGCCGTCCCGGTCGCCGAGTTCACCCTGGCCCAGGTCCTCTTAGGACTCAAGCAGGTGCACCGCATCTCCCGGGAGATCCGGGAGCGGCGGGCCTATCCGCCGGATCCGCGGGTCGCGGGCGCGTACCGGTCCCGCGTGGGCCTGCTCGGCCTCGGCGAGATCGGTGCTCTCTTCGCGTCGCATTTGCGCGGTTTCGACGTGGAAGTGCTCGCGAGCGACCCCGTCGTCGACCCGGCGACCGCCGACGGCCTCGGCGTGCGGCTGGTGAGTCTGGAGGAACTGTTCGCCACCTGTCCCGTGGTCAGCCTGCACGCGCCGTTGCTGCCGGAGACCGAAGGGCTCGTCGACGGCGAGCTGGTGGCCAGGATGGGCGTCGGCGCGACCCTGATCAACACCGCCCGCGGTGCCGTCGTCGACGAACCGTCCGTCATCCCGGTGCTGCGGGAACGCCCGGATCTGACGGCGATCCTCGACGTCACCTGGCCGGAACCGCCGGAGCCGGACTCGCCGCTGTACACGTTGCCGAACGTGGTGCTCACCTCGCATCTGGCGGGCGCGCTGGGCGCCGAGCGCGCGCGGATGGGCGAACTCGTGGCGGCGGAGCTGCGGCGATTCGTGCTCGGGGAGCCGCTGCGGCATGCCGTCGCGCCGGACCGGGCGCACCTTCGGGCCTGATGCTCGCCTTCCGGGAGACCGGCCCGTCCGTCGGGGTGCCCGTCGTCCTGCTGCACGCCCTGGGCAGCAAGGCGGGCACTTGGGACGATTTCGCCGCCCGCCTGGATCGCCGTGTCGTGGCGGTCGACCTGCCGGGGCACGGTGACAGTGCCCACGCGGAGAGCTACTCGCTCGAGGTGATGGCCGACGGCGTGGCCGAACTCCTCGGCGAGGAAGCGGATCTGGTCGGCCATTCGATGGGCGGCCGGGTCGCCGTGCTGCTCGCCCAGCGCCTGCGCGGCCGCGTGCGGCGGCTGGTCGTCGAGGCGGGCGGCCCCGTGTCGAGGATCGTATAACGCCCTATACCGCTTGCCGCACGGCCGCGAGGCCTTCCTGCAGATCCTTGACGAAAAACCCGGGAACCTCCAGGGACGGGAAATGCCCGCCGGACTCGGGTGACCTCCATCGGACGATCCGCCGGTATCGCTCCTGCGCCCAGGGGCGCGGGTACTTCTCGATGTCGCGGGGGTAGACGGTGATCGCCGACGGGACGTCCACGCGGAGCTCGGGATCGAGCGAGTTGTGGCTCTCGTAGTAGATGCGGGCCGACGATGCGCCGGTCCGGGTCAGCCAGTACAGGGTGACGTCGTCGAGGATGCGGTCCCGGGAGATCGTCTCGAACGGGCTGTTCTCGGTGTCCGACCACTCGGCGAACTTGTCGAGGATCCAGGCGAGCAGGCCGACCGGTGAGTCGACGAGCGAGTAGCCGATGGTCTGCGGGCGGGTCGCCTGCTGTTTGGCGTAGGCCGCGCGGTGATGCCAGAAGTCGTGGGTCTCCTCGGTCCACTCGCGCTCGGCGGGAGTGAGTCCCTCGGTCGTCAGCCCGGGCGGTCCCTCCGCGAATGTGGTGTGGATACCGAGGACATGTTCCGGGAACCGGCCGCCGAGGACCGTGGTGATGTTGCCGCCCCAGTCGCCGCCATGGGCCGCGAACCTGTCGTAGCCGAGCCTGCTCATCAGTTCGACCCAGGCGGCCGCGATCTTTTCGGTTCCCCATCCGGTGGTGGCCGGTTTGTCGCTGTAGCCGAAACCCGGCAACGACGGGACCACGACGTGGAACGCAGGCGTGTCCGGGTCCGCCGGGTCCGCCAGTTCGTCCACCACGTCGACGAACTCGGCGATGCTGCCCGGCCAGCCGTGTGTCAGGACCAGGGGAGTGGCGTCCGCGCGGGTGGACCGGCGGTGCAGGAAGTGGATCCCCAGGCCGTCGATGGTCGTGCGGTACTGCCCGATCCGGTCGAGGCGATCTTCGAACCACCGCCAGTCGTACTCGGTGCGCCAGTAGTCCACGACCTCGATCAGGTCGGCGAGAGGAACGCCCTGCCCCCAGCGGGGGACCGTCGCGGCTTCCGGTAGCCGCGCCGCGGCCAATCGGGCACGCAGATCGTCGAGTTCGGCGTCGGTCGCGTGGGCTTCGAAGGCTTGCACTTCGCTGGTCATGTGACCTCCTGTCGGAACCGGCTAAGACGGTTCTAACAGGTCGCCCTGCCAGGACGCAACCGGCTAAGGTGGTTCCATGCGTTCCGGCTTCCCCGACTTCCGCCTCGGCAGCGTGCTGGCGACCAGCTTCACGGCGACTCTGACGGAGCGTCGTGGTGAGCCCGTGGAGCGCATTCCCACGCCGCAGCGGCTCGTGGACTGGCTGGCGGTGAGCGGCCTCGCCGTGGAGTCCTGCACCGCGGCCCAGCTCGACCTCGCCCGGGAACTGAGGGAAGCGATTCACGCCGCCGCGACCGCGACCGCGAATCGAGAAGCCCTGCCCGCTGCCGCCGTCCAGGTCATCAACGACCGCAGCGTTCAGGGGCGGGCCGCGGCCGTCCTGACGTCCGAGGGCGAGCGGCAATGGCGGGTCGCCGGCGTGGAAGACGCCCTCAGCGTGATCGCCGCCGACGCGATCAGCATCCTCTCGGGCGAACGGGACGGGAAGATGGCGTTGTGCGCGTCGCCGACGTGTCTGGCCGCCTTCTTCGACACCAGCCAGAGCCGCACGCGTCGGTGGTGTGACATGAACACGTGCGGGAATCGGTCGAAGAAGGCGCGGTTTCAGGCCAATCAGCGGAAGAAGTCGGGGAGTTCGTGAGCGGGTTCGTGAGGCGGCTGTTTCGTCGGTTGCCGGGAAATGGCGACCAGCTCACTTGGGTCCGGCGTAACCGTTCGGGCTCGTTGCCGGAAATCGGCGATGGGCGGAATGGTGGCGGTGTCGTCGAGGCAGGTATGACATGACCGGTCGCTTCGTTGCCGGGAATTGGCGACGGTGACTGATTCGCGTGGGTCGGCTTCGGGGGTTGGTGGTTGCCGGGAAATGGCGACCAGCTCACTTGGGCTCGACCGACCGTTCGGGCCCGTTGCCGGAAATCGGCGACGGCCGGAAAAGCGGCGGCGCCGTCGAGACGCCCATCCCCACCCATCGCCAAAAAACGGCGACAGAGTCAGGCCACCCCAGCCCGTCGCCGAAAACCGGCAACACCCCACCACCCGCAGAGCCCGGTCACCAGTTCCGCACCCCAGGCGCGTACCCCGCCGGCTTGTCCCCGACCTTCACCCCGGGCGAGATCACCCAGTTCTGGTACTCGGGCGTGAACATCCGGTACACCGACTCCGGCGGAACGGCACTCGCCTCGTCGAGGAGCGCTCGCAGGTCCGGCGGCAGTTCGAAGTCCAGTGCCGCCATGCTCTTGCCCAGCTGGTCCGCGCTGCTCGCCCCGACGATCGCCGCCGCGACGCCCGGCTGGGTCGCGACCCAGTTGATCGCGACCTGCGCCATCGTGACACCGAGTTCGTCCGCGACCTTCTCCAGCGGCTTCAGCAACGCCCAATCCCGGTCCGTCCACGACTTCCCCGAGCTCCCCGGATCGCTCAGCCTGCCTTCGCCGGACGGCGTCTCGCTGGTCGGCCGGTACTTGCCGGTGAGGAATCCGCCTGCCAGCGGGCTCCACGCGGTGACGCCGAGCCCGAGATGCTGACCCATCGGCACATGCTCGGTCTCGATGGTCCGCTCCACGAGCGAGTAGGGCAGCTGGAGATTGACGACCGGGGTCAGCGCGTTCGCCTCGGCGAAGCTCTGCGCTCGCGCGGCGTACCAGGCGGGCACGTCGGAAAGCCCGGCGTAGCGGATCTTTCCCGCGCGCACCAGATCGTCGAACGTGCGCATCACCTCTTCGACCGGCGTGACGCGATCCCAGGTGTGCAGCAGGAACAGGTCGACGTGGTCGGTGCCCAGCCGCCGCAACGATGCTTCGAGCGCCCGGATCAGATGCTTGCGGCCGTTGCCGCCGGCGTTCGGATCGCCGGGGTCGACGCTGTTGGTGTACTTGGTGGTGAGCACGACCCGGTCGCGCACCTTCGCCTCGGCGATGAGGCGGCCGAGGATGGTCTCGCTTTCGCCTGCGGTGTAGAAGTCCGCGGTGTCGATGAAGTTCCCGCCCGTGTCGAGGTACTTGCGGAAGATCGGGCGGACCTCGTCCTCGGTCTTGCCGTACGCGGCGTGGAAACCGCCGGTGCCGAAGTTCATCGTGCCGAGCGCGATCCGGCTGACGCGCAGCCCGGAGCGGCCGAGCAGGTAGTACTGATCCAGTGTCATCGTGGGTCTCCAGGATTTCTCAGTGGTGTCCACTGTGGACGGGAACGACGAAGTTCACCGTCTTCTCGTCGAGGATCTTGTGCGTCGGATCGGCGAGACCGATCCACACCTTGTGCGGTCCCGCCGGCAGCGACTGGATGATCAGCGGCTCCCCGCTGCCGTCCGCCCAGTGCCACGCCGCGTCGTCGACGGTCACGTGGATGTGGCCGATCCGCGGCGACACGTCCAGGGCGGCCGGGCCGTAGACCGGGACGATCCGGAGGTTTTCCGCCCGGTACCGCAACACGACCAGACCCATCGCCAGCTGCTCGGGCAAGGGCGCGTCCACGACCAGCGAAGGCGGCGGTTGCGACGGAAGCGGCACGACGGGGGCGGGCGACCATCCGGCGGCGGCCGCGCCAGGGGGTGCGGGTGCCGCCGGGGCGGGCGGGGGAGCACTGCAGGCGGCGGTGAGCAGAACGGCGGCGGTGAGGGCGAGTTTGCCGAGTGCGGGCATGAATTCACGCTAGGTCGGCGCGGAGGGCCGCGGCGCCCGTCGGGCGACGTCATCGGTGTACGTCACCCGTGACACTTTCCGGTGATCGGCAGATGAACCGGCCGGATCCGGGGAATACGCGGGACATCGACCCGCCAGGGGAAGAAAAGGAGAGAACGATGAAGTCTCGAATCGCCGCAGTGGCGGCCGCGGTCACGTTCTTGGTCTCCGCGGGCGCCGCCACCGCCTCGCCCGCCGCCGCGGACCCGGTGCCCGGCAGCCCGAATCAGTTCTACGCGTCGTGCGCGGTGGACCTGCTGGGCGTTCCGGTGGGCTGCCTGGAAACCGACGAAGTGCACGCGACGCATATCTGCCAGTACGTGATCACGACGTTCGGACTGGGTCTCGACTGCATCCAGCGCTAGGTCCCGAGCCAGCCGGGGTTCGCCGCCGCCCACTCGGGAAGACGGTGCCGGATCGCGGCCAGCTCGGTGATCGCGTGCACCAGTCCACTTCGGACAGCAGGGACGTCGACCGGTGAGCCGTCGCGCCACAGCAGGAGATGCCGCGTCCGCAGCGGCACACCCCGCAGCGCGACCACCGGGCCGGGCATCGTGGAACCGGAATCGAGGGACGGGGTGGGCGCCACCGCGCGGGGATCGCGCCGGACGGTCTGCCGCAGCACCGTCGGTTCCAGTTTCCGCACGGTGATCGCACCGAGCCCGGCCCGGGCGCACTGATCGGTCAGGTGGTCGTGGAACTCGTCGTCCCCGCCGGCCGCGGTGAGCCAGGCCGAGCCGTCGAGCTCCGCCAGCGAAACCTCACCGCGTCCGGCGACGGGATGCTCCGGGGACACGGTCACGAACACCGGCTCCGTCCCGACGGGAAGCAGGTGGAGACCGGCGGGCGCAACGATTTCCTGCCCGGGGTGGTCCACGTACAGCGCCAATTCGACCGTGCCGTCGAGAAGCGCCGAGAACAGCGCCGTCCGGCTGGTCACCGCGAGCAGTTCGACCGGACGGCCGGGGGCGGCCGCGGCCACCACGCCGCTCAACGTCTCGGCGAAGACCGTCGGGAGCGCGCCGATCCGGAGCAGCCCCTCGTCGGGCGCGGTGTGGAACCGGCGGATGGCCAGTTCGAGGTCGTCCGCCGCGGCCAGGACGCGCCGCGCGTGGTTCAGCAGCACCTCGCCCAGCGCGGTGGGCCGCACGCCGTGCCGGTCGCGTTCGAACACCGTCCGTTCCAGTGCCCGCTCGACCCGGTGGAGCTGCGCGCTCAGCGCGGGCTGGGAGAGCCCGAGCGCGGTCGCGGCCTTGGCGATGCTGCCCGCCGACGCGATCGCGTCGAGGAGCCGCAGATGCCGGACGTCGATGTCCATCGGCCAGGTGTGGCCGTCCCCGGGACCGATGAGGGGGCTGATCACAGGTCGTCCTCGCTGATGATCGTGCGGAGTTTCTGCAGGGCGCGATGCTGGGCGACCCGGACCAGACCGGGGCTCACCCGCAGGACCGCTCCCGTTTCGGGCGCCGTCATCCCCACCGTGATCCGCAACCGGAGGATCTCCTGCTGGAGACCGGGAAGGGTGCTCATCAGCCGCGTCAACCGGTCGTGTCCGTCGGCGGCGAGGGCCAGCCGCTCGGGTTCGTCGGTCTCCGGCGTCGCGCGTTCGGGCGGATCGGGCGTGGGTTCCGACCTGTCCCGGGCCCGCCTCCGGAAGGCAGCGGCGACCTTCCGGGCGGCGATCCCGAGGACGGCGGCGAGGAAGGAGCCGCCGGTGGTCTTCGCGGTGGGCAGTGCGGTGAGCACGGCGAGGCAGGTCTCCTGCGCGACGTCCTCCGCGGCGATCACCCGCGCGTCCGTTCCGTCCATCCTGCTCCGGCAGTAGTCCGCGACCACCGGCTGGACGATGCTCATCAGCTCGTTCGTCGCCGCGGGGTCACCGCGGCGGGCGCGGGGGACGAGGGATTCGAGATCCGCCGCCCGCGCGCCGTCGTCAAGAGGAGGAGCCGCCCCCGGCGAGGTCGGGTCGCCGGGGGCGGTCCAGGTCAGGCGAGTTCCCAAAGCGCGGGCACGTTCGGCGGCTCCCAGCCGGGCATCGAGGTGTGCGGCTGGATGACCCGGTAGTTGCTGCCGCCGTAGGAGGCGGTCGCGCCGGAGCCGTAGTACGTGTACGGCGCCCAGGTGCCGCCCGGCGGGTTCGACGTCGTCGGGCTGGTCGGCGTGGTCGGGGTGGTGGGCGTCGTGGTGGTGCTGGACGGCGGGTTCCCGCTGACCGTCAAGCGCAGGTTGTAGACGCTCAGGATCTCCGAGATCGGCTGGAAGTAGATGGTGCCGCCGGAGGTGCAGTTGCCGGAGCCGCCGGAGGTGACGCCCTGCGCCTGGTCGCCGGTGAGCCACGAACCGCCGGAGTCGCCGGGCTCGGCGCAGGCGTTGGTCCGGGTCAGGCCGGTGATGGTGCCCTCGGGGTAGGTGACCGAGGTGTTCTTCTGCAGGATGGTGCCGCAGCGCCAGCCGGTGGTGGAGCCGGAGCGGCACACCGACGAGTTGACCGGCGCCTCGGTCGAACCGGCGACCGGCACGGTGCCGGGATAGCGGTTCACCAGCGGACGCGGGGTGTTGCCCGCGTCGGCGCGGACCCACGCGTAGTCGTTGCCGGGGAAGCTGGAACCGGCGACGGTCCCGCTCGGGTTCGAGGTGCGGGTGCCGGTGGTGCCGCAGTGACCGGCGGTCACGAAGCCGCCGTCGACCGCGAAACCGATGGAGCAGCGGCCCGAGCCGAAGGTGTAGGCGTTGCCGCCGATGATGTCGATCAGCGGACGAGGCTGTTCGGTGCTGGTCTCGACGCGGACCACGTCGGCAGGCACGCCCGAGGCGGTCGCCCACGACTTCGCGGCGGCTTCGCCACCGGCGTTGGCCAGGACGACGATCGAGTTGGCGGTGACGTCGGTGAACCAGCCGGGCACGGTCTTCGGCGCCTTGGTGGCCTTGGCGTCCAGCCGGAGCTTCGCCGTGTCGAGGTCGGCGGCGCTGCGGGCGACGGTCTTCGGGGTCGCGCCCGCGGCGCGCACCAAGTCGCCCACGGCGGCGTCGGTGACCGCCACGGTCAGCGTGGTCCCGCTGCCGTCCAGCCACGATCCGGCGTACGACATGCCGAGCTGCTTCTTCAGCGTGTTGTCGGCGACCGCGGCGCGCTGTTCGCTCGCGAGCCGGAGCTTGGCCTGGTCGGGGCTGATCTTCAGGTCGCGGGCCATCGCGGCCAGCATCTCGGACTGGACCTGGTCGCCGGCGGTGGCTTGTTGACCGGCGCTCGCGCTGGGGGTCAAGGCGATGGCGGTGACCAAGCCTGCCCCGGTTATGGCCGCGGCAGTCGCGGCTAAGATCTTTCTGTTCATTTCAACGCTTTCCTCGAAACGGGCGGGGGGAGGGGGATTCGTCCCCGACCGTACGAGGCACATCACTGGACTGGTACATACCATTTGGGTCATACCGCCCGGCCGTGACGTGGGGCGATATGGCGGTGTTCCGTGCTGATCCGCCCGGTGATTCCGTTGCGGTGCAACGGTTCAGCCGTCGCCGGAAGAAGTGGTGCACAGCCGCGAGAGATGGTCGATCGCGGTGTCCACTGTCGTCAATACCGTACTTTTGAGGGGGAACGCCAGGACTTCTCACAGAGTGGGGAAGTGCCCGTCGTACCGGAGGGGGCGCCGGCACGACGGGCACTGGTTCGGTGAACCTCAGTGACCGGTGCAGCGGTAGCTCGACGCCACCGCGGGATCACCGTGGCCGCGGTATCGCGAAACCTGCGGATACGGGCAGAGATCGCGGGTCTTGCCGCCGTTCGCCGCGGGCAGGGTCGCCGGCGCCTTGCCGTGTTCGACCCAGTCGACGAGTGCGCCCAGCGCGTTCGCCGGCGTGGCGCCCGCGCCGCCGCCGCAATGCGCGACACCGGGGGCGAGGAACAGCCGGTAGAAGTCGTTGACCCGTTTCGCGCCGCCCATTTCGCGCTCCACCTCGTGGCGGTACCGCAGCGTGCCGCCCGGCGGGATCAACTGGTCGTCGGTGCCGACGAAGGTGATCAGCTTGCCGCCCGCCCGGCGGAAGTCCGACAGATCCGGGTCGGAGGTCCCGATGACGTCGTCGTATTCGCGCACCGACTGGCGGAACAGGTCGGCGAACTGGCGGTAGGTGAGCTTCTCGGTGTCGAACCCGGGCTGCTTCTTCAAGAACGTCTGCACCCAGCCCACCGCGACCGGGAAGCCGGGAGCCGTCGTCACCGGGCCGAAATCCGCTCCCTTGGGCAGGCCCGCCCAGAGCCGTCGCCCGTGCTCGTCGGCAGGCCCGGCCCAGATCTTGCGCACGACCTCGGCGTCCGCCGCGGTGACGGTGACCTCCTTGCCGTCGCAGAGCACCTTCGTGCCGATGAGCGACCGAGGATCGTAACCGCACTCGTCAGGCCGGTCGACGATGCCGTTCGTGACGCCGTCCCGGCCGTCGCAGGCCTTGATCGCGGCCTGCTGGAAGGCGGTGAACACGCAGGTCGCCGGGAAGGTCTTCTCCTGGTTCATCACGACTCGCGGCCAGAGCGTCGCTACCGCGAACTCCGCCCAGTGCACGGCCGGCGCGTTCGCCAGGACACCGTCGAAGTCGCCCGGATACCGCTGCGCTTCGGAGTAGCCCTGACGACCGCCGGTCGAGCAGCCGTTCCAGTACGAGTAGGCGACTTCCCGCTGGTAGAACTTCTGCGTCACGTCCTTCCCGACGAGGGCGGCCTCGTGGACGGACCGGGTGGCGAAGTTGGTCACGAGGGGTTTGTCGATTTCGCCCCGGGGAGTGAGTGCCCAGGAGGTGTCGAGGAAGGTCAGGGGGACGCCGGCGTCGGTGGTGACGCCGCTGAAACCGTCCTTGACCGCCTGGACGAGCGGGGCGCCGAAGTCACCGGCGGTGTACGCGCTGCCGCCGATCGCCTGAAGCCTGCCGGTCCACCCGGTCCGGGGCAGGGTGACGGCGACCTTGACGTGATCACCCGCCGTGCCGTGGGTCAGGGTGACGGTGATCTCGCAGTACGCGGGCACGTCGGTGATCGTGGCGGGAGGCGTGAACGGGGTGGGCGGGAACGTGACGGTGCCGCCGGGCTTGTGCTCCGCCTGGACGGACTCGATCCGCGCCCCGTCCGGCGCCGAAACGGGGACCGCCGCGCACGACGTCGCCGCCGCTTGGGCGGGTGCCGTCTGGGTGACCGAGGTCAGCACCAGCGGCAGCAGGGCGGCCAGCGGTGCCGCCGCGAGGAACAGCTTCTTGCGTCTCATCACTTTCCTTCAGGATTTCAGTCGAACGAACAGCCGGGATTGGGCACGTCGACGGCCAGCGCCTGACCTACGGGCACCCGGTAGAGCACCTCGAGCACGACCGGTTCGGTCCCGAGGTTGCGTCCGATGTGGACGTAACCGGGTCCGCTCTCCTCGGTGATCGCCTGCCCGGCGTGGTAGACGCCATCGCTCGCGCAGGTCGCGTCGTGGTGGCTCAGGACGCCGCGTTCGACCACACCGCTGACCGCGCCGGGGTGGAAATGCCAGCCGGTGCTGCCGCCGGGTGCCAGCGTGATCTCCTTCAGCACGTACTGGGTGCCGCCGACCACGTGGTCGAAGAGCGTCACGGCGCTGACACCGCGTCCGGGGGTGGCGTTCGCGGTCGCGGGCGCCAGCCCGACGGCCAGGCCGGTGAGCGCGAGGGCGAGGGTGAGCCGGGAAGCCTGGTGCATGCGACCGAAGCTAGGCCGATCGTGTTGACAGGCCGTCTACATCCTGTGGACGCCGCCGGGAGTCCTAACCGGACCGTTTGGGTATCGTCGAAGGTGCGGCCGCCCATGGCCGACGGGAGGAATGCCGCACCATGCCGCTTTTCGGACGGGAAGCCGAGCTGAAGGACCTGACCGAACTCGTCGACGGTCCCGCCGCCGGCTGTGGCGGCGTGCTCGTCCAGGGCGAACCGGGCGTCGGGAAGTCCGCGCTCGTCGCGGAAGCCGTGGCCGCGGCGACGCTCGGCGGCCTGCGGGTGCTGCGGGCGACCGGCGCCGAGGCCGAACGCAACTTCGCCTACGCCGCGCTGCATCAGCTGCTCCATCCGGTCCGCGCGGGCGCCGACCTGCTGCCCGCGCCGCAGCGTTCCGCGCTGTGGGCGGCGCTCGGGCTGGCCGAAGGGACGGAGCCGAACGCGTACCTGGTCGGGCTCGCCGCGCTGACGCTGCTTTCGGAGGAGGCGTCGGCCAAACCGTTGCTGATCGTCGCCGAAGACGTCCACTGGATGGACCGCGAGAGCGCCGACGTGCTCGCGTTCGTGGCCAGGCGGATCGAGACGGAACCGATCGTCCTGATCGCGACCCTGCGGGACGGGGAGCCGTCGCCGCTGCGCGACGCGGGACTGTCCTCAATGGACCTGGAACGGCTCCCCGAGGAAGTGGCCGCCGAGCTGCTCGACTCCGTCGCCCCCGGGATCACCTCGCCGGTCCGCTCCCGGATCCTCGCCGAAGCCGCGGGCAATCCGCTGGCCCTGACCGAGTTGCCGTCGGCCATGACCGGCACTTCGGATCCCGTGCTGCCCCTGACCGAGCGGCTCGAGCGCACGTTCGGGGCCCGGTTCACCGCCCTGCCGGAACCGGCGCGCACGACCTTGCTGGTCGCCGCGCTCAACGAGACCGGTTCGCTCGCCGACACCCTCGCGGCGGCGTCGACGTTGCTGGGTGAAGATGTCGAGCCCTCGGCGCTGGCACCCGCCGCGGAGGCCCGGCTGATCGACCTCGAAGCCAGGACGGTCTCGTTCCGGCATCCGTTGATGCGTTCGGCCATTCCCGCTTCGGTGCCGGCCGAGGAACGGCGACGCGCGCACATGAGCCTCGCCGAGATCTTCCGCGGCCGGCCGGATCGCGCGGCCTGGCACTGGGCGGCGGCCGCGACCGGAGCCGATGAGAACGTGGCACGGGAACTGGAGAACGCCGCCGATCGCGCGCGGCATCGCGGTGGTGTGACGGCCGCCGTCGCCGCGTTGGAGCAGGCGGCGTCGCTGAGCCTCGATCCGGAGCGCCGGGCGGACCGGTTGCTGCGCGCGGCCGAGCTGGCCGTCGAATCCGGTGATCGTGAGACGGCGGAACGGCTCGTCCGCGACGCACGCGCGGGAGAGCTCACGTCGCGGCAACGAGCGACGGCGAGCTGGCTGCTCAGCGGGTTCGAGGACGGCGCCCGCGAGGACCTCTCACGGATCGCGGAACTGGCACGGCTGGCCGAGTCGATCGCGCAGGACGGGCACCCGGATCCGGCGATGCGCGTCCTGTGGGGCGCGGCCATGCGGTGTTTCTGGGCCGAACCCGGTGCGGACACCCGGGGAACGCTGCTGGCCGTCGCGGACCGGCTGCCGGTGGAGGACTCCGACCCGAGGCTGGTCGCCGTCGCCGCCTACGTGGCGCCGTTCGACCGGGCCGAATTCGTGCTCGGCGAGCTGCGCGGACTCGCCGCCGCCACCGGTGCCGACCCCGAGGTCGACCGCTTCCTCGGCAGCGCGTCACTGCAGGTCGGCGCGGTCGATCTGGCGGCCCGGTTCTCCGCGGCCGCGGCGCCGGGGCTGCGGGCGCAGGGCAGGCTCGGGCTGTTGCCGCGTGCTTTGGCCGTCCAGGCGTGGAGCCGGGTCCGGCTCGGTGACCTCGCCGGCGCGGTGCCGGTCGCGGCGGAGGCGGCCAAATTCGCCAAGGAGACCGGGCAGCCGTTCATGTACGGGTTCGCCACCGCGGTCCAGGCCGAGATCGCCGCGCTGCGGGGTGAGCACAAACTGGCCAAGACGCTGGCCGACGAGGCCGAACGGACCGCGCTCGCCGCCGGGGCCCGGCCGGTACTGGCCACCGTGCAGCTCGCCAGAGGCATCGCCGCGTCGAGCGAAGGCCGGTTCGACGACGCGTTCGCCGACCTGCGGCGTCTCTTCGACCCCGCCGATCCCGCCTTCCAGCTCGCGCTGCGCGTCTATTTCATCGCGGAACTCACCGAGGTCGCGGTCCGGGCGGGGCAGGTCGAGGCCCTGCGCGAGATCGTCGCGGAGATGGAGCGGCTCGCCGTGACGACCCCGGCGCCCGCTCTGCACATCGGCTTGCGGTACGCCCGCGCCGTGCTCGAACCGAGCGACGAACTGTTCGAGACCGCGCTGCGGGCAGAGCTCGACGGCTGGCCCGCCGAACGCGGGCGGCTGCACCTGGCCTACGGCGAATGGCTGCGGCGGCAACGGCGGGCCGTGGACTCGCGGGCACATCTGCGCACCGCGCGGGAGACGTTCGACGCGCTCGGCATGACCGCGTGGGCCGAGCGGGCGCGCCGCGAACTGCGGAGCGCGGGGGAGTCGAGCCCCAACCGCGGGCCCGACGCGCGGGAGAAGCTGACCCCGCACGAGCTGAGCATCGTGCAACTGGCCGCCGAAGGCCTGACGAACCGGGAGATCGGGCAGCGGCTCTACCTCTCGCACCGGACGGTCGGCACGCATCTGCACCGGATCTTCCCGAAGCTGGGGGTGAGTTCGCGGGCGGAGCTCAAGGGCGTCGTGTCATGAAAGGGCCGTTCAGGACGAAAAGTGTCCTGAACGGCCCTTTCATGACATCCGGGGACCGCGGCTCACGCGACGGTGGCGTCCAGCGTGACCTCGACGTTCCCGCGCGTCGCCTTGGAGTACGGGCACACCTGGTGCGCGCCCTGCACCAGTTCGTCGGCCGTGGCCTGGTCGATGCCGGTGGCCTCCAGGTGCAGCGCGGCGCTCAGGTGGAACTCGCCCGCGTCGGTGTCGTGGTGCAGCGTCACCTCGGCGACGACAGCGAGGTCTTCCAGCTTCACCTTCTTGACGCCCGCGACGCGGCGGACGGCGCCGACGAAGCAGGACGCCCAGCCCGCGGCGAAAAGCTGCTCGGGGTTTGTGCCGTCGCCGGAGCCGCCGAAGGCCTTCGGGACGGCGAGGCCGACGTCGAGCACGCCGTCGTCGGAGGTCGCGCGGCCGCCGTTGCGGCCTTCCGCGGTCGAAGTGGCGACGGCGGTGTACGTGGTTTCAGACATGCCGCAACCGTAGGAATCCGCCCCTGACCTCGGCGACCGTCGGATGACGTCATTCCTGTACGTCATCGGTGGATGACGTACGCCGACGACGTCGTCCGACGGTCGCCGCCGCGGCCGGGACCCGCCTACCTTTCCGCGCATGTCCCCTCTGCCGCAGGAAGTCCGGTGCCGTTTCACCGTCCTCGGCCCGCCGGGGTTCACCAGCGGCGGCACCCGGCTGGACCTCGGTTCGCCCCAACAGCAGGCGGTGTTGATGTTGCTGCTGGCCAACGCGGGCAGTTTCGTCCGGACCGGCGAGCTGATCGACGGGCTCTGGGGCGAGCGGGCGCCCGCGACCGGCGAGGCGGTGATCCGGACCTACATCTCCCGCCTCCGGCGGCTGCTCTCCTTGCAGGGACTGGGATCGGCGATCGTCTCGCGGTCCGGCGGCTACCGGCTGGATCCCGATCGCTTCGAGGTCGACGCGGTCGAGTTCGCCGGGCTGATCGAAAGCGCGCGTCAGGCGCGTTCCGTGGAGACGGCGGCGAAGCTGCTGGAACGGGCGCTCGGACTGTGGACCGGAACGGCATTGGCCGGCGTCCCCGGCGAAGCGGCCGAACACGAGCGTTCGCGCCTGGAGCGGCTGAAGCTGACCGCCACCCAGGAGCTGCTCAGGCTGCGCCTCGAACTCGGGGAGCACGACGAGGTGGTGGCCGAGGTGCCCGCGCTGATCGAGCGCAATCGCCTCGAAGAACCGCTGTACGAGATCTATCTCCTCGCCCTCCATCGCGGCGGGCGCCGTGCCGAGGCCTTGGAGCTCTATCGCGCGATCCACGACCTGTTCGACGCGGAACTCGGCGTCCGGCCTGGGCCGAAACTGCGGGCGCTGCACCAGAAGGTGCTTCGTGCCGAGGACGAGCGGACGCCCACACTCCGTGGACCGGACCCGCTGTTCGTCGGACGTGAACGCGAACGCGCGGAGTTCCGGCGGCTGCTCGCGAGAGGTGGGGTGCTGTTCCTCACCGGCGCCCCCGGGATCGGGAAGTCGACCCTGATCCGGAAGTTCGCCGACGACGCGGCGGCCATGGGCAAACCCGTGCGGCTGTTCGACGGGCTCGACGATCCGGCGGAGACTCTGCGCCGCCTGCCCGGAGACGTCACGGCCGTGATCGCGGGCCGCACCGGTCCGGACGCCACGCTGCTGGTCGATCCGGCGTGGTCGGGCCGGATCACGATCCGGAAGCTCGAACCCTTGAGCGACGACGAGTCCGCCGCACTACTCGAAGCACGCGGCGTCGACCCGGATCATCGGAAGTCCATTGTGGACTTCGCGGCGGGCAACCCGTTCGCACTCTCCCTGGCCGCCGAAGTCAGCAGGTCACCGCAAGCGGACGCGGCGCGCTACGTGGTGGACACCGTGTACGCCCACCTGGCCGGTGATCCGCCGACGGAGGCGCATCGCTGGGCGTTGTACGTATGCGCGCAAGCGGACCACACCACCGAAGACCTCCTTCGGTCCGTGCTGCCGGGAGGGCGGTCTTCGGAGCTGTTCGACTGGCTCCGCGACCACCCTTGCGTCGAGACCGCCACCCACGGCCTCGTCCTCGGCGGTGTGCTCCGCGAGGTGCTCGACAGGCACCTCCGGTGGCGTGACCCGGCGGGCCGCGCCCGGATGCGCGGCCGGATCAGCCGGGTCACGACCGGCCGGTGATTAGGTGAGCAGCCACACCGCCGTATCCGTCGGGAGTTCTCCGTCGACCGGGCCACTGACCATGAGCACCTCGCGATGCGGCGGCAGCGGCACGGGCTTGTCCGAGAAGTTCAGCACGAAGGTGAAGCCCGGCTCCCGGGTGAACGCGAGCACGCCGTCGCCCAGTTCCAGCCACTCCAGGCCACCGGCGCCGAGCGCGGGAAGTTCGTCCCGCAGGCGCAGACCGGAGCGGTAGAGCCGGAGCATCGACGCCGGTTCGGCCGCCTGCGCCTCCGCCGTGCTGGAGCGCCATTCCCCAGGCTGGGGCAGCCACGCTCCGCCCGTGCCGAATCCGAACGGCGGCGCGTCACCGGACCAGGGGAGCGGGACGCGGCAGCCGTCCCGGCCGGGGTCGGCGCCGTTCGTCCGGGCCCACACCGGGTCCTGCCGGAGTTCGCCCGGGATGTCCTCGATCTCCCACAGGCCGAGCTCTTCCCCTTGGTAGACATAGAGACCACCGGGCAGTGCCATGGTCAGCAACGCCGCCGCCCGTGCCCGGCGGGTCCCGAGCCCCCGATCCACCGGAGTGCCGTGCAGCCGGTCCGCGAACGCGAAACCGGTGTCGCCCTCGCGGCCGTACCGGGTCACGTGCCGGGTGACGTCGTGGTTCGACAGCACCCACGCCGCGGGCGCGCCGACCTCCTCGTGCGCCGCCAGCGTCCGCCCGATGACATCTCTGAACCGGGCGAAATCCCAAAGACACACCAGGAAATCGAAGTTGAACGCCGCGTGCAGTTCGTCGCGGCGAAGGTAGCGCGCGGCCCGCGACATGTCCGGCAGCCACATCTCGCCGACCAGCACCCGGTCGCCGGGGTAGCTGTCCGCGATCTTGCGCCACGACCGGTAGATCTCGTGCAGCCCCTCCTGATCGGAGAACGGCGTCTCGTCGCCGGGATCGACGTCGGGCAGCCGGGGGTCCTTCACCAGCCCGTCGGCGACGTCGATGCGGAACCCGTCGACCCCGCGGTCGAACCAGAACCGCAGCACGTCTTCGAAATCGGCGCGGATCTCCTGGTTGTCCCAGTTGAAGTCCGGCTGGCGCGAGCTGTACAGGTGCAGGTACCACTCGCCGTCCGGGACCCGCGTCCAGGCGGAGCCGCCGAAGCGCGACTTCCAGTTGTTCGGCGGCTCGGAGCCGGCCGGCCCGCGGCCCGGCCGGAACCAGAACCGTTGCCGTTCGGGCGATCCCGGCTCGGCGGCGAGTGCTTCGGCGAACCAGCGGTGCTCGTCGGAACAGTGGTTCGGCACGATGTCGATGATCACGCGGATCCCCTTGGCGTGGGCCGCGGCGATGAGGTCCTCCGCTTCGGCGAGCGTGCCGAAGAGCGGGTCGATCTCCCGGAAGTCGGCGACGTCGTAGCCGCCGTCGTCCATCGGCGACGGATACCACGGGGTGAACCAGATCGCGTCGATCCCCAGTTCGGCCAGGTAGTCCAGCCGCGCGCGGACACCGGCGAGACCGCCGACGCCGTCGCCGTTCCCGTCCGCGAAACTGCGGAGGTAGACCTGGTAGATCGCCGCGCTCCGCCACCATCCGGCGGACTGCCCTGATGCGGTCACGAAATGCCCTCCCAATCGTTTGTGGAAACCCCGGATGCGGCGAGAGTCAGCCTTTGAGGCTGCCGGCGGTGAGCCCGGCGAGGATATGCCGCTGGAACGCCAGGAACAGCGCCACCATCGGCAGGCTGGCCAGCACCATGCCCGCGACGAGCACGTTCAGCGGCATGTCGATGGCCACGCGCTGCAGCATCACCGACAGCGTCTGCTTTTCGGTGTCCGGGAACACCAGCAGTGGCCAGATGAAGTCCTTCCACGCGGCCACCACCGCGAGGATCGAGACCACGGCCAGGATCGGCCGGGAGATCGGCAGGATGATGCGCCACAGGGTGCGCACCGGTCCCGCGCCGTCGAGCCGCGCGGCTTCGATCAGCTCGTCGGGGATCTGGTCGAAGAACCGTTTCAGCAGATAGATGTTGAACGCGTTCGCGGCGGCGGGCAGCCAGACCGCCGCCGGAGAGTTGATCAGGTTGATGTCCAGCAACGGCAGGTCGGCGATCGTCACGTAGGTCGGCACCAGCAGGGCAGCGGCGGGCAGCATCAACGTCGCGAGCATCAGCCCGAGCACGACGTTGCCGAATTTCGGCCGCAGCTTCGACAATGCGAACGCCGCGGGAACGTCGATGGCCAGCTGGGCCAGCCAGGCGCCGCCGGCGACGATGACGGTGTTGAGGAAGTACTTGCCGAGGCTGAGCTGATCCCACGCGTCGGCGAAGGTCTCCGGATGCCACTCGTTCGGAAAGAATGTCGCAGGCGTCTGCGCCAGCTCCTGGGGCGACTTCATCGCACCGGTCACCGCCCAGTACAGCGGGAACAGGAACGCGATGACGAACAGGAGCAGCGTGCAGGCGAAGATCACGGCGTACCCGATCTTGCCGCCGGGGCTGCGGAGCGTGCTGGGGGAGACGAGCGTCCTCATGACTCGTCCGCCTTCCGGGTCAGGCGCACGTACAACGCGGAGAACACCCCGAGCGCGACGAACAACAGCAGGCTCAACGCGCTGGCCGAGCCGAAGTCGTTGTAGACGAAGGCATAGCGGTACAGCAGCAGGAGCACGGTGACGGTGGAGTCGTCCGGTCCGCCGCCGGTCATCACGTACGGCTCGGTGAACACCTGCATGGTCGCGACCACCTGCAGCAGCAGAAGCACCAGCAACACGAACCTCGTCTGCGGCAGGGTGACATGGATCAGGCGTTTCCACAGCCCCGCGCCGTCCAGTTCCGCGGCTTCGTAGAGCTCGCCGGGGATGGTGCCGAGCGCGGCGAGGTAGATCAGCGTGGTGCTGCCCATGTTCGCCCACGTCGACACGAACACCAGCGACAGCATCGACGTGTCGCTCGAGTCCAGCCACTGGCCGCCGGGCAGGCCGACGGTGCCGAGCGCGGAGTTGAACAGGCCGGCGCCCGGGTCGTAGAACCATTTCCACATCAGGGCGGTGACCACCGGCGGCAGCATCACCGGCAGGTAGACCGCCAGCCGGAAGAACGCCTTGGCGTGCCGCAGTTCGTTGAGCAGCACCGCGGTCAGGAACGGCACCACGAACCCGAACACCAGCGCCAGCCCGGTGAACCACAGCGTGTTGCGCCAGGCGATGCCGAACAGCGGGTCTTCGAAGAGGCGGGTGAAATTGTCGAACCCGACCCACGTCGGCGGGTTGACGAAGTCGACCTGCTGGAAGCTCAGCAGTACCCCGCGCACGATCGGATACCACGAGAACAGGGCGAACACCACCAGCGCGGCGCACAGCAGGCCGTACGCGGTGACGTTCTCCTTGAGCTTGCGGCGCACCCGGTTCCGGCGGCGTTCGGCCGCCGAGGCGACCGGCCGACTGGCCCGCGACGACGCTGTCGCGGGCCAGTCGAGGACGCTACTTGACCTGGGCGAGGACACTGTTGACCTTCGACTCGGCCGACGACAGCTGCTGGTCGACATCCGCGTTCCGATCGGTGAGCACCGCCTGCATCACACTGTCGAGGATGGCGTAGACCTGCTGCGCGTTGGGCGGTTCGATGCTGCCCTTGATCCGCGAACTCGCATCCACATAGGACTGGTAGTTCTCGGCGGGAACGTTGGCGTGCTTGGCCTTCACCGCGAGCTGCTGATCACGGACGGCGCCCTGCCAGACGTCCGGGGTCGGCTCGGCCGGCAGCCCGACCGGCTGCTTGCCGTCGACGTACTGCTGGACGTGCTTCTCGAAGCGCTCCGGGTTGAGGTACTTCCAGCGGACCCATTCCAAACCCGCCTTGATCTTCTCCGGCGAGGCCTTGGGGTTGATCATGTAGCCCTCGCCGCCGAGCAGCGTGCCCTGCCCGCCCGGCATGCCCGCGACGCCGTAGTGCTCGTACTTGCCGTTGAACTGCTTGACGAGCACCGGGACGTTGTCCGGGGCGGCCATGTACATGCCGAGCTGGCCGGCGCCCATCATGCGCTGGACGTCCTGGGCTTCGAGCAACTGCTTGCTGCCCATGCTGTCGTCTTCCCACCGCATGGCGCGCAACTGGTTCAGGGCGGCCTTGGCCTTGTCGTTGTTGAAAGCGGCGACCCACTTGTCGCCGTCCTTGCGGGCGACCTCGCTGCCCATGGAGTAGAGCCAGGCGGTCAGATGCCAGCCGCCCTGGTTGTTCTTGCTGTAGTCGGCGTATCCGACGGTGCCGTTGCCCAGCGCGGTGATCTTCTTCGCGGCCGCGCGGACCTCGTCCCAGGTCTGCGGCGGTTTGTTCGGGTCGAGCCCGGCCTTCTGGAACAGCGGGCGGCTGTAGACCAGGCCCATGCTGTAGTTCATCGTCGGGAGGCCGTAGAGCTTGCCGTCGGCATCCCGGAAGTTGTCGAGTAATTCCGGCTTGATGTCGCCGAAGTTCTTCAGGCCCTTGGCCGCTTCGGTGATGTCGGCGGCCTGGCGGCGCGCGATGATCTGCGCGGGGTCGGTGAAGTAGACGTAGTACACGTCTTCGAGCTGCCCGCCGGCGAGTTTGGCGGAGAACGTCTTCGGGTCCATGAACCCTTCGTGCGGCTCGATGTCGATGTCCGGGTGGCTCTCCTCGAACTCCTTGACGTCGGCGTCGAACACGCCGCGCTCGAACGGCTGGCTGGTCGGGGGCTGCCCGGTCACGGTGATCTTGACCTTGCCCCCGGTGCTTTCACCGGAGCCGGAACCGCAGGCGGCCGCGCCCAGGGTGAGTCCGCCCGCAAGGAGCAGGCAGAACATCCGGCGGCGCACGGCGGGGGACCAAGTGCTGCTCATTTTCAAGCCTCATCTCGGGATCGCGACGGCTGTCACGTGATTGCGGTCACTCTAAAGTGAAGCCTCGGATCAACGCAATAACTGGATGAGAACTTGCAACTTCGCGACAGCCGCGGTCGCGAGCGTGCTTCAAGTACATGAAGGCCCCCTTCGCTGCGCTAGGCGCAAGGAAGGGGGCCTTCATGTACGTGGGACGCGACGCCCCGCAATTAGTCGGCTAAACGCGGCGCGCGGTCGAGCCCCGGACGACGAGTTCGGGCGCGAACAGGAGTTCCTCGGCCGCCACCTCGCCGCCGTTTATGCGTTTGACCAGCAGTTCGACCACGGCGCGGCCCATCGCCTCGATCGGCTGGCGGGTGGTGGTGAGCGGCGGATCGGTGCAGTTCATCAGGGCGGAATCGTCGTAGCCGACCACCGAGATGTCTTCGGGCACCGACAGTCCCTGCCGCCGGGCCGCGCGGATCGCGCCCAGGGCCAGGAGGTCGCTCGCGCACAGGACGGCGGTCGCGCCGCGCGGGTACAGCCGGGCCGCGGCCGCGTGCCCGCCTTCGATGGAGAACATGCCGTGTTCGACGAGTTTGTCGAGGACCGGGAGGCCGAGTTTGCCCGCGTAGGCGCGGAAGGCCTCGAGTTTGCGCTGGGACGGGACGTGGTCGTTCGGACCGAGGACGAGACCGATCTTCTCGTGCCCGAGCGAGCTCAGATGCCCGACGACCTGTTCGACGGCGACCGCGTCGTCGCACGAGATCTGCGGCAGCCCGAGGTGGTCGACGGCGGCGTTGATCAGCACCGTCGGCAGGCGGCGTTCGGCGAGATGGTGGTAGTGGGAGTGCACCGCGTCGGCCTGGGCGTAGAGCCCGCCGGCGAACACGACCCCCGAGACCTGCTGCTGCAACAGCAGTTCGACGTACTCCGCTTCGGAGACGCCGCCCGCGGTGCGCGTGCACAGCACCGGGGTGAAACCCTGCTGGGCCAGCGCGTTGCCCATGATCTCGGCGAGCGCGGGGAAGATGGGGTTCTGCAGTTCGGGAAGGACCAGCCCGACCAGGCGGGCACGATCCCCGCGCAGCTGGGTCGGCCGTTCGTAGCCCATCACGTCCAGCGCGGTGAGGACGGCGGCCCGGGTGCTCGCGGAGACCCCGGACCGGCCGTTGAGCACCCGGCTGACCGTGGCTTCACTGACCCCGACCTTGCGGGCGACTTCGGCAAGACGACGCGTCATGGCTGAAACATTACCGCAAGCGAGCGCAAGAACTAGACACTCTTGATCGGTGCGGTCGCCCGGAAGTCGCGCGAGGAAGGAACGAGGGCGGCGGCGGCCGGAGCGGCGAAGCAGACGACCGCGCACGCCGCCAGCACCGGCGCCGCCCCGAACCGGTCGATCGCGGGCGCGATGAGCGCGAGCCCGGCGGGGGCGAGACCGTAGGAGAACAGGAAGTCCAAAGAGGACACTCGGGCGAGCTTCCCCGGTTCGACCTCCCGCTGGGTCGCGGTGAACCAGGGGACGTTGAACAGTTCGATGCCCAGCCCGGCGACGGCGTAGGCGGCGACGACGAAGGCCGGGTGCACCGGGAACAGCAGGCTCAGTGGCGCGAAGCCGTAGCAGCCGAGCCCCGCCAGCGCCGTCCAGCCTTGCCGCTTCGGGCGCCAGCGCGCGATGACGACGGCGCCCGCGAGCGCGCCGAGCGTGTACGCGGTGAGCCCGGCGGCCAGTACCGTTTCGCTGTCGTAGCGGTCGCGGCTGACCAGCGGCAGCACCACGCCGGTGGCGGAATAGCCGGTCGCGACGACGGCGGTCAGCGCGCCGAGCCCGGCCAGGAACCACGGATGGCGGCGGGCTTCGCGGAGACCGTCGGCGAACTCGCCGAAGAAGCGGGTCCCGGCGGCGGCCGGGGCGGGCGTGAAAGTGCCTCGCGGCGGGATCAGCGCCGCGCCCAGCCACAGCACGCCGGTCCCGATCACCAGAGCCGACGTCGAGGCGAACTGGGAGAGCAGGGCGGTGAGCCCCGGTGCGACCAAAGTCGTGACCCGGACGGCGAGGGTCATCGCGGCGTTGGCCTGCTGGCGCCGGTCTTCGGCGATCACCTCGGCCGTCAGCGCCTGGAACGCCGGGCGGCACGCGCCCTGCCCGACGCCGACGACGGCGGCCGCGGTGGCCATCAGCAGGACCGATCGGCCCAGTCCGGTGGCGATCAGCGGAGTGGCGAAACCGGCGATGAGACCTGCCCAGAGCACGACCCCGCGACGGGAATGCCGGTCGGCCAGTACACCGGCCACCGGGACGGCCACGAGGAATCCCGCCGTCCGAGCGGCGAGCACGATGCCGAGGTCCACAGCCGAAAGCGACCGTTGCAGCACCGCCAATCCGAGGATGAACGGCAGGGCCCAGGTCGCCAGCCCGGAGGCGGTGTTCCCGGTCCAGAGCCGGAGGAACGACAGGCTGCGGAGCACCGGGCCGACGATATCAAGGAGAGACAACGGGCCCGTTCGCGCTCTACTCTGCCTCCCGTGCGCACGCCGACCCCGACCCGAGGCCCGGCCCGGCGCCTCCGCGGCGGGGCCGTGGGGGTCCTGACCGGCACCTTGGCGACCGGTGCCCACGTCGGGACCAGCGGCCGCGTCCCGGATCTCGGGGTCGTCGTGCTGCTCGTCGCCCTGCTGAGCTGGGTGGCGTACGCGTTCGCCGGACGCCGCCGCGGCCCGCTCGCGATCCTCGGCCTGGTGGCGGGCGGGCAGCTGGCGATGCACGCCTGCCTGACCTTCCTGACCTGGCAGTCGCACGCCCATCACACCGAATCCCCGGGCAACGGCCTGGCCATGGCCGCCGGGCACGCCGCCGCGACCCTCGTGGTGGCGATGGTGCTCGCGGGCGCCGAGCACGTCATGTACGCGCTCACGACGCTCATCGCTTCGGTCCTTCCCCGGCGGTTGACCCCGCGGCCGGCGACCGCGCCGCTGCGGATCCACGTCCCCCTCGCGGTGGAGTTCCCCGCGACCGAGGCACTCCTGCGGGACGTGCTCTCGCGGCGCGGCCCGCCGGTGACGTCCGCCTGATCCCCGAAACCCTGCCGAGACCCGTGTCGCGGCAGGGCTCAGCACGCGTGCCGTGACCACCCCGGCGCGCGGCGCAGGCGCACGCCTCCCCATCGACGCCTCAGGAGTTCCCCCAATGGCAACGCGAATCGAATCGACCACGAGCCCGCCGCGCGCGACCGGCTGGCGCGGGCTGTTCCTCCGCTTCCACTTCTACGCCGGCGTTCTCGTCGGACCGTTCATCCTCATCGCCGCACTCAGCGGCGTGCTCTACGCGGCGACGCCGCAGATGGAGTCCTGGATCTACTCAGACCAGCTTCGCGCCCCCGTGGGGCTGAGCCAGGCTTCACTCGCGGATCAGGTCAAGGCGGCTCAAGCGGCCCATCCCGGCGGCGACCTGGTCGCCGTCCGGCCCGCTCCCGAGCCGGGCGACACGACTCGCGTACTGTTCGCCGAGGAGGGACTCGGCGAATCCGAACGGCGCGCGGTGTTCGTCGATCCGGCCACCGCGCAGGTGCGCGGGGACCTCGTCGCGTACGGATCGAGCGGCGCCTTGCCGTTCCGGACCACGCTCGACCAGTTGCACCGCAACCTGCTGCTCGGTGAGCCAGGGCGGCTCTACAGCGAACTCGCCGCGTCCTGGCTGTGGGCGGTCGCGCTCGGCGGTCTCGTGCTGTGGGTGAGCCGCCGTCGGGCTCGCCGGGCCGAAAAGACGGAGTCCGCGCGCGGGAAGTCGGTACGCCGTCACGGTTCCGTCGGTCTGTGGGTGCTGCTCGGCGCGTTGTTCCTCTCCGCGACAGGGCTGACGTGGTCGGCGTACGCGGGCGAGAACGTCTCCGCGTTGCGTGAATCCCTCGGCTGGGCCACCCCGGCGTTGAAGGTGACCGGAGGCGACGAGCATGCCGGACACGCGGGTCACGGCGAAGCCCCCGCCGCACCGGCGCCCGCGAAACCCGAGAGCGTGGACGCGATGCTGGCCTCCGCCCGCGCGGCCGGGATCGACGCCGCCTCGGTGGAGATCGGGCTGCCCACGAAACCCGGCGCTCCTTGGCAGGTGGCGGAAGTCGAGCGCGGCTGGCCGACGCAGGTCGACGCCGTCGCGGTCGACGGGATCACCGGGCAGATCCTGGGCGAGGTGCGCTTCGCCGACTACCCGCTGATGGCGAAGCTCGCCCGCTGGGGGATCGACGCGCATATGGGCGTGCTGTTCGGCTGGCCCAACCAGCTCGTGCTGCTCGCGCTGGGCGCCGGTCTGGTCACGCTGGTCGTGCTCGGCTACCGGATGTGGTGGCGGCGCAGGCCGACCAAGGCCACCGGGCTGACCTTCGGACGGCCCATCCCGCGCGGTCAGTGGCGCAAGGCGCCGCCCTGGCTGGTGGCAGGCCTCCTCGTCCTGGCCGCCGCGATCGGCTGGTTCGTGCCGCTGCTCGGCATCAGCCTGCTGGCGTTCCTGGTGATCGATCTGCTGCTGGGCCTGCGATCCCGCGGCCGGTCCACAGCGGACTCGACCGACGTCACGGTGTGAGTTCCGCGCTCGCCGCCCGCAACCGGGCGGCGAGCGCGGTCCATCAGGGAATCGAGCGCGCCACCGGGCCGGACTCCGCGTTCGTCTTCCCGCCGCGAGGCCGGCCGGGGTTCCGACCGTCCGCGCCGAGGTCCTCGGTCGGCACGTGGTGCGTCTCGCGCGCGGTGAGGGCGGCCGCGGCGCTGATCAGGCACACGGCGGCGGTGAAGACGGCGACGCCGAGCCAGTCGCCCTTCCCCGTGCCGATCGCGGCCACCACACTCGGGGCGAATCCGGCGATCGCGAACCCGATCTGGGTGCCGATCGCCATCCCCGAAAGCCGGACCTTGGCGCTGAACATCTCACCGTAGAACGACGGCCACACCCCGTTGACGGCGCTGTAGGCCACGCCGAACAGCAGGATGCCGACGACGAAGATCAGCGGATACGAACCGTCCGAAATGGACCACAGGTACGGGAAGATCAGCGCCGCGCAGGCGAGACAGCCGGCGATGAACACGGGTTTGCGGCCGACCCGGTCGGAAAGTCCGGCCAGGAACGGGATCGCGAGCAGCGCTACGACGTTGGCCAGTACGCCGACCCACAGGATCGGCCCGCGGTCCAGCCCGATCGTGTTGACCGCGTAGCTCAGCGCGTACACGGTGAAGATCGTGCTGACCGAGGCGATGGTGGCCGCGACGACGACGCGGAGCACGTCCTTCCAGTGCGTCCGGAACAGCACGGCGACCGGCAGTTTGGCGACGTCGGACCGGTTCTGTTCGAACACCGGGGTTTCGTCGATCTTGCGGCGGATCACGAAACCGACGACCACCACGGCGGCGCTGCACCAGAACGGGATCCGCCAGCCCCAGGTGAGCAACTGGTCCTGCGGGAGCGCGGCGATCGGCAGGAAGACCGCGGTGGCGAGGATCTGCCCGGCCTGGGTGCCGCTGAGGGTGAAGCTCGTGTAGTAGCCGCGCCGGTGGGACGGCGCGTGTTCCAGTGACATCGAGTTGGCGCCCGCCTGTTCGCCGGCGGCCGAAAGTCCTTGCAGGAGGCGGAGGATCACCAGCAGCACCGGTGCGAGCACGCCGACCGAGGCGTACGTCGGCAGGCAGCCGACCAGGAACGTCGTCACGCCCATCAGCACCAGCGTGAACACCAGGACCTTCTTGCGGCCCAGCCGGTCGCCGACGTGCCCGAGCACGAACGCGCCGACCGGCCGGGCGAGATAGCCGACGCCGAAGGTCGCCAGCGCGAGGAGCGTGCCGGTGGCGGGGGAGGAGGCCGGGAAGAAGACCTTGTTGAACACCAGCGCGGCGGCGGTTCCGTAGATGAAGAAGTCGTAGTACTCCAGGGCACTGCCGATCCAGGCGGCCGATGCGGCCTTGCGGGGCATGCCTTGCGTGACAGGGGAGGGAGAGGCCACGTCGACGCTCCAAGGGGACGGACAACAATGTACGATCTAGTTAGTTAATACAGCCTGCGAGACGGTGTCCCGGTTGTCAAGAGCCGGGATTTCAGGCGGTCAGGTACTCGATCACCAGGTCGCCCAGCATCAGGCGATAGTGGGCGCGGCGCGCGGGGTCGAGCATGTCCCGGCCGAAGATCGCGGAGAAGGTGTGCCGGTTCGCGAGGCGGAACACGCAGAACGAGCTGATCACCATGTGCACGTCGAGAGCGTCGACGTCTTCGCGGAACCGGCCGGCCTCACGGCCGCGGTCGAGGATGCGGGAGAGTACGTCGAGAGCCGGATTCGCCATACCGGACAAGGCTTCCGAGCGTGCGATGTGCTCGCCGTGGTGGATGTTCTCGATACTCACGAGACGGATGAAGTCCGGGTTCGCCTCGTGGTGGTCGAAGGTGAGCTCGGCGAGCTGGCGGATCGCGTCCTCGGGTTCGAGGTGGTCGACGTCCAGATCCTGTTCGAGCGCGCGGATGGTCGCGTACGCCCGCTCGAGCGCGGCGACGTAGAGCTGCTCCTTGCCGCCGAAGTAGTAGTAGATCATCCGCTTCGTGGTGCTCGTGCGAGCGGCGATCTCGTCCACTCTCGCGCCGGCGTAGCCCTTGTCCGCGAACTCCCTGGTGGCCACCGCGAGGATTTCGGCGCGGGTGCGTTCCTTGTCGCGCTGGCGCTCGACCTCGGACGACGGTGCGGCCACCTGACTCCCTCCGAACCGCTGGTGGAAGGCCTCACTGTAGCGCAGCCCTTCTCGTGCCGACCGGTCCGCGCTACAGTGAACTCACTAGTTCGTACATTAAGGGAGGATCTTGGTGAGCGGCTACCTCATCGGCCTGGCCGGCACCGGCATCGGGCCGTCGCTGAGCCCGGCGCTGCACGAACGGGAAGCCGACGAACTCGGGTTGCGCTATCTCTACCGGCGCCTCGACCTCGACGTGCTGAGGCTGCCGATCGGCGAGGTGCTGGCCGCCGCCCGGATCGCGGGCTTCGACGGGCTCAACATCACGCATCCGGTGAAACAACAGGTGTTGCCGTATCTCGACGAGGTGGCACCCGACGCCGCGGCGCTCGGCGCGGTGAACACGGTGGTGTTCCGCGAAGGGCTCGCGACCGGGCACAACACGGACGCGACCGGGTTCGCCCGCAACCTCACCCAAGGGCTGCCGGACGCCGACATGGACACCGTCGTCCTTTTGGGTGCGGGCGGAGCGGGCGCGGCGGTGGCCCACGCCCTGCTCTCCCTGGGCGCCGGGCGGCTGATCGTGCACGACGTCGACGCCACGCGTGCCGGAACTCTGGTCTCCGCGCTGCGACGGCGTTTCGGTGACGACCGGGCCCTTTCCGGTTCCCTTGACGACCTCCGCGATGCCGACGGCCTCGTCCACGCCACGCCGACCGGGATGGCCGCGTACCCGGGGTCACCGGTTCCCGCCGAGTCGCTGCGCGAGGACATGTGGGTGGCCGACATCGTGTACCGGCCGCTGGAGACCACGCTGCTCAAGCAGGCGCGCGAGCGGGGCTGCCGGACGCTGCACGGCGGCGGGATGGTGGTGTTCCAGGCGGCGGACTCGTTCCGCCTGTTCACCGGCGTGGAGCCGGACGCCGACCGGATGCTCCGGCATTTCGAAGCGCTGGAAGGGAAACCCGCCCATGCCCGGTGACACCGCCATCGCGACCGTCTGCCTCTCCGGCACGCTTGAGGACAAACTCGCCGCGGCCGCCGCGGCGGGTTTCCACGGTGTCGAGATCTTCGAGAACGACCTGATCGCGTCGAGGAGGTCGCCGTCGGAGATCCGGCGGCTCTGCGCGGATCTCGGGCTCACGATCGACCTTTACCAGCCGTTCCGCGATTTCGAGGCGGTGCCGCCGGATCTGCTCCGGTCGAATCTCCGCCGGGCGCGCCGGAAGTTCGACCTCATGGCCGAACTCGGGGCGGACACCGTCCTGGTCTGTTCCTCGGTCTCGCCGGATGCCGTCGACGACGACGATCTCGCCGCCGCCCAGCTCCGGGAATTGGCCGAACTGGCTGGGGAACGCGGGATCCGCGTCGCCTACGAAGCGCTCGCGTGGGGCCGGTTCGTGAACACCTACGAGCACGCGTGGCGCATCGTGCGGCGGGCCGATCACCCGGCCCTGGGCGTCTGTCTCGACAGCTTCCACATCCTGTCCCGGCGCAGCGATCCCCGCGCGATCCGGACGATCCCGGGGGAGAAGATCTTCTTCCTGCAACTGGCCGACGCGCCGTTGCTGGACATGGACGTGCTGCACTGGAGCAGGCACCACCGGCTCTTCCCCGGGCAAGGCGCGTTCGACCTGACCGCGTTCACCGGGCACGTGCTGGCGGCCGGCTATCGAGGCCCGCTTTCGCTGGAGGTCTTCAACGACGTCTTCCGGCAGGCGGACCCGCGGCCCGCCGCCGTCGACGCCATGCGATCGCTGGTGGCCTTGCGTGAATCCGTTGGCACGCTTGAGGTTCCCCAGGCGCCTCGGCTGGGCGGGCACGCCTTCGCGGAACTGGCCGTGCCGGGGGCCGTGCTCGCGGACCTCGGCTTCGCGCACGTCGGAACACATCGCTCGAAACCGGTCCAGCTGTGGCAACAGGGCTCCGCGCGCCTGCTGGTGAACGAAACCGCCGCGGACGGCACGATCGGCGCGCTCGGCCTGACCAGCGCGGATCCGGCCGGTTCGGCGCGGCGTGCGGAAACGTTGCTCGCCCCCGTGCTGCCCCGCGAGCACGGCCCCGGCGAGGCGGACCTTTCCGCCGTCGCCGCGCCGGACGGCACCGAGATCTTCTTCTGTGGCGGCGATGAATGGCTCCGGGACTTCGTGCCGACCGGGGCGGCGCCGTCCGGGGCGGGGATCACCGGCATCGACCACATCGCCTTGACCCAGCCTTTCGACCGTTTCGACGAGGCGACGCTGTTCTACCGTTCGGTGCTGGGCCTGCGGCCCGAACCGGTGGCGGAGTTCGCGGCACCGTTCGGGCTCGTGCGCAGCCGGGCGGTCGGTGACGGGGACGTCCGGCTGACGCTGGACAGCGCGCTGGTGAGGCGAGGGGAGTGGGCTCCTGGAGTGCCTTCGCCGCAACACATCGCGCTCGCTTGCGATGACGCTCTTGCCGTCGCGCGTGCCCTGCGGGAGGCCGGTGCGCCACTGCTGGAGATCCCCGGGAACTACTACGACGACCTCGAAGCGCGGTTCGATCTGCCCTTCGCCGCGGAGCTGCGGGAGAACTCGGTGCTGTACGACCGTGACGAGCACGGTGAATTCCTGCACTTCTGCACCGAGCTGGTCGGGGCGCGGGTCTTTTTCGAGGTGGTGCAACGGATCGGCGGGTATCGCGGCTACGGGGTGGTCAACACGCCGGTGTCCATGACCGCGCATCGGGAGCGGCGTCTCAGCCTTGCACGCTGAGCTGGGTGTGCCGGCCGAGGCGGAGCGCTGAGACGAGGAAGAAGATCCCGCCGAGTACGGCGTATCCGGCCAGGTTGCGCAGTGACGCGTCCGGCTGGGTGGCTTGCAGGACGAAAGCGGTGCCGGCGAGGGTCGAGATGGCCCCGCTGGCGATCATCGCCCACTGGCCGCCCAGTTCGCGGCGGCCGATGCCGACGGCGAGCTGGACGAGGCCGGACACGACCGCCCAGGCACCCCACACGCGCAGCACCGCCGGGATGCCGGACGCGGCGGCGAACGCGAGGCCGATTCCGGCGACCGCGCTGATCGCGATGTTCACGTACAGACCTGTTGTGTCCTTTGACGAACGAAGGTCGATGACGGCGGCGACCACGTCGAACAGCGGGTACAGCACCAGCAGCGCGACACTGACCGGCCCGAGCTTCGACGCGCTCGTGAACAGCAGGCCCGCCCACACGAGGGCGAAGCCGAAACGAACGAAGTACAAGCGCCGGAGGGTGGCGGTTTGGCTGCTCACGGGAGCTCCTTGAAGTGGTGAGGAGAACGTTCGGTCTACCGAGACCCTGACAGTGCGGCGCGGCAGCGTCAAGACCGAACGTTCTATCCCGTAAGATGGCCGTAATGGTCAAAGGTCAAGCTTCCGAAGCGCGCACGAGGTTGCTCACCACGGCGACGAGGCTCTTCTACACGGAGGGCATCCACGCCGTGGGTATCGATCGGATCGTCGCCGAGGCCAAGGTGACCCGCGCGACCCTCTACCGGCATTTCCCGGGCAAGGACGATCTGATCGTCTACTACCTGCAGGAAGCCGACCAGGCGATCCGTGGGCAGCTTGACGCCATCGTCGCCAAGGGGGCGCCGGCGCCCGGCACACTGCGGGCGATCGCCGCGAACATCACGGAGGGCATCCGGTCACCCGGCTTCCGCGGTTGCGCCTTTCTCAACGCCGCGTCGGAGTATCCGGACCCGGCCCATCCCGTGCACCAAGCCGTCCTCGCCCATCGCCACTGGTTCGCGGGGTTGATCACCGACGTGCTGGCGCACTTGGGAAACGCGCGGGCCGAGGTCGCGGCCCGGCGCTTCGTCCTGCTGCGGGACGGCGCGATGGCCACCGGTTGCCTGACCGACCCAGCGCCGGTCTGTGAAACCTTCCTCGAGGGAGTCGAAGACCTGCTGCGGCTTCACGTCACGTCGTGAGCGCGGGAGCCGTCAGCTCGGCGGCTGCGGAGGCTGCTGTGCCGGAGGCGTGGGCTGCTGACCCTGCGGGGCATAGCCCGGCTGCGCGGGCGGGTAGCCCGGCTGGGCGGCCGTCGGGTAGCCGGCAGGCGGCGCGAAGCCCTGCTGCTGCCGCGAAGAACGACCGCTTTTGACGACCGCGATCGCGACCAGCAGCCACGAGAGCAGCGAGGCGATGTCGAACACCATGCCCACCGCGAGGTAGATCCAGCGGATGGAGTCGATGGAAAGGTCGCCGGACTCGCTCCAGTCTGGCACGTTCAACGCCACGAACTGCCACGCGATCGCCAACACCGTCGTGACGAGCATGACCGCGAAAGCGGCCACCATCAGGCCGGAGACTCCCCGGGCGCGTCCTTTGACCGAGACGATCAGGCCGAGAAAGCCCACCGCGAGTTGCAGTACGAGGGGGATGGTCTCGACGCTCGCGAACGATAAGGGGGACATGCCTGCCTTCCACAGCTCTCCGCCGGACGTCCGGCCACGTCGAGGATCCTATGCGGTGACGACCCCGCGTGTGGTCAGAACCCGATGGGCAGTCCCGCGTAGTTCTCCGCGAGCCCGGCCCGGCCCGCCTCGCTCCGTGCCAGCCATTGCAGCTGCGAAAGCTGCAATTGCCGGTCGAACGGATCGTCCGAGCGGTGCAGCATCGTCGTCATCCACCACGAGAAATGCGTACACCGCCAGACCCGGCGCAGCGCGGTGTCGGAGTAGGCGTCGGCGAGCGTGAAGTCCTTGTCCCGCACCAAAGCGGCCAGCGCGGGGGCGAGGAGGGCGACGTCGGCGACGGCGAGGTTGAGGCCCTTGGCGCCGGTGGGCGGCACGATGTGGGCGGCGTCGCCGGCGAGGAAGAGGCGGCCGTGCCGCATGGGCTGCTGCACGAAACTGCGCATGGGCAGCACGCTCTTGTCGGTGATCGGCCCCGGAGTGAGGGTCCAGCCGTCCTGGCCGTGGCCGAGCCGGGTGGCGAGCGCCTCCCAGATCCGCTCGTCGGACCAGGTGCCGATATCGGTGCCGTTGGGCACCTGCAGGTACAGCCGGCTGACGGTGGCCGAGCGCATCGAGTGCATGGCGAAACCGTCGGGATGCCACGCGTAGATGAGCTCGTCGGTCGACGGGGCGACGTCGGCGAGCACGCCGAGCCACGAGTACGGATAGGTGCGCTCCCACGTCTGCTTTCCGGCGTCGGGGATCGCGGTGCGGCAAGGCCCGAAGGAGCCGTCGCAGCCGACGACGGCGTCGGCGTCCAGGCGCTGCTGTACGGCGTCCGCGTCGGTGAAGGTGACATAGGGCCGGTCGGTCTCGATGTCGTGCACGGCGGTGCCGGTGACCTCGTAGTGGATCTGTTGCCCGGCCGCCGCACGCGCCTTGCCGAGATCCTTCGTCACCTCGGTCTGGCCGTAGACGGTGACGCTTCGCCCGACCAGGTCCACGAAGTCGAGATGGTGCCGCTCCTCGGGCCACTGCAGGTAGATACCGCGGTGCTCGTCGCCCTCGCGGTCGAGCCGGTCGCCGAGACCGGTCTCGCGGAGGAGGTCCACTGTGGACTGTTCGAGGATGCCTGCCCGGATCCGCGCCTCGACGTACTCACGCGAGCGGGTCTCCACGACCACCGACTCGACCCCCGCCAGATCGAGCAGATGCGACAGGAGGAGTCCGGCCGGGCCGGCGCCGACGATGGCGACTGGGGTGCGCATGACCGGAGTCTGGTCGCGTGACCGCCGAACGCCTAGCTTTCGCTTCCACTCAGTGAAACCCGCAGGCTCCGGCCGATCCCGGCGGCCGCGACCTGGAGCGCGGAGATCAGCCGCGCCCGGCCTCGGCTCAGATCCGGGACGACCAGACCGAGCGCCGCGACGACGTCCCCACCGGACGGCCGGATCGGGACGGCGACCGAGCAGGCGCCCCGGCTCATCTCCTCGACGGTCTGCGCGTAGCCCTCCCGGCGGACGCGTCGCAACTGTTCGCGCAGGCGCCCGGGCTGGGTGATGGTGTACGGCGTGACACGGGTGAGCGAGGCGAGCACCCGACGCTGGACGTCCTCCGGTGCCCAAGCCAGCAGGACCTTTCCGACCCCGGTGGCATGTAGTGGTAGCCGCCCGCCGATCCGGCTGACGACCGGCACGGAAGCGTTCCCGGACAGCCGGTCGAGATAGAGCACCTGGTCACCGTCGCGCTCGCCGAGATGCACGGTGGCGCCGGTCGCGCCGTAGAGGTCCTGGAGGAACGGAGCGGCGACCTGCCGCAGTTCGAACTGGACGGGCGCGAGCAGCCCGAGATCCCACAGTCGCCTGCCCACGGCGTATCGATCTTCGCGCCGTTCCAGCGCGCCCAGGCCGACGAGATCGCGGGCGAGCCGGTGCGCGGTGGGCAGGGGCAGGCCGGCGCGGCTCGCGAGTTCGGTCAGCGACAGTTCGCGATGGTCGACGTCGAAGGCGCCGAGCAGCGCGAACGCCCGCGAGACGACCCCGGCGCCGGGCGTGGACAGATTGCCGGGCATTCGCCCATGTTCTCACTGAGTGGAAGTCAGGGCGAGGCCGAGCCACAGACCGGCGACGGCGAGCACGATGGACGCCGGAACGGTCAGCAGGCCGAGCCTGGTGAACTCGCCCAGATCGGGCCGGGTGTCGTGCCGGTGCAGGATCCGCCGCCACAACAGCGTGGCCAGCGAGCCGACGTAGGTGAGGTTCGGGCCGAGGTTGACCCCGATCAGCACCGCCAGCACCACCGGTGTCCCGCCCGCGGTGGCCAGCGGCAGCAGCACGAGCACCGCGGGCAGGTTGTTGATCAGGTTGGCGAGCACGGCCGCGCCGGCGGCGGCGCCGAGCAGGGCGAGGAACGAGGTCGACGTCGGCACCAGGTGGCCGAGCGCCTCGTCCAGTCCGTTGTCGACCACGGCGCGGACCACGATCGCCAGTGCGAGCACGAAAGCGACGAAGGGGATGCTCGCCGAGCGGACGATCGCGGCGGGGGAGGTCCGCCGCTGCGCGAGGGCGCGGCAGGCCAGGACGGCGGCTCCGGCGAACGCGGCCCACGCGGGGCTGACGTCCATCAGCGAGGTGATCACGAAACCGGCCAGCGTCAGGCCGAGCACGACCAGGACGAATGCCGGGACCTTCCCGGCGGCCACCACCTTCCCGCCACGCGGCCGGGCCGCCAGGTCGGCGGCGAAGAACCGGCGGAACACCAGGTATTCGGTGAGGACCGCCGCGAGCCAGGGCAAGGTCATCAGCGCGGTGAACCGCAGGAACGAGATCCCGGTCGCGGCGACGGCGAGCAGATTGGTCAGATTCGACACCGGCAGCAGCAGCGAGGCGGAGTTCGCGAGATGCGTGCAGGCGTAGGCGTGCGGTTTGGCCCGCGCGCCCATCCGCGCGGCGGTGGCGAACACGACGGGGGTCAGCAGCACGACGGTGGCGTCCAGGCTGAGCACCACGGTGACCGCCGCCGCGACCGCGAACACCGCGGGCAGCAGCCGTCGCGGTTTCCCCCGGCTGAACCGCGCCATGAGCGTTCCCGCCGCTTGGAACAGCCCTTCGTCGTCGCACAGCTTGGCCAGGACGAGCACCGCGGCGATGAGGCCGACGACCGGCGCGAGCCTGGTGACCTCGTCGAGGGCGTCGGGAAGCGAGATCGCCCCAGCCGCCAGCACGATCCCGGCGGCAGGGACGGCGGCGACCGCCTCCGGCAGGCCGCGTGGCCGGATCACCGCGAAGGCCAGGACGATCAGCAGGAGCGCGATGGACAACAGCTCGCCGGGAATGCCGGTCAGCGTGGACCTCCTCAGGGTGGAGCCGACTTCGGCAATCTAGGCTGGGCCTGGTGCGCGAGACGAACTGGGCGGGCAATCGGACCTTCACCGCGGAGCGGATCCTTCGCCCGCGCGATCTCGACGAGGTTCGAGAAGCGGTCTCCCGAGCGGCCGCGGTCAAGGCGCTCGGCAGCAGGCACTGTTTCAACGACATCGCGGACTGTCCGGGTGGTGTCCTGCTCGACTTGTCCGCGCTCGGTACCGAGGTCGTCCTCGACCCGGAATCGGCGACGGTCACGGTACCCGCGGCGGCCCGCTACGGCGACATCGCGGTCCAGGTGCACGCGGCCGGTTTCGCGTTGGCCAACCTCGCTTCGCTGCCTCATTGCACCGTGGCGGGCACTGTCGCGACGGCGACGCACGGCTCCGGGCGGCGTAACCAGAGCCTCGCGTCGGCGGTGTCCGGGTTGGAGCTCGTCACCGCGGACGGTGAGGTGAAGACGTACACCCGGCACGACGGGGTCGTGGTCGGGCTCGGCGCGCTGGGTGTGGTGACGCGGCTGACCCTCGACCTGGTGCCGTCCTTCGACCTCCGGCAGGACGTCTTCGACGGCCTGCCCTGGGAGTCGGTGTACGACCATTTCGACGAGATCCAGGACGCGGGTTACAGCGTCAGCCTGTTCACGAACTGGGCCCGCGACGAGGTCGACCAGGTCTGGGTCAAGGGGCCGGGGCGGCCGGGTGCGGACTTCTTCGGCGCGAAGGCGGCGGACGGGCCGCGGCATCCGGCCCACGCGGCGGGCATCCCGGCGGACAACTGCACGCGGCAGCTCGGGGTGCCGGGCCCGTGGCACGAACGGATCCCGCATTTCCGCCTGGCTTTCACGCCCAGCATCGGGAACGAACTCCAGACCGAGTACTTCGTGCCCCTCCGGCACGCCGTCGCGGCGATGGAGGCGATGCGCGCCATCGGGGACCGGCTGGCACCCGTGCTGCTCACCTCGGAGATCCGCACGGTCGCGGGGGACGAGCTGTGGCTCAGCCCGTTCCACGGCGGCGACCGGATGGCACTGCATTTCACCTGGCTGCCGGACGAGGACGCGGTCCGGGCGCTGCTGCCCGTGATGGAGGACCGGCTGGCGCCGTTCGACGTCCGGCCGCATTGGGGGAAGCTCTTCCACCGGGCGGCGGAGTACCCGAAGCTGGCGGATTTCCGGGCGCTGGCCACCGAACTGGACCCGGACGGCAAGTTCCGGAGCCCATTCGTCCGGCGGCACGTTTTCGGCGAGCGCTAGGCCGTGTCCTGCAAGTCTTGTTCGCGGTCTTCGCGCCCAGGCGGCCCCTGGCGGCACGGGCGGATGCGGCCGAGTACGACCCGGTACGAGGCCGATCCGCCCGCACCGCCAGGAACCACCTGGATCACGAAGCCCATCGAACAGACTTACAGGACACGCCCTAGTCCGACTGCGACCAAGCGGCGACGGGCAGTGCGAGATACACGCCGACGTCGTCGATGCCGGTCGCGGACTCGATGCTCGTGCGCAGCAGGTCCACCCGCTCCTGGCGGTTGTCCGCCCGGCTCGGGAACCACTTCGACCGGACCTCGACGAGGAGGTCGAGTCCGAAGCGGTCGAACGGCCCGGGGGTGCGGAAGCGAAGTTCCACGTCGCCCGGCTGGAGGTCGCCGTCGTAGGGCTCCTCGGGGCATTCCACCGCGAGGGACACGAGATGCGGCAGGACCGAGCCGAGTTCGCGCAGGGTGGCTTCGGGAAGATGGGGCGCGTAGGTGATTTCCACGAGTGGCACGGACAACAGCCTAGGACAGGCGAAACTGCTATCGTGGCGGTAGTTGCTTGCTCGCGCGGGAAGATCCCCGGCTGCTGCACTGGAGCCGCACGTTTCTCCCGAGGAGCTGCCATGTCTCTTCCCCTTGCCCGTCGTATGGACGGTGTCACCAGTTCTCCCGTGCGCGATCTGCTCGCGCTCACCGCCCGCCCGGGCGTGATCTCGTTCGCCGGCGGCATACCCGCGCCGGAACTGTTCGATGTGGACGGCCTCCGCGCCGCCTTCGACCGGGCACTCGCGGACGGCGCCGCCCAGCGCGCCTTGCAGTATTCGCCCACTGAAGGGAATCCGCGGCTGCGTGAGCTGCTCGCGCAGCGGCTGTCCGGCCGCGGGCTCCCGACCACTGTGGACGATCTCCTGATCACCACGGGTTCGCAGCAGGGCCTGCAACTGCTGAGCACCGCGTTGCTCGACCCCGGCGCCACCGTGCTGGTGGAAGAACCGGTGTATCTCTCGGCGCTGCAGTGCTTCCAGCTCGCGGAGGCGCGCATCGTGCCCGTCCCCGGTGACGAGGAGGGGATCGACCCGGCGGCGCTGGACGAGATCGCGGCCAGGGAACGGCCTTCGCTGCTGTATCTGGTCCCGACGTTCTCGAATCCGTCCGGGCGCACGGTCAGCCCGGCGCGCCGGCGTGCGCTCGCGGAAGTGATCGCGCGCCACGGGTTCTGGCTCGTCGAGGACGACCCGTACCACGAACTCCGGTATCGCGGCGAACGCGAGGAACCGCTGTCGGCCCGTCCGGAACTCGCCGGGCGCACGATCTACCTCGGCACCTTCTCGAAGGTGATCTCCCCGGGGATGCGGCTGGGCTGGTTCCGGGCGCCGGGCGAGCTCCTGCGGCGGGTCACGATCCTCAAGCAGGCGACCGATCTGCACACGTCGACCATCGATCAGGCGGCCGCGGCCGAGTATCTGGCCGCCGCGGACCTCGACGCGCACGTGCGGCGGCTGTGCGCGACCTACCGCGTGCGCCGCGACGCGATGATGGCCGAACTGCCCGCGGTCACCCCGCCCGGAACGATCTGGACCGACCCGGACGGCGGGATGTTCGTCTGGGTCACCCTTCCCGGCGGCGCGGACACGGACCGGCTGCTCCCCGAGGCGTTGCGTCACGACGTCGCTTTCGTACCGGGCTCGGCGTTCCAGGTGGGGGAGCCGGACCGGTCGGCGTTGCGGCTGTCGTTCGCCGCGCACGGTGCGGAGACGATCGCCGAAGGGCTGCGGCGGTTGGGCAAGGTCTTGTCGCGGTGATCGCCGGGGCGTGGGCAAAGGCGTGACTCACGTGATCAGGCACGTAACTCGCGTGATCAGGGGCGTAACTCGCGTGATCAGAGGGACGACACGCGTGTCCAGAGGGACGACGCGCCGTGTCGCCCGAGCAGTCACGCCCATTCGGTGATCACGGCGGCCGTCTTCGCCGGTTGGTCCTCGGCCGTGTAGGCGTAGCTGTCGGAAATGGTCTTGAGCGGCGCGTCCAGCCGCTCGGCGAACCGCCGGGCGTGGGCGAGCGGGAACACGCGGTCCTCGGCGGCCCAGGCGAGCAGGATCGGCTTGGCGAAGCGGTCGGTGAGGCGGGCCGCCGCCTCACGGGTGTACCGCGCGGACACGCTCCCGATGGCCTTGCGGCCGTCGTGGCGGATCGCCGGATCAGTCAGCACCGGGCCGATGAAGCTCTCCATGGCCCGGGCGTCGATCGGGTACTTGGCCAGCCAGCCGTAAGTGTTGCGCCAGCGCCAGGTGCGGCGGATCCGCAGTGCCTGGTAGAGCGCCCGATAGGTCGCGGGATGGGCGGCGGTCGTCTTGAGGAGCTCGAAGCCGCCGGGGCCGGGCGGCCAGGAGCACTCCGGGGTTTCGCAGCTGTTGAGCACCAGGCGCGCGATGCGGTCGGGGTACGTCGTGGCGGCGATCTGGCTGTAGGCGCCGCCGGAATCGTTGCCGATCAGCGTGACGTCGGTCAGATCGAGCGCTTCGAGGAACTGCGCGATCACGGCGGCCATCCCCGGCGGGGTCAGGTCGGCGTCCCGCCGCATCGGGACGAGGTGCCCGCCGAGCGGCCAGTCCGGGGTGATGCAGCGGAAAGCGGGGGAGAGCAGCGGGACGAGCGCTCGCCAGAGATTCGCGTTCACCAGATAGCCGTGGACGAAAACGAGCACCGGACCCGTCCCGGTCTCGTGATAGCGCACGGTTCCCGAGGGGAGTTCCGCCTCCTTCACGGCGCCGAGCCGGGGATCGCGCCAGCTGGTACCTGCCCAGTTCGTCATGCCCGCCGCCTTTCGTCCGAGACTTCTTGTAATCGTTGCAAAACTGTAGCGTGGTTCTTGCAACGGTTACAAGAACCGGTAAGCTCACGGGGTGGACCCGCGCAAGGAACGGACCATCGCCGCGCTCCTGCGCGCCGCGGACGAGGTCTTTCGAGAACGCCCAGTCGACGACGTCACCGTCGAGGAGATCGCCGAACGGGCGAACGTCGCGGTCGGCTCGCTCTACAACCACTTCGGCTCGAAAGCGGGCCTGCATGCGGCGGTGGTGGAGCGCGCGCTCCAGGCCGATCGCGAGTACATGGATCGCGCGTATGTCCCCGGCCGCACGCCGATCGAGCAGATCTACGCCGCGGCCGACGAGTACCTGGCGTTCTATCTGGCCAACCCCGACTACTTCCGGATGCTGGCGTTCCCGCGCGAGCCCGGTGGCTACGCGGCGGGCCACGAACTCGCCGAGCGGCTCGCCCGGTCGGTCGCCGAGCAGAACGCGCGACTCGTGCGCGCCCTGCGGGAAGGCATGGCGGCGGGCGACTTACGGGACATCGACGCCGAGGAGGCCGCCACCGTGCTGTGGGCGGCGTGGAACGGCGTCATCAGTCTCGGCTGGCGGCCGGATGCCTTGCGGCGCGACGAAAAGCAGCTTCGCCGGCTGCTCACCGTGGCCACGGAGATCGCCGCGAAAGGTCTGCTCGTGCGTTAGTCGGCCTGCGGGTCCCAGGTCAGCAGCCGGACCTTGCTGACGGTCTGGACGTGCTGTCGCATCGCGTTCGCCGCCGCCTTCGGTGCGCCTGCCCGGATGGCCTCGGCGATCCTCTGGTGCTGGCTCAGCGAACGCCACGGCCTGCCGGGCTGCCGCAGCGACTCGTTCCGGCTTTCCGCGATCTGCATGTCGATCGAGCGCATGAACTCGGCGAGGAGGGCGTTCCTCGCAGCCGCGGTGATCGCTTCATGGAACCGGCGGTCGCCCTCGGCGCCGTGCCCACCGTCCTCGATCTCGGACTTCATGAACTCCAGCGCCGCGTCGATGGCGGCGAGATCCTCGTCGGATCGCCGCAGCGCGGCCAGCTCGGCCAGCTTGGTCTCCATCGCTTCCCGTGCTTCGAGCACTTCCGGAAGCCGGCTGCGACGGGCGACGAGTTCGTCGACCGGTTCGACGTCGAGGTGGTCGTTGCGCAGATAGGTGCCCCCGCCGTGGCGGGACTCGAGCAGCCCCTGCACTTCGAGCACGACGATCGCCTGCTTGATCGACGCACGGCTGACCCCGAGCCGCTCGGCGAGATCGCGTTCGCTGGGGAGCTTGTCTCCCGCGTGCAGGCCGGACTCCTCGACGTGCGCCTTGATCCGCTCGACGACCTGCTCGTAGAGCTTCGCCCGGTTCAACCGGCTCAACGCCTCCGGCACTCGGTCCCCTCCCGTGACTGGACAAGTGGCTCAGCCAATTTACCACCCATCCCTTCACTGGCTGATCCCTTGACAGAGTGAGCCACTCGCAGGGAAAGTGGCTCAGCCACTAGTCCACTCGGCCACTCGCCAGGGGGCTCCCGCCGTCAAGGAGGACGGTCATGTCCGCCCAGCTGATCTCGATCCTCGTCCTCGTGGTGATCTTCGCGCTCGCCACGACCCGCTCGATCAACATGGGGGCACTAGCCTTCGCCGGCGCGTTCCTCGTCGGCACTCTCGCCGGTGGACTGGACACCGACGGCATCTTCGCCGGCTTCCCCGGCGACATCTTCGTGGTGCTGGTGGGGGTCACCTATCTGTTCGCCATCGCCAGGGCCAACGGCACCACCGACTGGCTGGTGGCGGCGGCCGTCCGGCTGGTCGGCGGCCGGATCGCGCTCATCCCGTGGGTGATGTTCGTGGTCACCGGCGCGCTGACCGCGATCGGCGCGGTGAGCCCGGCGGCCTGCGCGATCGTCGCGCCGATCGCGCTCGGTTTCGCCGCCCGCTACAAGATCAGCCCGCTGCTCATGGGCGCCATGGTGGTGCACGGCGCGCAAGGCGGCGGGTTCTCGCCGATCAGCGTCTACGGCTCGATCGTCAACGGCATCGTCGAACGCAACCACATCGCCGGCAGCCCCGTGGTGCTGTTCTTCGCGAGCCTGGGCATGAACCTCGCCATCGCGGGCGTCCTCTTCGTCGTCCTCGGCGGGACCAAACTGCGGCGCCGCCAGCTCGTGACGGCGGGCGCCGGCGGAGCCGAGACCGACGAGGAGCCGCTGCCGCACGAACAGCGCATTCCCTTGGACGGCCCCAAGATCGTGACGCTGACCGGGCTGGTCGCGCTCGTCGTCGGCACCCTGGTGTTCGACCTCGACCCCGGGCTGACCGCCATCACCGTCGCCGTCCTGCTGAGCGTCGCGTGGCCCAAGACGAGCCGCTCCGCGGTTTCCGAAATCACCTGGCCGACGGTGCTGCTGATCTGCGGCGTGCTGACCTACGTGGCGGTGCTGAAGGAGATCGGCACCATCGACTACGTCGGCAACGCGGTCACCACCGTGGGGATCCCGCTGCTCGCGGCGCTTCTCCTCTGCTACATCGGCGGTGTGGTCTCCGCGTTCGCGTCTTCGGTCGGGTTGATGGGCGCGCTCATCCCGCTCGCCGTCCCGTTCCTGGCGCAGGGCACGATCGGGCCGGTCGGCATGATCGCCGCCCTCGCGGTCTCGGCGACGATGGTGGACGTCAGTCCCTTCTCCACCAACGGTGCGCTCGTCCTCGCCAACGCGAAGGACGTCGACCGCGACAAGTTCTTCAAACAACTTCTGGTCTACGGGGCGCTCGTGGTGGCCGTCGTGCCGCTGATCGCCTGGCTCGTGTTCGTCGTGCCCAACTGGGGCTGAGGAGGAGATCCATGCTGTCCGGACTGACCGCCGGGAACGACCGCGTCGCCCTGCGCTTCGGTGACGAATCCCTGACCTACGGCGAACTCGCGTCCGTCGCGGGGCCGATCGCCACCGGGCTCGCGGGCCGCACGCGGGTCGCGGTGTGGGCGACGCCGACGCTGCGGACCTGTGTCGCGATCGTGGCCGCGCTGACCGCCGGAGTCCCGGTGGTGCCGATCAACCCGAAGGCCGGATCGCGTGAACTCGCGCATATCGTCGCCGACAGCACGCCGGAGCTCGTGCTGGCCGAGCCAGATGTCGCGCTGCCACCGGAACTCGGGGCGCTGCAACGGGTTCCGGTCGAGCTGGACGTCTCGGGCACGCCGTGGCGAGGCGACGAACCGGATCCGGAGGCTCCGGCATTCGTCATCTACACCTCGGGCACCACCGGGCCACCGAAGGGAGTCCTGCTCCCGCGTCGCGCGGTGGCGTCGAATCTCGACGCGCTCGCCGAGATCTGGGCCTGGACCGAGGCCGACGTCCTCGTGCACGCCCTCCCGCTCTTCCATGTGCACGGCCTGATCCTGGGCGTGGTGGGCCCGCTGCGGCGGGGCGGCTCGCTGCACCACCTCGGGCGGTTCTCGAGTGAAGCCGCCGCGAAAGAACTCGCCGGGGACGGGACGATGCTCTTCGGTGTCCCGACGATGTATCACCGGCTGGCGGCCGATTGCGAGGCCGATCCCGCGCTGGCCGCCGGGGTGGGCGCGGCGCGGCTGCTCGTCTCGGGTTCGGCGGCCCTGCCCGCGACCGACCACGAGCGGATCACCGCCGCGACCGGGCAACGCGTCGTCGAACGTTATGGCATGACCGAGACGCTGATGAACTGCGGTGTCCGGGCCACGGGGGACCGGCGGCCCGGCGCGGTCGGACCGCCGGTGCCCGGTGTCGAACTGAGGCTGGTCGACGACGCCGGGGAACCACTCGACGGTGAGACGGTCGGCGAGATCGAGGTCCGCGGCCCGAACCTGTTCCTCGGCTACCTGAACCGGCCCGACGCCACGGAAGCCGCGCTGCACGACGGATGGTTCAAGACCGGAGACATGGCGATCCGCGACCCGGACGGCTACGTGCGCATCGTCGGCCGCCGGGCCACCGACCTGATCAAGAGCGGCGGCTACAAGATCGGCGCGGGCGAGATCGAGAACGCGCTCCTGGAACATCCGGGGGTCGTCGAAGCGGCCGTCACGGGGGAGCCGGACGACGACCTCGGCGAGCGCATCGTGGCCTGGATCGTCCCCGCCGCGGACAAACCGACGGCGGCCGAACTCGCCGACCACGTCGCCGGACTTCTGTCACCGCACAAGCGGCCGCGGGTGGTGCACTACCTGGAAGCGCTGCCGCGCAACGAGATGGGCAAGGTCCTCAAGAGGGCGCTCCATGACTGACCCGCTGGGCTGGGACGGTTACGCCGAATCCCTGGCGCGCGCCAGGGAACGTACGGGCACGGACGAGTCGGTCGTCTGGGAACGCGCGAAATTCGGCGGCCACGAGGCCGTGACGATCCGCTTCGAGTTCGGCTTCCTCGGCGGCTCGGTCGGCACCCGCACCGGCGCGCTGCTCGAAGAAGCGCTCGATCAGGCCCGCTCACACCGGCTTCCCGTCGTCTCCCTGTTGTCGACGGGCGGGACCCGGATGCAGGAAGGCGTTCCCGCGCTCCGGCAACTGCAACGGATCGCGCGTGGTCTCGCGCGGTTGCGGGAAGCAGGGCTGCCGCACATCACCGTCGCGCGGCACCCCACCACCGGCGGCGTGTGGGCCTCCCTCGGCGCCTATGCCGATGTCGTGCTCGCCGTACCCGGCGCGCAGGTGGGCTTCGCCGGCCGCCGGGTGCGGCCGCGGCGGTACGCCGACGATCCCGCATATACGGCGGAAAGCCAGTACGCGGCCGGATATGTCGACGAACTGGTGGCCGAGGACGAGATCGCCGACCGGCTGGAGATCTGGCTCGGCCTGCTGACCGGCGGTTCTCGGAACCGTCCGGCGGAGCTGCCCCGCGCGCTCGGCGCCCTCGATGCCGCGCCGGACGGCTGGCGGGCCGTCCAACGCGCCCGGTCGGCGGACAGGCCCCGCGCGGACCCTTACCTCGACGACTACTTCGACACCCGCGTCACCCTCAGGGGCGGCGTCGACGACGATGGCGCCGTCTGCGGGATCGGCAGCCGGGGCGGGCGGGCCATCGCGTTCGCGGCGCAGACCGGGACGGCGACCACCCCCGGCGGTTTCCGGTCCGCGACCCGGCTGATCCGTCTCGCCGACCGGCTGGGGCTGCCGGTGCTGACGCTCGTGGACACCCCGGGCGCGGCCGCCGATCCGGCCGCGGAGGCCGACGGCGCCGTGAACGCGATCGCCGAACTGTTCGGCACCATCGCGGCGGCGGAGGTGCCGATCACCACCCTGGTGATCGGTGAAGGGGGATCGGGCGGCGCGCTCGCCTTCTGCTCGGCGGACCGGATCTGGCTCACCCCGGACGCCTGTTTCTCCGTCATCGCCCCGGAACTGGCGGCCGGGATCCTCAAGCGGGGACACGAAGACGTTCCCACGCTCGCCGACGCGCTCAAGCCACGCCCCGAAGATCTGCTCGCCCTCGGTGCCATCGACGGCATCGCGGGACCGGAACCGGTCACCTTTACGAGATAAGGGGTTCGACATGTTCAAGCGGATATCCGCCGCGGTGCTCGCCGCGGCCTCGGTCGCCCTTCTGGCCACCCCGCCCGCGCAAGCGGACGCACCCGCCCGCTACGTCGCCATGGGCAGTTCCTTCGCGGCGGGGCCGGGAATCCCACCGCAGCAAACCGGAACTCCGGCGGCATGCGGACGTTCGACGAAGAACTACGCGAGTCTCGTCGCGGGGTCACGCGGTCTCGCCCTCACCGATGTCACCTGCAGCGGCGCGACGACGGCGAATATCCTCACCACCGGTCAAGCCGGGCAGCCGCCGCAGATCGAGGCCGTCACCCAGGACACCCGGCTCGTGACGATCACCATCGGCGGCAACGACGTCGGCTACGTCGGGAGCCTGTTCACCTACGGCTGCCAGAACACCGGCGGCGCGAACTGCGGTCAGGTCGACCGGAACGCCGTCCGCACGGCGCTCACCACGGTGCACGAGAAGATCGGCGCCGTCATCGCGGAGGTCCATCGGCGCGCGCCGCGGGCACGGGTGCTGGTCGTCGACTACCTGACGATCGTTCCGGGCGAAAGGCCCGCGTGTGACGGCGTTCCGCTCACGCCGGAGCAACTCGCCTTCGAACGCGAGGTGGCGGACCGGCTGGCGGTGGCGACCCGGCGGGCGGCGCGCGCCGAGCGGGCCACCCTGATCCCGGCGGCCGCGGCCAGTGCCGATCACGACGCCTGCGCCGCCGTCCCGTGGATGGAGCGCTACTCGACCACGCAGGGCCGCGTGCCGTACCACCCGAACGAGGCCGGGATGACGGCCGTCGCGGATCTGATCACGGCACGGCTGCGCTAGCCGCGCGGAAGGTGCGGCGGTAGCTGTCCGGCGGCACGCCGACGGTTCGGTTGAAGTGCCGCCGCAAGGTCGCGGCGGTGCCCATCCCGGTGGCCTCCGCGATCAGGTCGATGCTGTCGTCGGTCCGCTCCAGGAGTTCCTGCGCGCGGCGGATGCGCTGGGTCAGCAGCCAGCGCAGCGGCGTCGTCCCGGTCGCCGACCGGAAATGCCTGGCCAGGTTGCGGGAGCTCATGTTGGCCTGCCGGGCGAGGTCTTCGACGGTCAGCGGCCGGTCCAGCCGTTCGGTGACCCAGGGGAGCAGCCCGCCGAGCGGATGGTCGTCCTGGTCGGGCACCGGGGTGGTGACGAACTGGGCCTGCCCGCCCGCGCGGTGCGGCGGCACGACCAGACGGCGGGCGACGGTGTTCGCGACCGCCGAACCGTGGTCGCGGCGGACCAGGTGCAGGCACAGGTCCATCGCGGCGGCCTTGCCCGCCGAGGTCAGCACGCTGCCGTTGTCGACGTAGAGGACGTCGGGATCGACCTCGACCGCGGGATACCGGGCGGCGAGGACGTCGGTGTGCGCCCAATGCGTCGTCGCGCGGCGGCCGTCGAGCAGGCCGGCGGCCGCCAGGACGAACGCGCCCGTGCAGAGGGAGGCGACCCGCGCGCCCGCTTCGTGGGCGGCACGCACGGCCTCGACCAGGTCCGCGGGCGGATCGGTGTCGATGTCGGCCCAGCCGGGGACGATGACGGTGTGGGCACGCGCGAGACGTTCGAGCCCGTGATCCGGTTCGAGCAGGAAGCGCCCGACCTGCACCGCTTCCGAGCCGTAGACCCCGAATTCGTACAGGCCCGTGTCGAAGACCTCGTGGGCGATGGACAGCTCGAACTGCAGCATGCCGTCCGTGGCGGCGAGGGCGACCGTACTCATGTCCGAAAGTGTACGCATGATGGCGTTCCGGACACTGTCGACCGGCGTGCTCCGCCGACAGGATGGTCCACAGTGGATCAACCGAGGGCAGGAGAAACCATGGGTACGTACGACGTCGCGGTGTTCGGGGCCTACGGGCACACCGGGCGGTTCGTGGTGGCGGAATTGCGCGAGCGCGGCTTCGGCGTGCTCGCCGTCGGGCGCGACGAGGCCAAACTGCATGCCCTGCCTTGGACCGACGTCGAGATCCGTCAGGCTTCGGTCGACGACCCGGCTTCGCTCGACCGCGCGTTCGTGGGCGCGGACGCGGTGATCAACGCCGCCGGGCCGTTCGCGGACACCGCCGCGCCGGTGATCGAAGCGGCGCTGCGGGCAGGCGTCCCGTATCTGGACGTGGCCGCGGAACTCGAAGCGAACATGGACACCTTCGCGGACTTCGCCGGCCGTGCCGGGGGAGCGACGGTGGTCCCGGCGATGGCGTTCTTCGGCGGGCTCGGCGACCTGATGGTCACCGCCGCCATGGGCGAGTGGACTTCGGCGGACGAAGCGCACATCGCCTACGCGCTGAGCAGCTGGCATCCGACGGACGGGACCCGCGCGGCGGGCAAGGTCTCGCGGGAACGGCGCGACGGCAAGCGGATCCGGTTCTCCGGCGGCCGCATCGAACGCCGCGAGGACGAGCTGCCGGAGCTGGACTGGGACTTCCCCGCGCCGCTCGGGACCCGCGCCGTGCTCGGCGAGTTCACGATGGCCGACGTCGTCACCGTGCCGAGTCACCTCGACATCCCCGAAGTCACCACGTACATGACCGTGGACGCGGCACGCGAGGTGGTGACGCCCGAGACGCCCGCGCCTCCCTCCGACGGCCCGTCCTCGCAGGAGTTCGTGGTCGACGTCGTCGTGCGGTCTGGCGGGGAGGAACGGCGGATCGTCGCGCGGGGCCAGGACATCTACGCGATCACGGCGCCGCTGGTGGTGGAGGCCGTCCAGCGCGTGCTCGACGGACGGGTCAAGGCGACCGGGGTCGTGTCGGCGGGCGAGATCTTCGACGCGCCCGATTTCCTGGCGGCACTGGCACCGCGGATCACGGTCACCGGCTGACACCGGCCCGCCAGCCCGGATGCGGCAACCGCTCGGGCGGAACCTCGCCGGGCCGGTACTCGAAATGCCACCATTCGTTGTCGTAGATCCGGTAAAGCGCGAAGCGGGCGCCATGGTCCTCCAGCCACTGCGCGCCTTCGCGCGGCCGGACGTCCAGCGCGGTGCCCCGGACGTGCGCGGAATCCTTCGGTGGCAGGACCCGTTTCCGCCCGGCTTCGGCGAGGAACAGCCGATGCTGCTCGGCGGCGTCGCGATGGCCCGAGGTCACGCCGAGGAGCGTGCGATGCCGCCAGAACGCCTCGGTCCTGGCGTCGGTGAACGCGGCGAGCGTTCCGGGGGTGAGCCCGGCGAGGTTCTCGGCGGGGAACCGCAGCGACAGCGCCCAGCCGCAGGCGAGACCGCGGGCCCGGCCGGGGGAGACCAGCCACGCCGGGATCAGCAGCAGGACCGCGAGGACTCGGGTGATCGCCGCGAGCAGGAGTTCTTTCATGCCGTCAACGGTCGCGGCCGCCTGTCCGAACCCGATCGCGGCGACGTGCGCGAACGCCGACGAAAATGTCACCGTTCCGCACGGTTCACGTCGTGACGCAACGATGACATTCCGTGGACGTTCCGCGGAAACAGGATGGGCACCATGGCGTGTCATGGACGAGCGGATTCCGTCCGGCGCTGCGATAGTCGTCGGCATGCCCAGGGTGCTGCTCATCGAGGACGACCAAGCCGTGCGTGACGGGCTCAGCATGGCGCTGGGCGGACGCGGTCACGCGGTCGACGCGGTGGCCACCGGTGAGGAAGGCCTCGCCCGGCTCGCGTCGAAGCCGCCGGACATCGTCGTGCTGGACCTCATGCTGCCCGGACTCGACGGCTTCGAGGTGTGCCGCCGGATCCGCGCGGCGGGGGATCTGCCGATCATCATGCTCACCGCGCGCAACGAGGACATCGACGTGGTGGCCGGGCTCGCCGCGGCGGCGGACGACTACGTGGTCAAACCCGCCAGGGCCCAGGTGCTGGAGGCCAGGATCCGCGCGGTGCTGCGCCGCACCGGGCAACCGGCGCCCGCGGTGCCCGCGCCCGCCGAGAGCGAGCGGCACGGTGATCTCGGCGTCGACCGTGCCGGGCTGACGGTGACCAAGGCGGGCAAGCCGCTCGCCCTCGCCCCGACCGAACTGCGGCTGCTGCTCGAACTCACCCAGGTCCCCGGCCGCGTGCTCAGCCGCCAGTACCTGCTGGAAAGTGTGTGGGAGCACGGCTATTTCGGCGACTCCCGCGTCGTCGACGCCTGCGTGCAGAGGCTGCGCGCGAAGATCGAGGACGACTCGTCCGCGCCGGTGTACGTGCAGACGGTCCGCGGATTCGGTTACCGGTTCGGGCCGCTGTGAAACTTTGGGGTCTGCGTACGCGGCTGCTGGTCGCGTTCAGCCTGCTGGTCGTGATCACCGCCGCGACCGTCGCCGGCGGCACCTATGTCCAGTCCCGGACACTGATCCTCCAGCAGGCGCAGGACGCCACCGCCCGCGTCCTGGTCGACAAGGCCACCGCGCTGTATCCGCTCGGCCCGCTGCCGCCGAGCGACGCGACACTGAACCGGATCAGCGGGGAACTGTCGGATCGCGACCTGAACTCGCTGGTCTTCTACGAGGACAAGGCGGTCGGGAGCGAGCAGATGCGGGCGCTGATCTCGCCGGAACTCCGGGCGGCGGTCAAGTCCGGGTCGGTCGCGTGGCAGCGGGTCATGTCCGAAGGGAAACCGATGCTGGTGGTGGGAACCGCGTTCATCGTCGTCCTGCCGAACGGCAAACGGCAGGCGTCCGGGATCGAGGCCTATGTCGCCGGCTGGCTGGTGCCGGAGGAACGGAACATCGGTGAACTCGCCACCCGGGCCTGGCTGATCGGCGGGCTGGCGCTCGTTTTCGCGATCGGGCTGGCGCTGCTGGCCGCCCGCGGGGTCCTGCGGCCGGTGCGGGAACTGGGTGACGCGGCGCGGCGGCTGGGCAAAGGCGACCTGCGGGCCAGGGTCAGCGTCCGCGGTTCGGACGAACTGGCCGGGGTGGCGCGGACGTTCAACGAGACGGCCGACTCGCTGGAACGCCATGTCGGTGAGCTGGAGCGGATGGAAGCCGACGCGCGGCGGTTCGTCGCCGACGTCTCGCACGAACTGCGCACCCCGCTGGCCGCGATGACCGCGGTCGCGGACGTGCTGGAGCAGGAGGCGTCGAGCCTGCCGGGGGACGCCGGGCGCGCGGCGAAGATGAGCATCGAGGAGACGCACAATTTGACGCGGCTGGTGAACGACCTCATCGAGGTCTCCCGCTTCGACGCCGGGGCCGCCGCGCTGGCACCGGAGGAAGTCGACGTCGCCGAGGTGATCACGGCGAGCCTGCGCATCCGGGGCTGGACGAACGAGGTGGAAGGAGACCTGCCCTCCGGGATCTTCGCCGAGTGGGATCCGCGGCGGATCGACGTCATCGTGGCGAACCTGGTCGGAAACGCCTTGCGGCACGGGGAAAAGCCCGTCTCGCTCCGGCTTTCCGAGGCGGGGGAGCAGATCACGCTGGCGGTCTCGGATCGCGGTCCCGGACTGGCGCCCGAGGTGCTGCCGCACGTGTTCGACCGGTTCTACAAGGCGGATTCGGCCAGGGCGAGGTCCGGCGGCAGCGGGCTCGGGCTGGCGATCGCCTGGGAGAACGCCCGGCTGCACGGCGGCACCTTGAGCGCTGCCAACGGCACTGATGGTGGCGCGGTGTTCACCCTGCGCTTGCCCCGGCGGGGAGTGGCGGCATGAGGAAGATCTGGTTCTCGGCGTTTCTGCTCGTCTCGGTGGTCGCGGGCTGCGGTGTCCGGCCGAGCGCCGTGATCACCGGAGCGCCCGCACCGGCGGGCCCGGCCAATGCCGCGGTGCTCTACTTCCTGTCCGGTGGGCAACCGGTGCGGGTGTTGCGCCCGCTCGCCGACGAGTCGCCGCCGGTGAGCCTCGACCTGCTCGCCGCCGGACCGGACGAGAGCGAGCGGGAACGGCAGTACACCACCGAAGTCCCGTCCGGCACCACGGTGCTGGACCAGACACCCGCGCCGAACGGGGTCACGGTGACCCTGTCGATCGACGTCGCCGGGCTTTCGGCGAGGGCGGTCGACCAGATCGTGTGCACTGCCAGGGATTCTCTCGGCGGGAGTGCGCAGATCACGTTGCGGGGCGGGGGATCCGTGCGGGGTCCGCTGTCGTGTCCTTTGCCTGGTTAGGCGTCGTGTTCGTGTGCGGTGACGGCTGTGGGCTGAAGGCTCCCTTCGCCGCGTCTAATGTGACGAAAGGAGCCCCCGGCGGCCGCGAGAGTGGTGAAGGCCTCCTTCCCTACCTTCAGGGTAGTGAAGGAGGCCTTCACGGACTGCGGCCATGCACACGCGGACGCTCGCGCACCACGGCATTTTTGCCGTCCATGCCCCAAAGGGAAGTGTCCCGAATCACCGGTGTCGGTCCCTCGCTTTGTCCGAGCAGGCCCGATAGCTTAGGCAAGGCTAAGCAAACCGGATGTAGGGTGGTTGTGGCGTGGAGGGGATCGAGGGCAAGGTCGCGCTCGTCACCGGGGGTGCGCGCGGAATCGGGGCGGCCGTCGTCGACGGGCTCGCCGAGGCGGGCGCGATCGTGGCGGCGGTGGACCTGGTCGAAAGCGCTTCCCGGGACGGGGTGACCTCGTTCGTCGCGGACGTTGGTGATCCCGCCGCCGTCGCGAGGGTGGTCGAAGAGGTCGAAAGCGAACTCGGGCCGATCGGGATCGGGGCGTCCGTCGCGGGTGTACTGAAGCCGGGGTCCGTCTGCGACACGAGCGACGAGGACTGGGCGGCGACTTTCGCGGTCAACTCCACCGGAGTCTTCACTGTGCTCCGCGAGATTTCCCGCCGGATGCTGCCCCGCCGGAGCGGTGTGCTGGTGACGGTCGGGTCGAACGCGGCGGGAGTCCCACGCAGCGGGATGGCCGCGTACGCCGCGTCGAAGGCGGCCGCGACGATGCTGACCCGCTGCCTGGGGCTCGAACTCGCCGGCTCCGGCATCCGCTGCAACATCGTCTCGCCCGGTTCGACCGACACCGACATGCAACGTCTACTGTGGACGGACGAGAACGGCGCGGACCGTGTCATCGCGGGAAATCCGGGGCAATACCGTGTCGGCATACCACTGGGCCGGATAGCCGAACCGGCCGACATCGCCGACGCCGTCCTGTTTTTGGCCTCCGATCGCGCGCGGCACATCACGATGCAGAACCTCTACGTCGACGGCGGCGCGACGCTCCGCGCGTGATCTCGATGACGCAACGAAGACTTTTCGGGTCCGTACGATTAGGTTAGGCTAACCGAAAAGTCGTAGTCGGCGCTTCGTGCTGGGGTATCACGAGCGCCTGTTCGGTCAGTAGTATTCGCGAAAGGGAATCCAGTCGTGTCCTCACCTGCACCGGCCCGGCCAAGGCCGGTCCATCAGGCGGCCGATCTGCTGGCGGCATACCTGCCCGGATCGTTCTACTACTCGTCCGCCCGAGGATCGCTGCTCGCCGACGGGGTGTACGCGCCGGTCCACGCGGCGCCGGGCATGCGTGCCCGCGCCGCCGCGGAAGTCCTCGACGCCGCCCTCGTGGCGGGAGTGACCGAACCCGTCGTCGCCGGAGCGATCGGATTCCGGCCCGACGCGCCGAGCAGCCTGGTGGTGCCCGCGTTGGTGCGCAAGGCAGGACCACCGAAGGCGAGTGGTCCGGTCGCGCCGCTCGGCGGGAACTGGACGGTGTCGCCGCGGCCCGCGCCGGAGGTCTACACCACTGCCGTGGCGAGGGCGCTGGACGAGATCCGCGACGGCGACCTGCGCAAGATCGTGCTGGCCCGCTGCCTCGACGTCACCGGCGGCGGCCCCGTCGCCGTGCCGCGGCTGCTGGCGCGGCTCGTCCACGCGGACCCGGCCGCCCACGCCTTCGCCGTCGACGTCAGCGCGCCGGGGGATCCCGCGCCGCGCACCCTGATCGGCGCGAGCCCGGAACTGCTGGTCTCCCGCCGCGGTCGCGTCGTCACGGCCAACCCGCTCGCGGGATCGCGGCCGCGGGTGGCCGACGACGCCGAGAACTCCCGGCGGATCAGGGGGCTTCTCGCGTCCGAAAAGGACCGTGACGAACACGCGCACGTCGCCGCCCAGGTGGCCGAAGTGCTGGGCCGGTTCTGCGTCGACCTCGACGTCCCCGCCGAACCCGAAGTGATCGGCACGCCCACGATGTGGCATCTCTCGACCAAGATCAGCGGACGCCTCGCCGACGCGAGCGACGCCGGTTCGTCCGCGCTCGGACTGGCCGAGGCACTGCATCCGACACCGGCGGTCTGCGGCGTCCCGACCGGACTCGCCCGCGACACCATCGCCGCGCTCGAACCCGAGGATCGCGGCTATTACGCGGGTCTCGTCGGCTGGACCGATCAGGACGGTGACGGCGAATGGGTCGTCACCATCCGCTGCGCCGAGGTCCGGGACCGGACCGTCCGGCTGTTCGCCGGCGCGGGAGTGGTGGCGGGTTCCGATCCGGCGGCCGAACTCGCCGAGACCGGCGCGAAATTCGGCACCATGCTGCGGGCCCTCGGTCTGGAGGGAGTGGAATGACCGCCGATCACGTGCCCTGGCCGCCGGAAACCGCGGCGCGCTACCGGGCTTCGGGGTACTGGCGCGGCCAGACCTTCGGCAAGCTGCTGACCAGCCTCGCCGAGGCGTACGCCGAGCGCCTCGCCGTGATCGGCGAGAACGCCCGCTGGACGTTCGCCGAACTCGACGAGCGCGCGCACCGGCTCGCCGCCGGATTCGCCGGGGCCGGGATCCAGGCGGGCGACCGGGTCGTCGTGCAACTGCCGAACGTGCCGGAGTTCGCGTCCGTCGTGTTCGGGCTGTGGCGGGCCGGTGCGCTGCCGGTGTTCGCGCTGCCCGCGCACCGCGCGAGCGAACTGCGGCATTTCGCCGAGCAGAGCGAGGCCGCGGCGATCCTGACCGTCGGCGAACACGAACGGTTCGACCACGCGGCCATGGCGCGCGCGGTCGCGGCCGAGATCCCCTCGGTGCGCAACGTCTTCGTCGTCGGCACGGAGGAATTCGCCGTGCTCGAAGCGGCGACTCCGCGCGCTCTGCCGGATCCCGATCCCGCCGGGGTCGCGTTCCTCCAGTTGTCCGGTGGAAGCACCGGATTGCCCAAGCTGATCCCGCGCACGCACGACGACTACCTCTACAGCGTCCGGGAAAGCGCCCGGATCTGCGGCCTGCGCCCGGAAAGCGTGTACCTGGCCGCGTTGCCGGTCGCGCACAACTTCCCGCTCAGCTCGCCCGGCCTGCTCGGCGCGCTGCACGCGGGCGCGGCGACGGTGTTCGCGCCGCGGCCCGACGCCGACACCGCGTTCCGGCTCATCGAGGCCGAAGGCGTGACGATCACCGGGCTCGTACCGCCGCTCGCCGCGGCGTGGGCGCAGGCGGCCGCGCGGACCGGGCGCGATCTGTCCTCTTTGGACGTCCTGCTGGTCGGCGGTGCGAAATGCGCCCGTGAACTGGCCGAGAAGATCGGGCCCGCGCTGGGATGCCGTCTGCAGCAGGTGTTCGGCATGGCCGAGGGGCTGGTCTGCTACACCCGGCTCGACGACCCGGACGAGTACGTCCTCGCCACCCAGGGACGGCCGATCTCGCCGGACGACGAGATCCGCGTGGTGAATCCGGACGATCAACTGTCCACTTCGGACGACGTCGTCGCACCGGGGGAGGTCGGCGCGCTGCTGACCCGCGGCCCGTACACGATCCGCGGCTATTACCGCGCCGGGGAGCACAACAAGACCGCGTTCACCGAGGACGGTTTCTACCGCACCGGTGACCTCGTGCGACGGCATCCGTCCGGGCATCTGGAAGTGGTCGGCCGGGCCAAGGAACAGATCAACCGCGGCGGCGAGAAGGTGGCCGCGGAAGAGGTCGAGAACCACCTGATGGCCCACCCCGGCGTGCTCGATGCCGCCGTCGTCGCGGTGCCGGACCCGTACCTGGGCGAGCGCACCTGCGCCTACGTCGTCGCAGTGCCCGATCCGGATGTTGCCGCACCCGCCGCGGCGGAGCTGCGCCGGTTCGTCCGCGAACGCGGGGTCGCGGCGTTCAAGGTGCCCGATCTGGTCCAGGTGGTGCCGGAGTTCCCGGTGACCGGGGTCGGCAAGACCAGCAAACGCGAGCTGCGGGCGGCGCTGGCCGCTCTGGCGAAGGAGAAGTGAGAGTGTCACTGCCCAAGATCGAGCCCTACGCCCTCCCGACGGAGGCCGAGCTGCCCGCCGGACGGGTCGGCTGGAAACCCGACGCCGCCCGTGCCGCGCTGCTGGTGCACGACGCGCAGCGGTACTTCCTCGCGCCGTACGCGGGATCCCCGGTCCCGGAGATGGTCGCGAACATCGCCGCGCTGGCCGACGCCGCCCGCGCCGCGGGGGTCCCGGTGTTCTACACCGCGCAGCCCGGCCACCAGGCCGCCGAGGACCGTGGCCTGCTCACCGAGTTCTGGGGCGACGGGATCGGCGCGGTCATCGACGACGACCCGGCCGCGGCCGACGTGGTGGCCGAGCTCGCCCCGAAGCCGGGGGACAAGGTGCTGACGAAGTGGCGCTACAGCGCCTTCCAGCGCAGCACGTTCACCGAGCAGCTCGCGGAAGCGGGCCGGGATCAGCTGCTGATCACCGGGGTCTACGCGCATATCGGCTGCCAGGCCACCGCCGTCGAGGCGTTCATGCGCGACATCCAGCCGTTCCTGGTCGGCGACGCGGTCGCGGACTTCTCCCGCGAACGCCACGACCAGGCCTGCGAGTACGTCGCCCAGCGCTGCGGCGCATTGACCACCACGGCCGCCGCGCTCGCCGCGCTGGCCCCGATCCACGCCGGAGCACCGCGATGAGCTTGACCGTCGAAAAGATCCACGCCGACGTCGCCGAACTCCTCGGCTGCGACCCGGCCGAGCTGAAGCCGGAGACCGACCTCACCGACCTCGGCCTCGACTCGATGCGGATCATGGGCCTGGTCGAGCAGTGGCGCACCGAGGGCGCCGACACGCTCGAATTCGCCGACCTCGCCGAACAGCCGACCCTCGGCCACTGGACGCGGGTCCTCACCGGGAGCACCGCGTGAGCCGCGCCGACCATCGCCACCGGCATCTGGAGCGCATCGCCGAAGTCCGCGCGGGACGGCACGCGGAGAAGGTGCCGTATCCGATCCGCATCCGGCGGGCCGAGGTCGTGCGCACCGAGATGATCGGTTCCGGGCTGCTCCGGGTCACCCTCGGCGGGCCGGGAACGGCGGGTTTCGAGGCGCATTCGCCCGACGAGCACGTGAAGATCCTGTTCCCCGAACTCGACGCCGAGCCGAGGCTGCCGGTGCAGGACGGCGACATGCTGCGCTGGCCGAAGCCGTCGCCGACGTCGCGCGAGTACACGGTCCGCCGGTACGACCCGGCCTCCGGGGAACTCGACCTCGACGTCGCGCTGCACGAAGGCGGGCTCGGCTCCGGATGGGCCGAGAAGGTCACGCCCGGCACGCCGGTGCACGTCGCCGGTCCGCCCGGCGGGCTGATCGTGCCGCACACCTACGACCGCTACCTGCTCGCCGGCGACGTCACCGCGCTGCCCGCGATCGCGCGCTGGCTCGAAGAACTGCCGCGCACCGCCGCGGGCTGGGCGTTCATCGAGGTCACCGACGCGGGCGAGGAGATCGAGCTGTCCGCACCCGAAGACGTCGAGGTGCACTGGCTGCATCGAGGCGACGTCGCGCCGGGCGCTTCCGACGTCCTCGCCCGCGCGGTCCAGACCATCGAGGTCCCCGCCGGTGAACGGCTCTACGCCTGGGTCGCCGGTGAAGCGGGGCAGATCAAACCGCTGCGCCGCTGGCTCAAGAACGACCTCGGGCTCGGCAAGGACGACCACGACGTGACCGGCTACTGGAAACGCGGCGTCGCGGACTTCGACGACGAGCACGACCACTGATCCCCACCAAGAAAACCGAGGAAAACCCATGCGCACCACAAGAACCCGCCGTCTCGCCGGAGCGCTCGCGCTCGCTTTGACGGTCGTGACCGCGGCCACCGCCTGTGGGTCCGGCGACGCCGGGCAGGCGGATGGCGGTCCGACCCGGGTGTTCGCGGCCGACAACGGCCAGATCACCATCCCGGTCTCGCCGAAGCGGGTCATCGCCACCGGCTACGCCGTGCCCGCCCTGCTCGAAGCGGGCGCGCCGCTGGTCGGGGTGTCCAGCTGGAAGCGGGGGATCCCGCTGTTCAACGAGCAGGAGCGCAAGAAGTACGACGAGCTGGCGAAGGTCGCGGGCGAGTCGGCGTCGGAGACGAACTACGAGGCGATCGCGCAGGCGGATCCGGATCTCATCGTGATCGGCGTGCCGAAGCCGGTGCTCGCCGACATCGACATCAAGCGGCTCGAAGCGATCGCGCCGGTCGTGGCGATCGGCCCGTCGGTGCCGTCGATGTGGCGTGAGCTGTCGCGCAAGCAGGCCGACGCCGCCGGTGCGGCAGCCGGGTTCGACGCGCTGAAGACCGCGTACGACACCAAGGCCAAGGGAATCGCCGAGAAGTACAAGGCCGTGCTGCCGCAGCTGAAGCTGGGCCACGTCGGTGCCTACGGCGAGGTCGCCAAGGGCAACTTCCAGCGTGAGTTCAACGGTTCCTGGGGCACCAACGTCGCACAGGACGTCGGCGCCACCTACTACGGCCAGGTCAAGGTCAAGGGCGGCGGCTCGAAGGACGTCAGCGAGTACCCGTCGATCGAGGAGCTGACGACCGCGTTCGCGCAGGCCGACGCGATCACCTACTCGGTCGCCGCCGACGGCTCCGTGCCGGCGCCGGTCAAGTACGTCCTCGACTCGCCGCTGTGGAAGGAACTCCCCGCGGTGAAGGCGGGCAAGGTCTACCCGTTCCGCTACACCGAGGCCGCCACCTACCGGGCCGCGACGTCCACTTTGGACGCCGTCGACCAGGCGTTCGCGCCGCTGCTGAAGAAGTGACCACCACCGGGCGGTCCGCGCTGCTCGGCGCCGCACTGCTCGGGCTCGTCGTGGTCGCCGTGCTGAGCGTCGGCGTCGGCGCGCACGCCATCGCCCCCGGCGAGGTCGTGCGCGCCCTGCTGGGCGACGGGAGTCCGAGTGACCGGGCGGTGGTCCTGGACATCCGGATGCCGAGGGCGGTGCTGGCGATCGGGGTCGGCGCGGCGCTCGCCGTCGGCGGCGTGCTCGTGCAGGCCTTGTCCCGCAACGCTTTGGCCGAACCCGGCGTGCTCGGCGTGACCGCCGGGGCCGGGTTCGCCATCGCGGTGGGCTCCTCGTTCGGTCTGGCCGCGTCGGCGCCCGCCGAACTGGGCCTGGCGGTGCTGGGCGCGGTCGGCGCGTCGGCGCTGGTGTACGCGGTCGGCAGCAAGTCGCCGCTGCGGCTCGTGCTCGCCGGGACCGCGCTGAGCGCCGTGCTGCTGGGGCTCACCCTCGGCCTGCGGCTGCTGTTCCCGGACACCTTCGACGTCTACCGGTTCTGGTCGGTGGGTTCGCTGGCCGGTCGCGAACAGGCGCCGGTGACGGTCCCGCTGATCGTCATCGGCCTGTCCCTGCTGGGCGCGTTCGCGGTGAGCCGTCAGCTGAACGCCATCGCGCTCGGCGAGACGGTCGCGCATACGCTCGGCGCGAACGTCGCCCGCGTCCGGACGGTCACCCTGCTGCTGATCACGCTGATGGCGGGCGCGGCGACCGCGCTGGCCGGGCCGATCCTGTTCGTCGGGCTGATCGTGCCGCATCTGGCCCGGCGGGTGGCGGGGGCGTCGATCCCGTGGCTGATCGCGTTCGCCGCGCTGCTCGGCCCGGTCCTGATGCTGGCCGCGGACGTCGGCTCCCGGATCCTGCTGCCGACCGGTGAGGTCCCGGTCGCGATCGTGACCGCGTTCCTCGGCGGCCCGGTGCTGATCTGGGCCGTCCGCAAATACGGGGCGGCGCCGCTGTGAGCACCCTCGTCCTGCGGCGCGGGCGGTTCTCCGCCCGGATGGAACGCCGCACCCTTGTCTTCCTCGTGGCGATGCTGGTGGTCATCGCCGGTCTGACGCTGCTCGGGCTCTGCTACGGCGCGGCGTGGGCGAGCCCCGCCCGGGTGTTCGCCGCGCTCACCGGATCCGGTGGCGGGCCGGGCGTGGTCATCCGCGAATGGCGGCTGCCCCGGGTACTGGCCGGGCTGGTGTTCGGTGCCGCGCTCGGCCTGGCGGGCGCGATCTTCCAGAACGTCACCCGCAACCCGCTCGGCAGCCCGGACGTGATCGGTCTCGACGCCGGCGCGTACACCGGCGCGCTGTTCGCGATCACCGTCCTCTCGGGGACGTCGACGCAGCTGACCATCGGTTCGGTGCTCGGCGGCGTGATCACGGCGGCCGTCGTCTACGCCTTGTCGCTCGGCGGCGGACTGTCCGGGCTGCGGCTGGTCGTCATCGGGATCGCGATCAACGCGATGCTGACCGCACTCAACTCGTGGATCGTGCTGCGCGCGGAACTCGAGATCGCGATCGCGGCCGTCGGCTGGAACGCCGGTTCCCTCAACGGGGTCGGCTGGGACGACGTCGCCATCCCGTTCGGGGTGCTCGCGGTGCTGTTCGTCGTGCTGTTCACCAGGGCACCCGCGCTGCACCAGGCCGCGCTCGGCGGCGCACTGGCGGTCACCACCGGTGTCCGCTGGGACCGCCTGCGGCTGGTCCTGGTGCTGATCGGGGTCGGCTGCACGGCCACGGTGACCGCCGTGGCGGGCCCGATCGCGTTCATCGCGCTGGCGGCACCGCAGATCGGGCGGCGGCTCGCCCGCACGCCCGGTATCGCCCTTTTGCCCGCCGCCCTCACCGGCGCCGTGCTGCTGACCAGTGCCGACCTGGCCGCCCAGATGTTGCTCGCGCCGGAATCGCTGCCGGTCGGTGTGGTCAGCACCGTGATCGGCGGCGGCTACCTGATCTGGCTGCTCACCAAGGAGGTTCGGCGCACATGAGTGCCCGCTTGACCGCTCGGGACCTGACCCTGCGCTACGGCGACCGGGTCGTGTCGACCCGGCTGAGCCTCGACGTGCCCGACCGCGCGTTCACCGCCGTCGTCGGACCGAACGCGTGCGGCAAGTCCACCTTGCTGCGCGCGTTCGTCCGGCTGCTGCGTCCGGCGGACGGCGAGGTCCTGCTCGACGGCAAGGACGTGGGCTCCTTCCCCGGCAAGGGTTTGGCGCGGGAGCTCGGGTTCCTGCCGCAGGATCCGGTCGCCCCGGAGGACGTCCGCGTCCGGCAGCTGATCGCGCGCGGCCGGTTCCCGCACCAGTCGTTGTTCGCCACCTGGTCCGAAGAGGACGAACGCGCGGTGCTCGACGCGATGACCGCGGCCGGGGTGGCGGGGCTGGCCGACCGGCCGGTGCAGGAGCTTTCCGGCGGACAGCGTCAGCGCGTGTGGGTGGCGCTGGTGCTGGCGCAGAAGACGCCGTACCTGCTGCTCGACGAACCGACGTCCTTTTTGGACATCGCGCACCAGTACCAGTTGCTGGGTCTGCTGGCGCGCCTGCGTGACGAGGGCCGCACGGTGATCGCCGTCCTGCACGACATCAACCAGGCCTGCCGGTACGCCGATCACCTCGTCGCACTGCGGGACGGCCGGATCGTCGCCGAGGGCGCGCCGTCCGACATCGTCGACGCGGAATTGATGAAGGAGGTCTTCGATCTCCCCAGTGTCGTCGTGCCCGACCCGGTGACCGGAACCCCGATGGTGGTGCCTTCATGCTGAACTTGACCGGTGCCCAGCTGGGGATCTGGACCGCGCAGCGCCTCGAACCCGATTCTCCTTACTACGTCGTCGGTGATGTCATCGAGATCGTCGGTGACGACCCGGTCGACGTCGTCGCGCTCACCGAAGCGATCCGGGCGACCGCTGAGGAGGCGGACAGCCTGCGGCTGCGGGTGTTCGAGACGCCGGACGGTCCGCGTCAGGTCGTGTCGGAGGAAGCGCTGCCGTTGCCGCAGGTGGTGGACCTGCGCGGTGAGGCCGATCCGGTCGCCGCCGCGCACGAGCGCGTGGACGCCGAACGCCGCCGGGTCGCCGAAGCCTGCCGCGGGATGGTGGACCGGCCGCTGTTCGCCCATCTCGTGCTGCGGCTGTCCGAGTCGCACGTGTGGTTCACCCAGCTCGGGCACCACCTGGTGTTCGACGGTTACACCGCGGCGATGCTCGCGCGCCGGACGGCGGCCCGCTACACCGCGTCGGTGCGGGGTAAGGAAGTCCCGGCCTCGACGTTCGCCCGGTTCGCCGACCTCGTCGAGGCCGACCGCGCCTACCGCGAGAGCGAACGGTTCGCCCAGGATCGCGAGTACTGGCGGGAGCGGTTCACGCCGTTGCCGGATCTCGACGACGCCGGCGGCGCGTCAGGGCCGCCCGAGCAGACTGTCACCGCCCGGTCGATCTTGCCCGCTTCCGATCTGGCCCGGCTTCGTGAACTGGGCAAACGTGCCGGGACGACGTGGGGTGACGCGCTGATCGCCTGCTACGCCGCGTTCCTGCACCGCGTGCTCGGCTGGACCGACGTCGTGTTCGCGATGCCGTTGATGTGCCGCGAAGGTGCGGCGCTGCGGACCCCGGCGATGGCGGTCAACGTGCTGCCGTTGCGGGTCACGGTGCTCCCGGAGGATTCGGCGGCCGAGCTGACCGCGCGGGTCGCGGGCGCGCTGAAGGAGATGCGCACGTATCAGCGGTATCGCGGGGAAGACCTGCCGCAGGATCTCGCGGTGCCCGGCGCCGGGGCGCTGCTGCACGGCCGCGGCATCAATCTCAAGGCGTTCGATCTGAAGCTCGACTTCGCGTGCTCGCACGGCACGATGCGCAACGTCGCGGGCGGGCCGCCCGAGGACATGGGGCTGTCGGTGCTGCCGACCTCGGACGGCGGGCTGCTGCTCGGGTTCGAGGTCGACGCGCGGACGCACGACCAGGCCGCCGTCGACGCCAAGCTGACCGCGTTGCGCTGTCTGATCACCGCGCTGACCGAACCGGACGGCCCGGCGGTCGCCGGAGCGGATCTGGTCCCGGCCGGGGAGCGGGACACGCTGCTGGAGGCGTGGTCGACACCCGCCCCGGAGAGCGAACTCCTTGACGTATCCGAACTTCTCGACCGGTTGGATCCCGGCCAGACCGCCTTGGTCTTCGGCGACGAACGGCTGACCGCGGGCGAACTCGTCACGCGGGTCCACCGCCTCGCCCGGGCACTGCGGGCTCGCGGTGTCGGAGCGGACGACGTCGTCGCGCTGGCCCTGCCGCGGTCCGCCGATCTCGTCGTCGCCCTGCTCGCGGTGCTCGACGCCGGGGCCGCCTTCTTGCCGCTGGATCTGGCGCATCCCGTCGAGCGCCTGCGGGAACTCGCCGCCGAAGCCGGCGCGGTGCTCACGGTGGCCCACGATCCGGGAATCGTGCCGGGGCCGCACCTGCTGCTCGATGAAACCGATCTGTCCACTCTGGACACTTCGCCGCTGCGGATTCCCCGCCATCCGGAACATCTGGCCTATGTCATCTTCACCTCCGGCTCGACCGGGCGGCCCAAGGGCGTCCTCGGCCGGGTCGGCGGGCTCGCGACGCTGCTGCGCCACCACCGCGCGACCACCGTCGCCGAGACCGAGCGCGCCGCGGGCAGGCGGCTGCGCGTCGCGCACACTTACTCGTTCGCCTTCGACTCCGCGCTCGACCAGTTGATGTGGCTGCTGTTCGGGCACGAACTCCACGTCTACGGCACCGACGTCGCGCGGGACGCCGAGGAACTGCTGGCCGCGTTCGCCCGCGACCGGATCGACGTCGTCGACACCACGCCGTCGATGGCCGCGCCGCTCGTCGACGCCGGGCTGCTTGACGGTCCAGACGCGCCCGCGCTGCTCGTCCTCGGTGGCGAGGCGACTCCGCCCGCGCTGTGGCGCCGCGTCGCCGAGTCCGGTGTCCGCGCCCGCAACATGTACGGCCCGACCGAGGCCACTGTGGACGGTGCCGGATCCTGGCTGGACGACGGGGAACCGACCATCGGCACCGCGGTGCCGGGTACGGCGGTCCGGGTGCTCGACGCCGCGCTGCGGCCCGCGCCCGCCGGAACGCCGGGAGAGCTCTACCTGGCGGGGCCGCATCTGGCGCGTGGTTATCTCGGACGTCCCGGCGCGACCGCCGAACGATTCGTCGCCGATCCGTTCGGCGCGCCCGGTGACCGGATGTACCGCACCGGGGACCTCGTCCGCTGGGTGCCCGGCCGTGGGCTGGAGTACCTGGGCCGCCGCGACGGCCAGGTGAAGGTGCGCGGTCACCGCGTCGAACTCGGTGAGGTCGAGGCCGCGCTGGCCGCCGTTCCGGGCGTGCGCACGGCCGCCGCCGCGGTGCGCGGGCCCAGGCTCGTCGGTTACGTCGTCGGCGAGGTCGTGCCGGACGAGGTCCGCGCGGAACTCGCCGGGCGGGTGCCGGAGCATCTCGTGCCCGCCGCGGTCGTCGTTCTCGACTCGCTTCCGTTGACCCCCAACGGGAAGATCGATCGTCCGGCGCTGCCCGCCCCGCGCGCGGCGGCCGGACGCGTCGCGGCCACTGACCGCGAACGGCTGCTGTGCGCCACCATCGCCGAGGTGATCGGTGTCGACGAGGTCGCCGTCGACGACGACTTCTTCGCGCTGGGCGGTGACAGCATCACCGCGATCAGCGTCAGCAGCAGGCTGCGTGCGCACGGCCTCGACCTGCGCCCGCGTGATCTGCTGGCCCGCCGCAGCTTCGAGGCGCTGGCGGCGGCGAGCGTGGAGATCGGCGCCCCGGCCGCCCCGCAGGGCGAGCCGGTCGGCGTGGTGCCCGCCCCGCCGATCGCCCGCGCGCTGCTCGATCCGCATCCGGACGTCACGACGATTTCCGGGTACACCCAGTGGACCGCCGTCCGGCTCGACGAGGACCTCCCGCCCGCCCTGCTGACCGAGGGCGTGCAAACGCTGCTGGACCACCACGACGTCCTCCGTCTGCATTTAGAGGACGAAATGCGGGTCCGGGAACGCGGGGCGGTGCGGGCGTCCGACGTGGTCATCGAGACGACCGGTGAACCGGCCGAGGTCGCGGCGGAACTCGCTGAGTCCCTCGATCTCCGGGCCGGGGTGCTCAGGGTCGCGTTGCTGCCGGACCACCTCGTGATCGTGCTGCACCACTTGGCGGTCGACGGGGTTTCGTGGCGGGTGCTGCTGCCGGATCTGCGTGCAGCCTGTGCCGGTGAACCGCTCGAAGCGGTCGGGACTTCGTGGCGGCGGCACGCGCTTCTCCTTGCCGAGCAGGGCACTTCCGGTGCCCGGCGGGGCGAACTCGACCACTGGCGCGGCGCGCTCGGCGGTCCGCGTCTCGGTCACCGGCCGCTCGACCGGGCCACCGACACGGTCGCGACAGCGCGGCGGTCGGTCACCCTCGCCACCCCGGAGCAGACCGAAGCGGTGCTCACCGCGTTGCCCGCGGCCTACCGCGCGGGACCGGACGACGTGCTGCTCGCGGCGCTCGTGCTGGCACTGCGGTCTTGGCGTGATGTCCCGGTCGAGGCCGAAACCGTGTCGCTCGAAGGACACGGCCGGGACCACGACGGCCTGGATCTTTCGCGCACCGTCGGCTGGTTCACCGCCGAATATCCGTTGCGCATTCCCTCTGGCGTAGCGGATGCCGGAAGGCTGCTGCGAGCCGCCAAGGAAGCCAAACGCGCGGTCCCTGACAACGGTGTCGGCTTCGGTGTCCTGCGGTACCTCGACCCGCTCACCCGGGACGAATTGGCCGCCGTCCCGCCGCCGGACGTCGTGCTGAACTACCTCGGCCGGTTCGCGGCCCTGCCCGGAACCGGCTGGCGGCTGCCCGAGGAGGACCCGTTCGCGGTCACCGAACCGGACGCCAAGTCGCTGGAACAGGTGCTGGCGCTGAACTGCTTCGTCCGCGAGGAAGGCCGTCCCCGGCTCGCCGTCGAATGGACCGCGGCCGGTGCCGTCCTGTCCCAGGAAAGCGTTGCCGCGCTTCAAGAAGCGTGGTCACTCGCGCTGGAAGCGATGGCGGCGCACGCCGCCCGGATCGGCCCGGACGGCGGCGGGCTCACCCCGTCGGATCTCCCGCTGGTCAGCCTCGGCCAGGCCGACATCGACGCGCTCGAACGCCTCGGCCGGGTCGAGGACGTCCTGCCCGCGACCCCGCTGCAAACCGGGCTTTCGTTCCACACGCTGGCACGCGGCGCCGAAGACACCGACGTCTACGTGGTCCAGGCCGTCACCCTGCTCAGCGGCGCGCTCGACGCGGACCGCATGCGCGAGGCCGCGGCGGAAGTGCTTCGGCGGCATCCCGCGCTGCGCGTCCACCTGCACACCACCGACGCGGGCGAGGTCGTCCAGGTGGTGCCCGCCGAGGTCACGCTGGACTGGCGGTTCGCGAACGTCTCGCCGGACCGGGTCGAGGCCGAATGCCGCACCGAACTCGCCCGCCCCTTCGACCCGGCGACCCCGCCGCTGATCCGGTTCCTGCTGCTCACCCTCGGCCCGGACGAGCACCGCCTGGTGCTCACGAATCACCACGCGCTGCTCGACGGCTGGTCGATGCCGCTGGTCGGCCGCACCCTGCTGGCCACCTACGCCGAACTCGGCGGCGGCCCGGCGGCCCCGGTCGCGCCCCCGCTTTCGGAGTACCACCGGGTGCTCGGCGAACGCGACCCGGACGCCGCACTGGAAGCATGGCGCGAGGCACTGTCCGGATTGGACGAAGGAACGCGGCTCGCCCCGGCCAGCGTCGAGTCCACTGTAGAGCGTCCGGAACGCGTCACGGTGCAACTCGGCGGGGAGTTCAGCGAACGGCTGCGTGCTTTCGCCCGCGAACGCGGTATCACCCCGACGACGGTGTTCCAGACCGCCTGGGGAGCGTTGCTCGCCCGGCTGACCGGCCGCCGCGACGTGGTGTTCGGCTGCCCGGTCTCCGGCCGCCCCGCCGACGTCCCCGGTGTCGAGCGCATGATCGGCCAGCTGGGCAGCACGATCCCGGTGCGCGTGCGGTTCGACGCCGCCGACACCGCGTCCACCGTGCTGGAACGCGTGCACACCGAAAGCGTGCGGCTCACCGACCACCATCACGCCGGGCTGCCGGACATCCAGCGCGCGGCCGGGGTCGGCGACCTGTTCGACACGATGCTGGTGATGGAGAACTTCCCGCTCTCCAGCCGCGCCCGGACCACGCTGGCGCCGGGCCTCGACCTCGTCGGCGTCGACATCACCGACGCGACGCACTACCCGCTCACGGTGATCGTGCTGCCCGGCGACGAGTTCACGGTCGGCCTCGGCTATCAGCCCCAGGCGTTCACCCGCGAGGAGGCCGAGTCCTACGGCCGCTGGCTGCGGGCGATACTGCACGAGATCGTCGCCGACCCGGCGCGACCGGTCTCCCGGCTGCGGGCGCTCGGCGCCGAGGAGGAACGCGCGATGCTGCGTCTCGGTGAGGGTCCGGAACCGAAACGCGAACGCGGCGGCATGCTGGCGGAGTTCGGCCGCTGGGTCCGGGAGACGCCGGACGCAGAAGCCGTCGTGTGCCGCGACCGGAGCCTGACCTACGCCGAACTGGACCGCCGGGCCAACCGGCTCGCGCACACCCTGATCGACGCCGGGGTGAAACCGCAGGATCCGGTCGCGGTCCTGTTGCGCCGCGACGTCGACCTCGTGGTCGTGCTGTTCGGCGTGATCAAGGCCGGTGCGGTGCACGTGCCGATGGACCCGGACTACCCGGCCGACCGGCTGGCCTACATGCTGGACGACATCCGGCCCGCCGCCGTCGTGTCCACTTCGCACGTCGAAGGTCTTCCGGTGATCGACCCGGCCGAACTGTCCACTGAGGACTCGGACCCGGCAGTGCCCTCGTGCCCGGAGGCGATCGCCTACGTCATCTACACCTCGGGCACCACCGGCAAACCCAAGGGTGTGGCGGTGCCGCATCGCGGCGTGCCGAGCCTGATCGCGCTGCAGGAGGACATCGTCGGGATCGGGACCGCCGAGCGGTACCTGCATTTCGCCTCGACGAGTTTCGACGTCGCGTTCTGGCAGTTCATGCTGCCGTTGCTGTCCGGCGGCACGTCGGTGATCGCGCCGGAGGAGGTGCGGGTCTCCGGCGACGACCTTCTGGCGTACGCCGCCGAACACCGCGTCACCGGGCTCAACCTGTTGCCGTCGTTCCTGTCCGCGATGCCCGACGACGCGACCGTCGACCCGGACGTGTTCTTCGTCGTCGGCGCCGAACGGCTCGATCCGGAACTGGCGCGGCGCTGGGGGAACCGGCGGGCGCTGTTCAACGCCTACGGGCCGACCGAGGTCACCATCAACTCGGTCACCTGGCACTACGACCCGGCCGACCCCGGCCCGCTGCCGATCGGCCGTCCGGATCCGGAGGTCCGCGCGTACGTGCTGGACGGCGGTCTGCTCCCGGTCGGCACGAACGTCACCGGCGAGCTGTACCTGGCCGGGCCGAAGCTCGCACAGGGCTACGTCGGCCGGGCGGCGCTGACCGCGGAACGGTTCGTCGCCGATCCGTTCGGGCCGCCGGGGGAGCGGATGTACCGCACCGGTGACCTGGTCCGCTGGCGTCCGGACGGGCAGATCGTCTTCCTCGGCCGCGCCGACCACCAGGTCAAACTGCGCGGGTTCCGGATCGAACTCGGCGAGATCGAGACCGCGCTGACCGCGCACGACGACGTGCGTGCCGCCGCGGTGATCGTCCGCGAGGACCGGCTGGTCGCCTACGTCGTCCCCGTGGACGGCGCCGACCCCGATCCCGCCGCGCTGCGCGAGTACCTCGCTGCGGAACTGCCCGCGTACATGGTGCCGGCCGCGTTCGTACCGCTGGACCGGCTCCCGCTCGGCCCGAGCGGCAAACTGGACCGGGCCGCGCTGCCCGCGCCGGAAGCCCGCTCCGACGGCGGACGGGAACCCGCCACCCCGGCGGAAGCCGTGCTGCTGCGGGTGGTCCGCGAGCTGCTCGGTCCCGACGTCGGCCTCGACGACGGGTTCCTCGACGCGGGCGGCGACAGCATCGCCTCGCTGCGGGTGGTCTCCCGCGCCCGCCGCGAAGGGCTGCACCTGACCGCGCGCGACGTCCTCGAAGGCGGCACGGTCGCCGGGATCGCCGCGTGCTGCGGCGAACCCGAGCGGGCCGAGGAAGCCCACGCGGTCGGCGACGCCCCGCTCACGCCGATCATGCGGGATCTGCTGCGGCGCGCGGGAAAGGCGGCCGACGGGTTCTGCCAGTGGGTCGAGATCTGCGTGCCTTCGGCGGACGACGTCCCACGCTGGACCGCGGTGCTCGACGCCGTTCTCGCCCGCCACGACGTCCTGCGCGCACATCTGGTCGAGGACGCGCTGCGCGTCCCGGACGTCGGGGCCGTGACCGGTGCCGACGTGCTCACCGCCGTCCGCGTCTCCGGTGATCCTCGTGCGGCGCTCGACGCCCAGGTCGAGGAGATCGTCGCTCGGATGGACCCGCGCTCCGGACCGCTGGTGCGGGCGGTGCTGGCGGACGCCGGGGACCGGCCCGGACGGTTGCTGCTGGTGGCACACCACCTGGTCGCCGACGCGGTGACCTGGCGTGTCCTGCTCGACGACCTCGAACAGGCCTTCCACGGCCACACCCTGCACCGGCGCGGCCAGTCGTTCCTGGGCTGGGCGCGGTCGCTGCGCGCGGCCGCCCCGCATCGAGAGGACGAAATGCGGCACTGGGAGGGCGTCGCCGCCGCGCCGGTGAGCACGCTCGGCCGGAGCGAGCTCGATCCGGGGCGCGACACCGTGGCGACCGCACGGCATCACCGGATCGACCTCGGCGAGGCCACGACCCACGCCGTGCTCACCGCGCTGCCGACGGCTTACCGCACCGGTCCGGACACCGTGCTGCTGACCGCGCTGGCCCGTGCCGTCGCCGCCTGGCGCGGGACCGGAGCCGACCTGCTCGTCGCCGTCGAGAGCCACGGACGTCCGGGACACACCCCGGACTTCGCGGGCACGGTCGATCTGGCGCAGACCGCCGGCTGGTTCACCGCCGTGCATCCGGCGCGGATCGCGCCGCCGTCCGGGCCGTTTCCGGACGCGCTGCGCGCGGTGCGTGATCACCTGCGCGCGGCTGGAGACGGGCTCGGACACGGGATTCTCGAGGTCGACGGCCCTCGGCCGGAGGTGGCCTGGAACTACCTCGGCCGCTTCCCGGCGGCCCCGGTCGAGGAGACCTTGTGGCAGCGCCCGCCGGACGCGGATCCGCTCGGTTCGGGTGGCGGCGCGGAGATGCCGTTGCCGTACGCGCTGACGGTGAACGCGATGGTCCCCGACGGCGGCACGCTCGGTGTCCGCTTCACCTGGCCGTCCGCGCTGTTCACCGAGGACGAGATCACCGTGCTGGGCGAGCACTTCCGGCGTGAGCTGGACACTCTCGCCGCCGACGTGCCCGGGCCCGGCGAGATCCTGCCACTGACCCCGTTGCAGGAGGTGATCCTGCGCGAGTCCCAGGCGGCGGACGACGATCCGTATCGAGTGCAGGCGGCGTTCACGCTGACCGGCGACCTGGACGTCGACGCGCTGCGGAGGGCGGCGGACGCACTGGTGCGACGGCAGCCGAATCTGGGCGCGGTGTTCCCGCCGTCGCACGAGGTCCAGGTGATCCCCGCCGAGCCGCGGGCCGGTTTCCGCGTGCGCGACGTGTCCGAAGTGGACACGGCGTTGGACGAGGAACTGGCGGAACCGTTCGACCTGGCGCACGGTCCGCTGTGGCGGGTCACCGTCCTGAGGCACGGCAGTCACACGCTGGTGCTGACCAGCCATCATCTGCTGTCCGACGGCTGGTCCGCGCCGCGCATCCTCGGCGAGCTGTTCGCGCTGTACGCGGGAAAGCCATTGCCGGAGCCGGTGCCGCCGACGCGGTACACGCGACTGCTCGCCGCGGCCGGTCACTCGGCCGACGTCCGGGCGTGGCGCAGGGAACTGGACGGCCTTCCCGAAGGCGACCATCTGCCGCGTACCGGAGGCTCCGCCGATCCCGCTCTGTTCACTGTGGACGATCGGCTGGTCGCGGAACTGACCAAGCTGGGCGCGGAACGAGGGCTCACCGTCAACACCCTGCTGCAGGGTGCGTGGGCGGCCGTGCTCGCGACCCACGCCGGACGCCCCGATGTCAGCTTCGGGGTGATGACCTCGAATCGCACGTCCGATGTGGACGGTGTCGAGGACATCATCGGCCTGCTGGCGAACAGCGTCCCGGTCCGGGCCAGGTTCACCGGGACCGTCACCGAGGCGCTCGCCGATCTGCAGGCACGGCAGCAGGCGATGGCCGCGCACCACCGGATGGGCCTGCCGGAACTCGCGTCGCTGGCCGGGCGCGAGCGGCTGTTCGACAGCCTGCTCGTCTTCGAGAACTATCCGGTGGATCCGGCGAAGCTGCGCGAACCCGCGCCAGGCCTGACCGTCACCGGGACGCGGTTCCGCGAGCGCACGCATCACCCGGTGAGCGTCACGGTCGTCCCCGGCGAGCAAGGCTGGGAAGGCGTTCTGTACGCGAAGGAGACCGACGCCCGGTCGCTCGCCGACGACCTGGTCGGCCATCTCCGGAAGCTGCCGTCCTGGCTCGACGGCGACGCCGCCGGTTTCGTGGGGGAGCGGTGACCGCGCGCCCGATCGACGCCGCGCTGTGGCGCACGGCGGCCGTGCTGGTGCTCGGCACCTTCATGGCCACTTTGGACAGCACGATCGTCTCGGTCGGCGTCGACACCCTCGCCGACGAGTTCGGAGCGCCGGTCACCGGCGTCCACTGGGTGACGACGGCGTATCTGCTGGCCGTGGTCACCGCCGTGCCGGCGTCCGGCTGGCTCGCCGACCGGTTCGGCGGCCGCCGCGTCTGGCTCACCGCCGTCGTCGTGTTCCTGCTGGCGTCCTTGTTGTGCGCGCTGGCGCCGACACTGCCCGCGCTCATCGCGTTCCGTGTCCTGCAAGGGCTCGCGGGCGGTCTGCTCCCGCCGACCGGCCAGGCGTTGCTGGCGCGGGCCGCCGGACGCGACCGCATCGGCCGCGTGATCGCCGTCGTCGGTCTCGTCCCGCTCCTGTCGCCGGTGCTCGGCCCGCTGGCGAGCGGCACGATCCTCGCGGTCGCCGACTGGCCGTGGCTGTTCTACGTCAACCTCCCGATCGGTGTGGTGGCGGTGTTCCTGGCCCGGCGCTGGGTTCCCGAGAACGAACCCGGGGGCAAGGGCGAGCGCTTCGACTTCCGGGGCGCGCTGCTGCTCTCGCCGGGGCTGGCCGTCCTGGTCTTCGGGCTCACCTGGTTCGACCAGGGGACACCGATGGTCGCCGGGATCGCCGTCGCGCTCGGCGTCGTGATGCTGGTTGCGTTCGTCCGGCATGGTCTTCGGGCCGAAGCCCCGTTGCTGGATCCACGCTTGTTCACCAAGCCGCCGTTCGGGGTGGCCGCGCTGGCACTGGTGCTGCTCGGCGCGTCGGTGTTCGGCACGATGTTCCTGCTCCCGCTGTATCTCCAGCGCGGCCCTGGACTGTCCACTTGGGACACCGGCCTGCTGCTGGTGCCCCAGGGCATCGGCGCGGCGGCCGGTTCGGTACTGGTGAACCGGCTCGTCGACCGGATCTCGCCGCGCACGCTGGTGCTGAGCGGGATCGGGCTGGTCACCCTCGGCACCGCCCCGTTCACCCAGCTCGGCCCGGGTCTTCCGGACTGGGTGATCGTGGTTTCCCTGCTGCTGCGCGGTTTCGGCGCGGCGCTGATCGGCGCGCCGGTGATGACGATCGTCTACCGCCGCGTCGAACCCGCCCGGCTGCCCCGCGCGGCCGGGGCACTGAATCTGCTCAACACGCTCGGCGGCTCGATCGGCACCGCGGTGCTGGCCGTGGTGCTGCAGGCCCGGCTGGCCGTGCGCGGCGCGGATGTCGCGGCCGCCTTCGCCGACGCGTTCTGGTGTGTTCTCGGCCTCGCCGTCGTGGCGGTGGCCGGTGCGACGCGGCTGCCCCAGGCCGCCCCCGACAAGAAGAAAGGTCATGCGGATGCTTGACCAGTTGCCCAGCCCGGCCGAGGTGGCCACGAGCGGCTTCGTGCCGGAGGAGATCATCCGGCACCGCGAAACCGTCGCCGACGTGCTGGCTCGGCGCGACTCGCGGCTGCTCGTCGTCGTGGGCCCGTGTTCGGTGCACGACACCGACGGCGCGCTCGAGTACGCGCACCGGCTCGCGGAGGCGTCGCGCCGGTTCGCCGACGACCTCGTCGTGGTCCTGCGCGCCTACCTGGAGAAACCGCGGACGATCGCGGGCTGGACCGGCCTGGTGCCCGACCCCACCCTGGACGGCAAGGGCGATCTCGCTTCCGGCGTCCGGATCGGACGGCGGTTCCTGGACGACGCCGCCGCGACCGGGCTGCCGCTGGCGTACGAGTTCGTCGATCCGTTCCTGGCGCCGTATTTCGCGGACACCATCAGCTGGGGCGCGATCGGCGCGCGGACCGTCGCCAGCCAGCCGCACCGGCAGCTGGCGTCGTGGCTCCCGATGCCGGTGGGCATGAAGAACTGCGTGTCCGGGCGGCTGGACACCGCCGTCGACGCGGTCCGGTCGGCCGCGCTGCCCCACGTCTTCCCGGGCGCCGCCGCCGACGGACGGCCGCGGATCCAGCGCAGCTCCGGGAATCCGGACGCGCACCTCGTGCTGCGCGGGGGCCCGAAACCCAATCACCACGCCCACGCGGTCGCGGACGCCCTCGACGCGCTGACCGCCGCCGGCCTGCCGCACCGGCTCGTCGTCGACGCTTCGCACGGCAACAGCGGCAAGGACCACAACCGGCAGCCCGTCGTCGTCGCCGACCTGGCGGACCAGATCTCGGCGGGCAACGACGCACTGGCCGGCGTGATGATCGAGTCGTACCTCTCCGACGGCAGGCAGGACGTCGGTTCCGCACGCCCCCGGCCCGACCTGAGCATCACGGACGCCTGCCTGGGCTGGGACCGGACGGTCCCGCTCCTGGAGTCCCTCGCCTGCGCGAACGCGGTGCGACGCCTGAGCGGCCCCGTCGCGTCACCCCGCGCCTAGCCGTATCACGCGTGATTGAAGGCGGAACTCTCGTGATTGAAGGCGGAACGGCTCCAATCACGCGTGTTACGCCTTCAATCACGAGAGTTACGCCAAGGGGGACGGGTCACAGCGCTTCGAGGGCCGCCTTCATCGCCGGGACCAGCTCGTCGCCCATCTTCTCGAACTGCCGCTTGAGGAAGGGGTCCGCGAGTTTCGCCAGGCCGTGGAACTCGATGGTGGCGTGGTAGCTGACGGTCGTCGTGCCGTCCGCTTCGGAGATGGTCAGATCGTCGGTGGACGTCGCGGTCTTGTTGTTGCCGACGAACACGATCCTGTCCGGCTCCAGCCGGTCGAGCCGATAGGTGAGCTCCGTCTTCTTGCCGCGGAACTCCGACACGTTGTGCCACCGCGAGCCGACGGCGATGGGGCCGGTGTCGGTGCGGGTGCAGGACACGGTGCCGGGGTCCCAGGACTCGGCGTGCGCGAAGTCCCGCAGATAGCCGACGACGGTCTGGGCGGGGGTTCGGACGGTGATCGTCCGGTGCACGTGGACCATCACGACAACGCTACGCAGGAGAACCGGCTCCCGCAGCGTCAGCGAAGCGCGTGAAGGCCCCCTTCCCTCGGCTCAGCAGAGGGAAGGGGGCCTTCACGCGCGATCGGACTACTTCTTCCAGACGATCGGGTCGTCCTTGTACCCGTCGCCGTCGTTGAATTCCGCGCCGCCGACCTCGCCGCCGTCCCTGATGGCCTGCAGCTCACAGGTCTCGTAGGTCGCGCCGGCGGTCTTGAAGTCCCTCTTCGCCGACTCGGACTGGCAGGCGGTGGTCTCGCCGGTGATGATCACGCCGGTGCTCTTGTTGTCCGGGCCGACCGCGCGCATCCGCACCGTGCTGTAGCTGAGGTCCGTGCCGCCGACATTCTCCACCGTCATCCGGATGTACACCGGCGTCATGCCCTTGGCCTTCTCGCCGTAGGAGGCGAGGTCCTCCTTCGGGCCGAGTTCGATCGCCTTGACGGTGATCGCGATGGTGCCGCTCTTGTCGTTGCCGTACTTGAACGGGACGACGGCGCGCTCGCCGACCTTCAGCGCGGTGCCGGGCGCCGTGGCGTCCGCGTTCGAAACCGGGACCGTACCGCTGGTCGTGGGCGAGGACGCGGATGCCGACGTCGGCGCGGGCGACGGGGCGGGGGCGGGGCTGCCGCCCTTCTCTTCCCCGCCACAGGCGGAAAGCAGCAGCACAGCGGCGCAGCCGGTGGCGGACAGAGCGATACGGTCGAACTTCATGGATCTCCTCGGACTCCCCGCCGAACCCTGCTCCGGCGTTCTCGCCACGCACCGTAGTCGATGATGGAGTACATCTGTGTGGTCCATTCGCACCACCACGGGTAACGAATCGATTACGCTGTTCGGCTCAATGAGGGACGCGGTCACTTCTTCCAGGTGATGGGGTCGTCCTGGTAGTCGCCTTCCCGGAAGATCACGCCGCCGACCTCGCCGCCGTCCTTGACGCCTTCGGTCTTGCAGGTCTCGTAGGTCGCGCCCGCGGTGGTGAAGTTCTCCGGCGCCGACCCGCCTTTGCAGGCCGCGGTGCTGTTGGCCAGGATCACCTTGGTGCTCTTGCCGTTCGGGTCCACCGCGCGCACCGACACCGAAGTATCGGAGAGATCCGTGCCGCCGACGTTCTCGACCACCATCCGGACGTAGACCGGGAGCATGCCTTCGCCCTTGTTCTTGAACCCGGCGAGGTCTTCCTTCGGGCCGAGGTCGACCGACTTCACGGTGATCGCGATCGTGCCGGACTTGTTCGCGTCGCTGAACGGGACGACGGCGCGTTCGCCGACCTTCAACGTGCTGCCGGGCGCCATGGTGCCGTCGGCCCGGACGGTCTTGTCACCCTTCTCTTCCCCGCCGCAGGCGGAAAGCAGCAGTGCGGCGGCGCAGCAGGTGACGATCAGGGCGGACTTCATGGATCTCCTCGGACTCGTGACTCGTCACGCAACGTAGTCGCAGAATGAAGGCGTGAGAGTGGTCCGTTCGCACCACAACCGATCACAAATCGCTTACGCCGATCAGCCCGTCCTGGATCGCCCGTGCGACGAGCGCGGCCTTGGTCGGGGCCTCCCTGCCCATCTGGGCGTACTTCACCCGGATCCGCTCGAGATGCGAGTTCACCGTGTTCGGCGAGATCCCCAGCCGGTGCGCCACGAAGTCCTTCGACTCGGACTGGAACCACTCGATGAGCACCTCGGTCTCGCGCGCGGAGAGGGCGGGCCGCCGCTCGGAGCGGTCCCCGGCCATCGCGCCCGCCAGCGACGGCGGCGTGTACGACCGGTCGGCCGCCGCGGCGCGCACGGCTTCGAGGAGATGTTCCGCGCCCTCGGCCTTCGTCAGGTAGCTGAGCGCGCCGAGTTCGAGGCACTGCAGCACGGTCTCGTCGTCGGCCCGCATCGAGTAGACGACGACGCGGCGGCCCGCTTCGGTGAGCCGTCGCAGATCGCCCATCGCCGGCGTGGTGCTGTTGAGGTGCAGGTCGAGGATGACGACGTCGGCCTGCGCGCCCTCGCCGATCCACGCGGCGCGCACGTCCTCGCCCTCGGCCACGACGCTGACCGGCGGGGTGCCGCAGGACAGCCAGTGCACGACTCCGGCCCGTACGGCCGGATGATCGTCGACGACCACCGCGGTCAGTTCGGTCGCGAACGCCATTTCGCCTCCATCCACGATCGTTCTCCCAGTGCGTGCCATTCGACGTCGACGGCGCCCGATCCGTTCTCCGTCACACCCGGTTCACCGTCCGTGATCGCCGCGACACGGATCTCGTCGTCGGCGCGCAGGACGCTGACCCTGGCCTGCGACCGGGCGGCGACCAGCGCGGTCATCAGCGGACCGGTCAGTTCGCGGCGGACCGCGGTCGGGACCGGGGCCGGTTCGCCGCTGACCGCCAGCGTCACCGTCAGCCCCCGCCGCTCGGCGAGATCGACACAGGCCGAGACCTCGTGCAGAAGCGGGTCGGGGACGTCGTCGTTCTCCGCGAACAACCGCCGCAATTGCGTGGCCGCGAGCGCGCACCGCCGCCGGACCGCGTCGTCACGCGGGTCGAGGGTGCGGTCGGCCAGCCCGGCCAGCAGCGGCAAGGTGGCGCCGAGCTGTCCGGCGAACCGGTTCCGCTGGTCGGCCTCCCGTTCCTCGGCGAGCGCCTTGCGATGGGCTTGGCGGTCTCGTTCCGCGGAGGCTTCGGCGGCCTCACCCGCCCGCCGGTTGACCACCCTGATCAGCGCCAGCGTCGCGGCCTGGAAGGTGAGCACGCTGAGCGCGACGATCACCACGCTGCCGATCTCGCCGCGATCGGTGAGTTCCACGCCGAACTGCCGGACGACGGTGAGCGTCATCTGGAGGACGAGCGCGGCCATCGCGATCGCGGGGCGGTCCATCAGCAGGACCAGCAGATGCCAGCCCGCGAGACCGGACGCCCAGTTCTCGTCGCCGAAGAGCCGGTCCGGCGGTAGCGTCCAGACCGCGACCGTCGACGCGGCGAGCACCACCGCCGCCCCCGTGATCGCGACCGGCCAGGGGACCGGCTTCCAGCGCAGCACCCACCACGCCGCCACGACGAGCACACCGGCGAGGGCCGCGTACGCGACCCGGCCCGGGGTGTCGGTCAGCCGCGCCAGGCTCAGTCCGATCTGGATCGCCGCCGTCGCGAGCAGGACCGCGATCCGGCAGCCACCGAGGACGCGGTCCGCGGTCTCATTCATGCGGCCACACCAGTTCCACCGTGGTGCCCGCGCCGGGCGCGGAGGTCACCCCGGCCCGGCCGCCCGCCGCGGCCATGCGTTCGACGAGCGATTCCCGGATACCTCGACGCTGTGCCGGGATCTTCGCCGGATCGAATCCTCGGCCCTCGTCCCGCACGGTCACGCGTACGCCGTCTTCGACCGTCAGCCGGGCCTCGCGGACACCCGCGTGCCGGTCGACGTTCACCAGCGCCTCGCGCACCGCGCGGACCAGCGCGAGCGCCGCCGACGCCGGGATCGGCGCGACCGGCGACCAGTGCGTCTCGACCTTCACCGGGCTTTGCGCGAGCACGCCGCGCAACGACGTTTCGAGGTCGACCACACTGCCCGGACCGGATTCGCCGGTGAGGATCGCGAGATCGCGGCGGGCGTAGCCGGCGACCTCGGCCGGATCCGTCGTTTCCCCGCGCTGGGCCACGGTGAGAAAGGTGGCCGCGGCCGTGTCGTGCAGTACGGCCAGATACTCCCGTTCCCGCAATCGTCGTTCCACGGCAAGGGATTCCTCACGGGTAAGCCGGGCCCGGCGCTCACGGAGATGGTCGATCCGGCGCGTGGTCCGCGACAGCAGGAGGAAGGCGCCGCGGGCGAGGGTGGCTTCGATGAGCACTCGCAGGACCACCGAGAAGCCGTCCTCGAAGCCGAGCGGCACCACTTCGATCGCCAGCAGGCAGGCGATGGCGGGCACGGTGATCTTCGGCGGCCATTCCCATTGGAGGGTGATCGCGGTGAGGGTGAGCACGTTGAGCGCCCACTGGTTCAGCTCGCCCGCTTCGGGCGCGGTCAGGAACTGGGTGCCGCAGATCGCCCCGGCGCGCACCAAGGTCAGCGCGAACGCCAGCGGCCTGCCCCGGCCCGTCTTCCCGACGACGTACTCGGCCACGGCGGTGACCAAGGCCAGCGCCAGCAGACCGAAGGCGAGCGGGAGCGCGCCCGAAGGCGTGGCGAGCACGCCGAAAACGCTGATCACGAGCAGTCCGGCGCCCCTGGCCGGACCGGCGAACCGGCCGACCACCCGAGAGAACTCCGCTTCGACGGAGGTCTCACGATCGGACGGCACGGCAGCAGTCAAACAGATGCCTCGAGCGTGCGCAGGTCCAGTACCCGCCAGGTGAGCGCCTCGTTCCCGCCCACCGACCACCACACGTACGGCCCCCGCGCCAGCACGGTGCCGAACTCCGCGGCCAGGTCGGCCAGCCTGCCGGTGGCGGTGTCGTAGAGGACGAGCACACCGCGGTCGTCGTCGACCACGATCGCGTACCGGTCGAGCACGACGACGTCGCCGAACGCGGGCCGGATCCCCTTCCCGCCGACCCGCCGTCGTTCGGAGCCGTCGGGTTTCATCAGGTCGAACCGCGCGGTCCCGCTCTGGCGCAGCACCTGGACCCGGCACCAGGACGGCGTGCAGTCGACCAGTTCGACGTTCTGCCCGCCGACCCGCGAGACCCGGCCGTCGCGGAGGTCCACCAGTTCCGACGGTCCCGCCTGCTCGACGGCGGCCGACGTCGCGAACGGCCACGCGGTGAGCGCGAAGTCGCCGGGCAGCGGCGTGCTCGCCACGGGGCCGCCGGACAACGCGACCGTCCGCACCTCGGTGACGTCGCCCCGCACGGCCGCCCAGGACGCTTGGCCTTCGTGCAGGACGAGGTCGTACTGGGAATCCAGGAGGACGACCCGCCCGGTGTCGGCGGTGACCAGGACCGGGTTCTCCCCGCGTGGCCCGGCGCGCCACAACGCGCCCGTCCCGGTGATGTCGGACAGTTCCAGCCACACCAGCGAGTCCGGGGAAGTGGCGAGAACGAACCGGGGCGAGCCCGACAGCGGGACTTCGCGGAGCACTCGTTCGCCCAGCGTCAGCCGGAGCGAATCGCTCGCCCGGGTGATCCCGGCGGAGATCCCGGAATCGAGGTACGCCAAGGGTGTGTAGGGCGGCCCGGTGACGGTGTTCGCGGCGATCCGCGCGCCGGGCCAGACGTCGGCGACCGTCGCGGAGACCGGAGCCTTGACCGCCGGGACCGGCGCGGGCAGGACCACGACCACGACGGCGGCCACCGCCGCGAGAGCCAGGCCGACCGGGGTGCAGTCACGGGGGATCACCGCACCACCGCGGGGGAGGAGGCGTTCGCGCGGAGGAGCGCGGGCGCGCCGGTGCCGTCGGCGGGGACGGAGTAGATCGCCTTGTCCCGGCCGTAGGCGACGGTCCGGTCGTCCAGCCACTGCGCCTGGTCGTCCAGATGCGCCGGATCGGCCAGCGGGACGTCACGGCCGTCGTCGAGGGACAGCACGTGCAGGCGCCAGCGGTCGCCGTCACGGAACTTGTAGGCGACGCGGGTGCCGTCCGGCGAGAGGGAGGGACACTCGACGTTGCGCCGCAGCGCGGTCAGCGTGCGGCCGCGGAGATCGCCTCGCACCAGCCAGGTGCCGCCCGCGGACCGGGCGGTGGCGTAGAAGGTCAGATCGTCGCGGGCGAAGGTCACTCCCCAGTAGTTCAGATCCTGGGCGGGGTGAGGCTTTCCGTCGACGGTGAGCGCGAAGTCCTCCAGCGAGCCGTAATGGTTCCCGGTGGCCAGGTCGTAGATCCCGGCGGTGGTGGAGAACGTGCCCACCCCGCCCAGATACGAGTCCCCGGCGCGGAACACCGTCCAGCCCACCAGCCGTCCGGACGGCGACATCCGGACCCGCGACGGCATTCCCCACTCGGAGATCCGCCGCGGTTCCGCCCCCGGTTTCGTGACGATCAGTTCGGCCTGGTCGGGCACCGCCGTCGCGCGCAGGCACGCCAGAGTGCCCGCGGCGACGTCGACGCGCTGACAGGACGGGCCGACGCGGTCGTCCTGCCGGACACGGCCCGATTCGTCGACGTACAGCAGCCCGCCTTGAGCGAGGTCCAGCCGCTGTTCCGCCACCGCGTCGCCGGTGCGCAGCCCGACGAAGACCGCCCCGGCCACCACCGTGACCACGAGCGCCGCGACGCCCGCCCACATCCGCTTCATGCCATCCTCGATCCGGCCAGTACCGACACCAGCAACGCCACGGCGAACACCGCGAACGCGGGGGCCGGCGCCATCCCCGCCGCGAGCGCGCCGAACAGCACCGCACCGGCGGCCCTGGCCAGCGCCTGTCCGGTTTGGACGAACGCGAGACCGGTGGCCCGCAACGATTCCGGCACGTGCGGCGCCGCGTGTGCCATCAGCACGCCGTCCGTGCACGCGTAGAACACGCCGTGTGCCGCCAGGACGACCACCGCGACGAGCCACCCGGTCGCCGAAGCGGCCAGGACGACATACGCGGCGAGCAACACGACGTGCCCGGCCAGGAACACCTTCCACCGCCCGAGCCGGTCCGCGAGCCGACCGATCGGCGACGCCAGCACCATGAACGTCAGCGCCGTCGCCAGCGGCAGCAGGGGAAGCGCCCCGGGCGGCAGCCCCGCGGACCGCTGCACACCGACGAACAGGAACATGTCGCCGACCGTGCACACACCGAGAAGCGCCGCGGCCACGCAGGTCCCGCGGAGGCCCGGCCCGCGCAGCAAGGCGAATCCGGCACGCAACCGGACCCGCGACCGCTCGACGGCACCGGCGGGGGCGCGGACGAACACCGCCAGCACGATCACCGCGATCACGGCGAGGCAGAAGCTCACCCCGAACACCGCCGGGTAGTCGCCGACGAGCACGGTCAGCAGGCCGAAGGCGGCGATCGGCCCGAGCAGCGCGCCGGCGGTGTCCATGGCGCGGTGGACCCCGAACGCGCGGCCCAGGCCGTCGGCCGGGGTGGCGAGGGTGATCATCGCGTCCCGCGGGGCGGTGCGGATGCCCTTGCCCGCCCGGTCCGCGCCGATCACCAGGCCGATCGCGCCGAGCGAGGACCCGGCGGCGGGAAACGCGAGTTTGGTCGCCGCCGAGAGGCCGTAGCCCACCAGGGCCACGGCCTTCGGACGACCCAGGCGGTCGGCGAAGTAGCCGCCCGCCAGCCGCAGCAACGCCGTCGCCCCCGTGTACAGCCCGTCGATCGCGCCCAGCTGCAGGTACCCGACGCCGAGGCCGTACACGAGGTAGAGCGGGAGGACGGCGGTGACCATCTCGGCGGACAGGTCGGTGATCAGGCTGACCACACCCAGCCCGATGACCGTGCCGGGGACCGCGTGCTTCGTGCGGCCCGCGGGCCGGGCGGGATCGGCCGAGCGGATGGAGGAGACGTACATGGCGCTACGCGGTGACGCGGATGTCGTCGACCGCGGACTCCCACAGCGACGCGGTACTCGCGTCGGCGGCTTCGACCAGCAGCCGCACGCTACGGCCGGCGAACGACGACAGATCCGCCGTCCCGTTTTGCCAGACCCCGGCCACCTCGGTCGCGGACCCGGTCTTCTCGAACACCGTCGTCGGCGTGGTCCCGTCGAGGACCCGGATCCGTAGGTAGTCCGCGGACGTCGCGTTGTCGCCGTGCGCGAAGGTGTAGGAGAAGCTCAGTTTCGCGCCCGCGGGCACCGTGAACGCCGGTGAGGCCATCGACGACGCCCCGCCGTCGAGGTCGTTGACGCCGTACTCCGATCCGGCCAGCCGCCCGGTGACCAGGCAGTTCGTGCCGCTGGTGGTGTCGCCGCGCTGTTTGATCTGGTTGCTGTAGGTCGAGGTGGTCTGTTCGGGATCGCCCCGCTCCCATTTGCCCGCCGTTGCGGTGTCCGCCCCGGCCGCGTTGAGCCGCCAGCCCTTGTCGGTCTCGAAGTCGTCGGCGAACGCCTCACCGCCCGCCGCGCCGACGCTCACCGTGACCTTCGCCGTCTGGGTCGTGGACCCCGAGGTCCCGGTGACCGTGGCGGACGCCGATCCGGACGCCGTGTCCGACGCGGTGAGGGTCAGCGTCGCGGTCGCCGTGCCGTTCGCGGGAGGTGCGACCGACGAGGGGGAGATCGTCCCGGTCACGCCCGTGGGCAGGCCGGAGACCGAGAGCGTGGTCGCCGCGGTGAAGCCGCCGGTGCTGCCGACGTTCACCGTCACCGACGCCGTCCCGCCCGGTCGCACCGACACCGAAGACGGGCTGGTGCCGACGGAGAAGGCGGGGGAGGAGACGGCCTTCTTGCATTTGCCGGTCGCGGTGTCGGTGAAGGTGCGGCCCGGCACCGGTACGAAGTCGCTGCGGTAGTCGGTCGCGCTCAGCGTCAGCTTCCCGACGCCGAAGGTGTTGGTGTTGCCCGCCTCCTGCACGGCGGCCGACGACTGGTCGAAGTTGTAGTAGCCCCGGCCACCGGTCCCGATCAGCAGTTCGCGGACGCCGTTCGCGTCGTCGCGTGTGCCGTCCGGCCGGGACGGCGCGTAGCGCTGGTAATTGTGGTCGTGGCCGACGACGACGAGGTCGGCCTTCGCGTCGTAGAGCGCCTGGAAGAACGGCCTGACCGACGTGTCGTCGCCGTGGGAGCCGCGGCTGAAGCGCGGATGGTGGAAGAACGCGGCCGTGCAGGGTTTGGTGCTCGCCGCCAGATCGTTCTTCAGCCAGGTTTCCTGCGCCGAGCCGGTGCCGCGGGTGATGTTCGAGTTGAGCGCCACGAAATGCCAGTCACCGACGTCGAAGCTGTAGTAGCCCTTGCCGCGTTCACCGGCCCGCGCGCCGAAGTAATCGAAGTAGCCGGACGCGCCGGAGGTGTTGTATTCGTGGTTGCCCGGCGTCGGATAGGTGATCGCTTTGAACTGCCCGTAGTAAGGGTCGTAGTTGTTCTTGTATTCCGACAGCGTGCCCGAACTGTAGGCGTTGTCCCCGGCCAGGATCAGTGCCTGGGGATTCATGTTCTTGATCAGCGGCGCGGTCTGGTTGCACGAAGACCCGCAAACGTCGCCGACGGCGGCCACCGTGGTCGTCGCCTCGGCGAGCGGCCGGTCGCCCGCCTGGTAGGCGTCGATGGCGAAGCGGCTGGCGGGATCGGTCAGCGCCGCCGACACGCGCACACAGTCGCCTTCGAACGCGCGGGTGTGGAACGCCTTGCCCGGCCAATGCCGGGAAGTGAGGGTGAACGAGCCCGTGCCGCTGCCGGTCAAGGTCACGGAATCGTTGCCGCGCAACGAAAGCTCCGTGAAACGAACGCGTAGCCAGTGCGCGCCGGGCGCGCAGACGGACCGATCGGCCGAAATGGACGTTCCGCCACCGGATACCGACGCGGGGCCGGCGGTGACACCCGCTTCGACCAGTTGCGGAACCTGATCGGCCACTTCGGGGACGGCGGGCGGCGCGGCTCCACCGGCCTGGGGGTGCGCGGCGACCAGGAAGGCCCCGGCCGCCAGCGTGGAGGTCGCGACGGCGAGCGTGCGACGGCGCCATCGTTTCGTGGTTGAGCGCATGCGAGATCATCCTCTTCGGTCATCGGCGGGAGGACGTGCGAGTCGTCGGCGATTCGGGGATTCTTCCGACGATTTCGACCCTAATCGCGGCCGGGGGCGCGTCAACGAAAAGCCGCGGCGAGGCTGGATAACTCTGAACGGCGCCCGTTCACCCGACGAAAGTCGGGCGTTTCGGACGGTACGCTGCGCCTTCATGACGAGTCTCGCTCCGGCGGAATTCGGTGCCGCACTGCGCGCCGCGATCGAACGCAGCGGGCTGAGTCTCAGCGAGATCAGCCGCCGGTTGCGCGACCACGAGACGCCGGTCAGCGTCAGTGCGCTGAGCTATTGGCAGAATGGCGAGAATCGGCCGGAACGGGCGAGTTCCCTCGCCGCGGTGACCGCGCTGGAGGTCATTCTCGGGCAATCGCCGGAAACACTCACCGGGTTGCTCGGCCCGCGCCGCCCCCGCGGCCGCTGGACCGTCCGTACCGGACACGCCCTGAGCTACGACCAGGTGTGGCGGCGGCCGGAGGAGGTGGTGCGCGCACTGTCCAAAATGGACGTGACGCCGGACGAACTCGACACCCCGCACCGGCTTTCGCAATATCTCACCTACCGGGTCGACGGCGACGGCAACCAGGAATCGGTCCGGGTCCGGCGGCTGATCCGCGCCGACCGGGACGGCACCTCCCGGTTCGTCTTCGTGAACCGGTGCTCCAGCATCACCCAGCCGCCGTCCGTGCTGTACACCGACGGTTGCCGCCCGGCGCGGTTCCGCGCGGACGTCCCGTCGTCCACCTGCGTCTTCGAGTTCGCCCTCGACCGCACCTTGGCCGCCGGCGAACTCGCCGTCGTCGAGTTCGGCGTGCGGTATCCGCCGGGCCAGGGCCGGAGGCACGTGCAGGTCGCGCTCTACCGGCCGGCGCGGGACGTCGCGGTGCAGGTCAGCTTCGATCCCGGACGGCTGCCGCGGCGCTGCGCCGGGTTCTTCCGGCCGCGCGGCGTCCTGCCGCCCGAGGAACGGTGCGAGGCGAAGTTCGACCGGGACACCAGCACCTTCCAGTTCATCACCCTCGATCCGCAGCCCGGCCAGTACGGGATCCAGTGGAGCTGGACCTGACTATTCGTAAGGGCGCTCGGGCGCGGGGACCGGTGTCGCGCTTTCGACCTTGAGGAACGGGATGCGTTCCCCGTTGACCTCGTCCACCACGGACCCCGGCCGGAACGTGCCGGTGACCTCGATCCAGGTGTCGGGTTCGCTCGGGACGCGGCCGTCCAGCACGACCTTCACCGGCCGCCCGTCCGCGGCGCAGCAGGTCAGGATCATCCGGACGAGCAGTGACGCGCCATCGGCACCGGTGGCGGTGAAGCCGGTGAGCACGACCCGCCTCGTGCCGAGGGAACGGCCCTCGTCGAACACCGCGCGCGAGGCGTAGTCCAGGACGGTCACCTTCACCGGGTCGCCGTCGGGGAGGGGCGGGTATTCGCCGGAGCGCGTCAGCGCCATGCCCGCGTTGCCCGCCGCGTAACTGCCGAGCGGCTGCGGGGCGACCAGCAGCAGGGCGAGCACCGGAAGCGGGAGCAGCCACCCCACTTTCGGGTGACGATGGCGGTTCGCGGCCGCGAGCACCAGGACCAGGAGACCGGACGCGAGCAGGAACGGCCAAAGACCTTCCTTGACGTAGCGCAGGTACTGGCCGGTCAGGCAGACCTTGAGCACCGCCGCACCCAGCAGGAGCAGCACGACGGTCGCCGCGGTCCGGTTCACCAGAGCACCGTCCCGGTCACGGCCGCGCAGGTGAGCGCGACCACGAACGTGGCGGGCGCGAATCGCGACGCGAACCGCCTGCCGAAGGTGCCGGCCTGCATGGCGAACAGTTTCAGGTCGACCATCGGCCCGACCACCAGGAACGCCAGGCGGGCGGTGAGGGAGAACTGGGTCAGTGAGGCGGCGACGAAGGCGTCCGCCTCGCTGCAGATCGACAACAGGACCGCCAGCAGCGACAACGCGAGGACACCGAGCACCGGGTGGTCGGCGACGACCTGGAGCCAGCGTCCCGGGATCAGGACGTTGAGCGTCGCGGCCGCCATGGCCCCGACGACCAGGAAGCCGCCCGCGTGCACCAGGTCGTGGCCCGCCGCGCCGGCGAACGCCCGCCAGCGCGTGTCACCGTGGGCGTGTTCGGGCAGTTTGATCCACTCCGTCCGGCCGAGGCCGAGCCACAGCCAGCCCATCAGGACCGAAGCGGCGAGCCCGGCCGCCGCCCTGGCGAAGACCATCGACGGCCGGTCCGGGAACGCGATCGCCGTCGCGGCCAGCACGACCGGGTTGAGGGCGGGGGCCGCGAGCAGGAACGCGAGCGCCGCGGCCGGGGTGACCCCCTTGCGCACCAGCGCGCCGGCCACCGGGACCGAACCGCATTCGCAGCCCGGCAGCACCATTCCGGTCGCCGCGGCGGCCGGAACCGCGAGTGCCGGATGTTTCGGCAGGGCTTTCGCGAAGAATTCCCGCGGCACGAAGACCGCGATCGCGGCGGAAAGCGTCACGCCGAAGACGAGGAACGGAACGGCCTGGAGCACGATCGAAACGAAGACCGTCGTCCAGGTCTGCACGATCGGCGTCCCGAGGACGTCGCCGAGAAGCCACCGCGCGAGCAGGATCAGGACGAGAAAGCCCGCGAGCGCTTCCACCGAACCGATGCGCGTGCGCACTCCGGTGCCCGTCATGTGGCGAACCTCCCATCGTCGGTCAGGACTTTAGGGATTTCGCGGTCCACCTGGAATTTCGTTCTCTGGACAACACTGGACGCCCCCGAATGGGCCGGGTCACCCGCCTCGCCCGGTCGGGGGTATTTCCGGATTCCGATTGTGTTCCCCCGGCCGGTGGGCACAAGAATCGCCGCATGCGTGCAAGGCGATTCGCCTCTCTTTCCGCCGGTGCCGCCGCCGCGGTGTGCGTGGCGGCCCTCGTGGTCACCGACGGCGCGGCGGCCGCCCCGTTACCGGGCGGGCTGGGGCCGTGTGTCGGTCCGGCCTGCCCGGAGAAATACCCGCCGGTGAACAACAAGGATTACGCGGGCCGGGACAACGGCATCAACGTCTATGTCGGCGGTGAATTCCAGGTACGGGAAGCGGCGGCCGAAGCCGAAGGACGGGTCGTCGTCCTCGGCGATTTCGACATGGCGAAACGAGCGGGCGCATCGTCCGTCTACAACGTCGGCATCGCCGGGGTCGGATCACGCGTTCCGCCGCCCGACGGTGCTGACTTCCTGACCACGGGCGGGAACGTCAGCGTCGCCGCCGACCAGCGGCTGCTCGCCGACGGCGGGGTCGTCCGGCACGCGGGAACCGTCACCGGGACGGTGACCGGCACCCTCGAACAGGACCCCGACGCGGCGAAACCCTATTTGAGCCTGCGCGAGGATCTGCGAGTGGCGAGCAAGTGCTACGCACGCGAAGGCACCACGCCGCGGCCCGCGACCGGCACGGCGGTCAACCAGGGTTATCGCACCCTGTTCACCGGGGACGGCAAATCGGCGCTGCAAGTGTTCAATGTCGACTTCGACCTGACCGGCGCCACCGGCGGCATGCAGGGAATCGAGTTCGAGGGCATCCCGGCGGGGGCGACGATCCTGGTCAACATGGTGGGCGCCGCCCGCACGATCAACACCTACACCGGCGACCTGAACGATCAGGACCCGCTGAACAAACTGCGCGAGCGGCTGCTGTGGAACTTCCCGGACGCCACCCAGGTGAAGATCGCCGGTGGCGCCCAGTTCCAGGGAAGCGTGCTGATCGGCGAGCCCGGGAGCACCGCGACCGTCACCGCGTCCGGGATGAACGGCCGGTTCTTCACCACGGGCTCGCTGGTGCACAGCTCCGAAGCGACCGGCGGTGGCGGGCAAGAGTTCCACGCCTACCCGTTCGACGGTGATCTGCCCGAGTGCATCAGCGCGCCGACGACTACGCCGAGCAGCTCGTCTTCTTCCTCGTCTTCGTCTTCGTCTTCGTCTTCGTCGAGCAGCAGTTCCACGTCGACGAGCCCGACTTCGACCTCGACGTCCACGTCCAGCTCGCCGACGTCGACCACATCCACGTCGACCTCGACGTCGAGCTCCTCGACGTCGGCCACGTCCACTTCCACGACACCGACATCGACCACCTCGTCGAGCCCTACGAGCAGCACGTCGACCAGCCCGACGTCGAGCAGCACCTCGTCCAGTGCGACGTCGTCGAGCCCGACGTCGACGAGTTCCACCTCGTCGAGCGCTACTTCGAGCAGCACGTCGCCGACCACCACCAGCAGTTCTTCGAGCACGACCCCGGGCCCCGGGGTGACCACCTACACGACACCGGGCCAGCCGGGAGGGACCACACCGGGCGGCGGACCGTCCGACAGCGGCCCGCTGGCGTCGACCGGCAGCGAGGTCCGAGGTCTGCTGGTGTCCGGCCTCTTCCTGCTGCTGGTCGGTGGTGTGCTCGTCGCGCTCACGATCCGGTCGAGGCGGCGCGAGTCCTGAGGGCGGTGTCGATGACGTCGCGGCGGTCCACCAGCAGGGCCTCCGCGGCTGTCCGGCCGGTCGCGGCCAGGTAGGCGTCGACGAGCCGGTTGCCGACCGCGTACCCGGCGCCGGTCGGCAGGCCGACGGGAGTGCCGCCGTAGCGGGCGGCGGTCTCGTCTCCGTGCACCCAGGCCGCGAAGTTCTGCATACCGGTGATCTCCAAGCCGGAGACGACCTTCTCGAACACCGCGTCGTCGCGCAGATGCGCCACACCGATACGGGCGTAGCCGAGTTCGTCGCCGTACAACTGGCGGGCGAACGCGTCGGCCAGTCCCTCGGACACGATCTGCTCGCCGACCGTGACGGTCGCCGGATCCCAGATCACCCCGCCGGGGCCGTAGCGCAGGTTGTGGTTCAGCTCGTGGACGGCGGTGGCCTCCAGCCTCGCCAGGTTCTCGGGGTACGGCCAGAAGTTGAGATAGAGGTAACCGGACACGCTGCCGTTGGCCGACATCCCCAGGTTCGGTCCCATGAAGTGCCGGTCGCCGGGATCACCCAGCACGGTGAGCACGGTGATGTCCGGGATCGTCAGTCCGGGTGTCGCGGTGAGCTGCGCGGTGACGGCGTCGTCGAGTGCTCGCCGGATGCGGTTCCAGGCGTCCGCTTCGTGCAGGGCTTCTAGAGCCTCCAGACAGCGATCCTCGTCGCGGTCGAGCGGGAACCCGGAGCTCATCGCGTGCATCGCCACAAGGTCGACGTCGCCGGGGAAGTAGCGGTACATCCCGGCGGCGGGCTCGACCATCGCCTTGAGCAGCGCCGCGCGGTCCTCCCGAGGCGCGCGCAGGATCTCGCGCATGGCGGGGTAGGTGTCGAGAACGGTGATCGTCATGGGAGCGACGGTAAAGGCTCCAGTGGGTGGAGACTCAAGTCTCGGCCAGGAATTCCGCCACCGCCTTCCGCCCGGCCACTCCCCGCTCCCGGTACTGAAGGGAATGCGCCGCTCCTTCGACGATCACGACCTTGCCCCGCGGTGCCTTTTCGGCCTCCGTGTACGCCCACTCCATCGGCGTCGACAGGTCGCGGTCGCCGTTGAGAAGCAGCACCGGGACGTCCGGCAGCTTCCCGGCCGGGTTCGAGCTCGCCGGGACTTCCGGCCACGGCAGGCAGGTCCGCACGAACCCGACCCCGGTCGCGACGGCGGGGCTGAACGGCCAGGTATCTCGGGCGCTCAACCGCTTCTCGGCCAGTTCGAGCAGCGGCTCGCGGACGAGACCGGGTGTTTCCGCGTCACCCCAAGGGAAACGCATGTCCGCGCACAGTGTCGCGGCGTGCAGGCCCGCGCTGAACGACGTGAGCGGGTCGCCGCCGGCCGCGAGATCCCGCAGGAGCGAGTCGAGCTTCGTGGTGTCGCCACCGCGCGCGGTCCGCAGCGCGGTGATCAAGTCGGTCCCCAACGCCGACGGGTCCCGATAGCTCGGGTCTACGAACTCGTAGGTGACGATCATGTCGAACAGCGCCACGCCCGCCGCCGTGTCCCGGTTCCGGACCAGCCACGCGAGATCCTCCGCCGGATCGGAGCCGCATACGGGCGGCTCGGCGCAGGCATCCCGCAGGACGCGCGCGGTCGCCTTCAGCGCCTGGAGATACAGCGACTGGTCGGCGGTCGCGTGGTGGGGGAGCACCGAATCGAGGACCAGTTTCGAGACGTTGCCGGGATGCGCGACGGCGTATCGCGACGCGGTGAACGAACCATAGGAGACCCCGTCCACCACCATCGTCGGCACGCCCAGGGCGCGGCGGAGCAGATCGAGATCGGCGACCGTCGCGTCACTGCCATGGAACCGGGCCTTGTCGCCGAGTGCCGCGGCGCACCGGGTCACCGCCTCGCGAGTCGGCGGTTCGATGTCGGAACCGCCCACCTCGGCCTGCAGATCCGGGCAGTCGAGGGCCTTCGCGCCGGTACCGCGCTGGTCGATCATCACCAGCCGGTGGTCGGCGAACACCTCCGGCATCCGGTCGAAGAGCTTGGTGCTGACCGGAATTCCGGGCTGCCCCGGCCCGCCGGTGAGGAACAGCAGCACCCCCTTGGCCGCGTTGGCGTTGTTCGCGGTGGCGACCTGGAGTTCGAGCGTGCCCGGTGTCCGGCCGTGATGGTCGAGCGGCACGGTCAACGTCGAACAGGTGAACCGCGCGTCGTGCGCGCAAGGCCGCGCGTCTTCCAGCCGCGGCCCGGCGGCGGCGACGGTGGCGGGTCCGGCGAGCCCTGCGGTCAAAGTGACGATCGCGGCGAGGACGAGCGTTTTCGATCGCATGGACCGATTCTGACCAGGGGCGAGAGGGCGGCGCTCGGGTTTCGTCCAAGTCGGCCCGTTCGGCGGACCGCCGGCCCGGTACGGAGCCGGACCGGCGGTCACCGGCGGTTTCTATCGCAGGGCGAGGCCGTCCGTGACGGCTTTGACACCGCTCAAACCGGGAACCTCCACCGGCACCGTCGTGTAGTACGGATAGCTCATGACAGCGCCACCCAGCCCGAAACTGTCGTTGCTGCCCCAGCCCAGGACGGTCCCGTCCGCGCGGACCGCGTAACCGCCTCCGCCGAACCGCCCGATCGCCTTGGCATCGGTCACGCCACGGACCTGCACGGGGACCGTGGACAGGCAGCCCGGGCCACAGTCCGAGCCGTTGCCCAGTCCGCCGCTCCCGTTGTCACCCCACGAGAAGACCGTGCCGTCGGATTTCAGGGCGAAGGCGCGTGCCCAGCCACCGGTCACCGAGGTGACCCCGGTCAAGCCGGAAACCTGGACAGGGACCCGGGAAAAGCAAGCCGACGGTGTCGTGCACGTGACTCCGTTGCCCAACTGGCCCTGGGAGTTGTCACCCCAAGCCGCGACCGTGCCGTCCGTTTTGATCGCGTATCCGTTGGCGCCGCTCGCGGCGCCGAGTGACTTGATCCCGGTGAGCCCGGAGACGCGCACCGGAGTCGAGGAGCTCGAGACCGTGGAGCCGTTCCCCAGTTCACCGCGGGTGTTGCCGCCCCACGACCACACCGTGCCGTCGGCTTTGAGCGCGTATCCCGTTTCCCTGGACGCCGAGATGGCGGTGACCCCGGTCAGCCCGGAGACCTGCACCGGCGTGACGACGTTCTGGCCCCACTGCCACACGGTGCCGTCGGACTTCAGCGCGTAACCCTTGGTGTCACCGCTCGCGATGGCTTTGACGGAGGTGAGCCCCACGACGGGGACCGGGGACTCCGAGGTGGTGGCGCCGCCCGCCCACCAGCCGTTGCCGAGCCGCCCGGCCGAGGTGGCGCCCCAGGCCTTGACGGTGCCGTCGGCGCGCAACGCGTATCCGCTGTCGGACCAGCCGGCGAGCTCGACGACGTCACTCAGGCCGCTGAACGGTTTCATCGCCATCGGGAGCACGTCGCCCTGCTCCCAGGAGTAGGGCCCCCACGTCGTCACACAATTCGCCAGGCAGTCGGCGGGTGGCAGCGTGAAGTATCCCGACAGATCGGCCGTCACGTCGATGGAACCGGCGCGGTTGTGGACGTAGGTCGTGCGGACGACGTCACCGGCGGTGGCGGGAGACCCGAAGATGGATCCGACGAGCGGGGCGACCGCCACCGAGATGGTCTGTCCCGGAACCACGTGCACACTGGGCGGCGGTTCACTGCTCGATCGATTCTCCCAGGCGGTGATGGCGGTGTTCGCCGTCGCCGAGTACCCGGTCAGGTTGAGCGCCAACGCGAGAGCGTTGGACGGAATCGACCGTTGCAGCCGGTAGGACAGGTCGCTCTTCGGGCCGATCTTCCGGGCCTGACCGTCGAAGACGCCGAGACCGGTGCGGCTGTCGAGGACTCGTTCCGGAGCCACCGGGGTGAAGAGCGCTCCGTAGTCGGTGGCGTAGAACCCGATCACGTTGGCTTCCACCTGCACCGTGCCGGCCAGGTTGTACAGGTCGATCGAGCGGTTGGCGCCGATCTTGACCGTGATCAGGTTCGAGCCCTGACCGCCCGGGTACGCGGCGACGCTCGCCATGGTCGGCCGTGGCGTGGCAGCGGGGGAAGCGGTGACGTAGGTGGCGACGGTGGGCTGGCTCAGCGTCAAGCTGAAAGTGACCGCGGTGGCCGTGGCCGGGACTTCGCCGGTGAGGGCCAGCCGGGTCGTGGCGTTGTGGCCGATCGAGGCGATCGGCAGTCGCGCGGCGCTGACCGGGGTGTACCGCGAACCCGGCGCGGTCGTGTAGTACCCCATGATGCTGACGACCAGGTGGGTCGACCCGGACTCGTTGTAGAAGTCGAGTGCCCGGTCGGCGCCGACCTGCACGGTGACCTGATTGGACCGTCGTTTACCGTTCTGCACCAACAGATTCGGCAGGCTCGGCCGCGCGGTGCCGTGCGGGAAGACGGTCACCGCGGTGTCCGCGGTCGGGCCTTCCGCCCAGACGTTCACCACGACCGCGGTGGTGCCTTCGGGCGCCAGGCCCGCCGCGCTGCCGGTGACCGTGGTGCGGGCGCCGACCGGTCCGACCGGGATCCCGACGCCTCGGACGGTGTCCAGGAACCGGGTCGGCTGAACGGCCGTGAAGCTCGACGCCGGTGAGGTGAGGGCCGCGGCGGGTGCGGCCTCGGCGGCGAAGCCCGTCACGACCGAGGAAAGCGTGAGGATCCCTGCGGCCAAAGCCGCCACTCGGGATCTGAAAGTCGACAGTGGACGTGAAGTGTCCAGCGCAGGACTCATGTTCCCCCCAGAGAAGGCCCAAAACGGGCTCTGGGAATCTACCTTCGCGCGGCTGAGCCCCGGTAGCGGCCGTTCGGGCGAGTACCACGACCCTGAGGCCGGACCAGGGGAAAGCCCGGATGTCCCCGCCGCCGCCCGCTTCTAACGTCGTGATCATGATCCGACGGCTACTCCTGACGGTGCTCGCCGGTGCGGCGGTCCTGCTCGTGCCCTGGACCGTCTACCTCGCGCACACCCTGCCCGACCGGTACGACACCGGGCAGTGGCGCGCGGCCTGGGTCGGATTCGACATCGCCCTCCTGCTGTGTTTCGCGGCCGGAGCCTGGCTGGGGCTGCGCCGTCGGCGGGCGGCCGTGCCGCTGCTGTCGGCGACGGCCGCGATGTTGTGCTGCGACGCGTGGTTCGACGTCATGCTGGGCTGGACGTCGGCCGAGCGGTGGACCAGTGTCGCGCTCGCCGTCTTCGTCGAGATCCCGGTCGCGGTGGTGCTGGCCTTCGCCGCGCGACGGCTGCTGGGCGACGCGCTGCCGAAGCGATCGGTGAACCTGTGCGACATCGCGATGCGCGAGGACCTGCGGTACCACCTGGTGACGCGCGAGCTTCCCGCCTCGGAGGAGGACGTCGCGCGCCGGACCGGGCTGGCGCGCGCCGAAGTCGCCGAATGCCTGAAAACCCTGCAGGAAACCGGTTTCGTGCGCCGTGACCGGAAAGGGAACTGGATCCCGATCCCGCAGGACCTGCGCGAGCCGAAGCCGGACGACTACGACGGCGCGGACCGGGAACGGGTCACCGCGTTCCTCGACGCCAAGTACGCGAACGAGGTCGCCGTGCTGTCCTGGGCCGCGGAGCACCGTGACGAGTTCGGCCCGTGGGCGACGGCACAACGGACGTCGACGAGGCTGACCGAGGCGGAATTCCGGGAACTGGAAGCGGAATACCGCGAGCTGATCACGCGGTACTGCCGTCGTCGTCCGGGGGCGCAAGCGAAAGAGCTTTCCGTGCGCTTCTACGCCTTCCCGCCACCGGAGACGGTTCCCGTTTAGGGATGCCGCCAGGCCAGGAACGTCTCCAAAGTGGTCAACCGGTGCTCGCGTACGGCCAGTTCGATCTCCCCGGCAGGCGCGTTCCGGTCGAACAGGTCGAGGATCTTCTGGTGCTCCTGCACGGATTCGTGCGCGCGGCCGGGCACGAAGCTGAACGTCGACGTGCGCAGCCCGGCCAGCCGGTTCCAGCCTCGGTTGACCAGATCGAGCACCTGCGGATTGGGGCAGGTGCCGAACAGGACGCGGTGGAAGTCGCGGTTGAGCGCGGTGAACCGCGACGGCTCGAAGTTGTCGAGACACGCCGTCAGTTCCGCGTTGAGCCCCTTGGCCTGGTCGAGTGCCTCGCCGGGCAGGGACGGCGCCGCCAGCGCGGCGGCGTACCCCTCGACCAGCGCGAGCGTCTGCATGGTGTGCTGGTAGTCGCTCTCGTCGGCCATCGCGACCTGCGCGCCGACGTTGTGCTCATAGGTCACCAGCCCCTCGGCCTCCAGCCGCCGCACCGCCTCGCGCACGGGCACGGTGCTGACGCCGAGCTCCTGTGCGATCTGCCCGAACACGAGGCGGTAACCGGGGGAGAAGGTGCCGTCGTCGATCCTCGCCTTGATCCAGTGGTAGGCGATCTGCGACTTGCTCATCGGCGTCGAGTTGATCGCGTCGCCCGCGGTCACGAGTAGTGCAGCCAGACTGACTTGATCTCGGTGTAGGCGTCGATCGCCCACGGACCCATCTCGCGGCCCCAGCCCGACGCCTTGTACCCGCCCCACGGCGCGGCCATGTCGGGGATCGGCGGCATGTTGACGAACACCGCGCCCGCGCGGATGCCGTTGGCGAACCGCTGCGCGACGCCGAGATCGCGGGTCCACACGGTGGCGGCGAGCCCGTATTCGGTGTCGTTCGCCCGCGCCAGCAACTCGTCCGGGTCGTCGTAGGCGGTGACGGCGAGGACCGGGCCGAAGATCTCCTCGCGCATGATCGTCATGTCGTCGGCGACCCCGGCGAACAGCGTCGGGGTGTAGAAGTAGCCGTCGCGATCGACGGGTTTGCCGCCGGTGACCAGCTCCGCGCCCTGCTCGCTGCCGGTGGAGACGAGGAAGTCCACGTGCTCGCGGTGCTTGGCGGACACGAGGGGCCCGAGCTGCGTCGACTCGTCCAGCCCCGGCCCGAGCTTGAGACCTTCGAGCCCGGCCGCCAGCTTCGCCACGAACTCCTGTTCCCGCTTGCGGTCCACGAAGAACCGGGTGTACGCGGCACAGACCTGGCCGCTGTTCAGCGTCGCGCCCGCGAGGTTGCCGGCGACGGCGGCGTCGATGTCGGCGTCGCCGGAGATGATGCTGGGCGCCTTGCCGCCGAGTTCGAGGGTGAGCCGTTTGAGGTTCGACTCGGCGCTGGCCGCCGTGATCAGCTTCCCGACCGCGGTCGACCCGGTGTAGGACAGGTGGTCGACGTCGTCGTGCCTGCTCAGGAGCGCGCCCACCGCGCCGTCGCCGGTGACCAGGTTGACCACGCCCGGCGGGAACCCGGCCTCGTGCACGAGCTCGACCAGCCGGATGCTGGTCAGCGGCGTGACCTCGCTGGGCTTGATCACCACGGTGTTGCCGGTGGCCAGCGCGGGCGCGAGCTTCCACACGAGGATCATCAGCGGGAAGTTCCACGGCGTGATCAGCGCGTTCACCCCGACCGGCTCGCGGCGGGTGTAGTGCAGCGTGTCCGGGAAGGACACCGGGTTCGTGGTGCCCTGGATCTTGGTGACCCAGCCCGCGAAGTACCGCAGATGCTCGGCCGCGCCGGTCACGCTGACCTGACGGGAGATCCCGATCGGCTGGCCCTGGTCGCGGGTCTCGAGCGCGGCCAGTTCCTCGTGGTGCTCGTCCACCAGCGACGCGAGCTTGAACAGCAGCGCGGCACGCTGAACTGGCAGCAGCCCCGCCCAGGCGGGGTCGTTCAGTGCCTTGCGCGCGGCACCGACGGCCGCGTCGACGTCGGCCGCCGACGCGGTGCCGACCTCCTCGATCACATGGCCGGTGGCCGGATCGTACGTCGGCAGGGACCCGCCTCCCGCGGCGGTCCACTGTCCGTCGATGAACAGGCGTGTGGCCATGGCTAGCTCCTCCTCGACCGGTGTGTGATCGAGTATCGGGCGCCGCGAGGTCTCCGGTCTTGCCCGCCAGGGCACGCCGATTGTCGGCCAGCGAACCGAATCCGCCGGACGTCCGCGGGCCTTGCGAGGGTGGGGGACATGGACGTCATCGTGGTGGGAGCGGGTTCGGCCGGTTCGGTGGTCGCCAGGCGGCTGGCCGACTCCGGGGCATGGGTCACCCTGCTCGAAGCGGGCGGGCCGGACACCAATCCGGCCATTCACGACCCTTCGCGGGCCGGTGAGCTGTGGCACGGGCCGGAGGACTGGGACTACTACACCGTGCCGCAGCCGCACGCGGCGAACCGGCGGCTGCATCTGCCGCGCGGCAAGGTGCTCGGCGGGTCCCATTCGCTCAACGCGATGATCTGGGTGCGCGGCGCCCCGGCCGACTACGACGGCTGGGATGTGCCCGGCTGGCGCTGGGACGACGTCCGCCCGGTGTTCGAACGGATCGAGAAGGATCTGCTCGACGTCGTACCGAACGAGCCGCTGCACCCGATCCAGCAGTCCATAGTGGACGCGGCGGTGCAGATCGGGCTGCCGTTCAACCCGGACTACAACGGCGACGAGCTCGACGGTGTGTCCGTGCAGCGGGTCACCACCCGCGACGGCAAACGCCTCAACACCTGGCTCGCCTACGGACAGCCCGCCGCCGAACGGATGACCGTCCACACGGGAGCGCTCGTCCACCGGTTGCTCTTCGAAGGCGACCGGGTGACCGGCGTGCTCGCCGAGGTCGACGGTGAACTGCGCAAGGTCTTCGCCGACGAGGTCGCGCTGGCCGCCGGCGCGCTGGCGTCACCGGCGATCCTGCTGCGCAGCGGGGTCGGCCCGCTCGACGAACTGGAGGTGCACGGCATCGACGTCGTCGCGGAGCTGCCCGGCGTCGGGAAGAACCTGCACGACCACTTGCTCTCGCCGGTCATCTTCGCGACCGATCGCCGCCGGGTCGATCCGCCCGCGCCGGGGCGGTCGGTGACGCAGACACATCTGTTCTGGCGCAGCCGCCCCGCCCTGGCGGTACCCGACACCCAGCCGATCCACTTCAGCGTGCCGATGTACGAGTCGTGGATGACGGGTCCGGAAACCGGGTTCTCGCTGATGGCGGGCATGGTCACGCCGCGCAGCCGGGGCAGTCTGCGGCTTTCGGGGCCTAGCCCGCTCGACGAACCGCTGATCGATCTCGCCGCGCTGGAGGATCCGGCCGACTTCGAGAGCCTGGTCGCGTCGGTGGAGCAGTGCCGGGAGATCGGCCGCGCGTCCGCGCTGGCGGAGGAATGGGGTGCCCGTGAGTTGTACCCGGGGCCGGAGGCCGACGTCCGCGAGTACGTCCGCCGGACCGCGATCACCTATCACCACCAGGTCGGGACCTGCCGGATGGGCACCGACGCGGACTCCGTCGTCGACCCGGAACTCGCCGTGCACGGGCTGAGCGGGCTCCGGATCGCCGACGCGTCGGTGCTGCCGCGGGTGACCACGGGCAACACCAACGCGCCGGCGGTGCTGGTCGGCGAACAGGCCGCCCGGTTCATGCTCGGCCGATAGTGCGGCGCAGCCAGGAGGCCCGGGCGGCGAGCGCGGCCCGGGTCACCTCGCTGTCCGGGGCGATCCGGTCGAAGCCGTGGTACGCGCCCGCCCAGACGTGCAGTTCGGTGGGCACGCCGGCCTGCCAGAGCCGCCGCGCGTAGTCGACGTCCTCGTCACGGAAGATCTCGGCCGCGCCGACCTCGATGAAGGCGGGTGGGAGCCCGGTGAGATCTTCCGCGGTGGCGGGGACCGCGTACGGCGATGTCTGTCCATTGAGGAGTGACCGCCAGCCGAATTCGTTGGCCGCCCGGCCCCACACGCCGCGTTCCGCGAATTCCATTGTGGACGCCGAATCGTTGCGGCTGTCGATCATCGGGCACAGCAGGAGCTGCCCGGCCAGCGCCGGGCCGCCGCGATCCCTGGCCAGCAGGGCGATCCCCGCGCCGAGGCCACCTCCCGCACTGCCGCCGCCGACGATCAGCCTGCCGGGATCGAAACCGAGTTCGGCTGCGTGCTCGGCCATCCACGTCAAGCCCGCGTAGCAGTCTTCGATCGGCGCCGGATGCGGATGCTCGGGCGCGAGCCGGTAGTCCACGGTCACCGCGACGAAGCCGAACTCCTCGACCAGCGCGACCATCCGGGGCAGGTCGGCGAACCGGTCGTCCAGCACCATGCCGCCACCGTGGATGTTGTAGAAGCCCGGCGCGTCCCGGGCATCCCGCGGCTTGACGACGGTGACGACCACGTCGGTGCCGGGCACCTGGTGGTCTTCCCAGACGAGATCCCGGTCGCCGATCGCCTCGGCGCAGGTCAGGTTCCCCTCGGCCATCGCCTGGCGGATGCCCGCCAGCGAGTCCGCGCTCAGCGGAGGCCCGGAGGGCAAACCTTCGAGGGCTGCGGCGAGTTCGGGATCGAAGGCCGTCACGGTCCCTCCGGATCGACGACGCCGCGGTCGGCCCAGTACGGCTCGACCAGTTCCCGGAGCCGCTCCGCGCCCACGCGCTCGACGAGGTCGACGGCGCCCAGGTTGTCCTTGAGCTGCTCGGTGCTCGTCGCGCCGAAGAGGGTGGTCGTGTTGGCCGGGTGGGTGAGGGTGAACGCGAGGCACAGCTGCGCCGGTGTCGCGTCCAGCTCGGCCGCGATCTTCGCCAGGGCCGGGGCGGAGGCGGCGATGCGCTCGCGGATGTCACCGGGATCGCGGCCCACCTGGCGCGCGCCACTGTTCTTGCCCAGCAGGACGCCACCCTCGAAGATGTCCGAAGACTGGAGCGTGACGCCCAGGTCACCGAAGACCTTCGCGAACGGCTCACCGTCCGGAATGGATCGTCGCGCGACGCTGTACTTCAGCTGCGCGATGGCGGGGCCTGGCACGTTCTCGGCCGCGGCGAAATCGTGCAGCGCCTGGATCGTGGTGGCGCTCCAGTTGTTCACGCCCCACTGGCCGATGAGCCCGGTCTCGCGGAGTTCGTTCAGATCGAGCACCAGCCGGTGCAGGTCGGTGTCGTCGCGCCGGAGATCGCCCAGCACCACGACATCGGCGTGCTCGACTCCGGCGCGGAACAACGCATTGTCCAGCTGGTCGCGGAGGTTGTGCTCCGGGTAGCCCTCCAGCCAGAGCTTGGCCGAAAGCAGGTAGTCCTCGCGGCGGAGGCCCGCGGCGCGGACCATCGCGGAGAACAGCACGTCGGTGAAGACCGGGGTGGCACCGGGGAAGCCGTACACGCCGACGTCGAAGAGCGTGATGCCGGAATCGACCGCCGTGCGGACGAGGTCCACCGCCTCCCGGAAGTCCATCCGGTCGTAGGTGTGCCAGGAGCCGAGCGAGAGGACGCCGGTGAGCGGGCCGTCGCGGCCGATGCGGCGCTGGGGGATGGTCATTCGGGTCTCCTAGGGGAGGCGGGGATCGATGACGGCTTTGAGCTCGCCGAGCCGCGACATCGACTCGACACGCTGGGAAGCTTCGGAAAGACCGACCGGTTCGCTGAAGAGTTCGTCCCACGGCAGCCGATCGGCGAAGGTGCGGAAGAAGTCCACCGAGCGGTGGTAGTCGGCGATGTCGCCGTTGAGCGAGCCGGCGACCGTGAGTTCCTTGCCCATCACCGTGCCCAGCGCCACGGGGGAGGGCACGGGGCCGGTGGAGCCGACGATCGCGATGGTGCCGCGCTGGGCGGCGAAGGCGACGGCCTCCTCGCCGATGGTCGGCCCGCCCGCGAAGTCGAAGACGTGATCGGCGCCCCGGCCGTCGGTGAGTTCCTCGACCCGTTCGATCCGGTCTTCGACGGTGCCGTCGACCGGGATCGTCGCCGTCGCCCCGAAACGCTCGGCGGTCTTCAGCCGGTCTTCGGGCCCGCCGATGGTGATGACGTCGCCCGCGCCGGAGATCCGCGCGACGGCTGTGGCGAACACGCCCAGCGCGCCCGCGCCCTGCACCACGACCGTCGCACCGGGACGGATCCCGCCGGCGCGGGAGACGGCGCGCAGCACGGTTTTGCCCGCACAGCCCGACATCGACGCCCACGTGTCCTTGACGTCGTCGGGAAGCAGGAGCTTGGCGGCGCCGGAAGTCACGTAGCAGTACCGCACGAGCCCGCCGGTGGCGTACGGGAAGACGTCGGAGCGCTGCAGGAATCCGTATCCGCGCTTCTCGCAGGCGACCGGCTCGCGCAAGATCGTGCAGCCGTAACACTTTCCGCAGGTCGATTCGGACCAGCCGATGCGGTCGCCCTCGGCGATCTCGCGGCCGAGCGTGTCGGTGGTGCCCGGTCCGACGGCCACCACCTCGCCGATCATTTCGTGCCCCAGCACCATCGGGAGCATACCGGGGAAGGTCATCTGGCCGGACCAGAGGTGCACGTCGGTGCCACACAGCGTGGTGCAGGTGATCCGGACCAGCGCGGCGCCCGGTTCCGGCTCCTCGGGCAGCGGTAGTTCCCGCAGGGTGAGCGCGGAGCCGTGTTCGGTGAGCACCGCCGCTTCGGTTCTGTTGACCATCTTTTTAGTCTACAGTCGTAGGAGAAAAAGTCCAGATCCTGGAGGAAACCATGCCGTCGCAACGTATTCGTCCCGCTTCGCTTGTGGTTCGCGGCGGTCCTGTGCTCACCTTCGACCCGGCGGGCACGGTCGTGCGGGCGATGGCCGTGCGAGACGACCGGATCATCGCCCTCGGTGACGTCGCGCTGGATCACATCGGCCCGGAGACCGAGGTGATCGACCTCGCGGGGAGAACCGTTCTGCCCGGTATCAACGATTCTCACCTGCACGCGACCTGGCTCGGCGCACGCTGGCCGGACACCCTGATCGGCGGCGCCGGATTCACCGGGGGAGAAGAGAAAACGGTGCGGACCGCGGCCGAACGGCGGGCCGCCATCCTGCGCGCGGGTGGGCTGTGCGCGTCATTGGGCATCACGAGCTACACCGAACCCGGCCTGGGCCCAGGCGAGACGGGCTGTTTCGGCGCTGAAGTGCTGGAGGAATACGCGGCGCTGGCCGGCGAAGGCCTGTTACGCACGAGGGTGACCGCGCTGCGCTTGTTCGGCCTGCTCGACGGCGCGAGCTCGCTGGAGGACTTCCGGCGAGGCCTGGCGACGTCGTCCCCGGCCGCGAATCCGTTGTGGCTCACCGTGCCCGGGGTGAAGATCTTCGCCGACGGTATCCCGCCGATGCGCTCCGCGTGGACGCATCATTGCTACGCCGACGGTTCGCACGGTGCGCTCCTCGTCGACGGCGACGACGATCCGGGCCGCGCGGACAACCTGGCCGCGATGATCCGGCTCGCCCACGACGCCGGGATGACGGTCGCCGTGCACGCCACGGGGGATCGCAGCATCGAAGCCGCGCTCGGATCGCTTCGCCGCGGTGATCACCTGGTGCACGGCGATCTGGTGACGCCGGATCAGCTGGCTCGCATGGCGGCGGCGGGGGTCGGACTGACCACGCAGCCCGCGATCGCGGTGGCGATGCGGGGAATGCTGACGGACGCGCTCGGCGCCGAGGTCGGCGCGCGGGCCTGGCCGCTGGCGGAAATGCTCGCGTCGGGTGTTCCGCTGACGTTGAGCAGCGACGCGCCGGTGGTGACCCCCGACTGGCGGGTGCACATCGCCGCGGCGGCCGGGATGCTGTCGGCGTCCGAAGTGGACGCCGAACTGATGGCCCGGTTGCTGCGCTGCTACACGGTCGCGGCCGCCGAGCAGGACGGCGCGGCGGACTGGAAGGGATCGCTGACCGTGGGCCGCGTCGCGGACTTCTGTGTGCTGGCGGCGAATCCGCTCGAGGTGGCGTTCGCGGACCTGCCGGACGTCGGTGTGGAACTCACCGTGTCCGGCGGCCGCGTCGTGTACTCAGGTGAGCAGTTGCCCGCCGTCGACCTGGAGGCTCACGCCGGTGAGATGGCCGGCGTCGGCGGAGGCGAGGAACAGGACTGACGGCACCACGTCGGCGACGGAAGCGATGGTTCCCAACGGAATCCTCGCTTCCCACGCCGCGCGGGCGGCGGTGTCGGAGGCGAAACCGGCGGTCATCGGCGTGAGCACCGGGCCGGGTGCGACGGCGTTGACCCGGATGCCGTGCGGCGCCAGTTCGAGCGCGGCCGAGCGGGTGAGCGCCTCGACGGCGGCCTTGGTGGCCTCGTAGTGGCCGAGCCCCGGGGTCGGCTGCCGGGCGCCGATGGAGGTGATGTTGACGATGGCGCCCCGGGTGCCCGCCTCGACCATCCGCGCGCCGACCGCGCGGGTCATCAGGAAGGTGCCGCGGAAGTTCACCCGCATGCACAGGTCGAAGACGCCGATGTCCAGTCCCACCAACGGTCCACCGCCGCCGGCGAGACCGGCGTTGTTGACCAGCACCTCGACCGGGCCGAAGCGATCGGTGACCAGCGCCAGTGCCGCGTCGACCGAACCGGGGTCGGAGATGTCGAGTTCCACGTGCTCCGCGCCGAGTTCGGCGGCGAGGTCGTGGGCCGCCCGGGTGTCGACGTCGGCGATGACCACGCGGTCGCCCGCGGACTGGAAGGCTTCGGCGACTCCGCGGCCGATGCCACTGGCACCGCCGGTCACCACTACGAGTCTCTTGTTCATTCTACGATCGTAGACTAAAACTTGTTTCCGTTGCCAGCGAAAGGAAAACTCGTGAACGAGAAGCGGAACGGGCTGGGCTTCGCCACTTCGGCGCTGAGCCTCGGATCCTGGAACACGTGGGACCGCATGGACTTCGAGGACGCGGTGCGCCTGATCCGGCACGCCGTCGATTCCGGGGTCACGCTGTTCGACGTGGCCCACTACGACATGGGGCCGCATGCCGAACAGTCGCGCACGGATCTCTTGTTCGGCGAGGCCGTTCGCGCCGCCGGGATCAAGCGTGACGAGTACCAGCTGTGCGGCAAACTCTGGCTCTGGGACTACCCGAACACCGGTTTCGCGGAGCAGCTCGACACCTCGTTCGACCGTGTTGGCGTCGACCGCGCGGAAGCCGTCGTGGTCGGCGACTACTTCGAACGGCCGGACATCCCTCGCATCGTCACCGAGGTGGCCGAGCAGATCCGGCTCGGCCGGTTCGACGTCTGGGGCGTGAACAACTGGCACGCGCCGGATCTCGATCTCGCCCTGGAGTTCGCCGCGCGTGAAGGACTTCCGGCGCCTCGTTTCGCCCAGCTGAAGTACAGCATCGCACGCCGGTCGATGGCCGAGGGTTCCTTCTATGGCAGGCATTTCGAGGCCGGCCGGTTGACTTTGCAGGCGTCGGACGTGTTCGAGGGCGGTGTGCTGCTCGGCAAGGCCCCGGCACGGAAGATCGGGGCGGATCCGGGCGGTATCCGGGAGCCGATCCGTGCCGCCGCCGCGCGTGTCGCCGCTGTCGCCGGGGACTTCGGGGTGAGCTCGTCGCAGCTGGCTCTCGCGTTCTGTCTCGCTTACGAGCCGGTGGCGAACGTGTTGTTCGGGGTGAGCCGTCTTGTGCAACTGGAGGACAATCTGGGTGCTGTCGCGCTGGCCGCTTCTCGTGGTGCGGAGGTGCGGGCGGCTCTGGAGGATCTCTGGCTGGACCGCTCTGTTGCCGCCGATGGGACGTTCTGACGTCAGGAGACGTTGCGAAAGCCACTTCGCAACCTTCAACGTTGCGAAAGTGGCTTTCGCAACGCGACGGGGCCACCCGTGTCGCGCTCTAGATGTCATGAAAGGGTCGTTCAGGACGAAAGACGTCCTGAACGACCCTTTCATGACACAAGCGCAATCCTCAGCCGAGGAAGTCGAGCACAGCAGCCTTGAACTCCGGACTCCGCAAAGCCCCACCATGATCCCCGGGCACCCGCACGAGCGAGGATCCCGGCACCAGCTCCACCAGAGTCTCGATGCCCTGGCTCACCGGATCCTCCACCCCCGCCACGAACCGGGTCGGCACCGACACCGCGCCAAGAACCGGTGCGAACGGCTCCGCACGCAGATCCTCGATACACCGCGCGAGCGCCGCGGGATTCCGCCCCGGCGCGGTGATCATATGCGCGATCATCCCGGTCAGCGGATCCGACGGAGCCTTGCCGCCACCGGCGAAGGCCAGCGCGGCCGCCACATCGACGGCGCCGAACGGTTCGAACGGGCTCACCCCCGCGAGCACGAGGCGCCGCACCGGAGCCTGGGCGGGAAGCTCCCAGGAAAGCCGTGCGCCAAGTGAATAGCCGACAACGTCCACTTCGGACAGATCGGCGACGAGCCGCGACAGTTCCGCGGTGATCGCGGCGGCGCCGAGCGAACCCGAGGGGGCCGGGCTGGAGCCGTGCGCGGGGAGGTCCGGTATCAGCACCTCCCGGTCCGCGGCGGTGAGCGCGGCGGGCCACCCGGTGGTGATCCAGTCGGTGTGCCCGTCGGAGGCGAATCCGTGCACCAGGAGCACCGGCGGTCCCGAGACGGTTTCGGGGGCGAATCGGCGCACGGCCAAGGAAGTAGTGGCAGACAACGGGATCCTTTCTCAGCTGCCGGAGGGGCGGCGGGTGCGCAGGCGCTGCATCTCGCTCAGCGTCCGCGCGCGGGCGTCGACGGCGATCCGCAGCGACGATCCGATGAGATTCAGCAGGAAGACGCACACCATGATCGTCACGCCGGGCACGATCACCAGCCACGGCGCCTGCACCAGGTAAGACCGGCCTTCGGCGATCATGTTGCCCCAGGTCGGGGTCGGGGGAGCGATACCGAGACCGAGGAAGCTCATCGCCCCGTCCACCAGCATCGCCGCCGCGGACAGGATCACCACCTGCACCAGCGCGAGCGGCAGCACGTTCGGGAACACGTGCACGACGAGGATCTTCCACCGGCTCATTCCCGAAACCCGCGCCGCGCCGATGTAGGCGCGGCCGGCGATGCCGAGTACCCGGCTGCGGATGACGCGGGCGGTGAACGGCGTGAAGATCACCGTCAGCGCGATCAGCTCGGTCCAGATGCTCGCGCCCAGCGAGATCGCCAGCGCCATCGCGAGGATGATCGCCGGGAACGACATCCAGGCGTCCATCACCCGCATCAGCACCGCGTCGGCCGCCCGGAAGAACCCGCTGATCAGCCCGATCACCAGGCCGGTGAAGGCCGCGCACAGGGTGATCAGGGCGGACAACCCGAGCGACGCGCGGCCGCCGGACACGAGCCGGGCGAGCACGTCGCGGCCGAACGAGTCCGTGCCGAGGGGATGCGCGGCCGACGGTGGCAGCAGCCGGTTCACCGGGTCGGTCGCGCTGACGCTCGGCAGGAAGAACGGCAGCACGATCACGGCCAGGACGATCACCGCCAGGATGGCCGTGGTGATCACCAGCATCCGGTTGCGGCGGAACACCTTGGCCGCGCGGCCGGACGACGGCTTCTCACGCACCGGCGACGTCTTTTCCACGAGAGCGACGCTCACGAGACACGCACCTTCGGGTCGAGCAGCGCGTACGACAGGTCCACCAGCAGGTTGACCAGCACGAACAGCACCGCGACGAACAGCGTCACACCCTGGATCAGCGGGAAGTCCCGGGTGGACACCGCGCCCATCAGCAGGTGGCCGAGCCCCGGCACGACGAAGATGGACTCGATGATCACGATCCCGCCGACCAGCATGGCGAAGTTGCTGCCCAGCTGGGTGATCAGCGGCATCAGTGCGTTCGGCAGGACGTGTTTGGTCATCACCTGCCGCTCCGAGAGCCCTTTGACCCGCGCGGTGCGCAGATACGCCAGCGGCAGCTCACCGAGCAGGCTTTCCCGCAGGGTGAGCACGAACAACGCGGTCTGCCCGATGACCAGCACGGTCAGCGGCAGCACCAGCGCGGGCACCGCCGTCGCCGGATCGGTGAACAGATTCTCGTAGCCGCTGGAGGGGAACCAGCGCAGCGTCACCGAGAACACGAGCACGAGCATCAGCGAGATCCAGAAGTCCGGCATCGCCATGCCGAGCGCGGACAGCCGGTCCAGCGCCCGCGCCACCGGGTTGCGCGGCGACACCGCCTGCCACGAGGTGATCGCGACCGAGAGGAAGAAGCTGATCACGGTCGAGAGCACGGCGAGCGTCAGCGTCGGCAGGATGTGGTCGGCGACCACGCCGAGCACCGGCGCGTGGTAGGTGATCGAGGTGCCGAAGTCGCCGTGCAGCACGTTCCCGGCCCACGTGAGGTACTGCTCCCACAAGGGCCCGTTCAGCCCCATGCTCTCCCGCAGGGCGTCCACATCGGACGGTCGCGCGGTCGGGCCGAGGATGGCCTGCGCCGGGTCGCCCGGGATCAGCCGGATGACGAAGAACATCATCGTCCCGACGATCACGAGGATGATCAGCAGATCGCGCAGCCTGCGCAGCAGCAGACCGGTCATGACGCCAGCCAGGTGTTCCAGAAGACGCGGTAGAAGTCGCCGTAACCCTTGAGCTTGGGGGAGTAGGCCGCGTACAGCTTGGACTGGCTCAGCGTGATCACCGAAAGCTGCTTCCAGGTGAACGCCTGCAGCTTGTCCACCACCGCCTTCGCCTGCTCAGGAGTGGTCGAGGCGTTGAACTCCGCCATGAGCCCGTCCAGCTCGGGCGAGGTCGAACCGTTCAGCGTGCCCAGGGTGAGCGCGGGCATCTGCGCGGGCGAGGTCAGCGCCGAGTCGAAGAACAGGGTGGTGATGTCCCAGCCGCCCGGTTCCTTGGTCAGCGTGCCGAGCATGGTGGCGAAGTCGAAGGTGTCGATCTTGGTATTGATGCCGATCTTCGACAGGCTGTCCTGGATCAGCACGGCCCACTTGCCGAACTCCGGGTACGAATTCGTGGTGACGATGCGGATGGTCGCGCCGGCGTTGATGCCCGCCGCGGCCAGCAGTTGCTTGGCCTTCTCCGGGTCGTGCGCCTTGTAGACCTCTTCGCCCGCGGTGGAATAGAACTGCTTGTTGTCCGGAGAGGCGAAGGCGCCCGTCTCGAGGGTGAGGTCCTTGCTGCCGCCGGTGGCCGCGTTGATCGCGGGCTTGTCCAGCAGCAGGTTCAGCGCCTCGCGGGCACGGGGGTCGGCGAACTTGGAACCGGTGTTGAAGTTCGGGATCACCACGTTGTCGTTGCCGCCGGGCAGGTTGTGCACGACCACGGCCGGGTTGTTGCGCAGCGGTTCGTACTGGTCGTTCGTGGGCATGATGTGGTCCCACTGCCCGGTCTGGAGGCCGTTGATCAGCGCGTCCTGGTCGGAGACCACCTTGTAGGTCACGGTGTCCAGGTACGCGTGCTTGGCGCCCGCCTGCCCGCCCCAGTCCTCCTCGGACCGCGACTTGTAACCGGTGTACCGCTCCAGCACCAGTTCACGGCCGATGTCCCAGCTCTTCAGCTTGTACGGCCCGGTCCCGATCGCCTTGTCCTGGGCGAACCCGGTCGGCGCGACACCGCTGAGGTTCTTCGCCTCGTAGATCTCCGTGCCCGCGCCGGCGAGTTCGTTGATCAGCGGGTAGCGCGGCTTCTTGAGCTTGATGGTCACCGTCGCCGGATCGGTCGGGGTGATCGCGTCGATGTCCGGTGTGACCAGCTGACCGGTGCGATGTACCTGCTGCCACCGCTTCAGGCTCGCGACGACGTCCTCGGACGTCAGCGGGTTGCCGTCGTGGAAGGTGACGCCCTGGCGGAGCTTGAAGGTGTAGGTGAGGCGGTCCGGGCTGGTGGTGTAGTCCTCGACCAGCATGGGCCGGGCGGTGAAACCGCGATCCACCTCGAACAGCTTCTCGTACATCATGTTGCCGATATGCGCGGTCACCTGGCCGGGGTTCGCGACCATGTCGAGCGACTGCGGGTCGGTGGGCACGGCCACGTTCAGGTTGCCGCCGGGCTTCGGGGGCCCGTCCGCGGCACCACCACCGGCCTGCCCTCCCATACACGAGCCGAGCAGCAGGACGGTCGCCAGGCCGAGGGCGGCCGAGGTCAGGGTTCGTCTCATGGGTTCCGCACTCCAGTGTGGGGGTGGGCGGGCAGTTCGGGATTCGCCGCGAGGAGACGGCGGGTGTACTCGTGCCGGGGGCGGAGCCGGATCTCGTCCGGTCCGCCGATCTCGATCAGCTCTCCCCGGTACATCACGCCGACCCGGTCGGCGACCGACAGCACCAGGCTGAGGTTGTGCGTGATGAACAGGAAGCTGAGCGCGCGGGTGCGCCGCAGGTCCAGCAACAGGTTCATCACCTGGCCCTGCACCGAGACGTCGAGCGCGGAGGTCGGCTCGTCGGCGACGATGAGGTCGGGTTCGGCCGCGATCGCGCGGGCGATCGAGACGCGCTGCCGCTGTCCGCCGGAAAGCTGCGAGGGCAGTTTCTTCGCGGTGTCGGCGGGAAGCCCGACCTCGTCGATCAGTTCGGTGACGCGGCGGTCGAGTTCCGCGCCGCGGAGTCCGGTGAGCTCCCGCAGCGGCTCGGCGATGATCCTGGCGGCGGTGTGCCGGGGATCGAGTGAGCTCTGCGGATCCTGGAAGATGAGTTGCGCGCGGCGGCGGAACGCGCGCTCGTCGCCTTCGAGACCGGACGGCGTGCACCGGTGCTCACCGAAGGAGATGCTGCCTTCGGTCGGGTCTTCCAGCGCGCTCACCAGGCGGCCGAGCGTGGTCTTGCCCGAACCGGATTCCCCGACCAGGCCGAAGAACTCGCCCGGCGCGATCTCCAGCGAGACGTCCTTGACCGCGTGCACCTCGGGCTCGCGGCTCAGCGAGAACCGGCCACGCCGTCCGTACACTTTGGACACCGAGTCGATGACGAGCGCGGTGCCCTCGTTCGTCTCCCTGGTCTGCGGACGGCTCAACGACCTGGTTTCGGTCGCGACCGCCGATTCGCCGTTCATCGCGGCTTCGAGCAGTGCCTCGGAGATCGTGGGGAAGCCGTCGCGCCTGCTCACCCCGAGCTGCGGGACGCAGTCGAGCAACGCCTTGGTGTACGGATGCTTCGGCGAGTGCAAAATGTCCTCTGTGGACCCGAGCTCGACCAGTTCGCCCCGGTACATCACCGCGATCCGGTCCGCCACCTGCGCGGCCACGCCCATGTCGTGCGTGATGAAGACGCACGCGGTGCCGTGGTCGCGGCGGACGCGGTCGAACAGGGTGAGGATCTCCGCCTGCGTGGTCACGTCCAGTGCGGTGGTCGGCTCGTCGGCGATCAGCAGGCTCGGGTCGGCCATCAGGGCGAGCGCGATCATCACGCGCTGCTGCATGCCGCCCGACATCTGGTGCGGATACAGGGAAAGCACGCGGTCGGTGTCGGTGAGGCCGACCTCCTTCAAGAGGCCGCGTGCCTTCGCCTCGGCCTCGCGGTGCAACGGCGTGCCCTTGCGCGCGGCTTGACGCGGCAGGGAGCCGGGCTTCCGGTAGGCCTCGATCAGCTGCTTGCCGACCCGTTGGCTGGGATTGAGCGAATCCAGCGCCTCCTGGAAGATCATGCCGATCCGCGGACCGCGGTACGCGCGCATCTCGTCGGCGGAAAGCCGCGTGAGATCCACGCCGTCGACGCTGATCTCGCCGCGAGTGAACACCGGCGCGACGAACTCCAGTAACCGGATGATCGACAAGGCCGTCACCGTTTTACCGCTGCCGGATTCGCCGACCACGCAGAGTGTCCGGCCTTGGTCGAGGTCGAACGAAAGTTCGCGCACCAGTTCGCGTTCGGTTTCGTCGGCGATGACACCGACGGTGAGTTCTCGTAATTCGAGCAGGGTCATGAATCCCCTTTCCCGAGCCCGCCCGGAGCGGACCGCACTGCCGGGGAACGGACCTCCGGCGGGGGTAGTTCTACGCATGTTGACACCGGGGGAGTGCGCTGTCAATGGGTATATTCTACGAATGTAGGAAGTTGATATCCGGCGGGTTTTTCCTGGTGGTGGGCGAAAACTTGCACTGGATTCTTTTGTCTACAGCTGTAGACTCTCGGCGGAAACGAGCTAAGGAGGGCACCCGTGAGCGGGTCGACCAAGACTGCCGGTCCCGAGCGGATCGTGGACATCGCCGTGGGCTACATGGCGGCCAAGCAACTCTTCGCGGCGAGCCGGATCGGCCTGTTCACCGCGCTCGCCGGCGGGCCCTTGACCGCCGCGGAACTGGCGGAGAAGACCGGCAAGCCGGAGAAGATCACCCGCATCCTCGGTGACGCCATGTCATCACTCGGCCTGCTGTCCCGTGTGGACGGACGCTACGCACTGGCCGAAGACGCCGCGGAGTACCTCGGGGGCGGAGAGCTCGATCTGGCGCCGTTCCTCACGTTCCTGGACTCGATCAGCTACCCGCATTGGCTGCAGTTCGGCCACACGGCCGACAGCGGCGAGCCGGGCAAGCTGGAGATGGACGACGCGCGCTGGGGCACGTTCATGGCGGGCGTCATGACGTATAACGCCCTGCACGCCAAGATGCTGGCCGGCGCCTACGATTTCGGCTCCCACCGCAAGGCGCTGGACCTCGGCGGCCTCTCCAGCGCATTCGCCGTTGAAGCCATGAAGACCAACGACGAACTGCACACCACGTTCGTCTTCGATCCGGGCTTCACCGAGTCGGTCACCACCGCGGCGGCCGAAGCCGGGCTCGCGGACCGCGCGACCGTCGTCGGGGCGGAGACGCCCACCGCGCGTCCCGAGGGCGAGTTCGACCTGGTGATGGTCAACCACGTCGTCCACCGTTTCGACGCGGAGCAGAACGCCGGGATCCTGCGCAACGCGCGCGCCGCCGCCGCGCCGGGGGCGACGTTGCTGCTGCTCGACTTCTTCCTCGACGACGACGCCGTCCAGCGGCCGATCGACGCGCTGCACGCGGGGGAGTACCTGGTGATCGACGGGACGGTCGTCTACCCGGAGGCCGAAGTCCGCGGCTGGCTGGACGATGCCGGCTGGCGGGTCACCGGCCGGCTCGCGCTGCCGGGCAGCCCGCGGGTGCTCGTCGCGGAAGCGGTGTGACCGTGACCCTCGATCCCGCGGTCAAGGAACTGCTGGCCCGTAGCGCTCCCTCGGAGGCTCCGGCCGGGCCGCTGACGGCTCCCGAGCTGCGTGCCGCGTTCGCCGCTTCGTGGCGACGTCCCGATTCGGTCGAAGAGGTCGCTTCGGTGAGCGACCACGTGCTGCCTTCTGGCGTGCGGGTGCGGATCTACCTGCCGGAGGCCACGGCGCCGGTGCCCGCCTTCGTCTGGATCCACGGCGGGGGCTGGACGATCGGATCGATCGACGAGAACGAGGTCGCGTCGCGGGCGGTGTGCAACGCGGCCGGGGTCGCCGTCGTGGCGGTCGACTACCGGCTCGCGCCCGAGCATCCGTACCCGGCGGCCCCGGACGACTGCTACGCCGTCGTCGAATGGCTCGCCGCGGGCGGTGCCGGTCCGGCGGTGGACGGGGCGCGGATCGCCATCGGCGGCGAAAGCGCGGGCGGCAACCTGTCGACGGTGGTGTCGATGATGTCCCGTGACCGGGGCGGCCCGCCGGTGGCCGCGCAGGTGCTGATCTGCCCGGTCTTCGGTCACCCGGACGACGGGTTCCGGTCCTATGTGGACTTCGCCGAGGGCTTCGGCATGACCGCGGGGGCGATGCGGTTCTTCTTCGAGCAGTACGTGTCGGATCCGGCTCAGCTGAACGATCCGTACCTGCTGCCGTTGCGCTCCGAGGACCTGACCCGGCTCCCGCCGGCGCTGGTGCTCACGGCCGAGTACGACGTCCTGCGGGACGAGGGCGAGGAGTTCGCGCGGCGCCTGACCGATGCCGGGACCCAGGTGGAGATGACGCGCTACTCGGGCCAGATCCACGGTTTCTACGGTCTGTACACGGATCTTCCCGCTTCGCCGCGCTCGCACCGGCATGTGGCGAGCTTCCTGACCCGGACCTTCGACCCCCGCGTTTAGTCCTCTGAATGCTGCCGTTCGCACCACGTACTACCGCATTCAGAGGACGAAATGCGGTAGTACGTGGTGTCAGGGGCGGGTCAGGCGGGCGAAGAAGGACTCCAGGTGTTGCCGCTGCAGGGCGATCGTCGAGAACTCGCCGGCGACCAGGCTCATCACGTTCGCCCCGGCGTTGATCAGCACGACCTCGTCGACCAGCTGCTCGTCGGGCGTTTCGGTGACGATGTCGCCGTCCTCGCGGCCCTCGGTGAGATACCGGTGCAGCAGACCCCGCCACGAGCGGATGTGCTCGAGGTACTTGTCCTGCAGCTTCGGGTTGGTCAGCGACAGCTGCCAGAAAGTGAGCAGGACGCGCCCCGCGGCGATGCGGTCCTCGTCGATGGGCATCGACGAGACGCACAGCTCGCGGAGCGCGGTCAGCCCGCGCAGCTCGTCCAGCTCCACGTACTCGCGCATCATGCCGAGCGCGCGTTCGTAGGTGGCCTGGATGATGTCTTCCTTGCTCGGGAAGTACAGCTTGAGCGCGCCGTTGGCGAAGCCGGCGGCCGCCGCGATCTCGCGCATGGTGGCGGCCTCGATCCCGCCCTGGGTGATCAAATCCCAGGTGACGTCGACGATGTGGCTGCGCCGCTCGTCGTGGTCGATGATCTTCGGCATCGGCAGACCTCCCGCACTGGTTCTTCTACCAGTGTAGGAGATCAGGCCCGGTGATACACGCGGTGCCCGGCGAACCACGTTTGCGTCACGTTCGTCTTGACGAGCGCGGACGGATCGGTCTCGAACGGATCGCGGTCCAGTACGACGAAATCCGCCGACTTCCCAGGGGCCAGCGAGCCGGTGACGTCGCCCAGCCCCATCGCGCGGGCGGCGGCCAGGGTGAAGACCTCGATCGCCTCGGCCAGGGTGATCGCCTGCTCCGGCCACAGCGCGCCGGGGAACGTGCCGGTCGGATCCTGGCGCGTGACCAGGCCGTGGATGCCTTCCCACGCGTTCGGCGACTCGCTGACCGGCCAGTCGGAACCGCCGGCCACCAGCGCGCCCTCGTCCAGCAGCGACCGGTTCGGCTGCATCCGCCCGGCCCGCTCGCCGGGCAGCACCTCGGCGATGGCCGCCGGGATGACACCGGGGACCCACAGGAACGGCGAGATGTCCGCGGCGACACCGAGTGCTGCGAAGCGCGGCAGATCGTCGGGATGCACGAACTGGCCGTGCGCGACCTGGAAACGCGCGTCGGCGAAGCCTTCGGCACGCACCTTCTCGACGGCGTCGAGCGTCGCGCGCACCGACGCGTCCCCGGTGCAGTGCACCTTGGCCGACAACCCCGCCGCGGCCGCCGTGCGCAGCCAGCCCACGAGTTCGTCACCCGGCATGGTGGTGGCACCGTGGTGGCAGGCTCCGTGCGCGGCGTCCGGCAGGTACGGCTCCAGGAAGGCGGCTGTCCGCGTCGGTGGCACCCCGTCGAGGAAGATCTTCACGAAGTCCGGCTGGTGGTGCTCGCTCCGGTACTGCCCGGCGACCTCCAGCAACGGTGCCCCGATCGGATCGAAACCGAAGATCGGGTCGTTGATCAACAGCGACGAGACGACCCATGCGTGCAGATCACCGGCGTCGTCGAGCGCTTTGAGCGCGCCCAGGATGTCCGCGGAGACCCCGGCGTCCTGGAACGCGGTGACCCCGTACGAATGCAGGGTGCCGATCCCGTGCCGCGACGCCGCCACATGCTGCTCCGCGGTGAGCGTCCGTGTCTCGCTGAGCGCCCGTTCGACGGCGACGCCCGCCGCTTCGAGCAGAACCCCGACGGGTTCCCCGGTGGCGGGATCCCGGACGATCTCGCCGCCCGCCGGATCAGGCGTCGAGGCGGTGACCCCCGCGAGCTCCAGGGCCCGGCTGCTCACCCAGCGGTTGTGCCTGCTGTCGTCCGAAAGCATGACCGGACGCCCGCCGGCGGCCTCGTCGAGCGCGTGCCGGGCCGAAACCCGCGAAAGGGTGCCGACCAGGGTGGACGCCCAGGCGCCGCCGACCACCCACTCGTCCGGTCCGAGCCCCGCGGCCCGCTCGCGGACCGCGGCGAGGATGTCGTCCAGGCCCGCGTCGAGGCCGAAGTTCAGCTCGAACAGCGCCGCGCGCCCGGCCAGGGCGTGATGGTTGTGCACGTCGACCAGGCCGGGCATCACGAACGCGCCGCCGAGGTCGACGACCTCGGTGCTCGGCCCGCGCTCGATGTCCTCCAGCGACAGCACCTTGCCGTCCTTGATCGCCAGTGACGACGCCCAGGGGCGGTGACCGTCCACTGTGTACACCGTGGCGTTGGTGAGGACGATGTCGGCGGTCAAGGCTCAGCTCCCGGCCGGGTCGTACGCCTCGGGGTGCACGGTGGTGCTGAGCAGCTTGCCGTGCGCGCCGAAGGTGAAGTGGGTGGGGGTGCTCCCGCTGGCGTCCAGTCCGAAAAGGACACCGTGCGACCGCAGCCGCTTCGCGTCCCGGTGGTCGGCGACGGTCACCGAGGCGCACGGGATCACCTTCTCCCGCCAGGCGAAGACGTAGATACCCGGCCGCAGCTCGTAGACCGAGTTCTCGTCGGTGTCCGCGAGCCCCCGCTCCGGCCCGGCCAGGCACTGCCACGTGTACCAATGCGGGCTGAGGTACACGTGCTCGTACGCGTGCTCCGTGCTGTACACCCACAGCACCCGGCGTCCGACCAGCGACGTGGTCGGGGCGAGCGGTTCCCCGGCAGGCTCGATGCCGCCGATCGTGGCCGCCACGAAAGACTGCGTGACCCGGGGCGAGGTGTCGCCGATCTTGCTCAGCACCAGCAGCGCCCGGCCGCGGCGCAGGTCCAGCAGCAGCGTGAACGCCTCGTCCTGCCTGGCCTGCGGGTGGAACTGGACGTAGTACAGGTCGTCGTCGACCAGAAACGTCTCGCAGCGGTCGGTGCCCTTGCCGTGGTAGGTCCAGTCGATCCGGGTGCCGGAGAAGGCGGCGGTGAACGTCGTGCCGTCTTCACAGGCGAGTTCGAAGGTACGGCCGTGCAGGTCGCCGACCGTGGGCGCCTTGTTCGCGTCGAAGCCGGGGGCGAGTCCGTCCAGCGGCAGCCAGGTGGACGTGTCGGACAGGGTCAGTTCGGGCATGGAAAGAGTCCTAGTGCTCGTGGGCGGAACAGTGCTCATCGGAGGCGCCAGAAGGCAGGTCGAGGGCCGGGTTTCGGTCCAAGAAGCCGTAGGGGCGCAAGGAAAAACCGGAGTAGTCGACCGGCATGACCGGCCAGTCCTCCGGACGGGGGATATGGGTCGGGCCGAACACGTGCCACAGCACGAGATCGGTGTCGGTGAGGTCGCGGTCGGCGGCGGTCCAGTCGGGCAGCCCCGCGCCACCGGGATGCGCGTTCGGGCGGTCGCCCGCCGGGAAGCGTTCGTCCGCGCGGTACGGCGTCGCCCACAGATGGCGGGTGGCGAACGTCGCCCGCTGGTGGACGGTCGATTCCGGCTGCGCCATCAGCGTCGCGGAAGGCCGCGGCACGAGCTGGTACGCCGTGGGGGAGCCGAGGCGGTTGGTGCGCTCCGCGCTGCGGATCTCCCAGACGCGAGCCTTGGCCGGATCCGCGAACCGCTGGGCCTCCTGTTCGGTCCGCAGCGGGGTTTCCTTCCAGGTGAACGCGTTCCCGTACGGGTTCCGCTCACCCATGGGGACGCGTTCGACGTCGACCTCGACGAGCGAGTTGCGTTCGCCGTCGATCGCCACGTCGAGCCGCGCGCAGAACAGGTGCTGGTGCACCGGCGCGAACAGACCGGGGGCGATCTCGTTGGCATGCGGGTGATCCGTGCCCGGATGCGCGGCGCCGGCGAACACGATGCCGGTGGCCTTCGCCTCCAGTTCCACGGTGCCGTCGAGGTAGAGGTACCAGAAGAAGCCGTAGTCGTAGTTGCCGATGGTGGAGATCGACGAGATCACCAGCCGCCGCGATCGGCGGACCTCGGCGCGGCCGTCGAGATCCGTGTGCTTCCAGAGGATGCCGTAGTCCTCCTCGTGCATGCAGATCGCGCGCGGGATCTCGACCGGGTGGCCGTGGTCGTCGGCGACGAACGCGGGGAAGTAGTGGATGACACCGAGGCAGTCGCAGCCCAGCCGCAGGTCGTTCGCGTTCTTGCCGAGCAGGTACTCGCCCGCGTCGAAGTAGCTGATCCAGAACCGGCCTGGCGCGGTGTCGCCGTAGGGCACCACCATCTCCGGTACCGACGCGCGATGCAGCACCGACCGGTCCTGGAAGCCGACCTGGTGCAGCGTCAGACCCTCGCGGGCGTTGAAGCCGACGCGGAGCTTCCAACCCTCCCAGGTGACCTCGTTGCCGTCGACGGTGAAGCTCGGACCCTCCGGCTGGGTGATCTCGATCGGCTTGAGCGTGGTGCGGGCCTGGACGCCGTCGTAGCGGCCGTGCTCCGGCGGCACGGGGACGTCGCCCTCGTCCTCGACGCGGATGACGCGCTGCTCGGTCAGGTCGATGTGGACGATCAGGCCCTCGACGGGATGCGCCCACGGGCTGTCGGACTCGTCGTCACGCAGGAACGTCAGCGAGCGGATGACCCGGCCGGTCTCGTCCGGCCTGCCGAAGAACCCGGGCGCCAGGGGAGCGCAGAAGGCGTGCCCGATCCGGTCGCCGAGGCCGCGCCGCTCCATCGCGGCCTGCCATTCGGGTGACGCCTTGGTGATCGACGCGGCGAGGTCGTACTCCTCGAACAGGTACGCGGGCTGGCCCGGGCCGCAGTCCTCGGTGGAGACCACTTCGCGTTTCGCCAGCGAAACGACCACGTCGCGGGCCTCGCCGGTCGCGGTGTCCAGCAGCGTGTACCGGACGCGGCGGTCGGGGGCGGCGTCGCCCTTCTCCGGCTCCACCGGCAGCACGGCCGGGAACCGGGTGGTGGCGGTGAGCAGGCCTTCGGCGGTCAGGATCGCTCGGCCTGCGGTGAGTTCGTCGGCGGTCAGCGGGTCGAGTGGATGCGGCCTGGTCATGTTTCGCAGTCTTGCCGGTCCGGCTCCGGCTGAAAAGGCCGTCATGCGGCTGCGGACAAGAAGGATGCACTGACGGCCAAGCTCCGTGAAAGGTCCGGACCGGAGGATGACGTCATGGGACTGGAGCTCGCGGGCAAGGCCGTGCTGGTGACCGGCGCGGCATCCGGTATCGGCCTTGCCTGCGTCCAGGCCTTCCTCGCCGAGGGCGCGCGGGTCGGCGCCCTCGATCGCGCACCCGTGCCCACGCTGGCCGACGGTCTCCTGGCGCTCGAGGCCGACGTGACCGACGAGCCGTCGGTGGCCGCCGCGATCGACACCGTCGTGAGCCGCTTCGGCGGGCTCGACGTCGTGGTCGGCTGCGCCGGGATCTCCGGTCCGGTGGGGACGCCGGTCACCGAAACCGCCGCGGCGGAGTTCGCCGCGCTCATGGCGGTCAATGTGACCGGCCAGTTCCTGCTGGTCAAACACGCCGCGCCCTGGCTCACCGCGTCGGGTGGCTCGGTGGTACTGCTGGCCAGCGACTCGGCGTTCACCAGCGCGCCCGGCATGGTCCCGTACTGCGCTTCGAAAGGCGCCGTGGTCGCGATGACCAGGGCACTCGCGGTCGATCTCCCCGGCGTCCGGGTGAACTGCGTCTGCCCGTCGGTGGTCGACACCCCGATGGCGCGCGGCGATCTCGGCGAGGTGCTCGACGATCCCGCGTTTCCGGTGCAGGCTCCGGAAGAGGTCGCCTGGCAGGTGCTCCATCTCGCGTCCGCGCGTTCGCGGGCGGTCAACGGCCAGGCCGTGCTCGCCGATTTCGGCGTCTCGGCCCGCTCCGGTTTTCCCGCTTAGAAAGGACTCCGCAAGTGAAGAAGGTTGTCGCGATCACGGGTGGCGGTACCGGAATCGGTGCCGCGGTCGCCCGCCGGTACGCCGACGAGGGTGCCCAGGTGGTGGTGCTCGGACGGCGGCTCGAGCCGCTGGAGAAGGTGGCCGCCGAAACCGGCGCGCACGTCATCTCGTGTGACGCCAGCGATCGCGAAGCCGCCGAGAACGCCGTGGCGGAGATCGTCGGCAAATTCGGCAGGCTGGACGTCGTGGTGGCCAACGCCGGTGGGCACGGGCTGTCCTCGGTAGTCGACACCGGTGACGAGGAATGGGAACTGGCGCTGCGCTCGAACCTGTCGAGCGCGTTCGTGTTCTGCCGGGCCACGCTGCCGTCGCTGATCGAAACCGGCGGCCAGGTCGTCGTCGTGTCGTCGCTGGCCGGGCTGTTCGCCGGGCCGAACGTCGCCGGCTACACCGTCGCGAAGCACGCGCTGATCGGGCTGACGCGTTCGATCGCCCGCGACTACGGGCCGAAGGGCGTCCGCGCGAACGCGGTCTGCCCCGGCTGGGTGCGCACGCCGATGGCGGACGGCGAGATGGACCAGTTCGCCGAGGCCGCGGGCTTCGACGGCGGCCACGACGAGGGCTACCGGCGCGTGACCGCCGAGGTCCCGCTGCGGCGTCCCGCCGAACCGGAGGAGATCGCGTCGATCGTGCGGTTCCTGGGGTCTTCGGAGTCGTCGTACATCACCGGTGCGGTGATCGTGGCGGACGGCGGCGCGCACGCGGTGGATCTGCCGACGCTGGCGTTCGAACGGGCGGGGATGGGTTCTTAGCGACGTTGCGTGTGTGAAGTCCGTGAAGGCCTCCTTCACTACCTTGAGGGTAGGGAAGGAGGCCTTCACGGACCTAGGGAGCGTGATCGCCCGGTACCGGATGTCATGAAAGGGGCGTTCAGGACGAAATGTGTCCTGAACGCCCCTTTCATGACATCCGGACAGCCGCGAAGGGCGAGTTCGGCTGTCCGTGAAGGTCTCCTTGAGGGACCCAGAGTCCCTCAAGGAGGCCTTCACGGACTTACGAACGGTCAGGATTCCCCGAGGTAGGCCGAATGCAGGGTGCCGGGCGAGTCCAGCAAGCCCTGCGCCGAGCCCGCATACGTGACCCGCCCCGAAGAAACCACCACAGCGTCGCTCGCCACGCCGAGGGCCAGATGCGTGAACTGCTCGACCAGCAGGATCGCCGCGCCCTCCTCGGCGAACCGGGTCACCATCGGCAGCAGCCGGGTGAACACCACGGGCGCGAGGCCCAGCGACATCTCGTCGATCAGCAGGAACGACGGCCGCGCGGCGAACGCCCGCGCCAGCACCACCATCTGCTGCTCGCCCCCGCTGAGCAACGCGGCCGGCGAGTCGCGGCGTTTCTCCAGCTCGGGGAACGCCTCGAACAGTTCGTCGGCCCGCGCGCGGGTGCGCGCGGTCAGCATCAGGTTCTCCAGCACCGTCAGGCCGCCGAACACCGCGCGACCCTGTTCGATATGCGCCAGACCCCGCCGTGCGCGAGCCACCCTCGACTGTTTCGTGATCTCGTCGGCTCCGATGTGGACGGTCCCCGAAGCGGCGGGCACCACGCCGGAGACGGCCTCCAGCAGGCTGGTCTTCCCGGCACCGTTGGGGCCGACGAGGGCCGTGATCCGTCCCGGTTCCAAGGTCAGGTCGACGTCGCGGATCACCGGCCCCGCCCCGCGGGTGACCGTCAGCCCCGCTATCCGCAAAGCGTTCACAGCATCTCCGTTTCACCCATGTACGCCTTGAGCACGGCGGGATCGGCGAGCACTTCGGCCTGCGGGCCGGAAGCCAGCACCCGGCCGAAGTCGAGGACGGTGATCGTGTCGCAGACCGAGCGCACCAGGTCCAGATCGTGCTCGATGAGCAGGACCGAAACCCCGAACCGCGCGGGAACCTGCCGCAGCCGTTCCCCGAACGCGACGTGCTCCTCGTGCGGAAGGCCCGCGGCGGGCTCGTCGAGGAGCAGGACCCGCGGCCGGGCCAGCAGATGCCCGACGACCTCGACCAGCCTGCGCGCACCGACGTCCACTTGCGACAGTGGGGTGCGGGCGGCGGGGCAGCCGAAGAAGTCCAGGGCATCGCCGATCTCGTCGGCGGTGAGGCGCCGCCTGGCGAGGAACTTCAGGTACGCGCCGACCGTCAGCCCTGGCGGGACGCGGTCCTGCTGGAACGTCCGGCGCAACCCGGCGCGGGCCCGGTTCGACGGCGATCCGGTCAGCGGGCGGCCACCGAGTTCGACGGCGCCCTCGGCGTTGGGCAGGAATCCGCTGATCGCGTCGACCAGCGTCGACTTGCCCGCGCCGTTCGGCCCGATGACCCCGAGCACGCCGTGCTCCGGAACCGAGATGTCCACTGAGGACAGTGCGGCCACGTGCCCGAAGTTCACGCTCAGGCCGCGGACGGTGAGCACCGGTGGACCAGGGGAGACCGGTTCGACGTCGCTCGCACCGATGGCGAGGTCGAGTTTCGCAGGTTCCTTCTTGGACCTTCGGTACCAGACCTGCCGCACCGTGGTGCCCAGGTTCCCGCCGCCGGCCAGCGCCTGCACCCCGAGCACGCCGAACACCACGAAACCCCAGTCCTGCGGGATTCCCCAGCGTTTGAGCAGTTCCGGCACGCCGACCCACAGGATCGCGCCGAACACGGCCATGTCGATCAGATGCGCGCCCGACATGATCGCCAGCACGTACAACGCCAGCGACTGGATCGCGGTGAAACTGGCCGGGAAGGCGACCCCGACCTGACCGGTGAGCAGGCCGCCGCTGATCCCGCCGAGGGTGGCGCTCACGGCGAACGCGGTCAGCTTCGACGTCCGCACGCTCGTGCCGGCGGCCGCCGTGCCGCGTTCGGAGAACGCCACCGCCTGCCAGGCGCTGCCCCAGCGCCCGCGGCGCAGGAAGTACACGGCGAGGCAGCACAGCACCAGCACCACCACGGCGAGCTGGAAATACGACCGGTCGTCGGAGAAGGCGTCCGGCCGTTCGACCGAGATCCCGGCGGAGACACCGGGGAACTGCAACTGGACGAGCGCGAGGTCCACCGCCGCGGCGAGGCCCAGCGTGACGACGGCGAGGTTGATCCCGCGCAGCCGCAACGCCGGGAGCCCGACGAGCACCCCGACCAGCCCGGCGGCGAGACCGCCCAGCACCAGCCAGGTGAGGAACCCGCCGGGCGCCTGCGCCTCGTTCAGCGCCGACACCGTCCAGGCGCCGACGGCGCCGAAGGTCAGCTGGCACAGGGAGATCATGCCCGCGCTGCCGGTGACCACGCCCAGCCCGAGCAACGAGATCCCGGCGACGACGGCGCTCATGCCGAGGTAGACGAAGTACCCGTCGAGCCCGGCGCTCAGGCCGTACCCGGCCGCGATCGCCACGATGGCCACCGCGAACGGGATCCCGCGTTCAGCGAGCCGCATCCCACACCTCCTTGCGCTGCGACCACAGCAGCAGCGCGACGATCACTGCGAACGGCAGGAAGTACCGCACCACCGAAAGGCCGTCGACCTGCGCGGCCGCGCCCTGGATCAGGCCGAGGCCGAGGCCGCCCCCGACCGCGAGGTCGAGACGGCCGAGTCCGCCGAGCAGGGCCGCCGCGGCCGCCGGGACCACCAGCATCGCCAGCGACGTCGCGTCGTTGGACTGCGACGGCGCCACGATCGAGATGACCAGCGTGCTGACCACCCCGGTGACCGCCCAGACCGCGACGCTGAGCCGTTTCGCCGGGATGCCCAGCAACTCCGCGGTGGTCGGGCGTTCTGACAGCGCCCTGAGCTGGACCCCCGCCGGGGTCCGGCTCAGCACGATCCGGCTGGCCACCGCCACCAGGATCGCCAGCGCGACGGTGACCACGGTGACCTGGCTGATCACCACCCCGCCGACGGTGACCGCCGGACCGTCCAGGATCGGGTGGAACGGCTGCGGTTTGTTGCCGAACAGGATGAACGACAACGAGATCAGCAGGAGCAGCACCGCGACGGTGACCGCCGAGCGGGTGCCGGTGTCCGCCTCGGCGAGCCAGGTGGACACGATCCAGCCGAGCAGCGCGCTGAGCAGCCCGCCGAGCACGATCCCCGCGACGGTGGCGAGCCACATCGGCAGGCCCAGATCGACGGACAGGAACACCGCCACGTAGCAACCGAACATCCCGGTGGCCGACTGGGCGAAGTTCACCACCCGCACCAGGCGTGACATCAGCGTCAGGCATACCGCCAGCACCGCGTACAGTCCGCCGGCGGCCAGGCCTGCCAGCGCTCCCTGCAGCATCGAATCCTCCCGTTACTTCTTCGGAATCCGCAGCCAGTCGTTCGCGACGAGCTCCCATTTGTTGGTGCCGGAGGCGAGCTTGATCGGCCAGCCCGCGGTGTTGTCGTGGTGCGTCTGGCCGGGGCCGAAGACGTACGGCGTGCCGACCATCGGATCGGTGATCGGCTTCATCTGGCGCAGCGCCTTGGTCACCGATTCACGCGTGATGTCGCCCTGGATGCCGCGGACGACGTCGAGGAAGTACTTCGCCGCCAGGTAACCGCCCTGGCTGAACGAGGTGAGCGGGATGTTGTTCTTGGTCATCAGCTCGCGCCAGTCCTTGTTCTGCGGGCTGGTCGCGTCGGTGAACGGGTAGAACTCGGCGGGCACGTACACCCCGGCACCGGCGTTGGTGATGGCCTTGGCGTAGTTCTCGCTGTAGACGCTGGTGAGCAGCAGCCACGTGACGTCGTTCCAGCCCTGCGCCGCGGCGGCCTTCAGCTGCCCGATGGAGTCCGGCTCGACCGGGTTCACCGTGATCGCCTTGCAGCCCGCGTTGCGCGCCTTGACGATGTAGGAGGTGTAGTCGGAGCCGCCGTAGGGCACGGTCGCGTCGAGGTACTTGAGCTTCTTGCCGGTGATGGCCGACCACTCGTCGATCGCGGCCTGGTACGACGGCAGCGTGTTGCCCGCGATCTCCAGCAGCGCGCAGATGTCGTTCAGCTTCAGCGTTTCCGAGCCGTAGAGCAGGGTCAGCGTCATGTCGTGGTACGGGCCGACGTTGACCGGGGCGATGTTCGGGCTGGAGAAACAGGCCGGGTCCACGCCGATGCCCTGCATGGACAGGATCTTCTGCTGCTCGTAGTACTTGTTGTTGATCTCGCACTCGATGAGGCTGGACGAGCCGACGAGCGCCACCGCCTCGTCCCGTCCGACGACCTCGCGGGCCGCGGCGGCCGCGGCCGCCGGGTCACCCTTGTCGTCGAGGGCCTTGTACTGGATCTGTCTTCCGTTCACGCCGCCGCTCGCGTTGGCCGCGTCGAAGACCGCCTTGGCCGCCTGTGAGGCCTCGGGGAAGGTCGCCGCGCCGCTCAGCGCGTTGACCGAACCGACCACGATCGGCCCGCTCGCACCGCTGTCGGATCCGGCGCAGCCCGCCGTCGCGAGCAGGACGGCCGAGGCGAGGGCGACGAGGCGCCGCGCGGGTTTCACCGGTTCTCCATGGCTTCGACCACGGGCACCGAGTCGACGATCTGCTCGAACGAGGTCACCTTGCCGCCGTCGAACCGCCACACGTGCGCGACGCGGGCGGTGAACGATCGGCCGGTCTCGCGGTGCTTGGCCTGGTAAGTGCCGAGGCCGATCACCGTGTCACCGGCGTCGAGAAGGTCGCCGAGGGTGAAGGTGTAGCCGTCCCAGTCCTTCGCGATGGCACCGAAGACGTTGTCCCGCACCTCTTCCGGACCGGTGTACGTGCCGGCGTAAGGGAAACCGGCCGCCTCCGTCCAGGTGGTGTCGGGACCGAGCGGGGCCAGCATGCCCGCCAGATCGCCCCGGTCGCTCGCGGCGTAGTGCGCGGCGATGATGTCGAGATTGGACACTGAGGCTCCTTAGACCGGTTGGGCGTCGGGGTAGGCGACGGCACCGAGTGGGTAGATGTGCCCGCCCGCGCGGGAGTGCTCCGACCGGCCGTCGCCGGTCAGGCCGAGGAAGACGCCGGTGGTCTTCAGCGCGTAGCCGAGGTCGTGCAGCCACACACTGGCCACGGCGATGCGGAATTCGCGGAAGCAGAACAGGTAGAGCCCGTCCTGGAACTTCCAGACCGTCGACAGGTCCATGTCCCCGTGGCCGCGCTGCACGCCTTCGAGGCATTGCCAGGCATAGCGTTGCGAAGACACGTACACGTGCTCGTAGAGGTGTTCCGGGCTGTAGCGGTAGACGTTGCGTTTGCCGATCAGGTCGCGCGACGGGCCGGGAACCTCGCCTGACGGCGTTCCCTCGTCGGTCGTGCCGGACCAGAACGTCTGGGAGACACGGGGAACGCCTTCGACATCCTCGGCGCCGATGACCGAGCGTACGGCGAGCGCGCGATGCGTCGTCGTGGAGAAGACGACGGTGAGCGCTTCCCCTTCGACGCTGGTGTGTGGGAGATTGACGAAGAAGACGTCTTCCCGGACGGCGACCGCGTCGTACGGATCCTTGATGCCGTTGCAGGTTACGGTTTCAGCGTCTTCGAACCGCAGCGCGAGCGTCTTCCCGTCGTCGAGGGTGACGGTGAGCTCGCGTCCCGACAGGTCCGCGTTCGGCAGGCGGTAGGTGGCTATTCCGGCGGCGAACTCGTCATAGGTACGCCACTGTTCCTCGGGTGCTTCGGGCATGCGGTCATCGTCGAGGCGACCGCCCTGGCAGGGGAAGCCGTCACGCGCTGGGCGGCAACAACCGGTCGCTCACGGTCAAGCCACGGCGCAGTTCGCTCGGCGAGCAGCCGAATTCCGTCTTGAACACGCGGCTGAAATGCGGCGCGTCGACGAAACCCCACTTCGCCGCGATGGCCGCGACGGGCCGCGAAGTGTGCACGGGGTCGAGCAATTCGCGGCGGCAGTGTTCGAGGCGCCGGGTGCGGATCCAGCCCGAGACGGTGGTGCCCTGCTCGTGGAAGAGGCCGTGCAGATGCCGGGTCGAGATGTAGTGCTCGGCGGCGATCTGTGCCGGTCCGAGGTCGGTGGAGGAGAGGTTGGCGTCGATGTAGGCGAGGACGCGGCGCATCAGTTCGTGATGCGGCCCGGCACTCGCGCGGGCGAGGTCGAGCTCGCTGGCGAACAGCGTGGCGAGCAGGTCGACCGCGGTATGCGCGAGCCGGACGCCCGCCGGCCCGCCGAGCTGGTCGAGGTTGCTGCCGAGCTGCGCGAGGAAGGGCACCACCACGTTGCCCATGCCCCGTTTGCCCGACATCGGCACCGCGGTCAGCTGGCCGACCAGGTCGCGGGGGAGATCGATGAGCCGCTGCGGGAACATCACCACGAGCGTGCGGAAATCCTCTTCGAACGCCAGGGTGTACGGCCGGTGCGTGTCGTACAACGCCACGTCGCCGGGACGCAGCATCGCCTCACGGTTGTCCTGCACCAGCAGGCCGGTGCCGGACAGGATCAGGCTCAGCTTGTAGTAGTGCCTGTCCGCCCTGGCGATGAGTTCGGGGGTCCGCTCGACCACGTGCGCCGACGCGGTCACCTCGGTCAGCTGCACGTCGTCGGCTCCGCACGAGCGGATGCGGCCGCGGAAGTGGTCGCGGTGCTCGCTCGTCACGTGCAGTGGCACGAAGGATTGTGACACCACCGTGCGGAAATCGGTGAAATCTCGCGCGACCGTGGTGGTGGTCGGGTCGGCGGTGGCGGTGGTCACGGGGGTCACCTCGCAGCATCGGGGGGTGAATTTCATATACGATAAGCGATACGATGCTGCCGGGCAATGATCGCGGCGAGGTCAGTCGGCGAGGCGGAACAGAAGGGTTCCCGGGTCCACGTCGACGGGTACCACCGTGCCCGTTTCGTAGCGGCCGACGTCCTCGGTGAGCACGCGCGCACTGAACGGAGCGACGCCCGGGCCGGTGACGACGAGGTCGACGTCGTCGGCGGGTGTGCTCACCTCGCCGACCCAGATCCGCTTGCTGGACACGACTTCGGCGTTCGCGCGGACCCCTTTCCGGTCGAGCCCGCGATGGAGCTCCCTGGCCTTGGCGTTCTGCCAGAGGTGCGAGCCGACGGTGCCGGCGCCGCCGAGGGTGAACACGGCGCCCATGGCGACGACCACCAGGCGGTCGTCGTCGCCGGGATCGAAGTGGGTACTGATCCAGAGCAGTGCCGGGCCGATCAGGACCAGTACCGTCATGAAGAAGCCCAAGAGGCAGCCGATGACGGTGAAGGCGGGCAGTTCCGGGGCTTCGGTGCCTTCGCGGTCCGTCTTCACCGGCGTGAGGTTACTGACCGGTTTCGCGTGCCGGTTCGGTAAAAATGCCCGCTTGCCCGGCCGTGAGCCGTCCGGCGAGCGAGGCGACGAGTTCGTAGGAGCGACGGCGGTCGGCGTGGTGGTAGAGCGGCGTGGTCACCATGATCTCGCCGGAACTCGTCTCGTCGAGGATCCGCTGGAGTTTCGGGACGAGCGTGTCCGGGCTGCCGGTGAGCACGGCGTCGGAGCGCTTCGCGATTTCGGTGCGATCGTCGGCGGTGTAAGGGAAAGCCGCCGCCTCTTCGGGGCTGGGCAACCGGATGCGGGTGCCGCGGATCCGGCTGAGGACCTTTAGCCTGGTCGAACCCGCGAGCCACTCGGCGCGCTCGTCGTCCTCGGCCGCGATGACGGAGACACTGACCAGATCGGCCTTGATCGGCGCGTCGGGAGCCAGGTGATGCGCGAAGGCGTACTTGAGTCCGCGCGCGGCGGCGAGCGCCGCGCTTTCGGGGGACCGACCGAGCAGCCAGAGTGCCGGGACATTGCCGCCGAGCACGGGGATCGCCTTCACCTCGGCGTCTTCGGGCGGGTGGAGGTAATGCTGGAGTTCCGTGAGTTGTTCACCGAAGGCTTTCGTCCTTTGTGGACGAATGGCGGCGGAGGCCGCCTTCGAACCGCCCGGCGCGCGGCCGAGACCGAGGTCGATGCGGCCCGGATGCAGGGCGGCCAGCGTCCCGAACTGTTCCGCGACGACGAGCGGCGGGTGATTCGGCAGCAGGACCCCGCCGGCGCCGATCCTCAGGCGCGTCGTGGCGCTCGCGAGGTGGGCGATGAGGACCGCGGGCGCGGAGCTGGCGACGCCGCGCATGCCGTGATGCTCGGGGACCCAGTAACGGTGGTAGCCGAGGTCTTCGGCGAGCCGCGCGAGGTCGACGGTGTTGAGCAGGGCTTCGCGCGGTGTCGAGCCCTCGACGATGGGGGAGGTGTCGAGGACCGAGAGGGCTACGGAAGACATTCGGGCGCCTCTCGTGAGTGGTAAGGACGGTTCTAACCGTCTTTACCACTCACGAGGACGTGATCGAAGCCGGATCTCGCGTGATTGAAGCCGGATTTCGCGTGATCGAAGCCGCAACTCGCGTGATCAGGGGCGGAACACGCGAGTGCGGCGTCCAGTCACGCGAGTTACGCCTTCACGGACCTGCGCTCAACTGCCGCCACATCCCTACCGGGGAACCACTACTAACGAGTCAGATGAGCGCGGCCGGAAGCGTTTCGAAGCCGCGCAGGATCCGGGTCTCCCGCCGTCGGCCGCCACTCAGCAGCCGCAGATCGGGAAAGCGCTCGAAGATCGACCGCAGCCCGATCTCGCCTTCCATCCTCGCCAGCGAAGCGCCGAGACAATAGTGCCGCCCGGCGCCGAACGACACGTGGTCCCGCGCGTTCGACCGGCCGACGTCGAAGGCGGCCGGGTCGTCAAAGATCTCCGGGTCCCGGTTGGCGCCCGCGAGCACGGTGCTGACGATCGCCCCGCGGGCGATGGGGGTCCCGCCGATCTCGGTGTCCCGGGCGGCCAGCCTGCCGGTGAGCAAAACGGGCGGGTCGTAACGGAGGACCTCGTCGACGGCGTTGCTCCACAGGTCCGGATCCGCCCGCAGTTTCGCGAGTTCGTCCGGATGCCGCGTCAGCAGGGCGATTCCGTTGCCGAGAAGGTTGACCGTGGTTTCGAAGCCGGCCGCCAGCACCAGCCCCGCGGTGGCCTTGAGCTCCCGCTCGGTCAGGCCCACGCCGTCCTCGCGCGCGGCGATCAGCTTGCTGAGCAGGTTGTCGCCGGGGTTCGCCCGCAGCTTCTCCAGATGCACGGTGAGCCACGAGTCGAACTCGGCCAGCGTCGCCTCCACCGTCCGGAACGTCCGCCACGGCAGCCCGAGGTCCAGGCTCGGCGCCGCGGCCCCGCCCAGTGCGAGCACCTTGTCGCGTTCCTCCGGCGGGACGCCGAGGATCTGGCTGATCACGGTGACCGGCAGGAGCCCGCAGTACTGCTCGATGAGATCGACCGGGCTCGTCGGGTCGAGGCCGTCGAGCAGCTCGTCGGTGATCGCCTGCGTGCGCTCCCGCAACTGCTCCACCGCGCGGGCGGTGAAGACGCGGGTGACCAGCTTCCGGTAGCGCGTGTGGTCGGGCGGTTCGCTGGCGAGCAGCGACGGCGGCTCGATCGGATGGATCAGACCGGACGATGACCAGGCGACGAGCCGGTTGAGCAGCGGATTGTCCGGGACGAACCGCACGGTCTTGAACGCGTCGCTGGTCAGGATCTCCTTGCACGCCGAATGCCGGGTGGTGACGTGCCCGACCCGGGTGGTGGCGATGGCGCCTTGCGAGCGGATCTCGTCGAACAGGCCGGTCAGGTTCGCCCCGCCGCTCGCCTCGACGGACAACCTGCCCTGAAGGTCGCCCCGGCGCGCCGCGGCCCGCAGGGCGACCCGGGGGATGGCATGGCCGATGCTCCAGCGGGTGACCGGTTTGGCGATCGCCTCCGCCTTGTGCCGGAAGGTCAGTGCGAACATCAGGACTCCGTCCGTGCGTCTTCCTTCGAAGGTAGCGGAACGACGTGTCAGTAGCGAGCGGCTCCGATATCTGCGATCCCGCTTCGCGCTCGGTAATGTTCTGCACTTCGGGCGGGCCGGGGAGTGCTTGTGGGCGGCTACGGGTTCGACATCGCGCTGGTCGCGGTGCTGGTGGTGCTCAACGCGGTGTTCGCGGGCAGCGAGATGGCGCTGATCTCGCTGCGTGAAGGACAGCTGCGGGCGTTGGAACGGGACGGCCGCGCCGCCGCCCGCACGCTGGTGCGGCTGGCACGCGACCCGAATCGGTTCCTGGCGACGATCCAGATCGGCATCACGCTCGCCGGGTTCCTCGCCTCGGCGACGGCGGCGGTGTCGCTCGCGCAACCCCTGGTGCCGCTGCTGGGTTTCCTCGGCAACGCGGCCGGGGCGGTGGCCGTCGCGCTGGTGACGATGGTCCTTACGTTCCTGACCCTGGTGCTCGGCGAACTGGCGCCGAAGCGGCTGGCGATGCAGAACGCGCTGCGGTGGGCGTTGCTGGTGGCGCGCCCGCTGAACCTCTTGTCGGCGATCTCGCGGCCCGTGGTGTGGGCGCTGAGCGTGTCGACGAACTTCGTCGTACGGGCGCTGGGCGGGCGACCGGAAGCCGATCCGGACCAGATGTCGCCCGAGGAGCTCCGGGAACTGGTGTCGGCGCAGCGCGGCCTGAACGCCGAGCAGCGCATGATCATCAACGGTGCCTTGGAGATCCACGAACGACGGCTGCGGGAGGTGCTCGTACCCCGCCGCGCGGTGCTGACCCTGGCCGCCGAACAGGATCTGCTCTCGGCACGCAGGCAGCTGGCTGAATCCGGCCATTCCCGGGCGCCGGTCGCGCGCGGCGGCCATCTGGACGACGTCGTCGGTGTCGTGCGGTTGCGTGACCTGCTCGACGACCACGAAGACCTGGCCGAAGTGGTCCGGCCGGCGGTGGTGTTCCCCGATTCGCTGCGGGTGTCGGACGCGCTCCGGAGTTTCAAGGCCGAACGGGAGCAGATGGCGCTGGTGGTCGACGAGCACGGCGCCGTCGCGGGCATGGTCACGCTGGAGGATCTGCTGGAGGAGATCGTCGGCGAGATCTACGACGAGACCGACCGGGACGTGCTGGCCGTGCGCGACGGCAAGGACGGTTCCCTGGTCCTGCCCGGCACCTTCCCGGTGCACGACCTCGTCGACGTCGGGGTCGAACTGCGCGACGCGCCGCCGGGGGAGTACGCGACCATCGCGGGGCTGATCCTCGTGATCCTCGGGCGGATCCCGGAGAAGCCGGGCGACCACGTGGTGGTCTCCGGCTGGACGGCCGAGGTGCTCGGCGTCGAGCACCACGCGATCACGCGCGTGGCGCTGCACCGTGGGACGAACCCGGAGTGATGAGTTGCGCCGGACGCGCGGGGTTGGCAGCGTGCCCGGTGTCCCGCCACGAAGGAAGGTGCCCCGATGCCGCAAGACCAGCCGGATTTGAAACCTCGTTCGCGCGACGTGACCGACGGCCTGGAGCGCGCGGCGGCCCGCGGGATGCTCCGCGCGGTCGGGATGGGCGACGACGACTTCGCCAAACCGCAGATCGGCGTGGCGTCCTCGTGGAACGAGATCACGCCGTGCAATCTGTCGCTCGACCGGCTGGCCAAGGCGGTCAAGAACGGCGTGCACGCGGCCGGCGGCTACCCGCTGGAGTTCGGCACGATCTCGGTGTCCGACGGAATTTCCATGGGCCACGAGGGAATGCACTTCTCGCTGGTGTCCCGCGAGGTGATCGCCGATTCGGTCGAGACGGTGATGATGGCCGAGCGGCTGGACGGCTCCGTGCTGCTGGCGGGCTGTGACAAGTCCTTGCCGGGCATGCTCATGGCCGCGGCCCGGCTCGATCTCGCGTCCGTCTTCCTTTACGCCGGCTCGATCATGCCCGGTCAGGTCGACGGTCAGGACGTCACCATCATCGACGCGTTCGAAGCCGTGGGCGCGTGTCTCGCGGGCAAGATCAGCCGCGCCGAAGTGGACAAGATCGAACGCGCGATCTGCCCCGGCGAAGGCGCCTGCGGCGGCATGTACACCGCCAACACGATGGCGTCGGTCGCCGAAGCGCTCGGCATGTCGCTGCCCGGATCGGCCGCCCCGCCCGCCGTCGACCGGCGTCGTGACGGGTTCGCGCACCGGTCGGGGGAGGCCGTGGTCGGCATGCTCCGCCAGGGCATCACCGCGCGGCAGATCATGACCATGGAGGCGTTCGAGAACGCCATCGCCGTCGTGATGGCGCTGGGCGGTTCGACCAACGCCGTCCTCCACCTGCTCGCGATCGCGCGCGAGGCGGAGGTCGATCTGCGCATCGACGACTTCAACCGGATCGGCGACAAGGTTCCGCACCTCGGCGATCTCAAACCGTTCGGGAAGTACGTGATGAACGACGTCGACAAGGTCGGCGGCATCCCCGTGGTGATGAAGGCGCTGCTCGACGCCGGGCTCATGCACGGCGACGTGCTCACCGTGACCGGGAAGACGATGGCCGAGAACCTCGAAGGCATCGCCCCGGCCGGGGTCGACGGCGAGATCATCCGCCCGCTCGACCGCCCGATCCACAAGACCGGCGGGCTGACCATCCTCAAGGGCTCGCTGGCGCCCGAAGGCGCGGTCGTGAAGTCGGCGGGCTTCGACGAATCGACGTTCACCGGTACCGCGCGGGTCTTCGACGGCGAGCGGGCCGCTCTCGACGCGCTCGCCGAGGGCCGGATCGTTGCCGGCGACGTCGTCGTCATCCGCTACGAGGGTCCCAAGGGCGGACCGGGGATGCGGGAGATGCTCGCCATCACCGGCGCGATCAAGGGCGCCGGGCTCGGCAAGGACGTCCTGCTCATCACCGACGGCCGGTTCAGCGGCGGCACGACCGGCCTCTGCGTCGGCCACATCGCCCCGGAAGCCGTCGACGCCGGGCCGATCGCCTTCGTGCGCGACGGTGACCCGATCACCCTCGACGTCGCGAACCGGACGCTGGAAGTCGGGATCGACGACATCGAGGCGCGCAAGGAGGGCTGGACGCCGAAGGCGCCCGCGTACACGCGCGGGGTGCTCGGCAAGTACGCCAAGGTCGTGCGGAGCGCTGCGCACGGAGCCGTCTGCGAGTAGGAGGGCAGCCGGGGGCCGCGCGGGGGATGGTATGTGTCCATGAAGGAATTGGGACGTCCAACGTCCCAATTCCTTCATGAACGGCCAGGTCCGGCCTGCCGAACACCACTACGCCGGGCGTGTCCAGATTTTTTCCGCGATTCGGGAAGCGAGGAGCTGGGAGCGTTCCTCGATGTCTTCCTCGGTCCAACGAGCCTGATCGGCGAGGAGGTGCTTGTTGAGCATCAACACGCTGTGCTCGGCGATGCCCTCCCGCTTGCCTTGGTGGTGCTCGTTGCCGGACCAGCCGCTGTTCGAGAGGACAGGGTTCAACCGGCTCGTGAGCAGAGTGAGATTTCCCAGCCGTTGTACGCGATGGTCACGCCGCAGTCGGCTATCGGCGTCATCCGCCAGCCCGGTGCCCCAGTTCTTTTCCCAGCTGACAGGCATGATGTGTTCGATGGTGAGGCTACCTCGTGGACAGTGCGCATCCTCGCTCTTGGGAGACCGGTAGCTGTCTTCCAAGGCTTCCAGGACCATGCGTCCACGTCGCCGTGGGATCATCACGGAGTAGAAACGAATCTTCCGCAGGCTGTCGATCACCTCGACGTCGAGCGGCCATCGCCGCGAGTCGCCGGTCTGCTCGGCCAGGAACCTTTCGGTCGCGGTTCCGATTTCGTGCGGTTGTTGGAGACCCAGATGTTTGATGAGCTCGACGACGACACTGTTCGTGTCGGCGAGAGTCGTGCGGCACAGCATGCGCCTGACCAGCCAACTTTCGACGGCCTTCAGTGCCTGGTCGCGAGCAGCCGGAGGAACTGACGAGGCTGGTCGCAGGAGCCAGAGAAGTAAGGGCATCGTGGCGGCGATGTCCATCACTTCGATTACTCGGTAATGAAAAGTGCCCGGTGTCGAGTACGGTGCAAGGCTGTCGAGTTGCCGGTAACACTGAGCGTCGCTCTTCAGTTCCGCGAGGACTGTCCGCACGTCCTCCGCTGGCGTGAGGACGTGGTCCCGGAAGTCCGTGAAGATCCGATCCGAGGGAACCAGGTGTGCTCGCCGCATGGTGAGCCAGTAGTTGAGGAAGACATCGATCCGGGGCCTGTTCAGGCGGCCTTGACGGAGCTCTTTACGCCAAAAATCTCCGGATACGGCTTCCCAGTAGTCCCGGTCGAGTTGTTCGGTGTCCAGGTGCTGCCGCTCGGCGGCCTGGAAAACGGCATTCTTCACCAAGTCCGCAGCCAGCAGCGGACTACCACGGTCGTTGAGTGCTTCGAAGATCGCTTGCGCATTGTCGCCAGGCTCGAGATCAATCACGACTAGCTTGAGATGCCGTGCCAGGGTGGTGGTCAGAGACCGCAGTCGATCACTGGCTTCGTCCTCGCCGCTTTCGAGGGCCCAGCTCCGAATGCGCTCGCGCAGGAAGACGATCGCTTGGCTTACCCGGTGTTCGCCGGAGTCGTTTGCTGGATCGTCATCCATGGCATCCTGGAACGGTGCCCGGTCAGCCAAGATCGGCCATACCTTCAGTAACTCGTCGTCCTCCTCGATGATGTGCTCGGGATTGCGGACGAGGGCTTTGAGCAAAGCCGCGTCGCGCGAACGGCCATACTTCTCGGCGACCTGCCGTACTGCGTTGAGCAGCAGTTGCAGGGTGATCAAGCGCTGCTGGCCATCGATGACGTGCCGTACCTGGATGTATCCTGCGGGATTCGGCTGTTGGTCGAGGACGACCGCTCCCAAGAAGTGCGCAGGCACATCGGGGTGATGAGCGAGGTCCTGTGCCTCAAGAAGTTCTTCGGCGACCGCCCGGACGTCTGCCCATAGCGGCTCCCACTGCTTTTCGATTTCCCACACATAGGGCCGCTGGAACACCGGGATCACGTAGCGAACCTGCGGTTCGAACAGTTTCTGCGGCGTCAGTGTGTTGGCCTGCACTGGATCTCCCCTGAAGCATCGACTCGAGCTAGTTGCCAGTCGCTCGATCGCCTGGAGGCGTTACGTTCAGATCAGTAGCTGATTGCTTCATGTCGATCACGTTCTGTGCTCGGCGGTGGCGGCCATCGATGCTCCGGCGTCTGAGGCCTCCACGAACGGGTGATGCGTAGGCCCGCCGGGCCCGAGTACGTAATTCACCCGATGTGCCCCGCTACTCCGGAGTAGCAGACTCGGCGGCCCGACGATTCCCGCTGCTCCGGAGGTCGACGATGACCGCGTCCCACGCCCCAGCCCGCTCCGCCGCCCTCGTGATCGCCCGCGTGGTCGTCGACGGGATCCGGCATTCGCTGCCCGAGCACGCGCCGCTGTTCGACGCGCGTGCCACCGAGTTCGTCGCCTCGGTACTCGAGCGAGACGGGATGAACCTGGGTATCGCGGCGGGTGCGGACGCCTTCCGTCAGGTCGGCGTCGCCGAGTACGCGGCGGGCAAGGAGCTGGACCGGCTCTCCCGGGCCTACCACTCGGCCGGCCGCGGCGCCCTTCCCGCGCTGGCGTCGCTGTCGCGGCAGCCCGGGGCCGGGTCCGCCCTGATGGACACCGGGGTGGAGGCCCTGCTCCGCTGCTCCGACGTCCTGATCCGGCTGTCCACCGCGGCCTACCGCGCCGCCCACACGCCCTCGGTCGCCGAGCTGCGCCGTGACCTGCTGAAAGAGATCTTGAGCGGCCGCCCGCCCGCGAAATGGGCGGGACTCGCGGCGGAAGCGGGCTGGGTGCCGCCCGCGCGGGTGGTGGCCGTCGCCGCCGAGCCCGGCGCCGTCCGTGCCTCGTTCGGCCCGGAGGTGCTGGCCGACCTCGCCGGGGAGTACCCGCATCTGCTCGTGCCCGACGACGTCGAGATCGGCGGTGTCCTGGCGGGGACGCGCGCGGCGGTCGGGCCCGCGGTGGCACCCGCCGACGCCGCGGTGTCCCTGCGGTGGGCGCGCCGGACGCTGGAGCTGGTCCGCCGCGAGGTGATCGAGGACGGCCCGCTCGTGCGCTGGTCGGATCACCTGACCACGCATTGGCTGTTCGCCGACGAGGTGCTCACCACCGCACTGGTGAACCGCAGTCTCGCGCCGATCGCCGACCTGCCCGCCAACGAGCGCGCCAAGCTCGCCGAAACCCTCGACGCCATGCTTTCCGCCCGCGGCGGGGCACCCGAGATCGCGAACAACCTCGGCGTCCACCCGCAGACGGTCCGGAACCGCATGCGGCGGCTGCGGGTCCTGTTCGGTGCACGGCTCGACGACCCTCAGTCCCGTCTGGACCTGCGGATCGCCCTGCGCGCGGAGCTGCTCACGGTCGAACCGGCCGGGTCCGCCCCGATGAAGGTGGCGTGAGCGTCAGACGGGATCCGCGGACCGGGTCACCCAGGTGGCGACCTGGACGCGGTTCGAGTAGCCGAGCTTGGTGAGGATGTGGTCGATATGGGTGTCCACCGTGCGCCGGGCGATGCCGAGCCGGTCGGCGATCTCCTGGTTCGTCAGGCCCTCGGCGATCACGTGCGCGATCTCGGTCTCGCGTTTGGTGAGCACCTGCGCGGTCTGTTTCCGCGGGCCGGGGGTGCGTTCTTCGAGGGCGTACGCGATGGCGTCGCGGGTGGGCATCGCGGCGCCGTCGGCGAATTCCTTGACCGCGACCTCCCAGCCCAGCGCGCTCGTCACGGTGTCGGTGTCGGCGAGCAGCGGTTCGGTGAACGCCTCGTACCGGGTCGGCCACGCGCCGACCGTGCGCCAGACGTTCATCGCGGCACCCTGCAGGATCGCCGCCCGGTTGGGGCGTTTGGTCCGGGCCGCGCAGCCCGCCATCACGGTGAGCGTGAACCCGACGACGACGCGGTCGTCCACCCGCTCGTGCAGGCGAAGGACCTGCTCGCAGCAGCGCTCGGCGACGGCGAGATCACCTTGCAGGTATTCGGCGGCGGCGCGGGACCAGAGTGCCCAGCCGCGCCAGAACACCTCACCGCGCCGTTCGCAGCGCTCGACGGCTTCCGCGAGCACCTTCCGGCCACTGTCCATGTCGCCGTTCAGCCAGACGGCGAGCCCGTGGTTGTAACTCGCCCAGAGGTCGCCCCCCTCGTCGCCGTGGGCACGGAACAGGTCGATGGCCGTGCCGAACAGGCGTGACGCTTCGGCCATGTCGTCGCCGATCAGCGCGGCGTAGGCGCGGACGTGGAGCACATACGCGGCGGCGAGTTCGTCGCCGCTCGCCTCGGCTTCGGCGGATGCCCTCTCCACCATGCACCGGTGGGCGGACATGTCTCCCTGCACCACCGCCAGGAACCCGGAGAGCCACAGCCCGTGCGCCCGCTCGGGGACACCCGGCGCCGCGGCCTCGTCGAGGCGGCGGACCCACATCCGGCCTTCGGTGTTGAGCCCGCGGACGATCCAGAACTCCTTGACGTCGCGCAACATCCGCAGCCCGACGACCGCGTCCTCGGGGGTGCCGGTGCAGTAGTCGAGGGCGACGCGCAGGTTCGCGTGTTCGCGCCGCAGCCGTCCGATCCAGCCGAGCTGATCGGTCTCCAGCCATTCGGTGGCGTACCGGCCGGCGAGTTCGGCGAACCAGTCCCGGTGCCGTTTCCGGAACTCCGCCGTCCCGCCCGTCTCGCTGAGCCTGTCGGCGCCGTACTCGCGCACCGATTCCAGCATGCGGTACCGCACGCCGCCGGGGTATTCCTCGCGCAGCAGGATGGACTTGTCGAGCAGCCCGTCGACGACTTCGAGGACCTGTTCGCGCGGCAGTTCGCCACCGCAGCAGACCTGCTCGGCGGCGTCGAGGTCGAAGCTGCCGGAGAACACCGACGCGCGTGCCCACAGCAGCCGTTCGGGCGCGGTGCACAGGTCGTGGCTCCAGTCGATCAGGGCCCGCATGGTCTCGTGTCGCTCCGGCCGCCCCCGCCGGTCCTTCGTGAGCACCGAGAACTGCCGGTCGAGGCGGTCGGCCAGCTGCCGGACGGACAGCGCCCGCGCGCGGACGGCGGCCAGTTCGATGGCCAGCGGCAGCCCGTCGAGCCTGCGGCACAGCCGGATCAGCGGCTCGACGTCGGACTCGGTGAGCTGGAACGACGGCGCGACCGCGGTCGCGCGATCGACGAACAGGCGCACGGAATCGTCGTTCATCACGCGTTCGAAGGAGTCGCCCTGTTCCGGGATCGCCAGCGGCGGCACCGGCAGGACACGCTCGCCCGCCACGCCGAGCGACTGCCTGCTCGTGGCCAGCACGGTCACCTGGGGACAGGCCCTGACCACGGTGTCGGCGAACCAGGCGCAGCTGTCGACCAGATGCTCGCAGTTGTCGAGCACGAGCAGCAGACGGCTCGCCTGCAGGGCTTCGACGACGACGTCGATGGCCGGTTTCGCCGAGCGGTCACCGAAGCCGAGCACGTTCGCCACCGTCGGCACCAGCAACGCGGGTTCCCGCAGCTCGGCCAGCGACACGAACGCGACCTCGTCGGCCGTGGCCTCCCGGTGGGCCGCCGCGATCCGCCAGGCGAGCCTGGTCTTTCCCACCCCGCCCGGCCCCGTGAGCGTGACCAGCGACGAGGCCTCCAGCAGACGCCTCGCCTCGCCGGTCTCGGCGTCCCGGCCGACGTAGCTGGTCACTTCGGTGGGATCGGCAGACCACCCCGCAAGCGAGCCAACTCCGTCCGCCATGCACTCTCCCGCGATCGACCAGCCCCGCGTTTCCGTCCGATGTAGACGGAAAACGCCCGGCTGCGGATACTAGCGGACCGGCGCGGGCCTAGCGGGCCACTCGCTTGGCGCGGTCGTGCGCCCAGCCCGCCAGCACCGTCCCGGTGGCCGCGAGCAGCAGGAACACGATCAACCTGCCGCCCCACTCACCGGGTACCCAGTCGAACGCGCCCCACAACTGGGTCGAGGAACGATCGAAGAGGCTGCGGATGGCGGCCTGCGCGAAGACGGCGACGGCCACCATCCCGAAGATCTGCAGCCCCAGATAGCCGCCCTTGGTCATACTCCCTACCTCCTGCTCCACGGTCGGGCCCAGCATCGCCCGCGCGGAGCCCGGCGCACATCGGCAGCGCGTCGCACCTCGTGTTCGACCAAAGTCGATCCCCGTCGCGACCGAGGTCGGGGCCGGGATCGTCCCGTGTCCGGCTGCGCCGCCGCGGGCCGGTCGACCATGATGGGCCGGTGATCGCCGACGCCCAGCCGCCCGTCCGTCCCTGGGGACACGCCTGGCGCCTGCTCGCCGCGGCGGGGCTGGGCGTGCTGCTCTGGATCATCACGGCGTCGCAATTGCCGGTGGGTGCGTCGGGCCCGAGGGTCGAGTGGATGATCACCGGCGATCCGCTGATCGCGCTCGCCTGCCTGGTCGCCCTGCTGTGGCGCCGCCGCTTCCCGGTCGTGATCGCCATCGCGGTCATCCTCGCCTCGACGGCGTCGGTGCTGGCCGGCGGCGCGTCGCTGCTGGCGCTCTGTTCGCTGGCCACCCGGCGGCGACCGGCCGAAACGGCGGTCGCGGCGGTGCTTTCCGTGGTCACGGCGATTCTGATCATCGACCTGTACCCGATGCGCGAGACGCCGGGGCCGCTGTGGCTGATGATCAGCATCCCCACCTTGCTGGTGGGCATCGTGGTGGCCGTGGGCGCCGCGATCGGGGCGCGCCGGGAGGAGGTGCGCTCCCTGCGGGAACGGGTCGAAAGCGTGGAACGGGAGCAGGCCGCGCGGGCGGCCGAGGCGCGGATCGTGGAGCGGCACCGGATCGCGCGCGAGATGCACGACGTCCTCGCGCACCGGGTCTCGCTGGTCGCGATGCAGGCCGGGGTGCTGGGGCACCGCCCGGATCTGCCCGCCGAGCAGGTCGCGGAGCTGGCGCGCGGCATCGCCGACGGCTCCCACCAGGCGCTGGAGGAACTTCGGGACGTCCTCGGCGTGCTGCGGGCGGACCCGGACGAGCTGGAACCACCGCAACCCTCGTTGGCGGATCTGCCCGCGCTCGTCGCGGACGCGCGGGCGCTGGGACTGGACGTCACGATGAACATCACGACCGAGAGCGAGCCGCCGGACGCGATCGCGAGGACCGTCTACCGGATCGTGCAGGAAGGGCTGACCAACGCGGGCAAACACGCGCCCGGCGCGGACGTGGTCGTCGCCGTCGAAGGAAAACCGGGCGACGGGCTGCGCGCGACGATCCGGGATTCCGGTGCGGCGCGGGCGATCACGGGCCCGCCGGCGTCGGGATTCGGCCTGCTGGGCCTGTCCGAGCGGGTCGGACTGGCAGGCGGCGAACTGGACCACCACGCGGAACCCGGCGGCGGATTCGTGCTCGCCGCGCGTCTGCCGTGGCCGGTCCGCGAAGGGAGCGAGTGAATGGACGGCGAGCGGGTGCGGGTCGTGCTGGTCGACGACGAGCATCTGGTGCGGATGGCGCTGCGGCTCATCGTCGACGGCGAGCCCGACCTCGTCGTGGTCGGTGAAGCCGCCGACGGCGACGCCGCGGTCGGCGTGGTGGGGGAGCAGCGGCCCGACGTCGTCCTGATGGACGTCCGGATGCCCGGACGCGACGGGCTGAGCGCGACCGAGGAGATCCTCGGCCTCCCGCACCCGCCCCGGGTGCTGGTGCTCACCACGTTCGACTCGGACGAGATGGTGCTGGGCGCGCTGCGTGTCGGCGCGCTCGGATTCCTGCTCAAGGACACCCCGCCGCCGCGGATCCTCGCGGCGATCCGCACGGTCGCGACCGGCGAACCCGCGCTCTCGCCCGCCGCCACGGCTCGGCTGATCAGCGCGGCCACCGGGCCGCATTCGTCCGACGCGCGCCGGGCGTCGCGGGAAACCGCACGCGGGCTGCTGGCCACGCTGACCGACCGCGAACGCGAGACGGCGGGCGCCATCGCCGAGGGCCTGTCCAACACCGACGTCGCGCGCAAGCTGGACATCACCGTCGCGACGGTGAAGGCGCACACGAGCAGCATGCTCGCCAAGCTCGGCGTCGAGAACAGGGTCCAGATCGCCTTGCTGGTCCGCGACGCCGAAGATTGAGAAATTTTTTTCCGGCGCGGTGTCGAATCCGTCGTTCCCCGGTCGACGCAGTGTCGAAAGCAGTTCGGAACCATCAAGGAGAAACCAGATGCGCACCCTGATCGCCACCGCGTTCGTCTCGCTCGACGGCGTCGTCGAAGGGCCCGGCGGAGAGCCGGGCTACCGCAACTCCGGCTGGACCTTCAACGGCATCGAGTTCGACGAAGCGGCCTACGAGCTCAAGGGGCGTGAGCAGGGCGAAGCCACGGCGATGATGATGGGCCGGGTCAGCTACCAGGCGTTCTCGCCGGTGTGGCCCGGTATGACCGAGGAGTTCGCCGAATACAACGCGATGCCGAAATACGTCGTGTCGACCACGCTGCGGGACGAGGACCTCGTCGACAACTGGGGGGAGACCACGATCCTGCGCTCGCTCGACGACGTCGCGAAGCTCAAGGAGACCGAGGGCGGGCCGATCATCCTCCACGGCAGCGCGGAACTGGACCGGAACCTCGCCGACGCCGGCCTGATCGACCGCTACCACCTGCTGGTGTTCCCGGTCCTGCTCGGCGCGGGGAAGAGGCTGTTCAGCGACACCGACAAGGACAAGCAGAGCCTCAAGCTCGTCGAGAGCGAGGCCTACGGCAACGGCATCCAGAAGCTGGTCTACGACGTCATCCGATGATCGGACCCCGACCGGGTGACGGCCGCGTGCCCTGCGATCATGAACCGCGTGAACAAGCCCGTCTTCGTACAGCCGAACCTCGACGGACCGGCGGTGGAGCTTTCCGGGGTCGAGGTGCACGTCGGCCGGGTGCCGCTGGTGTCGGACGTCGACTGGCGGGTGGACTACGGCCAGCGGTGGGTCGTCCTCGGCCGCAACGGCGCGGGGAAGTCGACGATCCTTTCGGTGGCCTCGACCCAGCGGTTCCCCAGCGCGGGCACGGCCGTCGTGCTCGGCCACCGGATGGGCGCGGTCGACCTGCGTGACGTGCGGACGCACATCGGCTTCGTCGGCGCGAACCAGCGGCTGCCCGACGCGGAGAACCACGACGCGCACACCGTGGTGCTCACCGGGTACAGCGGAAGCGTGCTCCCGCTCTGGGACCGCTACGACGACGCGATCCGCGACAGGGCGTCGAAGCTGCTCGAACTGGTCGGCTGCACCGAACTGCGCGACCGGCCGGTGCGCGTCTGCTCGCAGGGCGAGCGCGCCCGGGTCCGGCTCGCCAGGGCGCTCATGGCCGATCCGCTGCTGCTCCTGCTGGACGAGCCGTTCGCCGGTCTCGACCTGCCCGGCCGCGAGGATCTCCTGATGGCATTGGAGAACCTGACGCTGGCTCAGCCGGAACTGGCCACGGTGACCGTGACCCATCACCTGGAGGAGATCCCGGCGACGGCCACACACGCCCTGATGGTGCGCCGCGGCAGGATCACCGCCGCGGGGCCGATCGACGAGGTCCTCACCGACGAAGGGCTTTCCGCCTGTTACGAGCGGGACGTCGAGATCCACCGCATCAACGGACGGTGGGCCGCGCACGCGGTCCGCCGCTCCTGAAGTCGGTCAGCGGGAAGGGCAGGGCCAGGCGAGCCGGACGATGGTCCCGGTGGGAGTGCTCGTCACCGAGGCCTCCGGCGCGAAGGCGCGGATGATCGGCAAGCCGCGGCCGCCCTCCGGACGGGGGCCGTCGCGCCAGCGCCCCTCGTCGGCCACGCTGATCTTGAGGTGGCCGTCGTCGTGGGCGGCGGTCACCGTCATGACGTTGCCTTCGGTGCCGTCCGGGTAGGCGTGCTTGACGACGTTCGTCATCGCTTCGTAGGCGGTGAGCTTGAGATCCTCGGCCAGGTCACGGGGAAGACCGTGGTCGAGGGCCCATTTCGCCAGGATGTCCCGCAACGCGGCGGCCTGGGCGGGGACGGCGGCGACCTCGAGGACCAGCCCGTCGGTGTTCTCGCGCACCGGCTCGTCGATCGGCATCACGGAGCTTCTCCTCGTCGTCCGCCGCGGTCCACGACCGCCGGATCCTTCGACAAGGCTAAGGCACCGCCGGGGCCGGGACGCACGAGCCGCGCGAGCGGGCACCGTCATCCGATATGTTCAGGACTGTCGGGTACCGATCGTGAGGGGTGGATGACGGTGACGAGCGGAGACGGCGAACACCGGGAGGTCCCGTTCTCGGTGTCCGTCGCCAGGCCCGATGGCGCCGAGGTCGTCATCGCGGTGGCGGGCGAGATCGATCTGACGACCTCCGAAGATCTCAAGGAGACGTTCGAGGAGGCGCTGGAGCCCGTGCCGGGCAGGCTCGTCGTCGACCTCGAAGGCGTGGAGTTCTGCGATTCCACCGGTTTGGCGACCCTGGTCGGGATCAACGACCGGTGCAGTACTCAGGGAGTCGCGCTGCGCTTCCTGCCGTCGCCCACGATCCTGCGGCTGGCTTCGAAGACGGGACTGGCCACGCTCCTGCCGCTCGCCTGATCCTCAGCGGCTGGGCACCTCCAGGATCGCGTGGTCGAGGCGCCGGTACACCGGGATCTGGGTCTCGGTGGCGAAGAGATGCAGCAGACGCAGGACCGGCCGGGTGTCGGCGACGACGCCGGTGGTGCGGTGTTCGGCGCGGGCGCGGGCCGCGGCGGATTCGATGACCCGTAATCCGGCGACACCGAGGAAGCCGACCTCGCTGAGATCGAGCACCGTGGCGGCCGGGAGGCGGCCGCGCAGGGCATGGTCCAGTCTTCCCGCGGTGGCGAGGTCGATCTCCCCGGCCGCGGCGATGACCAGCAGGTCTTCGTTCCATCGGATCCGCTGAATCCGCAACAGGTTCTCGGCCGACGGGCGCGGTCGCGGAATGGCGGGGCCGTCGCGGCTGCTCCGCGTGAAAGTAATGCGTTCGGTCATGATGGTGTCTCCCGGATAGCCGGGGACGAGACGGACAACGGGCAAGCCTGCACAACTGCTGCGCAAGTCAACTCGCCGCCGCGTCGCCCTGGAAAAGTGCTGGGCCGCGGACATGCGGGTCGTTCGCGCGGGCTGGTGGACTCAACCTCACGTACTGCTCACCGTACGCCGCTCACCTCTCCTGGCAAGGCCCGGTGCGGTGAACGGTGGGTTACGCGGTCACTCGCGCAGTGCCTTTTCCCAGGCGAGGCCCCATTTTTCCAGTGGGTGCAACGCGTCGAGGAGCCGTCCCCCGAGTGGGGTCAGGCGGTAACCCTCCCCGCCGGTCTCGACGATGCGGGCTTCGGTGAGCTCACCCAGCCTGGTGGCGAGCACGCTCGACGACATGTGCTCACAGCGCCGCCGGAGTTCCCGGAAGCCGACTTCGCCCTCGCGCAGTTCCCAGATCACCCGCAGGGTCCATCGGCGGCCCAGCAGATCGAGGGCGGCCATGAGGGGGCGGCCGGTTTCGGAGCCGCGGACCGGCCGTCCGGGCCGTGGGATCGGTTGGTCGGGCATGGCACCCCCTTGTGCTTCGACTTTCGAAGCAGCATAGTGGTTCTGAAATCGAAGCGCCGGAGGTGGTCATGGTCCGTATCGCCCCACTCGCCCCGCCCTACGAGGCGGACGTCGGACAAGCCCTGCGGAAATGGATGCCGCCCGGCGTGAGGGAGGAGCCGTTGGCGTTGTTCAGGGTGCTGCAGCACCATCGGGAGCTGGCGTCGCGGATGCGCGTCCTGGGCGCCGGTCTGCTCGCGCACGGCGAATTACCCGCGCTGGACCGGGAAATCGTCATCGCGCGGGTAACCGCCCGCTGCGGATGCCGCTACGAATGGGGTGTCCACGCTACGGTTTTCGCACCGGCGGTCGGCCTGACGCCGGAACAGCTCGAAGCGACCGTGTCCGGCGACTCCAGGCATCCCGCCTGGCCGGAGCGCCACCGCGCCCTGATCGCCGCCGTCGACGAACTCCACGACACGGCAACGGTTTCCGACGCCGCGTGGGCCGCACTCGCCGAGCACTATCCGGCTTCGCAGCTCCTGGAGTTCCTCGTGCTGGCGGGCTGGTACCGGACGATCGCGTACGTCGCCGGCGGGGTCGGCCTCGACGAGGAGCCGTGGGCCGCCCCCTATCCCGGTGGTTAGGGCCGGTGCGAGTCGATTTCCCTTGTGTCGTCCCGTTCTTGTTTCGGAGCCCTCCAAGCGGCGAGGACGCACAGGAGCGCCGCCACGAAGCCGACCGCGGTGAGCGTCCCGGCCCAGACGGCGCCGGTGCTGGCGAGAAGGTAGAGCTGGACCACGGCGGTGCACGTGTAGACGACCGCCAGTCCCAGCCACAGCCGTTGCGTCATCATCTCCCGTCTCCGTTCGCCCGGTACGGGAGGTCAATCGCGGCGAGGCGGGATCGGGTTACAGGCTGTTCGAAACCCGGAAGAAGTCCACCAGCCCGTCCCACGACTGGGAATCCCGCCGCCGCTCCCACCACGTCCGGAACGGCGTCGACGCCATCGCGTGCCGCGTGTACGACGTCATCACCGCGCGGTAGACGTTCTCCGCCTGGTCCCACGTCAGCCGTTCCTTGCGCCACGCCAGCACGAGCCGCATCCGCATGGGGTCGCCCTTCAACGGCCGGACGACCATGCCGGGCAGTTCGGGCGCGGTGGGCTCCACGAGCTGCACCGCCTGTCCCGCGGCGATCAGGTGGCGTCCGCCGCCGTTCGGGCATTCGAAGCGGATCCGCGGCGTGAACCCGGCGCGATGCGTCGCCGCGCGCAGCGACGTCAGCGAGCCGTCCTCGGGGCCGGGCGGCCCGATCCACGCCTCGTCCGCGAGGTCGGCGAGGTCGACCTCGAAACCGCCGGCGAGCCGGTGCCTGGCCGGAAGACCGACGAACACGGGCAGCCACGAGAAGAGCACCCGGTGCCCGAGATGCTTCGCCAGCGGCACTTCCTGGTCGTCGGACATGGCGATGACGGCGATGTCCAGTGTCGCGCGGGCGAGTGCCTGTGCCAGCACCGAGCTGGAGGGTTCCACATGGACGGTCACGTCCAGCCCCGGCAGCGCGTCGTCCAGCCGCTCGACGAAGGTGGGCAGACAGTCCATTTGGGACGATCCGAGCCGCACCGGGCCGTCACCGAGCGCGCCGAGGAGGTCGCTCTCGAACCGGTCGAACTCCACGAGCAGGGTCAGCGCGCGGCGCAACGTCTGCTCGCCGACCGGGGTCGGGGTCACGCCGGTGTGGCTGCGGACGAACAAGGGCGCGCCGATCTGCCGTTCGAGCCGCTGGAGCAGCGAGGTCAGCGACGGCTGGGACATGCCCAGCGCGGCGGCCGCCTGCGAGAGGCTGCCCGCTTCGGCGATGGCGCAGATCGCCCGCAGGTGCCGGATCTCCAGGGCCATAGGCGGAGTCTATCGCCGCCGGTCATTACGGCCGGCTCCGTCGCGGTGCGAAGGTGCGGCCAGGACCATGACTACCTGAAAGGGGTGCCGATGACCGGCGACCGAACCCGGCCGGATCTGCGCGCGCTGCTGGCCGCCAAGGGGTTCCGGACCTGGATCAGCGACGGCTGGGAGCCCGCGGACGACGTGGTGGAGGTGCCGCCGGGCACCGCCGAGGCGGCCGCCGCCCATCGCGGCAGGCTGTCGGCGGAGCTGCCCGGTCAGCGGATCGCGCTCGCGGCGGGCCGGGCCGTGGTGCGGTCCAACGACACCTTCCACGGCTTCCGTGCCGACAGCGACTTCGTCTGGCTCACCGGTTGCCAGCGCGAGGGCGCGATCCTGGTGATGACCCCGGCGGGGGACAGCCACCACGCCACGCTGTACGTGCCGCGTCCGGCCGAGGCGCACGAGCCCGACTTCGTGGGCGACGCCGACACCAGTCCGCTGTGGGTCGGCTCCGCCGCCGGACCGGCCGCGTACGGCGACGCGCTCGGCATCGAATGCCGCCCGCTGGAGGATCTGCCGCACGGTCTGCGCGGGCGGAATCCGAGCTTCCTGGTCGGTGCCGGGGTCGATCCCGCGCTCGACGGGTACCGCTTCGGCCACAGTGAGCGGCTGAGGACGGTCCTCGCCGAGCTGCGCCGGATCAAGGACGACTGGGAGATCGGCCAGCTGCGCGACGCCGTCGACGCGACCGCCCTGGGCTTCGCGGACGTGCTGGCCGCGCTCCCGGAGGCGGTCCGCGGCGGCGGGGAACGCTGGCTGCAGGGCACTTTCGACCGTCGTGCGCGGACCGAGGGCACCGGGCCCGGCTACACCTCCATCGTGGCGGCCGGGCCGCACGCCCCGATCCTGCACTGGACGCGCTGCGACGGGAAGGTGACCGAGGACAGTCTCCTGCTGCTCGACGCCGGCGTCGAGGTGGATTCCTTGTACACGGCCGATATCACCCGGACCTTCCCGGTCGGCGGCGAGTTCACGAAGGCCCAGCGCGACGTCTACGACCTGGTGCACAAGGCGCACGTCGCGGCGCTGGGCGAGGTCCGGCCCGGTCAGGACTACGGCGCGTTCCAGGCGACGGCGCTGCGCGTGCTCGCGGAGGGACTGCACGATTGGGGCCTCCTCCCGGTGTCGGTGGACGAAGCGCTGTCGCCGGACGGGCAGCAGCACCGCCGGTACATCGTCTGCGGTACCGGTCATTTCCTCGGGCTGGACGTCCACGACTGCGCCGCCGCGCATCCGTCGGCGTACCGCGAGGGCACGCTCGCCGAGGGGATGGCGCTGGCGGTCGAGCCGGGTCTGTACTTCCACGCCGGTGACCGCACCGTGCCGCCCGAGCTGCGCGGCCTCGGCGTCCGCATCGAGGACGACGTCGTGGTCACCGGATCGGGATACGACCTGCTGTCCGGCGGTTTCCCTTCGACCGCCGACGAGATCACCGCCTGGGTCCAGGCAGCCAGGGGCTGAAGGACGCTTTCCCCGCATCCGACGCGGTGAAGGGGACTTTCGGCGCAAGGCCGGTGTGTCTTAGGTACCTACGATCGTGCGGTTTCGCGTGACTGAATGGACGACACGCGTGACTGAATGGACGACACGTGTGTCTGGACGGACGACACTCTCGCGGGCGAGTCCCACCGCGTGTCGTCCATCCAGTCACGCGTGTCGTCCATGTAGTCACGCGTGTCGTCCCTTACGACCCGCTGCGATGACGCCATCGACCACCGCACTCACCAGCCGATGGCGTCCTCACACGCCGCGTCAGTACCGGATGGTGTGCCCGGCGAGGATCCGCTCGGCGGCACCGGTGGTGGACAGGCCCGCGGCGGGCCGGTCCTCGGTGAAGTACTCGCGGAAGTCCTGGCTGAAGTCGCGGGTCATCAACGCGATCGTCCGGTTCCAGTTCCCGCCGTCCGGTCCGTCCGCCGCCCACAGGTCCAGTAGCGACGAGCCGACCCGCCCCTGCACGGTGTCGCCGTCGTCCCAGCCGGGCGTCGAAGCGTCGTTCTCGAAGCTGTACGAGCTGCCGTCGTCGTACACGTACCGGTAGTCACCGAGGGCGTAAGCGGCGACGGCGTCGGCGAAGCCTTCGGTCCACGCGCAGGATTCCGAGCTGTGCTTCTCGATGTAGTGCGGGTTGCAGCCGTCGACGACGGGGAAGGCGCGACCGTAGAGCTGCCACTGCAGCCAGTGCCCGGCCTCGTGGAGGATGAGGTGCTTCGAGTCGGGCATCGTGTTGCCGAGGAAGACGTAGTTCGTGTTCGGGTAGTCCCAGTAACCACCGTCGGCGATCTTCGGATCCCAGACGAAGGTGAGCTGATCGCAGCGTCCGTCGGACTGCCGGGCCGTCCAGCACGAGGACGACGGGTTGGCGCGCTTCCAGTACAAGACGTTCAGCGTGTCCACGACCTTCCAGGCGCGCTGAAGCGTGGACGGCACCTTCACCGTGCCGAGGTCCTGCGTGCCGGAGACGTTCGTGCGGCGAGCCGAGTCGAACGTGTAGTCGGTGGTGTTGTTCGCGGCCTTGACCACCCGCCACATCGAGGTGCTGCTCGACCGGAAGCGCACGTACGCCTCGGCCAGGGACGCCGTGTGGCAGGCGGTGAACCGGCCGTCGGAGGCACCGGTGATGCCGGCGGCGAGCCTGGTCGCCGTGCCGGAACCGGTGCGGCCCCACAGTTCCCAGTTCGCGTTCCGGGCCACCTGCGTGCGCAGTGGCTTGCTGGTCCCGGCCTCCGCGTCGAGATGGTCGAAGACGAGGGTGCCGGTGAGACAGGCGTTCGCGGCCGCCGTCGCCGGCGTGGCGGCGACGGCCGCGGTCAGGCCGAGCGTGGTGATGAGCACCGCGCCGAACGCCCGAAGTCGTCGGCCTGCGGATCTGCGGATCAGCTGCACGGGAATCTCCTCGCTGAAAGGAAACGACGGTGCGCCCGTGACCCTGTGTCGACGGTGACACACCGGTTGGTGAAGGAGTTTCATCGCGGCCCGCGCCGCCCACCATCGCGCCGCCCCATCGGCCGCGGCTATGCCCTCCCCGTCGCGGGGCGTGTCATGATGTCCGCGAACTCGATCGGCAAAGCGAACGAGGTCGTACGGTTTGACGAACGACAGGGGACAAGCGGTGGAGGACGAGACGCCCTCGATCCGGGACATGCTGGCGGTCAACCTGCGCGCGGCCAGGGCGGCGAGGGGAATTTCGCTGTCGGAGCTCTCGCGGCGATCCGGGATCGGCAAGGCGACGCTGTCCCAGCTGGAGTCCGGCGGCGGCAATCCGACCATCGAGACCGTGTTCAGCCTGTCCAGGGTGCTGGAGGTGGCGATCTCCGACCTGCTCGACCATCGGGCGGGCGGCGCGCTCACCGTGGTGCGCGGCGCCGACGTCGAGGTGCTCAGCGGTGAGGGAGTGGATCTCCGGCCACTGCGGCGGATCGAGACCGGTGACGGCGTCTTCGAGGTGTACGACCAGGTGGTGCGCGGGGACGCGCCGCAACGTTCGCAGGGACACGTCGGGGTCGAGCACACCATCGTGCAGACCGGGTCGCTGCTGGTCGAGGTGGCGGGCCGGACCGTCGAGGTCGGCCCGGGGGACTACGTCGCCTTCGATGCCCGCGAGCCGCATTGCTACACCGCTTCGGACGGGCCGGTGCACTCGGTCCTGCTGCTGCAGTACCGCGCCGACGAACGGCTCGACGGCAGGCCGCATCCGGTGCTGAAGGGCTGACCGCGCCCGAGGTATTGACACCCGTCCGGGGCGGAACCTACTCTCCGATCGTTCGCTTTACCGAACGCTGGAGGGTCGATGAACCGAACGCGTGTGGTCGTCCTCGGCGCGGGGATCGTCGGCGCCGCGTGCGCCCGTGAGCTGACCCTGGCGGGATTCGACGTCGTGGTCGTGGATCGCGGCCGTCCCGCCGGAGGGACCACGTCGCACGGCGAGGGCAACATCCTGGTCTCCGACAAGGGTCCTGGCGCGGAACTCGAACTCGCGAAGCTCTCGATCGCGTTGTGGCCCCAGGTGGTCGCCGAGATCGCCGACGAGGACGCGCGTGCCGCTTCGTCGATCGAGTACGACCCCAAGGGCGGCATCGTCGTCGCCACCACGGACGACGGCGCCGTCGCGCTTGCCGCGTTCGCCGCCTCGCAACCCGGGGTCCGTGCGGAACCGTTGTCCCCCAAGGAACTCGCCGACGTCGAACCCGCGCTGACCCGCGAGGTGACCGCCGCGTTCCACTACCCGGAGGACGCGCAGGTCCAGCCCGCGGGCGCGGCGCTGGCCCTGCTGGGTTCTGCGCTGCGCCACGGCGCACGGCTGCGCTCCGACACCGAGGTCGTCGGCGCGAGCGTCCACAACGGACGGATCACCGGCGTCCGCGTGCCCGGCGAAGTGATCGAAGCCGACGTCGTCGTGAACGCCGCGGGCCCGTGGGCCGGCCAGGTGTCGGCGTGCTTGGGTGCCCCGATCGCCGTCCGCCCCCGCCGCGGTGAGGTACTGGTGACCACGCCGATGCCGGGTGTCGTCCGGCACAAGGTCTACGACGCCGATTACGTCGGCGCGGTCGGCGCCGATTCGGGGGAGTTGCAGACCTCGGCCGTCGTCGAGTCGACCTGGGGCGGCACCGTGCTGATCGGCTCTTCACGCCGCCGGGTGGGGTTCGACGAAACGATCCGCCCGGAGGTGCTGAGCGCCATCGCGGTCAAGGCGCTGCGGCTGTTCCCGTCGCTCGCCGACGCCGCGATCATGCGCGCGTACGGCGGCTTCCGGCCGTACGTCGACGATCACCTCCCGGTGCTCGGCGAGGATCCGCGGCTCGGAAACCTCTGGCACGCCACCGGGCACGAGGGCGCCGGGATCGGGCTGAGCGTCGGCACCGCGCGGTTGCTGCGGGAACTGCTCACCGGAACCGAACCCGCGATGCCGGTCGCGGAGTTCACTGTGGACCGTCCCGCGGTGGTGGCGGCATGAGCGGATGGCTGCTGCCGCGCGACCGCGATCCGGTGGACCGGACCGACCGGCCGATCACGATCAGCGTCGACGGCGAACCCGTGACCGGGATCGAGGGGCAGAGCGTGGCGGGGATGCTGCTCGCCGCGGGACGGACCTCCTGGCGGACCACGCGTTCCGGGGCCCCGCGCGGCGTGTTCTGTGGGATCGGCGCGTGTTTCGACTGCCTGCTCACGGTGAACGACGTGCCGGACGTCCGCGCGTGCCGCCGTCCGGCCGCCGACGGCGACGAAGTCCGCACCCAGTCACGGGAGGAGACCGCGTGAACGTGGTGATCGTCGGCTCCGGGCCCGCCGGGCTCGCGGCGGCCGAGCACGCGCTGCGGGCCGGTGCCCAGGTCACGGTGCTGGACCAGGCGGAGACCCCCGGCGGCCAGTACCACCGGATGCTTCCCGAGGTCTATGCGGCGAAGCGTCCGGACCGGATTCAGCACGGCAGGGCGGAGTTCGACCGGCGCCGCCGGGTGCTCGCGCATCCGCGATGCCGGTGGTGGCCCGGCTCCACCGTCTGGGCGTTCGACCGGGTGGAGAAGCGGGTGCACGTCCTGCGGGGACCGTCCGACGGCTCCGGACGGCGGCGGCTGACCCTCGTCCCGGACGCGCTGATCCTGGCGACCGGCGCGCACGACCGCACCCTGCCGTTCCCCGGCTGGGAGCTGCCCGGCGTGTACACCGCGGGCGCGGCCCAGGCGCTGGCGAAAGGGGAGCGGGTCGCGATCGGCGGGCGTGTCCTCGTCGCCGGTGCCGGGCCGTTCCTGCTGCCGGTCGCGGAATCCTTGCTGGGCGTCGGGGCCGAGGTGGTCGCGGTGCTGGAGGCGAACCCGGCCTCGACTGTCCGAAGAGGATGGTCGGACCGGCCGTGGCGCCTGGCCGCGCACGCCGGGAAGGCGGGTGAACTCGTGCGTTACGCCGCGACGCTGGCCAGGCACCGGGTCCCGTACCGGACGGGCCGGGCGGTGATCGAAGCCCGAGGCGCGGACCGCGTCCGCGAGGTCGTGACCGCGAAGGTCCGCGCGGATTGGTCCGTCGTCCCCGGCACCGAACGCGTCTACGAGGTCGACGCGGTCTGCGTCGGGCACGGTTTCAGCCCCCAGCCGGAACTGGCCGTCGCCGCGGGCTGCGTCCTGGACGACGGTTTCGTCCGGGTCGACGCCGTCCAACAGACCACAGTGGACGGTGTCTTCGCCGCGGGCGAGATCACCGGGATCGGCGGTGCGGTCACCGCCGCGGCCGAAGGCGCGGTCGCCGGCCGTGCCGCGGCGGGAGAAACGCCGGACGCGGCACTGGTCCGTGCCCGCGATCGGGCCCGCGCCTTCGCCGATCGGCTCGCCGCGGCCCATCCGATCGGCCCGGGCTGGCGAAGCTGGCTGCGCGAGGACACGATCGTCTGCCGCTGCGAGGAGACCACGTACCGCGAACTGACACGTGCGGCCGCGGACGAATCGTGTCCCGGCCCGCACGCGCTGAAACTCGGCACCCGGGCCGGACTCGGCCCGTGCCAAGGCCGGATCTGCGGCCCGGCCGTGTCCGAACTCTGCGGCGGGGCCGACCGGCACCACCGCCCGATCGCCCAGCCGATCCGGCTGGGCGAACTCGCCGCCCCAACCGAAGGAGAACCTGAATGAGCACCCCCGACCTCGGTGGCGTCGTCGTCGCGACCGCCCTTCCGTACCGGGAAGACGCGTCGGCGCCCGCCGGGCTGGCCGTGGACTACGACGCCTATGCGGCGCACTGCCGGTGGCTGGTCGACAACGGCTGCCGGGGCGTCGGCCCGAACGGTTCGCTCGGCGAATACTCCTCGCTGACCGACGAGGAGCGTCGCCGCGTCGCCCGGACCGCGATCGAAACCGTGGGCGACGACGGGATCGTCGTCGTCGGCGTGCACGGCCCCGGATCGCACCAGGCCAAGTACTGGGCCGAGGTCGCGGCCGAGGACGGTGCCGACGGTCTGCTGTGCCTGCCGCCCACGATGTACCGCGCGAACCGCGGTGAGGTGCTCGCGCACTTCGAGGCGGTGGCGTCGGTCGGCCTGCCGGTGATGGTCTACAACAACCCCATCGACACCAAGGTCGACCTCACCCCCGCGCTGCTCGCCGAGATCGCGCAGATCGACAACGTGGTCGCGGTCAAGGAGTTCTCCGGTGACGTCCGAAGGGTGCTGGAGATCCGCGAGCAGGCACCGGGCCTGGACGTGATCAGCGGCGCCGACGACGTCGTGCTGGAGAGCCTGCTGATGGGCGCGACCGGCTGGTTCGCCGGGTTCCCCAATGTGTTCCCGGCCGAGTCGGTGCGCCTGTTCGACCTGGCGCGGTCCGGCAAACTCGACGAGGCCAGGGCGCTCTACGAACCGCTGGTGGCCGCGTTCCGCTGGGACTCGCGCACCGAGTTCGTCCAGGCGATCAAACTCGGGATGGACCTGGTCGACCGGTACGGCGGGCCGTGCCGCCCGCCCCGGGGGCCGCTGACCGAAGAGCACCGCGAGCAGGTCACCGCCGACATGCGCCGCGCGCTCGCCTCGCTGGGGGTGGCGTAGGTGCGGTCGATCCGCTCGATCACCGCCGTCGATTCGCATACCGAGGGCATGCCGACCCGGGTGGTGACCGGCGGGGTCGGCGTCATCCCCGGCGACACGATGGCCGAACGCCGCCGGTACTTCATGGAGAACCTGGACCATCTGCGGCAGTTCCTGATGAACGAGCCGCGCGGTCACTCGGCGATGAGCGGCGCGATCCTGCAGCCGCCGACCCGGCCGGACGCCGACTGGGGGGTGGTGTACATCGAGGTGTCCGGCTGCCTGCCGATGTGCGGCCACGGCACCATCGGCGTCGCGACCGTGCTGGTGGAGACCGGCATGGTCGAGGTGACCGAACCGAAGACCGTGGTCCGGCTGGACACCCCGGCCGGGCTCGTGCACGCCGAGGTCGAGGTCCGCGACGGCCGCGCGGTCCGCGTCAAGCTGCGCAACGTCGCGTCGTTCCTCGCCGAGCGGGACGCCGTAGTCGAAGTGCCGGGGCTGGGCGAGGTTCGCTACGACCTGGCCTACGGCGGCAACTTCTACGCCATTCTCGAACTGTCCCAAGTGGACATTCCGTTCGATCGGGCGGAGAAGGACCGGATCCTCGCCGCGGGGCTGGACATCATGGCGGCCATCAACGACCAGCGGCCGCCGGAACATCCGGCCGATCCGCTGATCGGCGGCTGCAAACACGTCCAGTTCCTCGCCCCGGGTTCGGACGCCCGGGCGTCACAGAACGCGATGGCGATCCACCCGGGCTGGTTCGATCGGTCGCCTTGCGGCACCGGCACCTCCGCCAGGATGGCCCAGCTCCACGCCCGCGGCGAACTCCCGCTGCACACGCCGTTCGAGAACAGTTCGTTCATCGGCACCACGTTCACCGGCGAGCTGGTCGCGGAGACCACCGTCGGCGGCGTCCCCGCCGTGGTGCCGGAGTTCTCCGGCCGAGCCTGGATCACCGGCAACGCCACGTATCTGCTGGACCCGGACGACCCGTTCCCCGCGGGGTTCGTCCTCTAGCCCCTCTCCCCACCGCCGACCCGGGCCGCCCCGCGCGGTCCGGAAGGGATTTGTCATGCCCGAATCAACGACGATCCGGCCTCGGACCAAGCTTTTCTCCCGATCCGGGCTCTTCCGGCGCAAGTCCTTCGAGGGGCCCGACGAGGCCGGTCCCGGTGGGCTTCCCCGCACGATGGGCCTCTGGCAGCTGGTCTCGCTCAGCCTCGGCGGCCTGGTCGGCGCCGGTGTCTTCTCGCTGGCAGGGGTGGTCGCGAACCAGCAGGCCGGGCCCGGCGTGATGATCTCGTTCCTGATCGCGATCATCGCCAGCTCGGCGGCGGCCCTGTGCTACGCCGAATTCGCCGGGCTCATCCCGCGTGCCGGATCCGCGTACACGTACTCCTACGCGGCGCTGGGGGAAGTCGCGGGCTGGCTGATCGGCTGGGATCTGTTGCTGGAGTACACCGCGATCGTCGCCGTGGTCGCCATCGCGGTGTCCGGCTACCTGTCCTACGTCGTGGAGCAGGTCGGCCTGGACCTTCCGTCGTGGATGCTCGGGGCGCCGGGAACCGGGCCGGGGCACCGCGTCGACCTGTTCGCCGCGCTGCTGTGCCTGCTGCTGGCGTTCGTCCTTTCCCGTGGCAGCAAGCAATCCGCGCGGTTCGAAACGGCGCTGGTGGTGGTCAAGCTGGCGATCGTGGCGCTGGTCGTGGTCGCCGGCGCGTTCCACATCTCGGCGGGGAACTTCAGCCCGTTCCTGCCCTACGGTATCGGCGGCGCGGTCGCGGGCGCGGCGACGACGTTCTTCGCGGTGTACGGCTACGACGCGATGACGGCCGCCGCGGAGGAGAGCGTCGAGGCGAAACGGTTGCTGCCCAAGGCGATCATCGTGTCGCTCGCCATCGCGGCGGTGATCTACCTGCTGGTGTCCATCGTGCTGGTGGGCATGCAACGCTACGACCAGATCGACGTGCACAGCCCGTTCTCGAGCGCGCTGGCCGCGGTCGGACTGGCCGGACTGGCCGGGCTGGGCACGGTCGTCGCGGTCGGCGGCATCCTCGGGATCACCACGTCGGCGTTCGCGAACATGCTGGCGGTGTCGCGGATCTGGTTCGCGATGAGCCGGGACGGCCTGCTGCCGCGGTATTTCGCCCGCACCCACCCCCGGCGCAGGGTGCCGACGCGGGTGATCTGGCCGGTCGGGATCGGCTCGGCGGTGATCGCGGGCTTCCTGCCGATCAAGGAGGCCGCGGATCTGACGAACATCGGGATCCTGGCCGCGTTCATCGTCGTGTCGATCGCGGTGGTGGTGCTGCGGCGCACCCGGCCGGATCTTCCGCGCTCGTTCCGTACGCCGTGGGTCCCGTTCGTGCCGCTGGTCGGGGTGGCGTTCGCGGTGTGGCTGATCGCGAACCTGGACGCGCTGACCTGGCTGCGGTTCGCGGGCTGGATGGTGCTCGGGCTGGTGGTGTACGCCGTGTTCGGATTCCGGAACTCGGTGGAGAACCCGGAGAGGAAGGAAACATGAAGGAGATCGAGCGGGCGGCGGAGATCGCGGGCGCGTGGGCGGCGGTGTCGCCGACGACGCGAGCGGAGGTGATCACCGGGGTCGCCGACGCGCTGGACGCGGCCGGGCCGTCCCTGATCGAGATCGCCGACGCCGAAACCAGGCTGGGAACCGCACGGCTGACCGGTGAACTGGCCAGGACGACGTTCCAGCTACGGCTGCTCGCGGCCGGGAGCGGCGCGTACTACGACGTCCGGATCGACCGCGCCGACCCGTCGTGGCCACCCGGTCCGCGTCCGGAGCTGCGTCGTTATCGGACCGCGGTGGGGCCGGTGCTGGTGTTCGCCGCGAGCAACTTCCCGTTCGCGTTCAGCGTGGCGGGCGGAGACACGGCGTCGGCGTGGGTGGCCGGGTGCCCGGTGGTGGTCAAGGCGCATCCCGGACATCCGGAGCTGTCCCGCCGGACGGCGGCGATCATCGGCGAAGCCCTCGGCCCATGGGGTGACATCTTCGGCCTCGTCGAAGGAGAAGCCGTCGGCGTGGAGGCGCTGCGTCACCCGGCGATCGCGGCCGCCGCCTTCACCGGATCGGTGGCGGGCGGGCTCGCCCTGGCGCGGATCGCCGCCGAACGGCCGGTCCCGATCCCGTTCCACGGCGAGCTCGGCAGCGTCAACCCAGTGATTGTCCTGCCGGGCGCCGCGCGGGCCGAGGAACCGGCAGCGGGCTACGCCGGCTCGCTGACCCTGGGCAACGGCCAGTTCTGCACGAACCCGGGCCTGGTGTTCGTGCCGTCGGAGAGCCCGTTCGTGGAGCTCGTCGCCGAACGGTTGCGCGGGATCCCGGCCGCGCCGTTCCTGAACGACCGGATCGCGGCCGGCTTCGACGCCGGTGCCGAGCGGCTGACCGGCATCCCGGGCATGCGTGAGGTCGTCGCCGGTCCTGGTCCTCGGCTGCTCGAGATCGACCTGGCCGACTTCGTGCCTGAAGCGGCCGAAGAGTGCTTCGGCCCGCTGGGCGTCGTCGTGCGGTACTCACGGCTTTCCGATGTCCTGCCGGTGCTGTCGGCGTTGCCCGGCCAGCTCACGACGACGGTGCACGCGCTGCCCGAAGAGTCGTCCGAGGTCGAGGCGCTGCGGCCGGTGCTGGCCGACCGCAGCGGGCGGATCCTGTGGGGCGGCTGGCCGACCGGGGTCGCGGTGACCGCCGCGATGCAGCACGGCGGACCGTTCCCGGCGACGACGTCTCCGGCGTCGACGTCGGTCGGGACGGCGGCGGTGGAGCGCTTCCTGCGTCCGGTGTCCTATCAGGACTGGCCTTCGCACCTGCTGCCGGAGCCGTTGCGGGACGAGAATCCTTGGGATGTCCCGCAACACTTCTCGTGAGGCAGGAAATGAAGGCCTCCTTGAGGGACCCAGAGTCCCTCAAGGAGGCCTTCACGGACAGCGCAGGGTGACCGCCAGAAGTCAGGCCGACACGACGGTCCCGCCCTGCACCACGTACCGGAACTTCTCCGGCTCGGCCAGCACGCCGACGTCCTCCAGCGGATCCCGGTCGACGACCACCAGATCCGCGTGCGCGCCCGGCGCGAGCGTGCCGATCTCGCCGGTCAGGTTCAGCAGATCCGCCGCCGTCGACGTCGCGGAGCGGATCACCGCCAGCGCGGACTGCACCTCGCCGCGCAACCGGAACTCGTGATTCTGGTGCCGGTGCATCCCGCCGAGGAGATCACTGCCGTACACCAGTTTCACCCCGCCGCGCGCGGCCCGCTCCAAAGCCGCCATACCCGCGCCGAGCACCTCGTCGACCTTGCGCCAGCTGGATTCCGGCAACCCGTGCTCGCGCCCTTCCTCCTTCAGCGCCCAGTACGTCACCAGGGTCGGCACGAGGTACGCGTCGTGCCGGAGGAACAGCTCGACACTCAGGTCGTCGATCAGGTTGCCGTGTTCGATCGACCGGACACCGAGCTCCAGTGCGCGATTCACCGCACGGGCGGTGTAGGCGTGCGCGGCGACGTAGCGGTTGGCCGCCTCCGCCTCTTCGACGATGGCGCGCAGTTCCTCGCCGGAGTACTGCGTCGAGTCGATCCGGTCGGTGGGGGAGGCGACGCCGCCGGAGGCCATCACCTTGATGTGGTGCGCTCCCTTGCGCAGTTCGTCGCGCGCGGCCGCGCGGACCGCGTCGACCCCGGCGGCGACCCGGCCGAGACCGGCGCAGCACGGGTGGTCTTCGCTGGTGTTGGCGCCGCGTGTCCGGCTGTCGCCGTGTCCGCCGGTCTGGCTCAGCGCGCGACCGCAGAACAACAGGCGCGGGCCGCGGAACAAGCCTTCGGCCTGCGCGTCGGCGAGACCGTAGTCCGCGCCGGAAGCGTCGCGGACCGTCGTGAAACCGCGGTCCAGCATCCGGCTCATGGTGCGGGCACTGTGCGCGGTCACGTACGACGGTGACGACGCGGGCAGCGACCCGAGATCCGCGGTGGACGCGGTGACGTGCACGTGGGCGTCGACGAGCCCGGGCAGCACGAACGCTCCGCGCAGGTCCTCGGTCCGCGCGTCGTCCGCGGTGAGCCCGGTGCCGATCTCGACGATCCGCCCGTCGGCGCACCGGAGGTCGCCCTCGGTGTACTCGCCGGTGACCGGGTCGAGCAGGCGGGCGTCGCGCAGCAGCAGCGATCCGTTCATCGGGTCTCCTCCAGGAGTTCGCGCAGGGCCGGGACCGCCAACGGTGCCAGAGATCGCGCCATCGCGACGGAATCGTCGTCGTAGTGGCCCTCCGCGTCGAGGAGGTTGAGGACACCGAGGGTCCGGCCCTCGTCGACCACCGGCACGTTGATCACCGCGCCGCAGCCGAGGCTGTCGATGAGTTCGTGGTCGGCGAAGATCTCCCGCACCGCCGCGCTGTCCGGCCCGAAGTACGGCTCCTGGCCGGTGATGCACCGGTCCAGCCAGCCGGCGGCGACCTCGACGGTCTTCTCACCGCCGACCGGGTATTCGACGGGGTGGCTGCTGTGCACTCGCCGCAGCGCCCGCCGCTCGGGCACCCAGGCCAGCACGGTGAACAGCCGTACGCCGATCGTGGCTCGGGTCTTATCCTCCACAGTGGACAGTGACACGGTCACTTCGTCATCTCCTTGGCGGTCTTCACGGGCGCGCCGTGTTCGGTCAGTTCTTCCAGGGAACGGCCGGCGGTGGACAGGCCGAACACGACCACGCACACCACCCCGGCCGCCAGGACGGCGGTGGTGAGGCCGAAGACGCCCGCGAAGCCGAGGCTCGCGGCGGACAGGCCGATGATCGTCGGGGCCAGGATGCTGCCGACCCGGCCGAACGCGCTGGACAGCCCGGTGCCGCTGGCGCGGATCCAGGTCGGGAACACCTCGGGGGTGTAGGAGTACACGCCGGCGTACGTGCCGTTGAGGAAGAACGACAGCACCGCCCCGGCGAGGGTGATCGACCACGGCGCGTCCATCTGGCTCAGCCAGAACGCGCTCACCGCCGAGCCCGCGAGGTACAACGCGATGGTGTGCTTGCGGTCGAGCCGTTCCGACAGCCACGCGGCGGAGAAGTACCCGGGGATCTGCGCCAGGTAGATGATGATCGAGAACTCGAAGCTCTTGGTCACCGTGATACCTCGCTCGACGAGCAGGGTCGGGATCCAGGAGAAGAAGCCGTAGTAGGAGAACGTGATCACGAACCACACGGTCCAGATCACCGCGGTGCGGCGGGCCATGGCCGGGCTCCACAGAAACTTCAACGCGCTGAGCAGATTGACCTTGGGGGTCTCCGTCGCGGGCTGCGCCTCGGCCTCGGCGACGGCCGGAAGTGCTTGCCCTGTCGCCTTTTCGACGTCCCGTTCCAGTTTCGAGACGATCTTCTCCGCCTCGGCATGACGTCCGTTCGCGACCAGGAACCTCGGTGATTCCGGCAGGGATCGGCGCCACCACAGCAGCATGACGATCGGCAGCGCGGTGATCAGCTGCGCGACCCGCCAGCCCTCCGGCACCGTCGGGACGACGAACCGCCCGATCAGCGCGGCCATGACGAATCCGAACGAGAAGAACCCGGCCAGCGCTCCGACGAACCAGCCGCGGCGTTTGGCGGGGACGAATTCCGACAGGAACGGCGCGATGATCGCGCTTTCGGCGCCCGCGCCCGCCCCGGCCAGCACCCGCGCGCCCAGGAAGACCTCGTAGTTGGGGGAGAAGGCCGCGACCACGGAGAACACCGCGTAGAAGGCCAGCGCGTACATCATGACCTTCTTGCGGCCGATGCGGTCGCCCAGCAGGCCGGCGGCGATCGCGCCGAAGAGGAAGCCGAACGGCGTCGCCGAACCGATGAGCCCGAGCTGGCCGTTGTCGAGACCCCAGGCGGCTTTCGCGCTCGGCAGGAGGAAGGCGACGACGGCGGAGTCCATGCCGTCGAAGGTGTAGCCGAGTCCGCCGATGAGCAGGAGTTTGTAATGGGGACGGCTCAGCGGGAGCCGGTCCAGTCGTGCCAGAAGCGTCATGGGGAACGCCTTCCGTGGTTCGGGCGACTAGGAGAGACGAGAGTGCGGACAACGTATACTGCGTTTCGGCAAAACTGCAATGGTTGTTGCAAGTGGTTCGACGGGCACGATGCGTTACCGTGACGCGGTCGAGGGAGGGCGTGCGTGACAGAGACGGGAACCGACGACGGTTTCGAGGCGTGGCTGCGGGATCGGACACCGGAACGCGGCCTGCGGCCGAAGTCGGCCGCGGTGCTCGAAGTGCTGGTCTCGCAACCGCGCCGGGCGTCGTTCGGCTCGACGGCCGAGCTCGCCCAGCTCGCCGGGGTCAACGTCGCCACCGTCACCCGGACGGCGCAGGCGCTCGGGTTCGCCGGATGGCCGGCGTTGCAACAGGAGTTGCGGGCGAGGTACATGTCGTCGCTGAGCGCGCCGCAGGTCGCCGAGGAACATCGGGACGTCGACTCGCCGGGGTCGGCGTCGTTGCGCCGGGACCTCGACAGTCTCGCCCTGCTGAACCGGCGGTTCGCCGAGGACGAGATCCGCCAGGTCGCCGAGGCCGTCGCGGGGGCGCGCCGCACGGTCGTCATCGCCGACGGCAGTTACGCCGCGGTCGGGATCGCGTTCGCGCACAACGCCCGGCTCGCCGGGTACGACGTCCACGCGATCACCGCGGGCGACGCCGAACTCGCCAACGCCACGGCGAAGCTCTCCTCCGAAGACGTGCTGATCGCGATCAGTTTCTGGCGCCTGTACGAAAGCACCGTGCTCGCCGCGAACGAGGCGAAGGCCAGGGGAGCGCGTGCGTTCGCCATCACCGACGCGGCGAGTCCCGCGCTGGCGGGCGCCGTCGAGCAGGTGCTGATGGTGCCGGCCGAAGGCGTGACCTTCTTCCCGTCGCTGACCGCGGGGATGAGCCTGGTGCAGGCGATCGTCGCACAACTGGCCGCCGTCGACCCGGTCCGCACCGGTGAGTCGATCGAGGCGGCCGAGGCCATGTGGTCGCGGTTCGACCTGCTGCACCGCCGCCCGGGGTCGGCCGATCGGACAGTGCCGAAAAGGTCGACCGGCGGAGGCGTCTCCGCCGGATGACCGATCCGCCGCCCCCTGCCGGGAGGCGATCCTGGTTCCAGGCCGCCGGAACAGGCGGCACGGGATCGAGGAGGACGAAATGACCATCATCGAGACTTTGGGTGCCTACGCCGGGATCGCTCTTCTGGCGCTGATGGCGGCGACGCCGCTGCTGGTCGAACTCGACCAGCGGTTCCCGGCCACCCGCCGGGCGAAGGCGGCCGAACGGGAACGCCCGATGCCCGCCGGACTCGCGTCAGCGTGACGCAGAGCACAGGGACTACCTCACGTGAGTGATTCGCGCTCCGCCAATTCGTAACTTTGTGTCGCGTTATGGAACGCTCTGTGACGTGACCGTGGATTTCTGCACCAACGCCCAGCCCTCCGACACCTTCGCGGAGTTCCGGAGGAACGTCGACGAACTGACCCAGGCGTTCATCGACGCCTGCCGTCAGGGCCGTACGCCGGGCGACGCTTCTCTCGACCTGCTGCAGCGGGTTCATCGCGAAGACCGCAACTGGGTCGTCGTCCACCTGACCTTCGCCATCGCGGCGCTCGCGCATCAGCGAACGCTGTCGCCCGCCGACGCCGTCACCCGGCCAGGTGGCGTGACGGGTGCGCCGGAGCGCGCGTTGTTAGCTTCCGCGAGTGACTGATCCGACCATCTCCGCGATCATCGCGGTGTTCGCGGGTTTCGTGCTCGCGGGCTTCCTGGCCGTCCCGTACATCGCCGCGAGCTACCGGCGCCGCGGCGAACTCGGGTTCTGGCGGATCCTGCTGGTGTTCGGGTTCCTGGTCTACGCCATGTCGCTGTGGACGTACACCTTGCTCCCCATCCCGGAGACGACGACGGCGTGGTGCGCCGAACACGCGTCCAGCCATCTGCAACTGCGCCCGTTCCAGTTCGTCGCCGACATCCGCCGTGAACAGACCGGCGTGGGGCTGCGGGCGTTCCTGCGTAATCCGGCCGTCCAGCAGGCGGTGTTCAATGTCGCCTTGTTCGTGCCGCTGGGGATGTTCGTCCGGCACCTGTTCCGGCGGGGTTTCCTCACCACAGTCGCCCTCGGCTTCGCGGTCTCGCTGTTCATCGAATGCACCCAGCTGACCGGCGTCTGGTTCCTGTTCGAGTGCCCGTACCGGCTGGCCGACGTGGACGACCTGCTGACCAACACCCTCGGCGCCGCGGTCGGTTTCGGGCTCGCCCCGCTCCTGCGGCTGCTGCCGGGGAACGAACCGTCCGCGCCGCCCGGGACACCGCGGCCGGTCACCGCGCGCCGCCGCCTGCTCGGGATGGCCGTCGACGTCGTGTCCGTCATCCTGCTCGGCACCACGGTTGGGATCGTGACGACCGTGCTCGTCGGCGAACCGAACACCGTGGTCACCGCGCTGATCGGCACCTTCCTGCCCGCGCTGCTCCTTCTGTTCGTCATCCCGGTCGCGGGCAACGGCGCGAGCTTCGGCCAGCGCGTCGTGTTACTGCGGCCTACCGGCCCGGACGGCGGGAAGCCTTCGCTGTGGCGGATGATCGTGCGATTCCTGACCGGGTCCGGGGGCTACTTCACGTTGCTCACCTTGGCGTCGGTGGTCAACGGCGGATTCGAGCCGCTGGCGAACCTGTTGTTCTTCGCCAGCGGAATCCTCGCGATCCGGCCCGAAGGTCACCAAGGACTTTCCGGGCTGGTCGCCGGCCTGCGGATGGCCGACGTGCGGGCGTTCGACGACCAGGAGGTGCCCAGTCTCGTGAGCGGCAAGGACGGTTAGGACCGTCCTGGCGAGGTGGTCGGCGCGGAAGAGCGACCGGGGTGAAGGCTCCCTTCACCGCATTGGACGCGGCGAAGGGAGCCTTCACCCCACCATCGACCCGCCCGCGACCAAACCGGAACCGTCCTTACCGCTCACGAGGTTCGCCACCCGATCGGGTTGACCGGGCCGTTCCCGCGAGTCATTGCGCCTGGCAGGAGGCACGGGCCGGAACACTCGCCCGGTGAACGTGGAGTCGATGGACGACGTGGCCGACTGCCTGCTGTCGGTGGCCTGGAACATCTTCCCGTTGATGGGGAAACCTCCCGCGAGCCCGGGGAACCGGGCGGAGGAGATCCGGACCCTGCTCGTCGACGCCTGCCACGACGCCGGGATGCGGGCCCGCGAATGGGCCGCGGCACACGGAGCGGGAACCGAAGAGGAACGCCGTCCTTTCCTGCGTCTCGCGGAGATCGGGACCGACGCGAACCTGTTCCTGGGCATGGTTTCCGGCACGCTGGTCGCGGATCCCGAACGGATCCGGCACCGCTGGGCGGAGATCGAGACGCTCGTCATCGAGGCGGGGGAGCTCGCCGCGCTGATCGAGGGGCGACCGGAGGACCGGCCGCCCCTCGCCGCGGGAGATCAGTCCTTTTCCAGCTTCAGGTCGTAGCGGTCGAGTACCTCCTTGACGGGCTGGAAGAACGTGGTGCCGCCTTCACTGCAGTCACCGGAGCCGCCCGACGTCATGCCCTGGGCCTGCACCAGTTTCGTGCCGGAGCCAGACGAAGGACGGCTGACGAACGACCCGCCGGAGTCGCCGGGCTCGGCGCAGGCGTCGGTCTGGGTGAGGCCTCGCACGATGTTCCCGTTGCCGTAGTTCACCGTCTGGTCGAGCGCTTCGACCCGCCCGCAGTGCCAGTGGGTGGTGATCCCGGACCGGCAGACCCGGCCGCCGACGCCGACCACGTCCGCGCCTTCGATCCGCACGTCGGACCCGTCCTCGTAGCGGTCGACCCGGGGCGGGGTCGAGACGTCGGAATGTGTCACCTCGACCGTCCCGTAGTCGTTGCCGGGGAAGGACGACCTCGCGACCTTGCCGATCGTGCCGCCGACGCCGCGCACGGTGCCGCCGAGTTCCGTGCAGTGGCCCGCGGTGATCACGTAATGATCGTCATCGTCGTAGGCGTTGAACCCGACCGAACACGCGCCACCGCTGAAGTACAGACCCTGCCCGCCGACCACACTCCACAACGGTCGCGGCGCGCTCTTCACGTGCTCCACCCGCACCGGCACGCCCGCGGAGCCGGCCCACGCGCGGCCCGCGGGATCGCCGCCCACCACGCTCACGACGACCTCGTTCGCGGGCACGTCGACGTACCAGCCGGCGACCGACCCGGGTAGCCCCTCGGTTCTGTTGTCCAAAGTGGACTGGATCGTCTTCAGTTCGGCGGCGCTGTGCCTGAGTACCTTCGGAATCGCGCCCGCGGAGCGGATCCTTGCCGACTGGCGCGCGTCGGTGGTGCCGACGACCAGTTCGCCGGTCGTGGTGTCCAGCCAGGAACCGGCGAACGCGGTGCCGAGCGAAGTGCCGAGTTTCTGCTGCGCCGCGGCCAAAGCAGCCGGTCCGGCAGCCTCGTTCAGCACCGATGTCGCCGCCGAAGCCGGGGTCGCGAAGGCGGTGACGGCCGCGGCGGCGCCGATCAGCACGGTCAAGGTGCGCAGGGGGTGTCGGATCACGAAAACCTCCAGGAAATCCAGTGCGGGAAACGTTCCTCATTCGACGTTACGACAGGGGACACCGGGCGAATGCCGCCATTTGAGTAGCGCTGGGAATTCGCCTTTCCGGCTCAATGGAATGGGCACCCCTCACTCTTGTGAGTGGAAACTGCACGATTTGCCGTCCCCGATTCCCTGACCGGTCAACGACTGAAAGCGACGTGCGTACGTCCGTTCGGGAAAGCGGCGTTCAAAGCCGGAAAACGTGGATCACCTGATGGTGTCGGCGCTGAACCCGTTCGTCCGCATCGGTGACGAACGCGTTTCTTTCACCAGCAGGAAACGAGGCCCGCCGTGAACATCAGGCCGACGGTGAGCACGGGCGGGGCGAACAGGGCCAGCGTCCCGCCCGCGACGGCCCGCACCCGTTCCGGAAATCGAGCGGGCTCGCTCGGATGCCGCGCCAGCCAGCGCAGCCGGAGCGCGGTGTCGCCGCCGGCGGCCTGGATCGACAACAGGGCCGACCGCACGGTGTCCGGTCCGTGCCCGGCCGCGGCCGCCCGGTCGGCGGCCAGTTCGACCAGCAGCCGGACGGCGCCCGGGAGTTCGCGCATCAGCGGGACGAACCGCAGCGTGCGGCCGAGTGTTTCGGCGCAACCGGCCAGGAAGTGATGTCTGCCGCGCAGATGAGCGCGCTCATGGGCGAGCACGGCGGCCAATTCGCGGGACGACAGTCTTCCGGCCAGGCCCTTGCTCGCGACGATCAGGCCGTCGCGGCCGCCGAGGCTGTAGGCGATCGGACGATCGTCGGGAAGCCACAGGGTCGGCCCGGGCCGCGCGCCGGACAGCCGGAGCACGTCGAGATGGCGCCGGTGCACCAGCGTGCTGCGTTTCCGCCGCCGGGCGGTGGACAGCGCGAGCCGGGCCGCCGCGATCACGAGCGCGGTGGCGGCGAAGGTCCCGGCGACCGGATCGAGGCCCGGAAGGCCGCTGTGGCCGACGGCCGCCCAGCATTCGTGGAGGATCCGGGTGATGGCCCCGGCAGGTCCGTGGTCCGGCAGGACGAGGAGCAGGACGGCGCCGAGCGTGCCGGCGAGGACGCCTGCCGCGGTCAGCAGCCACCACGCGAGCGCCGTGCCGGGGCTGATCCCGCCGGCGGTCAGCCTGCCCAGCAGCCGGGGTGAGAACCAGCCGGTCACCACCACGCCGAACAGGAGCACCGCCGCCAGGATCATCGCTTGCCGGGCTTCCGGCGCAGGGCCCGCCGCAGGATGTCCGACTCCTCTTCGGTGACCGAGCGCGCGAAATGCAGCAGCACGGACTCCCGGTCTTCCGAAGCGTCGAGGAGTTCGCGAAGGCTTTGCGCGGTGGCTTCCTCGCGGGTCGCCACGGCGCGGTAGCGGTACGCGCGATTCTCCATTTCGCGTTCGACCCATTCCTTGCGGTGCAGGTTGTCCAGCACGGTCATCACCGTGGTGTAGGCGAGATCGCGATGCCGGTTGATCGCCTCGAGGACCTGGCGCACCCGCAAGGGTTCCGCCGCGTCCCAGAGCACGTCCATCACCGACGCTTCGAGCTCGCCCAGCCGTTGCATGACACCTCCGCCGGGAAGGATACTGTGCCGCTCCCGCTCAGCCGACGACGCGCCGTGCGCCCATCAGGTGCCCGTCGCCCTTGACCGAACGGACGTCGACGAGCTGGCCTTCGGTCGGCGCGTCGACCATCTTGCCGCTGCCGACGTACATGCCGACGTGGTGGATGGCGCCGGGATTGCCGGTGCCGTCGTCGTAGAAGACGAGGTCGCCGGGGACGAGCGCGTCCAGCGGGACGGGCTTCCCCACGGTGAACTGCTGACGGCTGGTGCGCGGCAGGGAGATGCCCGCCTGCTTGTACGCCCACGACGTCAGGCCGGAGCAGTCGAATTCGCTCGGGCCGGTGGCGCCCCATTCGTACTGTGAGCCGCGTTTGGACAGCGCCGCCTGCAGCGCGTCGTTCGCGGCGCCGGGCGGGCCGAGATAGGAGCCCTTGTCCTGGACCTTGCCGAGTTTCGCCTTGTCCGCGGCCGGCAGTTCGCCGAGCGCCTGCCGCACCTTGGCGATCTGGTCGTCGAGGTCCTTCTTGCGGGTGCGGACCTGCTCCAGTGCCACCGTCGCGTCGTTGGCCGCGAGCTGGGCCGTTTCCCGCGCGTCCGCGGCCGTGGCGCGTGCCGCCTGTGCCTTCCCGAGCGCGTCACGCAGGCCGTTCAACGCCTTGGCCTTCTCGTCGGCCAGGACCGACAGTGCCGAGGATCGGTCGAGGAACTCCTGTCTGCTGCCGCTGTCGAGCAGCAGGACGGCGTTGCCGAGCCGCTCGCCGCTCATCGCGGACCGCGCGATCGCCTCGACCTGGGGCCGGAAACGATCGATCGCCGACTGGGCCTGCGTGAGATCGCCGTCGGCCCGGCCGAGGGCCGCCGTCGCCTGGTCGCGTTCGGTCTCGCGCGTCTTCAGCCGGTCCTGGGATTCCTGCAGGTCCTCGTCGGCCTTGGCCGCCTGTGCGCCGAGTTCCTGATAGCGCCGCATCGGATCCTGGCCGTCCGGCGCCGGTTGCGCGCTCGCGGGGAGCGCGCCGAAGCCGAGGAGCATGAGGGCGGCGGTGGCGGCGAGGGGATGCCGCGGCGAGCGCCGATATGAGGTCACGGGTGCCGAATCTCCTGTCGCGCAGGTGCAACTATCGCGCCTAGTAGTACGGGGACGGATGTGAGTGCCCGGTGAAGTCCTACTAAGACGGCTAGTACTAGGGCTCATGGGAGATGTTGTCGATCTTTGCTACGGTGGGAACCGTGAGTGTCTCTTCGGCTACTCTTCGTCGACTCGTGGTGGCTTTGCTGCTGCTGGTCGTGGCGGGTTCGGGAACCGTCGCCTGCCTGGACGGGCACGGCGAGGCCATCGCCGTCACGTCGGCTTCCCATGACTTCTCGTGCCCGCCGCGCGAGGGACACGTGCACGCCCGCCCGCTCACCGAACTCGCCGTGCGAAACGAGGATTCGCCCTCCACGCCGGACCTTCCGTCTCCGGCGGTTCGCGTGCTTTCGCCTGCGGCGCAAGAGAAGGCACGATCGCTCCCCGCCGCCCGGAGCGGACACCGGATACTCGTCGAACTGTGCGTTTCGCGGACGTGACGGACCTCGCGCCGTCCTGTCCCCGTCCACACCGCACAGAAAGACGAATCCTCGATGAACGCTGTCTTGCCCCAGCGCGCGGCGCTCGCCGTCGGCAACACGCCCGTGCTCTGGATCGACGAACGACTCACCGGCTCCGGTAAGGGTTTCTGGGCCAAACTGGAGGGCTTCAACCCCGGCGGCATGAAGGACCGCCCCGCGTTGCACATGGTGGCGGCGGCCAAGGCCCGCGGCGACCTGGCCGACGGCGCGACGATCGTCGAGTCGACCAGCGGGACGCTCGGGCTCGGGCTCGCGCTGGCCGGGATCGTCCACGGGCATCCGGTCACCCTCGTCACCGATCCCGGCATGGAGCCCATCGTGCGGCGGATGCTCACCGCGCACGGCACCCGCGTCGACCTCGTCACCGAGCCCCATCCGGTGGGCGGCTGGCAGCAGGCGCGCCGCAACCGGGTCCGGCGGGTGCTGGCGGAGCAGCCCGGTTCCTGGTGCCCCGACCAGTACCACAACCCGGACAACGTCGACGCGTACACGGGCTTGGCCGAGGAACTGGCCGCGCAACTGGGCCGGATCGACCTGCTGGTGTGCTCGGTCGGCACCGGCGGGCATTCGGCCGGGACCTTCCGCGCGCTGCGGCGGTATTCCCCGCATCTGCGCCTGATCGGCGTGGACACCGTCGGTTCGACGATCTTCGGTCAGCCCGCCACCTCGCGGCTCATGCGCGGCCTAGGGTCGAGCATCCATCCGCGCAACGTCGACTACGACGCGTTCGAGGAGGTCCACTGGGTCGCCCCGGCCGAAGCGGTGTGGACCTGCCGCCGTCTCGCCGCCGCCCAGTACGCGACCGGCGGCTGGAGCGTCGGCGCGGTCGCCCTCGTGGCCGCCTGGCTGGCGCGCACGCACGATCCGGACGTGCGGATCGCCGCGATCTTCCCCGACGGCCCCCAGCGCTACTTCGACACCGTCTACAACGACGAGTACTGCGCGGGACACGGGCTGCTCGACGTGGTCCCGGCGCGGGAGCCGGACGTCATCGGCCACCCCGGCGAACGCGTGGTGGAACGCTGGACCCGATGCCGCACGATCGTGGATCCCGCGCGGTGACCGGGTTCGCGGAGCGGTTCCGGTCGTTCGACCGGCCCAGCAAGGTGCTGATGGTCAACCAGTTCACCATCAACGTCGGGTTCTACATGCTGATGCCGTACCTGGCGGGCTACCTCGCGGGCCCGCTGGGGCTGGCGGGCTGGGCCGTCGGCCTGGTGCTGGGCATCCGCAACTTCTCGCAGCAGGGCATGTTCCTGGTCGGGGGCACGCTGGCCGACCGGTTCGGCTACAAACCGCTCATCGTCGCCGGATGCGTGCTGAGGACGGCGGGGTTCGCGTTGTTGAGCGTGACTTCGTCGTTGCCGTCGCTGATCGTCGCGTCCGCGGCCACCGGTTTCGCCGGGGCGCTGTTCAATCCGGCGGTGCGCGCCTATCTGGCCGCGGACGCGGGGGAGCGGCGGCTCGAGGCCTTCTCGGTGTTCAACGTGTTCTACCAGGGCGGGATCCTGGCCGGGCCGGTGGTCGGGCTCGCGCTGACCGCCGTCGACTTCCGGCTGACCTGCCTGGTCGCCGCCGCGGTCTTCGGCGTCCTGACCGTGGTGCAGGTGCGGGCGCTGCCCGCGCACGACAACGGGCGGGACCGCTCGTCGGTCTGGTCGGATTGGCGCGTCGTCGTGGCGAACCGGTCGTTCCTGCTCTTCGCGCTGGTCATGATCGGCTCGTACGTGCTGTCCTTCCAGACCTATCTGGCGCTTCCGATGGAGGCACGGCGGATCACCGGATCGGAGACGTCGGCGACCGTGCTCATCGCCGGGCTGTTCGTGATCTCGGGCGGCCTCGCGATCGCCGGGCAGCTCAAGATCACGGCCTGGTTCAAGGACCGGTGGCCGCCCGGCATCTGCCTGGCCATGGGCATGACGTTCATGGCCGCGGCCTTCGTCGCGCCGCTGGCCGTCGCCAGGGCGGCCCCGGTCGTCGCGGGAGCCGGACTGCTCGTCTCCGCGGCCCTGCTGGCCGTGGGAACGGTAGTCGTCTTCCCGTTCGAAATGGACACCGTCGTGCGGCTCTCCGGCGACCGGCTCGTCGCCACGCATTACGGCTTCTACAACACGATCGTCGGCGTGGGCATCCTCCTCGGGAATCTGTTCACCGGCACCGTTTTCGACCTCGCGCGCCGGGCCGGTTTCCCGGAGTTCCCGTGGCTCGCCCTGACGGTGATCGGGGCCGTCTGCGCCTTCGGGTTGCGTGGTCTCGACCGGAGCCGCCTTCAGACGAGCGTCGTCCAGTAACTCCAGAAGGCCTGCAGGACCGCGACGGTGATGGCGGCGTACCAGACCACGAGCACCACGCTGTGGTACCGGACCGCCGCCCTCACCTCCGGTCCTTTGTGGAGGTTGTGCAGGGTCGTGTACCAGAAGACGGCGATGGTGACCGCCCACACGACCATGCAGTAGGGGCACAGCGCGCCGATGACGTACAGGCTCTGGATCATCAGCCAGTGCACGAACACGACACCGAGCGCCGAACCGATCTGGAGGCCCAGCCAGTACCACCGGGGCAGCCGTGCTCCGCCGAGCAGGGCGACCCCGGTCGTGACCACGACGCCGAATCCGGCGATCCCCAGCAACGGATTGGGGAAGCCGAACAGTTCCGCCTGCGGCGTCTTCATGATCGAGCCGCAGCTGAGGACCGGGTTGACACTGCAGGTCGGGATGTAGGAGAAATCCTTGAGCAGCCGGATCTTCTCGATGGTGAGGACGAACGAGGCCAGCAGGCCGATCGCGCCGCCGACGAGCAGCACCCACGGCGTCACGCGGACGGCGAACGGCTTCACTTGGCCAGTTCCCGGTCGATGACCGCCTTGAGGCCCTGATAGGACGGTGACCCCGAGAACTTCACGCCGTTGACGAAGAACGTCGGTGTGCCCTCGACGCCGATGTTCGCCCCGTCGGTGCGGTCGGCGAGCACCCGGCCGAGCGTGACCTGGTCGTCCAGCGCCGTCTCGAAGGCCTTCAGGTCGAGGCCCAGCTGCCGCGCGAAGCCGAGGAAGGTTTCGCGATGGGAGACCTGCTGGTCGCCCCATTCCGGCTGCTTCTCGAACATCAGGCGGTACATCGGTTCGAGCTTGCCCTGTTTGCCGGCCGCTTCCACGGCGCGGGCGGCGAGCTCGGCGTTCCGGTGGCTGGGGATGGGGAAGTAGCGCATGACGAAGGTGACCCGGTCGCCGTACTCGGCGCGGAGCCGCTCGACGCCGGGGAACGCGGCCCCGCACGCCTCGCATTCGAGGTCGAGGAACTCCACGACGGTCACCTTGCTGCCCGGCGGGTCGGAGAGCCGGTGGCTGTCCGGCCGGACGAGGATCGACGCGGGGACCACCGGAGGCGCGTCCGCCTGCGCGGCGGGGGTGTCTTCACCGAGATTGGTGAAGACGAGCAACGCGGCCACCACCGCGATCACGACGGCCACGACCGTCAGGGAAACCTTGGTGTTCTTGGTCATTCTGTTGTGTCCTTGGCTTGGTTCCGGCAACTGGAAACGGCGGAGGCTAGGCCGGATCAGGTACGGGAAACGCAGAGCCGGACAAGGGGTGGGGTGCTCGAAGAACACCTCGCCGGTGAGGTCGGCGGCACTCCGGCCTGACGGTGCCGATGGTGCCGGACGAGCAGGAAGAGCACGGCGAGCAGCGCCAGGCCGATACCGGTGAGATCGTCGAGGTGATTGTCCGTGACGGGCTGCTCCGCCGGGCTCAGCCGGGACGTCGCCGGCTCGCATTCGTCGGCCGGGCCGGTGACGTGCGTCGCTTCGGCGGCGAACAGGGGAGCGCAGGGTGAGCCGGCCGCCGCGGCGCCGTCACTGCACAGCGCGCCTTGCAGCAGGGCGACGGCGGTGAGCACGGCCAGCACGGCGAAAAGCCGCGCGGTCGTCCTCACTGTCCCTCTGCCGGTCACGCGAACAGGGTAAAGGCGACCTTGTAAAGCCGAGGCGAACCCGGACAAAACGACCTGCAGTGGTCGGCGATCCCGAGTGGAAGGACGTGCCGTGCCCAGGTTCAAGGATGTCTACGCTGTTCTGCCGGTGTCGGACCATGCCGCCGCGGCCGCCTGGTACGAGCGCTGGATCGGGCGGCGACCCGACACCGAACCCATGGAAGGCGTCGCCGAGTGGCGGATCGCCGGGAGCGCGGGCATCCAGGTCGCCCACGATCCGGAACCCGCGGGCAAGAGCACCGTGGTCATCGTCGTCGAAGACATCGACGAGACCGTCGGCGACCTCGCGGAACGCGGCGCGGAATGCGGCCCGGTCCAGGACTTCGGCTTCGTCAAGTTGACGGAGATCGTGGATCCGGACGGCAACAAGGTCACCTTCGTCTGGGAGAACCCCTCGCCGGAGTGACCGGGCCAATTCTTTCCGGAAGATGACGGCATCGCGCTCGCCGTTGCCCGTGGCGGGCCGCCGATGGTCCGATTCCCTCCGTCATCGACACTGGAGGGAATTCCATGAAGCATCCGAGGCGCAAGGCTTTCGCGCTGGCACTGCTCGTCCCGCTCGCCGCTCTCGTCGCGGTGCCCGGCGCGGAGGCGGCGACCGAACGCACGATCAAGGTCGTCACCTACAACGTGGGCGACGCGGGCGGGCTCAAGGCCGACCTCGTCCGTCTCATCGAGACCGAACGTCCCGCCGTCCTGGGGCTGCAGGAGGTCGCCGATCGCGAGGACGTCGTGCGGGAGGCCGCGGCGGCGACCGGCTATGTCGCCATCTACGAGACGGACCGCCGCGCGATCAAGCACAACGCCATCCTGGTGCGCGGCAACATGAACATCACCGGCCACGGCGCGGGCGAGATCTCACCCGCGTCCAAAGTGGACCCGTCCACGCCCGGCACCGGGCCCGCCGAGCCCGGTGACTGCGGCTGCTGGGTGCCGCCCAAGTACGTCAACTGGGTGCGGGTGGGAGGCGCCGGCTTCGAGTGGGTCGTCGGCGTCGTGCACCTGACGCCGTCCGCGCAGCGGTTCGAGCTCAACCGCGAACTGCACAACCTGCAGGTCCGTAACACCGCGGACTGGTACTCGTCGCGGGTGGCCGAACCGATCGTCATGGGCGACTTCAACGCGGAGCCGGGTTCGGACCTGATGGCCGGGATGCGGCGCGTGGCCGATTCCTACAGCGCGCCGAGTCACGGCGACAGGTCCATCGACCACGTGTGGGCGAAGAAGGACTCGGCCGGGTCCGCCGTGGACGCCCTCGGCGGCTACGGGAGCGACCACCGCCCGGTGCGCGCCCGGGTGACGGTGACCCGATGATGCGGCGCGCCCTGATCGCCCTCCTGTGCGGTGTCGGCCTTCTGACCGCCGGGCCGAGCGCCACAGCCGAAACCGGGCCCCGCGACGAGTCACTGGACTTCCGGTTTCCGGCGGCGGATCTGATGCGGGTCCCGGAGACGAACACCTACGTCGCGGTCGGGGCGAGCGTCCCCGGCAAGAAGCTTCCGTACACGAAGGTCGAGTTCAGCGGCGGAACCTTCCAGCGCCGGGGCGCTGTCGACGGCGATGCCTGGGACGGCGTCACGTTCCCCGCGGGCTATTGGGCGAGACCGGACTCTCCACTGTGGACACCGGCCTTGTTCGCGCATCAGGAGGACGGACGTGTCGTCTACTACGTCTTCTACAGCGCGGCACTTCCCGGCCCCGAGCCCGCCGGGCAGGCGAAGCACTGCATCGGCTACGCGACCTCGTTCCGTGCCACGGGCGGTTTCGTCGCCAACGCGGATCCGCTGTTCTGCCCTGATCGCGGATGGGCGATCGACGCCGACGTGAGCAGGGGACAGGGCGAGGTGTGGCTGACCCTGCGCAACGGGGCTTGGACGCAAGACCGCGTCACCGCCCTCGGTGCCGCCAAGCTGGAGTTCGACCGGCCCCGCCACGTGCGGCGGATAGCGGAAGCCGACGCGAAGAAGCTCATCGACAACGCGAACCTCGAGTGGACGCATCACAACAGTCCGGCCGACGACGTCCTCACGATCGAGAATCCCAACGCCGTCCGCATCGACGGGGACTGGTATCTCTTCTACTCGGGGAACAACTGGTACGCGAACCGCTACTCCACCGGCGTCGCCTACTGCGGCACCGCGCTGACGGACAACCGATGCACCCCGATGGCCGAGCAGCGCGCGTACTTCTCCTACGAGCCCGATCCGGACGGCGAGCCGCGGTTCCGGCCGGGCCTGCCGGACAAGTTCCGCAAGAAGAACCTGCCGGGCAACAAGCGGGGCCCCGGCGCGTTCAACGCCTTCCAGGCGCCGGACGGGTCGTGGTGGGCTTCGTGGAACTACATCACCGACGCGAGCCCGTTGCCGCAGGAGGATCCCTCGCCGGAACGACGGAGCCGGATCGCTCGATTGACGAAGACCGGGAGCGGGGCCACGGCCGAGTTCAGCGTGAGCTGGTGACCAGGGGAAATCGGGTCTCCGCGGCCGAGGTTGCCGCGGAGACCCGCCCTGAACTCGCGATGATTGATCTCCGGAGCCTGGGGTAATCGCCTCCTGCCGGCGTCCGGCCGGCCGCGACGCCAAACGGAGTGAAGAACCATGACACACGCCATCGAAGATCCCCAGTCGTCGACCGAACGGGTGACCGTGCCGGAACCACGCGGTGAGACGGATGCCTTGGAGGAAACGGCGCTCGATCTCGAGCCGACCATCGTCCTCGGCCGGGAGTGACGGACGGCCGGCTCCCGCGGCGACGGCTGCACGAGCCGGCCTGTTCCTCGCGACGAGCGCCCGGTCGCTACTTGTCCTGCCGGGCCCGGGCGGTCTCCCGGCGGCTGGCCTTCTCGAGCGCGTCGACCAGTTCGCCCTTCGACATACGTGAACGTCCGCGGATCCCCAGCTCGCGGGCCCGCTGATACAGATGGCTCTTCGCGGCTCGAGCGTCGACGCCGCCGTGGGTGTTTTTGGTGCGTTGCCCGGCACCTCCCGCGGCCTGCTCGTCGGGCGGCCCCCTGCGCTCCTTCGGCTCCCAATGGTCACCGACCTTCTCGAAGGAGTGCTTCACGGCGGCGAACGCGGTCTGGGCGGCGCGGCGTCCGGGTCCGTAGGTTTCGAGCGCCGAATCGTGCGCGGCCACCCAGATGTCCTGTGCCTTGCGCGGTGAACGCAAGAGCGTGCTGGGCAGGTCTTCCCGTCCTGGCATGGCGAACCTCCTTGCTCACGGATCGCGCCATCGGGCAGACGGTCACGACCCGCCGTAGTGGGCCCTACTGTCCCCGTCCGGTCTGGTTCTGGAGCCGGTCGATCAGCTCCGACGCCTCGGCTTTGGTCAAGCCGTCCGGAACCGTCTCGCCCGCCTCCTGGGCGAGGGTGCCGAGGTAGGAGCGCTGGGGCCCGGTCATCGGCTCGTCGCCGGTCGCCCAGTCTTCGCGGGGTTTCTCCGGGCTCGGGGTGTCGGTCGGCTGCGTGTTGTCGCTCATCTGACGTCCTTCGGCTGGGCACATGATCAGGCGGCGAATACCCCGCCAGACGGGAAGCCACACCTTCCCGCACCGGTCCCGAGTTCGTGCTCGCGGAGGAAATTCTCGCTGGGATTCATCGCGCGGGACGAACGGACCGCTCGCTGCTCGACCTAGTGTCGTCGCCAACGAGGCTAGGAGGGCAGGTATGCGCACGCTCTTGCGCGGCGGTCGCGTCGTCGATCCGGCCAGCGGGTTCGACGGCACCGCCGACGTGCTGGTCGATGGCGGCCGGGTGGTCGCCGTCGGGCCGGGCCTGCCGGAGGCCGGGGACCAGATCGCGATCGACGTCGCCGGATACCTCGTCGGGCCGGGTTTCGTCGATCTGCACAGCCATGTGCATTCGATCGCGGGCCACCGGTTGCAGGCGATGGACGGGGTCACCACGGCGCTCGATCTGGAGGCCGGGATGATGCCGGTCGGCCGGGCGTACGCGGAGGCGGCCTCGGCGGGGCGGCCGCTGCACTACGGTTTCTCCGCTTCCTGGGGTTCCGCACGGGCGAAGGTGCTGGCCGGGGTCGAGCCGGACGCGAACTTCGCCACCGCTCTCTCGGTGCTGGGCGATCCGGCCTGGCAGCGGTCTTCGTCGAAACGCGAACTGGCTTCCTGGCTGTCCCTGCTGGAAGACGAGCTGGCGGCGGGTGCGCTCGGCGTCGGCGTGCTGCTCGGGTACGCGCCTGCCAGCGACCCGGCCGAGTTCCTGGCCTTGGCGAGGCTTGCCAAGCGGGCCGGAGCGCCGACGTACACGCACGTCCGCGAGCTGGTCGAGGTCGACCCGGACACGCCGGTCGACGGCTCGGAGGAGATCGCGATCGCCGCGGCCGAGACCGGGGCGGCGATGCACCATTGCCACGTCAACAGCACGTCGGGGCACCACATCGACCGGGTGCTCGCCGCGCTGGAGGCCGGCCGCTCAGCCGGGTCGCGGGTGACGGTGGAGGCCTATCCCTACGGGGCGGGCTGCACCGCGGTCGGTGCGTTCTTCCTCGCCCCGGAGCGGCTGCGGATGAACGGGCTCGACCCGACACGGGTGGTGCTGCTGGAGACCGGTGAGCGGATCGCCGACGAGGCGCGGTTGCGGCAGGTCCGGAGCGAGATGCCGGGGGCGCCGTGCCTTCTCGAGTCGCTCGACGAGCAGGATCCGGGAGAACGAGCCCTGCTGCACAGGTCGCTGGCTTTCCCCGATTCGATCGTCGCGAGCGACGCGATGCCGGTGTTCTGGCCCGACGGCACCGGTGACAGCACCGGTGACAGCACCCGATGGCCGCTTCCCTCGAGCGGGGTGACACACCCGCGCACGGCGGGGACGTTCTCGAAAGCACTTCGCCTGATGGTGCGCGAAACCGGCACCTGGACCTGGCTGGAGGCGTTCCGCCGCTGTTCCTATCTGCCCGCGCGGGTGCTGGACGAGGTCGCGCCCGCCGCGCGGGCGAAGGGCAGGCTGGACGTCGGCGCGGACGCCGACATCGTCGTCCGCGACCCGGCCACCATCACCGACACCGCCTCGTACTTCGACCCGACCCGGCCTTCGATCGGCGTCCGGCACCTCTTCGTCTCGGGCACTCCGGTGGTCCGCGACGGGCGCCTGCTCACCGACGCGTTCCCCGGCAGGCCGCTGCGCGGTGAACCGCGGTGAACGCCAACCCGCATACGAGCCTGAACCGCGTCATCGAAGCACTGGGGGACGTGCTCCTCGAGCCGCTCGCGGTCGGCCGGGACACCCGGCGTCCCCTCGGCGGCGTGGTGATCCACGACCCGTACGACGACGCCGAGTTCCCCGACCGGGCGGTGGTGCTCGGGGTCGGGGTGCGCGAACCCGGTGAGATCGTGAAGCTGCTGCACGAACTCGGCGAACGCGGCGCGTCCGCGCTGGTCGTGCGCTCGCCGGTCTCCGCCCCGGCCGAGCCGGCGCGAGCGGCCGCCGCCTCCGGGGTGGCGTTGGTCGGCCTGGCGAGCAGGGCGTCGTGGACGCAACTGGCCGCGATGCTCCGTACGTTGCTGGCCGAGGGCGACGTCGGCGACGTCTCTCCGCAGGCGCTCGGCGGAATCCCGACCGGCGACCTGTTCGCGCTCGCCAACGCGATCGCCGCGTTGCTCGACGCGCCGATCACCATCGAGGACCGTGACTCGCGGGTGCTCGCCTTCTCCGGCCGCCAGGACGAAACCGATCCGCCGCGGGTCGAAACGATCCTCGGCCGCCAGGTGCCGGAGCGGTACACCCGGGGGTTGGCGGAGAGCGGCTTCTTCGACCGCCTCTATCACGAGACGGGACCGGTCTATTTCTATCCGGACGACGATGGCGAGAACCGGCCCAGGGCGGTGGCCGCCGTCCGGGCGGGCGATGAGGTGCTCGGCTCGATCTGGGCCGTGGTCGATCACGCGCTGAGCGACGAACGTGCGGCGGCGCTGGTGGACGCCACGAAGATCGTGGCGTTGCACCTGCTCCGGCTGCGCGCCGGAGAAGATGTCGAACGCCGGCTGCGAGCCGATCTGGTGAGCACCGCCCTCGAAGGCGGGCGCGGGGCCCCGGAAGCCGTCGCGCGCCTCGGCCTGCTCGGACGGCCCGCCGTCGTACTCGCGATGGGTCTGCTCGACTCGGCCGACGACGATCCCCGGCTCGCCACCGAACGCCATCGCGTCGCCGACGCGCTCGCCCTCCATCTGAGCGCGGTCCAGCCGCGATCGGCGGTCGCGCTCATCGGCGAGGTCGTGTACGGGATCGTGCCCGGGAACCACGGTGATCAGCAGGAACGCTCGGTGCGCGTCGCGGCCGCGTTCCTGGAACGAATAGGGCACCGGGTCTCCGCGACGATCGGCGTCGGACCGACCGCGCTCGACAGCTCGGGCCTGTACGACTCTCGCATCGGGGCGGACCGGGCGTTGCGGGTGCTGCTCACCAACGGCGGCGCCAAGCGGGTGCTCACGGCGGAGGACGCGCACATCGACGCGCTGATGCTCGAACTGGCGGACCTTTCGGCGGCCCGCGGTGACGTCGCGACCGGGCCGATCGCGAGGTTGCTGGCCTACGACCGGGAACACCAGTCCCAGTTCGTGCACACGCTGCGGTGCTGGCTCGACTCGTTCGGGGACACCAACGCCGCGTCGGCGGCGGCCTATGTGCATCCGAGCACCTTCCGGTACCGGTTGCGCCGGCTGGCCGAGATAGGCGGCATCGACCTCGACGACCCCAGGGACCGGTTCGCGGCGATGGTGCAGCTGCATCTGCTGCTCCACGGGACGCGGCCCGAAACAGCCTGAGACACCACCGATCAGGGGGTTCCTCCGCGCGGACGAACTTCCCCCGCGGCTCTCCTCGATCCGGACGAACAACCGGCGCCTCCGCCGGACCTAGCATTCCCGCAACGCCGGACCATCCACACCGGACAAGAGGTGCACATGTCGAAGATCTCCGAAATCGATACCTGGCTCCGGGAGAATTTCGCCGTCCTGCTGGACCGGCACCGGGTTCCCGGTGCCGCGATCGCGGTGCTCGCCGACGGCGAGATCGTCGAGCACGCGGCGGGTGTCCTGAACACGAGCACCGGGGTGGAGTCCACAAAGGACTCGGTATTCCAGGTCGGGTCGATCACCAAGGTCTGGACGATCACGCTGATCATGCAGCTGGTCGACGAGGGCCTGGTCGACCTCGACCGCCCAGTGCGCGACTACCTGCCGGAGTTCCGGCTCGCCGACGAGCAGGCCGCGGCCACGATCACCGTCCGGCAGCTCGCGTGTCACACCGGCGGGTTCGAAGGTGACGTCTTCGCCGACACCGGAACCGGTGAGGACGCGGTGGCCAAGCTCATCCCGTTGCTGGCGGACGTGCCGCAGTTGTTCCCGCCGGGCGAGCGGTTCTCCTACAGCAACGCCGGCTACTGCGTGCTCGGCCGCATCGTCGAGGTGCTGCGAGGCGAGTACTGGGACGACTGCGTGCGCGAGCGGCTGATCGGCCCGCTCGGCCTGACCCACGCCGGCTGCGGCGCCGAGGACGCCATCCGCCATCGCGCCGCGTTCGGTCACGACCTGCCGGAGACGGGTGGCGGGCCGGTGCCCACGAAGGTCTGGTCGCTCGCCCGTTCCAACGCGCCCGCCGGGGCGACGCTGGTCATGTGCCCGCGCGATCTGCTGACCTTCGCCCGCATGCACCTGAACGAGGGCAAGGCCGACAACGGTGCCCAGGTGCTGTCGCCGGAGTCGGTGCGCGCCATGCGCGAGCGGCAGATCACCGTGCCGGATCTCGGCGTCATGGGCGCGTACTGGGGCCTCGGCTGGGCGGACTTCGGCTGGCAGGGCGGCACGGTGATCGGCCACGACGGCGGCACGATCGGCCAGTCCGCCTTCCTGCGCGTCGCGCCGGAGCACGACGTCGCGTTCGCGTTGCTGACCAACGGAGGGGCCGCGCTGCGGGCTTACCACGAGATCGCCACCAAGCTGATGCGCGAACTCGCCGGCATCACGGTCCCGCCGCTGCCCGAGCCGGATCCCGCGGCGGCGCCTGCCGATCTTTCCCGGTATGTGGGCGAATACTCGTCGAGGGTCGTGTCCACCGTCGTCACCGAGGAGGGCGGCAGGCTCTGGCTCCGGCGCACCCCGAAGGGGGAGTTCGCCGAACTCGACGAGCCCTCGGGCACGGTCGAACTGCTGCCGTGGCACGGCGAAACCTTCGTCGCCGTCGTCCCGGAACTCCCGGGCGCCTACATGCCCCACGAGTTCGTCGGCGACGACGGCACCGGCCGGGCCCGGTTCCTCCACACCGGACGCGCGGACCGGCGGGTGACCCGGTGAACGACATCCGCGAACGGATCGAGGCGGTGTTCGCCGCCGCGGGCGCCGAAGGTTCGCTGCACGCCAGGGAAATCGGCGTGCCGGACGGTGCCGAGGTGTCGGTCGGCGCCGACGATCAAGTGGTCCTCGCCTCGGTCTTCAAGATCCCGATCGCGCTCGCCTACGCCCGGGAAGTGGTGGCCGGACGGCTCGACGAGACCGAGTACACGAAGGTGACCGCGCGATACCGGATCGGCGGCATCGGCACCGCGGGCTGCGCCGACGACGTCGAGATGACCTGGCGCGACCTCGCCTGGTTCATGCTCACGATGAGCGACAACGCGGCGACCGACCTGATCTGGAACCGGATCGGCCAGGAGACGATCTGCCGGGTGGTCGCCGACCTCGGGCTGACCCGTACCCGCATGATCGGCTCCTGCGAGGACTCGTTCCGCATCGGGCTCGCCGAACTGGGCGGGACCGACCTCGCCGAAATCGACGCGCTGCTGGCCGAAGCCACCGACGAACAGCTGCGGAACCTGTCGATGTGCGACCCGGAAAGGGAAACCTCGTCGACACCGCGCGAGACGACCGAACTGCTCGACGCGATCTGGACCGACCGGGCGGGCGAACCCGAAGCCTGCGAACGCGTCCGGGCGATCATGGCCCACCAGATCTGGCCGCACCGGCTGTCCACCGGATTCCCTTCCGGGGTGCGGATAGCCGCGAAAACCGGGACGCTGCCGGGCATTCGCAACGAAGCGGGAGTGGTGACCCTGCCCGAGGGCCGCCGTTTCGCGGTCGCGGTGTTCACCCGCGCCCATTCCTTCGAGGACCGCCTCCCCGAGGTCGACGCGTCCATCGGCGCCGCCGCCCGGCTGGCGCTCGACCACCTCGCCGCCGAGAACGTGACACCGTAGGAGAACTCCCATGAAAACTGCTCGGCACACCGCCGTGACGGCGGTCGTGGTCGCGTTGACCGTGAGCGCGTGCTCCGCACCGGCGCCCTCCGGCACGGACCCGGACGCGAACCGGCCACTGGCCGACGGCAAGACTTTCACCTACGCCGTCGGTTCGGATCCGGGGACGCTCGATCCGGCGCTCACCGTGCTCTCGATCGCCGGCGAGATCGGCCGCTACCTCTATGACGGGTTGCTCGGCGTGGACGGGAAGGGAGAGCCCGAGGCCGGCCTCGCGGCGCAGTGGGAAGCCACCACGACCACCGCGTCCTTCACCCTGCGCAAAGGCATCACCTGTCCCGACGGGAGCCCGCTCACCGCGAAGGACGTCGCGGCGAACATCGACTTCATCGGCGACCCGGCGAACAAGTCCCCGATCGCGGGCAACACGGTGAAGGTGGGCACGAAAGCGGTCGCCGACGATTCCGCGGGCACCGTGAAGGTCACCAGCGGGGCGCCGGACGCGTTCCTGCTGCGCAACATCGGCAACATCCCGATCGTCTGCGCGAAGGGCCTCGCCGATCGCGCGACGCTGGCCAGGGGCGAGAACGGCACCGGCATGTTCACCGTGTCCGAGATCGTCCCGAACGACCACTACACGCTGACCCGGCGCAAGGACTACCACTGGGGCCCCGGCGCCTTCGATCCGCGGCAGAAGGGCTTGCCGGACAAGGTGATCATCCGGGTCATCCCCAACATGACCACCGTCACGAACCTGCTGCTGTCCGGCGAGCTCAACGCCGCCCAGGTGAGCGGGCCGGACCAGCAGCGGCTGCGCGCGCGAGGGCTGTTCCATGCCGACACGACCGTGGCGTTCGGCGAGTTGTGGTTCAACCAGGCACCCGGCCGGTTCGGCGCGGACCAGGCGATGCGCCGTGCGCTGGTGCAGGCAGTCGACCTCGCCCAGGTCGCCAAGGTGCTGACCAGGGACGCCGGCGCCCCGGTCCGGAGTCTGATCACCATGGAACCGGCGGCGTGCACCGGCGACTCCGCCACCGGGCACATCCCCGGCTTCGATCTCGCCGCGGCCAAGGCCGCGCTCGAGGCGGCGGGCTGGAAGCCGGGACCGGACGGCATCCGGGCGAAGGACGGCAAACGCCTCGCGCTGACCGCCATCTACGGCACGCAGATCGGCGCGACCATGACACCGGCCGCCGAGCTGATGCAGCGGGGCTGGAAGGAGGCGGGCGTCGACGTGACACTCAAGGGCCTGGACAGCCCGGCGGCCAGCCAGACGCTGTTCGCCTCCGGCGACTGGGACCTCTCGCTGGCGCCGGTCAGCCTGAACCTGCCGAGCCAGCTGACCCCGTTCGTCTCCGGCAGCCGCCCGCCGGAGGGCACGAACTTCGCGCATATCGACAACCCGCGGTACGACGCGCTGGTCGCGAAGGCGGCCACTCAGGTCGGGACCGCGGGCTGCCCGGACTGGCTGGCCGCGGAGACGGCGCTGTTCGAGGACCAGGACGTCGCGCAGTTCGCGAACTCGGTACTCCCGACCTTCGGGAACAAGGCGCGGTTCGAGATCTCGAACACCTTCCTCCAACCGTCGTCGATCCGGATGTATGCCTGATCGACCCCGTCACCTCTTGAGGGGAAAGAGGATTCGGCGCTCCGGTGCCCGGGTACCCGGTGAGATCCACAAGGCCACCGAGCGCGAGGAGGATGCCGCATGCCGCGGACGGACCCGGAGACCGTGGACGTGCTGGGTGTCGCCTTCCCCAAACCGTCGCGGACGCTGGGGCGGGTCGCCAGGGGGCTGGCCGGGCTGGCACTCCTCCCGCTGGAAGGCATCCCGGGACGTGGACCGCGGCGGGCGGTCTGGTCGTGTCCCGGCAGGCTCTACATCGAGACGCACGGCGTGAAGGGACCGGAGGGCGCCCGCGTCGCCCGGCGGGTGGAACGAGCCCTGGCGGAGATCCCCGGCGTGCGCTGGGCCCAGGTGAACGCGCCGACGTCCCGGGTGGTCGTCGCGGTCGAGGATCCGGGGCCCCGGCGGCTGGAGCTGATCCGCGCGGTCGAACGAGCCGAGGCGGAACCCGCTTCCGAAGCCGAGCGGGTCGAAGAGGACGAACTGCACCATCCGGCGGACGGCACCACGGCGACCCGGCTGCCGTCCACCCTCGCCGCGGACGCCGCGGGGCTGATGCTGTCGGTGGCGACGAAGATCATGCCGTGGGCCCCGTTGCCGACGGAGGTCGCGGCGCTGGCGTCCCTGGTCGACCTGCACCCGCGCTTGCGTGACCTGGCGGACCGGAAACTGCGAGGACGGGAAAGGGCCGATTCGGCGACCTCCATCGGCGCGGCGCTGGTCCATGGTCTCGCGGCCCGCAGCGAGGGAACGGTCCTGGACATCATGCTCCGCGGCACCCAGTGGCGGGAGGCCAAGGCGCACCAGCGGGCCTGGTGCGAGGCGGAATCCACGCTGGTCGGACAGCGCGAACACGCGGGCGCCGACTCGGTGGTGAGCGAACGGCCCTGGCCGCTTCCGGAAAGCGCCGCCGATCGTCACGCGCGCCGGTCGATCACCGCCGGTGCCGCGGCCGCCGCGGCGACGCTGCCGTTCGTCGGGCCGAGGCGCGCCGCCGCGGTCGGGATCTCCGCGTTGCCCAAGGCCCCGTCCACCGGCACGGCCGCCTTCGCCGCCCAGCTGGGCCAGGTCCTCGCCCGCCGCGGTGCGCTGGTGATGGACCGGTCCGCGCTGCGCGGCCTCGACCTGCTCGACACGATCGTCATCGACACCACGGCGCTCGGCGCCGGGGCGAACATCCTCAGCGATCTGGTTCCTTCGCCCGACGGTGACCCGGCCGACCTGACGGCCGCCGCCTTCGCCTTGTTCGACCCGCGGAAACCCGAGGTGGTCCGGCGGGACGGAGAGTGGACGCTCGGTCCGGTGGACGAACTGGACGTCACCGGCTTCCCCGACCGGCAGCGGATGCTGGACCAGGGCGCCCACCTGGTGCTGGGACTGGTCCGCGACGGGCAGCCGGCCGGTCTGCTCGCCGTGGCGCAGGAGCGCTCACCCGACGTGGACGCGTTGGCGTCCGCGGCCGAGGCCGCCGGACTGCAGGTGGTCCAGACCGACGGCCCGGTGTTCGACGCCGTTCACGAACTCCAGGCCTGCGGACGTGTGGTCATGCTGGTCTCCGACGATCGCCGGGCGCTGGGGGCGGCCGACTGCGGAGTCGGCGTGCACGAGGACGGGACACCGCCGCCGTGGGGCGCACATGTGCTGATCGGCCGCGACATCGGCACGGCCGTCCTGCTCGTCGAAGCGATCACCGCCGCGAAGGCGGTGGTCCGTGACTCGACCATGTTCGCGACCGCGGCCAGCGGAATCGGCGGCGTGACCGCGCTCAGCGCGCGGCGCCGCCCTGCCGCGAGCGGCCTCCGCGCGGTGAACGCCGGGGCACTCATGGCGTTCAGCGACGGAATTTGGCGAGCCCGCTCTCTCACCGGCGAGCGGAAGACGCCCTCGTCGGGCCGTGTCGCGCCGCCGTGGCACCTGATGCCCGCGGACCTCGTGCTCGACCGGCTCGGCTCGAGCCCGCGTGGGCTGGACGAGCGTGAGGCCCGGCGACGGGCACCCGCCGATCGTGCGGGCGGGGAAGGCAATGCGGGCAAGAGCATCGCGAAGGCGTTCATGGCCGAGCTCGCCAACCCGCTGACCCCGGTCCTGGCCGGTGGTGCGGCGGTTTCGGCGGCGGTGGGGTCACCGGTCGACGCCGCGCTGGTCGCCGGGATCGTCGGGGTGTCCGCGTTGATCGGCAGCGCGCAGCAGGTGCACACCGACCGCGCGCTGGCGGGGCTCTTCGAACGGTCCGCGACGGTGACCACCGTCCTACGAGACGGTGCCGAGCGGCAGATCGTCGCCGACGATCTGGTGCGGGGTGACGTCGTGTCGCTGCGGTCCGGCGACGTCGTACCCGCGGACTGCCGGGTGCTCGAAGCGACCGGCGCGGAGCTGGACGAGTCGTCGCTGACCGGGGAGTCGCTGCCGGTGCCGAAGACCCCGGCGCCGGTCGTGGCGGCGGAGATCGCCGAACGGGCCTCGATCCTGTACGAGGGCACCACGGTCGCCGCGGGCAAGGTGACCGCCGTCGTCGTGGCGACCGGCGACGAGACCGAGGTCGGCCGGGGAATGGCCGCGGCGCGCGGCGCCGCCCCCGAGACCGGTGTCGAAGCGCGGCTCGCATCGCTCACCAAACAGGCTTTGCCGGTCGCGGTCGGCTCGGCGGCCGCCGTCGCGGGAGCCGGCCTGCTCTGGGGCGTACCGCTGCGGCAAAGTGTCGGGGCGGCGGTGAACCTCGCGGTCGCGTCGGTCCCGGAAGGCCTGCCGTTCCTGGTGAACGCGGCCCAGCTGGCGGCCGCCCGGCGACTCGCCGAACACGGCGCGCTCGTCCGCAATCCGCGCACCATCGAAGCCCTCGGCCGGGTCGACGTCCTCTGCTTCGACAAGACCGGCACCCTCACCGAAGGCAAGCTCAGCGTCAACCGGATCGACGACGGCAAGACCACCGCCTCGCCGAGGCGGCTGTGGAAGAGCCACCAGGCGGTGCTGGCCGCGGCCGTCCGTGCGACGCCTCGGGCGGAGAACCCCGAGGAACTGCCGCACCACACGGATCAAGCGATTCTCGAAGGCGGCATCACCGCGGGCGTGGACGCCGGCGGCTGGGAGAAGACCGATGCGGTCCCGTTCGAACCGTCGCGAGGATTCCACGCGACCAACGGCAAGCTCGGCGAGCGGCACGTGGTGTGCGTGAAGGGCGCACCGGAGATCGTCCTTCCCCGGTGCACCCGGCACGGCGATCGGCCGATGGGCGCGGGTGTCCGCGGCAGGCTGGAGAAACGGGCCGGCCGCCTGGCCGCGGCCGGGCACCGTGTCCTCGCCGTCGCGGAGCGCACCGTGTCCACAAAGGACCTTTCCGAGGACGACGTCGCCGATCTCCGGTTGCTCGGCTTCGTCGCGTTGGCTGATCCGGTGCGGGACAGTGCCGCGCCGGCGGCGGATCGGTTGCGCGAGGCGGGGGTGCGCACGGTGATGATCACCGGCGATCACCCGGCCACCGGCGAGGCCGTGTCGGAGGAGATCACCGGACGCAACGGCGACACCAAGGTGCTCACCGGCGCGAAGATCGAGGAACTCGACGACGAAGGGCTCGATCGGGAACTCGCCGACGTCGACGTGATCGCCCGCTGCAGCCCGGCGCAGAAGGTCCGGATCATCCAGGCCTACCAACGCGGTGGCCGGGTCGTCGCGATGACCGGCGACGGCGCGAACGACGCGCCCGCCATCCGGCTCGCCGACGTCGGGATCGCGCTCGGGCAGCGGGGCACGGCCGCGGCCAGGGCGGCCGCGGACCTCGTGGTGACCGACGACCGGCTGGAGACGATCGTCGCCGCGCTGGTGGAAGGCCGGGCGATGTGGGCGTCGGTCCGCGAGGCGCTCGGCATCCTGCTCGGCGGGAACCTGGGGGAGATCGCGTTCACCGTACTCGGCTCGGTCGTCACCGGACGATCTCCGCTCACCGCCCGCCAGCTGCTGCTGATGAACCTCCTCACCGACCTGGCGCCCGCACTGGCGATCGCGTTGAGCAGGCCAGACGGTGAATCCGTGCCGGAATTGCTGTGGGAGGGGCCCAGCGCGTCGCTCGGGAACGCGCTCCGGCGCGACATCACCACGCGTGCGGTGACTACGACGCTCGGTGCGTCGACCGCGTGGACCCTCGCGAGGCTGACCGGCAGGCGGCGGCGGGCGAGCACGATCGCGCTCGTCTCCCTGATCGGTACCCAGCTCGGGCAGACGCTGGCGGTCGGCGGCCGCGACGGCACCGTCCTCGCGGCCGGCCTGGGCTCCGCCGCACTGCTGGCGATACTGGTCCAGACCCCCGGGGTCAGCCAGTTCTTCGGATGCACACCGCTCGGTCCGGTCGGCTGGGGAATCGCCCTCGGCAGCGCGGGCGCGGCGAGCGTGGGCGGCCTCCTGCTCGGAAATCGAGAGGCAGAGGTCTAGCGAAGCGAGAGCGGGGTACCTGGCTTGAGTGGAGAGCAGTGGTGATCGTGGGCTGAGGTGCAGCGCAGTGGAGCGACGACGAGTGCGGCAGGGTGGCGTCACCGGGAATCGGGCGGGGCAGGACGAGCCCGAAGGCCCGACGGATCTGTCGAAGCGTTCGTGGTGGCAAGTGCTGAAACGGACGGTCAAGCAGTTCCAGCGGGACAACTTGACCGACTGGGCTGCCACGCTGACCTACTTCAGCGTGTTGTCGATCTTCCCGGCGATCGTGGTGCTCACCGCGATGCTGGGTCTGCTGGGCCCGGCGGCGACGCAGACGCTGATCGACAACATCAACACGCTGGTTCCCGGGCAGGGCCGTGAGATCTTGGTCAACGCGATCCGGGAGGTGGGCCGGTCTCAAGGGCTGGCCGGACCGGTCGCCATCGTGGGTATCGCGGGGGCGCTGTGGACGGCGTCCGGATACGTGGGTGCGTTCATGCGAGCCTCGAACGCAATCTACGAGATGCCCGAAGGACGGCCGATATGGAAAACGGTGCCGCTGCGACTGGTTTTGACCCTGGCGGTCGTGGTGCTGCTGGCGGTGTGCGCGGTGGGTGTGGTGGCGACCGGTGGGGTGGCCGAGCGGGCCGGGCGACTGCTGGGGGTCGGGTCGGCCGGGGTGCAGGTGTGGGATATCGCGAAATGGCCGGTGATCGCGCTCCTGGTGAGTTTGGCGTTCGCCTTGTTGTACTGGGCCGCCCCCAATGTGAAACATCCGGGATTCCGGTGGCTGAGCCCCGGCGGTGTGCTGGCGGTGGTGGTGTGGGTGCTGGCCTCGGCCGGATTCGCTTTCTATGTGGGGAATTTCGGCTCCTACAACAAGACCTACGGCACGTTGGCCGGGGTGATCGTGTTCCTGGTGTGGCTGTGGATCTCCAATATCGCCGTGCTGCTGGGGGCGGAGTTCGACGCCGAACTCGCCCGGGGGCAGCGCATCGAGACCGGGCAATCCTCCGAGCGGGAGCCTTTCCTGCCACCGCGGGATACCCGCGCCTTCGATGACGACGACACCGCGCAGGTGACGACGAAGGGTCCGGGGACCGTTGCGGAGGGCCGCGGCGGTGAGGAGTGACGATCGGTCGCTACAGCTGGAACTCGCCCGGCGCGAGGCTGCGCGCGAGGCAGAACTCGTTGCCCTCCGGGTCTGCCAGCACGACCCACGGGAGGTTCTCGCCCTGGCCGAGGTCCACGGTCGACGCGCCGAGCGCGAGCAGCCGATCCAGCTCGGAGCGCTGGTCGCCGTCGATCGGGGTGATCTCGAAATGCACCCGGTTCTTCCCGCTCTTGCCGTCGGGCACCCGGACGAACGACATGCTCGGCACAACCGGCCCGCGGCGCAGATCGGCGAGCCGCTCCGCGTCCGGAACCTCGGGGTCGGGCCCGATCCCGACGACCTCACCCTTGTCTTCGTAGACGACGTACCCGAGGACACCGCACCAGAACTCGGCCAGCCGTCGAGGATCCGCGCAGTCGATCGTCGTCCATTCCAGCCTGCTCGTCATCTACCAACGCCCTTGTCCGTCGGAATCCCTTCAAGCTCGACCACCTTCTCACGATCTCAGGCTGTTTTCAGGTGAATTTCGTCGGGCGGGCCGTCGCGCGAACCGATGTGATCTGTGTACTTCGATGCTTACCAATGTGGGCCCGACAATCCGGCCACCGTGATGACGGCAATGGTCGCGTCGGCCCCGATGTGCGCGATGTACGGCAGCAGGAGCCCGCGGCTCCGTACCCGCAAGACGCCGAGAAAGTAGCCCCAGACGCCGGCCATCACCATTCCGGTCCAGCCGGGCGGAAACCCGTTGAAGTGGAACAGCCCGAACGCGACACCCTGGACGATCAGGGCTGCTCGTACCGACCAGATCGTGGCCATCTCGTCGAGCAGTACACCTCGGAACAGGCTCTCTTCCAGTGCCGCGTTGAAGAGGGAGAAAGCGATGACGGCGAGGGCTACCTGCCAAAGCGGACTGTTCTTCGCCGCGACGACGTAGCCGGGCAGCACCGGATCCGTGAACCGTGCCCAGCTGACCAGTGCCGTCGTGGTGCCCACGATCAGGACCACGACGGCAGCGGCAAGCGGCCAGGTCGGGCGGCCCGGTTCGACCCAGCCGTACGCCGTCCCGATCGACTGGCGCCGGCCGAGTCCGGCCGGTAGACCGAACACGACGACGAGCGCGAGGACGATCCGCACGGCCGGGGGCCAGTCCAGAAGGATCGACACATGGAACACGGCCGAGACGGCGGCGGCGACGGCCACGGCGCGGATGCCTGGCGCGGAACGGCTCCGCACGGCCGCCACCAGGGACGCGACGAGCCCGGCGGCGACGACGAGGGAGAACCACGGCGTGCCGGGCAAGACCGGCGCCGCCATGAGGAGGCAGGCCGCCACCGTGGCGGTTCGCGTCGTATGAGGCATGAAACGGCGACCTCAGGCCGTGACCGGAAAGTGGCTCAGGCCTCGGATGGAATTGCCTTCCCGGCGTCGAAGCGGACCTGCCTGGCGCAGGTGTGGCATCCGCTCCGCGAGGGTGCGGAAGACGATTTCGGCTTCGATACGCGCCAGCCTCGCGCCGAGGCAATAGTGTATTCCGCTGGAGAACGCCAGGTGGTCCGATGCGCCGGACCGGGAGATGTCGAATTCGCCCGGCCTTTCGTACACCTCCGGATCACGGTTGGCCGCGGCCAGCAGCACGGCGACGAACCGGCCCGGCCTGATCCTGCGCCCGGCCAGTTCCACCTCGGTATGCGCGATCCGCAGAGAAGCCTGCACCGGGGGGTCGTAGCGCAAGGCTTCCTCCACCGCGGCGGCGGCGAGGCTCGGATCCGAGCACAGCGACTCCCACTGCTCGGGGTGCCCCAGCAGTGCCCGCACGCCGTTGCCGATCAGGTTGACCGTGGTCTCGAAACCGGCGATCAGCAACAGCAACGCGGTGCCGTGCAGCTCCCGTGCGGTCATCCTTCCGTCCCCGACGGCGGCCGCGAGATCGCTGATCACGTCGTCGCCGGGAATCGCCGTACGTTCGTGAAGCAGCCGGTCGAACAACACGACGAGGTCCTCGCCGACGGTGATCAGTCGTTCGGCTTGCCGGACCGAGTGCACGCCGCTGAGGCCTTCACCGATCAAAGTGCCGTATTCGGCGAAGACGGATCGGTCGGCGGCCGGGATACCGAGCAGGTCACTGATGACCGTGATCGGGAGTGGCGCGGCCAGATCTCCGACGAGGTCGAAGGCCTCCTGCCCGGCCACCTTGGCCAGGAGAGAGTCCACCACCGCCTGCACCGTCGGCCGGTAGCGGTCCATCCGCCCTGGCTTGAACGAGGGCGCGGCGAGCCTGCGCAGCCGGGTGTGATCGGGTGGATCCAGGTCGAGGAAGCTCTCCGGGTAGGTCTGGGACACCATGCCCAGCGCGCCGGTGAGCGCGGGCGTGCCGTCCGCGTACTTCATGCCGAACCGGCGATCCCGCAGGACCTGGTCGCACAGCGCGAAGGAAGCCGTGGCCCACGACCCGCTCAGCCCGCGGTACAGCGGGCCTTTCGCCCTTATCCGTTCGTACAACGGGTACGGGTCTTCCCGCCATTTCGGATGCTCTATTTGTACGAGGAGATCACCGAACCCGCCGAGCAGCCGGCTGACGGTTTTGGAGACCTGGATCTGCGCACCGATTCGCAGTGCGTCGGCGGGGCTCAAGGCGTTCATCATTTCCTCCTGGCGTCAGCGGAATCTACGACGAGCACATGGCAGATTCCTTGCAGTGCCCTTGAGGTGGGTGCTTTTGAACGGTAATGGAAAGGCTTGGAGCGGGATTCTCCGTCCGGTTATGTTCGATCGGCAAGGGCAACCGAGGGAAGGAATGGGGAATGAAGGTTTCGAGCAGGCGGATGACGGGGGTCGTTGCCGGTGCGGCGGCGTTTTTCGCCGCGGTTTCGATCGCGGCCGCTCCGGCGGGTGCTTCCGAAGCCGGAGTGCAGACCGACGCGTGGCCCTGTGCGGGCCCGGCGGATTTCTTCGCCGCCAAGAACAAGAACGGCTCCTGGACGTGTTACGCGAACTCCGGGTCGAGTCTCGCGCGCTCGTTCAACACCGTTCACTGGCAGTCGGGAGCGAACTCCGGATACTTCTGGCACGAATGCCACGGGACGTACTACCCCGCCAAGCGATTCATCGCGTGGCAGAGTGAATCGCTCGGCGATTGCACCATTTACAAGGTGAACATCGACTGAGCGTGCACCAGGGGCCGCCTCCGAACCGCGGAGGCGGCCCCGCGCTTTCACGCCGGGAATCGGTGGCCGAGGAGATCCGCTCCCAAACGGGTCAGCCGATGACGTACCGCCGGTCCGGCCCGCTCGGTGGTGATCAGCCCGGCGGAGCGCAGGATCGACGCGTGATAGCTGGCCACGGAGACGGTGACGCCCGCCCGCCGGCCCAGTTCCGTCGTCGTGCAGCCGTCGCCGACGGCCCGGAGTGTCCCGGCGCGGGTCGGCCCGAGCAGGTCCTCCAGCGGCTTCGCGTCCGTGCCACCCGCCACGGCGGGACAGGTGACCGGCGCCGGACGTGTGGTCGCGGGGAAGACGAGCACGGGTGGCAGGGCCGGGTCCGCGAGCACCGTCGGCCGTCCGTGGCAGAAGAACGACGGCAGCAAGCGCAATCCCCGGCCGCCGAGACGCAGGTCCCGGCCGAGGTGGTCGCCGTCCAGTTCGAGCGAGTCACCACGCCAAGTGAGCGCTGGATGCAGGGATCCCAGCAAGCCACCCGTCCCTCGCGACACCAGGATCCGCGTCCGAGCGGCGGCGTCGTCACGTACGTGGTGCTCGATCCGCGTCCAGGATGGTTCCACGGCCGTACGGTGGTAGTCGGCGAGCCCGCGCGTGAGGTCGGTCAGGGCGGTGTGGTCGCCTGAGGCCAGCCTGGTGGCCCACCGTGACGGCATCGCACGCCCGGCGAGCCGCGCGAGTTCGGTCCGCAGGCGATGACGCGGCGTGCGCCGCAGTGCGGCGAGCCCGCTTTCAAGGCCAGCCGCCGATTCCGCGGGTGTGAGGAAATCCGGTGAATAACCCCGTGGCGGCGCCAGGTCGAACAGGGCCCGCATGGCGGGGCTCAGCGTCAGTCCCGCGCGCCAGCGTTCATGGCGTGGTTCCACCGCCGGGCTTTGCAGGACGTGCAGGCTCAGGAGCACTTCCCATAACGGATCTGGCTCGGTCGCGAGGGTGACACGGGCCAGATCGGCGGCCGAGAAATGAATGTGCAGAGGCATTTCGGTGAGTCGCCTTTCGGACGAGGAAGCCCTCGGTCGTGCCGGCAACGGTAAGGCGGCGGCATCGCACCGGAATGGAAAGGAGATAGCAAGCGCGAGCTCGATCCCGCTGAACACCGCACGCCCGCGTTAATCCATTTGTGCCCTCCTGCCGGGCTGCGGTATAGAGGAATCTTCGGCGGTGTCTTGGGGGGGGGCGCGGTGCGGTTCGGGATTCTCGGTCCGGTCGGGGCGTGGGGGACGTTGGGGCGGATCGAACTGGGCGGACCGCGCTCCCAGGCCGTGCTGGCCGCGCTGCTGGTGAACGCGAACCGGGTGGTCGGCCTGGGTTCGCTGGTCGATGCCATCTGGGGCGAGGAGCCGCCGCCCACGGCCGTGGACACGATGCGCACCTACGTGTCCCGCCTCCGGCGCGCTTTCGCCGCGGCCGAACGCGGTGACAGGCTGGTTTCGGAAGCGGGCGGCTACCGGATCCGGGTCGATCCGGGCGAACTCGACCTCGACGTGTTCGACGACCATGTCGCGCTGGGGCGCGAAGCCGTGACGGCCGGGCGGTTGGTGGAAGCCGTGGTCGAATTCGACTCCGCGATGAAACTGTGGCGGGGCAGCCCGTTCGCGGGAGTGCCGGGGCCGTTCGCCCGGACCAACGCCGACGCGCTGGCGGAGACCCGGTTGGCGGTGCAGGAGGAACGTCTCGCGGTCGAACTGGAACTGGGAAACCACGCCGACGTGATCGCCGAACTGCAGCGGTTGCGCACCGCGCACCCGCTGCGGGAGTCGCTGTGCGAGCAGCTCATGGTGGCGTTGTACCGGTCGGGCAGGCAGGCCGCGGCGTTGGACGTGTTCCGGCAGACCCGTGAACTCCTGGTGGCGGAACTGGGGGTCGAGCCGGGAGCGCGGCTGCGGCAGGCGCATCGGAGGGTCCTGGAGCAGGCCGACCCGGTGCCACGGCTCCAGGACGAAGCCACGGGGGACGAAGTCGGAGCGTGGGGTCCCAGGACCGCCGGGTTGCGCGGACTGCCGCCCGCTGTCGCGGACTTCACCGGACGCCAGGCCGAGACGAGCCTCATCACGGAACTGTGTTCACCGAGCGCCGGCCGGACGTCGCCGGTGGTGGTCGCCGTCGACGGGATGGCCGGGGTCGGGAAGACGGCGTTCGCGGTCCATGTGGCGCATTCGCTGGCGGACCGGTACCCGGACGCGCAGTTCTACATCGACCTGTACGGGCACACGCCGGGTCTGCAACCGCGAGACGCCCACGACGCGCTCCACGTGTTGCTTCGCGCCGTCGGTGTCCCCGCGGAGGCGATACCGGAGAACACGGAGACGCGGGCCATGCTCTGGCGCGACACCCTTGCCGAGAAGCGGGCGCTCGTAGTGCTGGACAACGTGGGGGACGGCGTGCGCGTCGAGTCCCTGCTTCCGGCCGGACCGGGCTGTGCCGTGGTGATCACCGGCCGGCATCGCCTGCTGGACCTCGACGGCGCCCACCAGCTCACGCTCGATCCGCTTTCGCCCGCCGACGCGGGCAGGCTGCTCACCCGGATCGCGGCCGCACGCGGTGCCGAGTCGGACCGCGCGGCGATCGCGGAAACCGTACGGCTGTGCGGTGAATTGCCGCTGGCCATCCGGATCGCCGGAGCCCGGCTGTCCCGGTCCCTGCCGGTGACGGCACTGCGCCGCAGGCTCAGCGACCAACGCGACGTCGTGCCGCGGCTGCGTTCGGGCAGCCGCAGTGTCGCCGCGGCGTTCGCTCTGTCGTATGGCCGGCTTCCGCCGGACTCGAAGCGGGCCTTCCACCTTCTCGGTCTCCATCTGGGGCCGGATGTGGACCGCTTCGAAGCGGCCGCGCTGCTCGGCACCTCACCCGACGACGCCGAGCGGCACGTGGAGTCACTGGTCGACGCGAGCCTGATCCAGCAGGTCAAGGCCGAGCGGTATCAGTTCCACGACCTGCTGCGTGCCTATGCGCGCGAACAGGGACTCGCGAGCGAGTCGCAGCCGGACCGCAAGCGGGCGCAGTCGCGGGTGCTGGAGTACTACGTGAACACCATGACGGCGGCGTACCGGCGGTTCTTTCCCGGCGACCGGGACGGCGTCCGTCTCGCCACGCCGAAAGGGCTCGTCCGTGACTTCAGCGGTTACGAGGAATTCGTCGACTGGTCCCACGTCGATCAGACGAGTCTCAGCCTGGCATCGAGCACGGACACGGCTACCCACCACGGCCGGGTGTCGCTCGAAGACTGGGTGCAACTGCTCCGTCCCGGTCGCCCGCCCACCGGGCAGAGCGGAACCGTGCAGCCCGGCCAGACCCGGATTCTGCACGCCCTGGGAACACTTCAATACTGGACCGGCCGATGCGAAGACGCGAAGCGCACACTGCGGCACGCGATGACACAGTGCCGCGAGACCGGCGAACACCGACGTGAGAGCGCGATCCTCCACACCCTCGGCGAGGTGCTGGTGGCCGCGGGAACACCGGAGGACGCCGTCGGGGTATTCCGTCGTTGTGTCGAGTCCTCGCGCGCGCTCGGGGATACCTGGGGCGAGGCGGTCGCGTTGAACAGCTTGGGCGGAGCCCATCGGGTACTGGCCGAGCACGAATCGGCGCTGGGCTGCTGTACCGACGCGCTGCGCTTGCATCGTGAACTCCGCTCCAGCTGGGGAGAAGGTGTCACCCTCACCAATCTCGGCAGGCTGTACCGCTGTATGGGCCGCCCCGAAGAGGCGCTTGCCGCCCTCGACGAGGCGGTGGTTTCGCTGCGCGAAAGCGGCGATCAGCTCGAACTGGCGGCGGCCCTCGTAGACCTGGGGTACGCCCGCCGGGCCGACGACGATCCGGAGCAGGCCAGGAACGCTTGGGAAGAAGCCCTCCCGGTGCTCGGCATCCTCGCCGACCCGATGGCGGACGTCGTGCGCGGTCATCTCCGCGAACTGTCACCGATGTCCGAGCCGGATCGGGGCCAGGTTCGCGGCCGCTCCGGTCAGCAGGCCCGGCCGGTGTTCTTGCCGAAGTAGCCGTAGGAAGGCGCGGCGTCCTTGGGCGAGTTCCCGAGATGCCCCACCTCGTGCGGCGCGACGCAGATGTCGTGCTGGTAGATAGATGTTCTGTACGCCGTTCCAATTCATCCACACCTGGACGACGACCGGGCAGGGCGACCGCCGCGGCGCCGACGAGGACGGCGGTTGCGAGACGCTTCAAGGGCCCGGCCTTTCGGACCTCGCGAGCACCACCGGATCGAGTGATCATCGAGTGCGCCGTGCCCGGGGGCTGTCTTACGTTGAGTGTCCGACGTGAGGGAGGCTCGATGACCACGACCGCCGAGGTCGGCGCGCCGGACGCCGCCCCGCCGGTCCTGAGCCGCAAACGCCGGAACGCGGTGTTCGCGGCGGTCATGCTCGGGATGTTGCTCGCGGCGCTCGACCAGACGATCGTGGGGACCGCGCTGCCGACGATCGTCGGGGATCTCGGCGGTGCAGGGCATCTGTCGTGGGTGATCACCTCCTACCTGCTCGCCGAGACGATCATGACCGTCGTCGTCGGCAAACTCGGCGATCTGTTCGGCCGCAAGCTGATGTTCCAGCTGTCGGTGATCGTGTTCACGGTGGGCTCGTTCTTCTGCGGCTTCGCCGGCGACATGATCTGGCTCATCGTGGCTCGCGCGGTGCAGGGCCTGGGCGCGGGCGGCCTGATGGTCACCGCGACCGCGCTCGTGGCCGACGTGGTGCCCCTGCGCGAGCGGGGCAAGTACCAGGGCATCCTCGGTTCGGTCTTCGGTGTCGTCACGGTGCTCGGCCCGATGCTGGGCGGGCTGTTCGTGGACCACCTCTCGTGGCGATGGGCCTTCTACGTCAACGTCCCGATCGCGGTTTTGGTACTGATCGTGGCGGCGAGCGCGATGCCGAGCGTCAAGTCCGTGGCGAGGCCGGTGATCGACTATCTCGGCATCCTGCTGATCGGACTGGCCGCGACCGGCCTGACACTGGTCACCAGCTGGGGCGGTACGCAGTACGCGTGGGATTCGCCGACGATCATCGGGATGTCGATCGGCTCGGTGATCCTGCTGGTGCTGTTCGTCTTCGCGGAGAAGCGCGCGAAGGAACCGACCCTGCCGATGCGGCTGTTCCGGAATCCCGTGTTCACCGTTTCGGCGATCCTGAGCTTCGTCGTGGGGTTCGCGATGCTCGGTGCGCTGTCGTACTTGCCGACCTATCTGCAGTACGTCCACGGCATCTCGGCGACCAGTTCGGGTGTGCGGATGCTGCCGATGGTGATCGCGCTGCTGGTGGCCGGTGTGTTCGCGGGCAACGTGGTCGGCCGGACGGGGCGGTACAAGATCTTCCCGATCGCCGGCGGGATCGGGCTGACACTCGGCCTGTACCTGCTCTCGCGGCTGACCCCGACGAGCGGGTTCTGGGAGATGTCCCTCTACTTCGCCGTGCTGGGCCTGGGAATCGGCCTGAGCATGCAGGTTTTGGTCATTGTCGTGCAGAACACCGCCGACTACCGCGATCTGGGCGTCGCGACGTCCGGGGTGACCTTCCTCCGGTCCTTGGGTTCTTCTTTCGGTGCGGCCGTCTTCGGCACGATCTACGCCAACCAGTTGGCGCCGAACATGGCCACGGCGGGTGCGGAACATCCGCTGCCGCCCGGGATCGACCCCAAGGCGGTCCAGGTCCCGAACGCGCTCCACGCCTTGCCGGATTCGGTTTCGGCGCCCTACATCCAGGCGTACGGCGATTCCCTGCACACGGTTTTCCTTTATGCCGCACCGGTCGGTCTCGTCGCGCTGGTTTTGGCGTTCTTCCTCAAGGAGGTTCCGCTGCGGGACACCTCACGGGCGGCCGCACCGGACCTCGGCGACGGTTTCGCGATGCCGGAGCCTGGCAACGGGGATCAGGACCTCGAGCGTGCCGTCGGCCGCTTGCTGGCGCGTGAGGGGAAGGCGGCCTCGGCGGGCGTCCTCATGAAGTCCGGCTGCGAACTCGACACCGGCGGATTGTGGTGCCTTGGGCAGGTCCGCCTGCGGGAACGCCGGAACAAACCGACGTCCCTCTCCGTGATCGGCGATCGTTACGGCGTCCCGAAAGAAGTGTTCGAAGCCGCCTTCGCGCGCCTCGAATTCACCGGCCACCTGACGTTCAAATCCGGGGGATGGGCCACCACGGAGGCAGGACGCGCCGAACTCGAAAAGCTCATCCGGGCTTGGAAAGCCTGGCTGGCCGAACGGCTGCGGGACTGGGGCCTGGAAGGGCAAGACGAACTGGACGCGGCGCTCGGCCGGGTCGCGAACCGGATCCTGGACCAGGCCGCCGAAGACCAGCCCAGCGGGAAACACGCCGCGGCCGTCTGAGCCGATCACATGAAAAAGCGGGTTCCCGCAGCTGGTGAGCTGCGGAAACCCGCTTCGTCCGTCGGGCTGACAGGATTCGAACCTGCGACCCCTTGACCCCCAGGACTGCGGCGCGGCTCTGACCTGCGAAAACAGCGAGACATGAGTTTCCTGGTTTCACCCGAGTCCTGCGGTTTTGCTTGATTCGCTCGATTCGCTGTCCCCGGGCTGTCCCCGGTGGACTCATTGCCGAGCCAAGTTTGGCGGAGGTGTCAACGCAGGTTCGCCGTGCTCGAGATACATGGTCGTGCGGCGCTGGTACGCCTCGTGAGCGCGGGTGAGGCGACGGACCAATCGTGGGATGACGTACTCGTGGAGTTGCTGCACGGAGACCCATTCCCATTGGTCTAGTTCTTCGCCGTCGAGCACGATTCGGTCTACGTCCTCACCGAGCGTGCCGCAGTCGAAGACGTACAGCAGCTTGTCTCCCTCCTTGTCGTTCGGAGCCCAGTCCTGAACGAGCAAGGCCTCCGGCGAACGATCAAGGGCAAGCTCTTCTTGCAGTTCGCGTCGACACGCGGCCGCCGGCGACTCACCGCGGTCGACGTAGCCGCCGGGGATGTCCCAACGGTTGCCGTACGTTTTGCGTACAAGTAGCACTCGATCGCCGTCAACGAACAACGCCCCGGAGGCGACCCGGGGCGTTGCGAACTTCTCAGATGGATCGGTCACGGCTCCTACCCTACGACGTGCATCCTCCGCGCAAGCTGGTCCAGCTCGAAGGCGGGCTTACCGTGCGTGTTGCGGACCCAATTCAGGACCAGTTGCCTGCTCAGGTAATGGTGTCGGACCTGGTCGGGCGCCATTCGCTCGGCGTCGAGCACTGTTGCGACCGCAGCCTCAGTTCGCCCGGATGTGTTGAACGCCCGTGCAACGTCAAGGAGGTGGCGGACCCGTCGCTCAAGGGGAAGGGCACTGGTGTCAAGACTGGGACCGAGGTCGAGGGCGATTTGCACGTCGCCCAGCTCCATCGCGGTGTTGACCCGGTGGATCGCCACGTTTGTCGGCCCGAATGCCGTCCACAGGTGGTTGCCGTCGACGCCCAGGCGACGGGCGGCGTCCTCTGCTTCGGCGAGGTATGCACGGGTCGTCGAGCGATCGTCTGATCGCGACGCTGCCATCGAGCCAGCGAGAAACAACATGCCGTACGCCGACAGCAGATCGCCGCCGCCGTCGCCGAGGTGCGGCTGAAGATACGCGGCACCGGCCTCGGTGAGGCTCCTCGCTGGCTCGTGGCGACCTGTCGAAAGCAGCGCGAACGCAACGGATCGGAAGAGGGAGCCGGTAATCGCGTGGTTGCCTGTTTCTTGTGCAGCCGCGAGACCACGCTCGGCAGCCATCCACGCGAGGTCGGCTTCGCCCAGCTTGGTGAGTACCGACGCCGACGCCTGGTAGCTCAAGGCGAGTAGCTCGTGCGCGCGGATCCTCTCGTCGCCTTCATATTGGCGCGCTGCGAGGAGTGCGTCGGCGAGCAGAAGCGGCGAACGACCGGCGGCGAAACCGAAACGTGAGTTCTGGTATGCGTCAAAGACTGTCCGGAGCTCACCCGCAAGCTCGTTTAAATTCGGAGGCTCCGCGTCCGGTGCGGGCGCGTTGAGAATTGGGGTCAGCTGGCGGTAGTCCATTAAGGCCGCCCGGAGCGCGGGGACTGTCGACGTTCCGCTGTCCGGTGTCCAGTCCAGCAGTGTGGGTTCGCCGATCAAGTCACCCAATGCGACGTCGAGCGCATCAGCCAACCGGCGAATGACGGACAGCCGATCAAGCTCAGCTCGGTTGTTCTCCGCCTTTCGCAGCCACTCAGCAGTGCGTCCGACGAGGCCCGCCAACGCCTCCTGAGACATGCCGCGCCGGCGGCGGTACCAGGCGACTCGTTCGCCAACGGTCAGGTTCTCGCTCATTCCTCGCATGAACATCACCCTCCCTGCCCGCAAGAAACGTACCGGGAAAGTTTTTCCCGGGTGGACCGGCAAACCGGCCCCAGGCTGCTCTTATGCGAAACCAGCGACGTCAGGTGGTCCCAGCAGCCACCGTACGCAATGCGACAGTCGATGCCTGTGGCGACGCGGGTGATTCGTGCGACGCCAGAGCGAAGAGTTCACGACTCACCGAGTTGAGCTTCGAGCCGCGCGAGGCGCTCCTTGACACTGGCGAGCTCGGCGCGGAGTGCTTCGACTTGGTCGGCGATGTCCGCCGACGGCGGAAGGCTTGCCGGAGCGTCGTCTGCGCGCTCGCTGACGAACGATCCTTTTCCTTGACGCGACACGATGAAGCCGCCCGCGCGCAACAACTCCAGGGATCGCTTGATCGTCTCGACGCCGACCTCGTATTGCTCTGCGAGGGCGCGCATGCTCGGCAGCTGGTCGCCGGGCTTCAGGTCGCCCAATTGGATCTGGTCACGGACCAGGGCTGCGATCCGGAGGTAAGCCGGGCGGGGGTCGCTGAGGTCGTAGCCATCCATGGGCCTGAGTCTACGGATAAAGCCAGCATAGCCGTCTTTGCCGGTACTTCAGCCTTGTCTGAGACAGCTAAGACGGCTAAGCTGGCTATGTTCTCAAGTTTCGCGGTACTCGCCGCGATTTCCCTGCAACAACAGGAAACCCCGACCGGTGTTGGAGCACCGGCCGGGGCGCGCATCGAAACGTTGGGAGAAACGATGCAGGTGGAGCGTACCCGGCTGTACCGGGTCCAAGCGGTCGCGGAGGCGTGCGATGTCTCGGCGGCAACGATCTACAGGGCAGTGGAGTCCGGCGCGCTGCGCGCCAAGCGGATGGGTACCGGCAAAGGCGCGATCAGGATCTCGGGCGAAGCGATCGAGGAGTATCTCGCTGCCTGTGAGTCGGCTGCCGCGACGCGCGTGAGCCCCCAGGACGAGTCCTCGGGTGAGTTCGAGTTCGCGGCTGGGGGTGCGGCCTGATGCGTACGTTCGGGGCTCTTCTGACGGCGGTCGTGTTGATCGCGCTGGGGAATCTGTTGAGTGACTGGCATGTGAAGGCGGCTGTGGTGTGGCCGTGGTTCGTGGTCGCGGGTGTCGCGGCCGGCGTGTTCGGTCTGGCGGAGCTGGTGCGCGGGAACGCGGCACGTCTGGTGACGGTCGCGGCCGGGCTGACCGGCTTGTCGCTGTGGTTCGCGGGCTGGGTTCCCGAGGTGACGCCGGGCTACGAGGTGTGGCCGTGGGGTCTGCTGTTCGGTGGCCCGGTGCTGGCGGTCGCGGCGTTCCTGGGCCTGCGCGGCCGGAACGGTTCGGCGGGGTTGATCGGGAAGTGGTCGCGTCGTTCGCGGCGGAATGGTGGTGTGGCGTCGCGGTGGCAGATCTGGCGGGTGGCGTCGAAGTCCGCGATGCGGCGCAAGGCGAAGGTGCTGAAGCCGGGTTTGAAGCGGGCGATGTGGTGGACCCGCCGCCAGGTGCCGGTGACCGAGTACGCCACGGCGGTGGCACGGGTGGGGTTCCAGCGGATCTGGTCGCCGGTGGAGGACGTGACGTTGCGGCTGGGCGGGCCGCGGTCGGGCAAGACCGGGGAGCTGGCGTGCCGGATCCTCGACGCCCCGGGCGCGGTGATCGCCACCTCCACGCGGACGGACCTGATCGAGCTGACCGCGCAGCTGCGCGAACAGCAGCACGGCCCGTCGTTCGTGTTCAACCCGTCGGGTTTGGGGAAGCTGGACTCGACGATCACGTTCGACCCGCTGGCCGGATGCGCGAACCCGGTGACCGCGACGCACCGCGCGAGCGATCTGCTGCCCGACGGTGGCAGTGACGAGCGGGAGCACTGGGTGTCGCAGGCCCGCCGCGCGCTGGCGGCGCTGATGCACGCCGCCGCCCTAGGCGAGCTGGACATGGTCGACGTGCAGTCGTGGGTCGCGGACCCGGACGGTGCGGCGGATGAGGTGCTGCGGCTGCTGCGCCGTTCGCCGGAACCGGCGTTCGAGACCACCGCCCGGCAGTTCCTGACCACGAACGACCGCACGAGGTCGTCGATCACGACCACGATCATGCCCGCCCTGGGGTGGCTGACCGACCCGACCGCGCGGGCCGCGGCCACGGGTGGCGCGTTCGACGTCGCCGACCTGCTCGACACGCGCGGCACCGTCTACATGCTCGGCGCCGAAGAGGGCCACACCGCCCCGCTGGTGGCGGCGCTGACCGCGCACATCGCCCGCGAGGCCCGCCGCATCGCCTCCGAATCCCCAGGCGGCAGGTTGGACCCGGCGCTGACGATGGTGCTCGACGAGGCGGCGCTGATCTGCCCAGTTCCGCTGGATAACTGGACTTCGGACATGGGTGGCCGCAACATCACCATCCACATCGGAGCCCAGTCCCGCGCGCAGCTGCGCAAGCGGTGGGGCGACACCGGGTGCGCGGCGATCCTGACGAACTCCTCGACGCTGCTGGTGCTGGCCAACCAGAAGGACCCGGACGACCTCCAGGCGTATTCGCTGCTGACGTCGGACCGGCACGAGATGGTCGAGACCGAAGACGTCGACGGGCGCGTGACGGGCCGGACGCCGCAGCGGGTGCCGGTGCTGTCGCCGGGGCAGATCTCGCAGCTGCCGGAGTTGCACGCGGTGATCGTGCGGCGGGGGATGCCCGCCGCGATCGGGAAGCTCCAGATGGCGTGGAAGCGCCGTGACGTCAAGGCGATCGAACGCGGCTGGCGCCGCGCCGAGCTGATGATCCGCTGGGCGGATCGGCGCGAGCTGTGGCTGACCAAGGCCGGGGCGTTCGTCGACATGCTCGCCGACCGCGTCGAACCGTGGGTCACGCGTGCCCAGGACTGGGCCGCCAACCGTCGTGGTGGCCGTGTCGAGGCGGTTGTGCCGCCGCAGGCCGAGCACGAGGCCGGGGCGGTCCGGGTCGAGGCCGTGCGCCTCGACGGCGACCCGGAACCCGCGGCCGGCGACCGCACCGTGGATCCGCTCGCGGCGCTGGACGCCGAACTCGATGCCCACATCGCCGGGACGAGCGAGTTCCCGGGCACCGATGAGCGCGGGGAGGGCCGGTCGCGATGAACCCGAACCAGCCTTTCATGCCGGTCGACACGTTCCGGATCACGACCGTGATCGCGCAGTTGACCCGCGAGTTCGTCGAGCACTCCGGCGAACAGGCCCGCCTGGTGGCGGTGCTGGTGGAGATCACCGTGTGGCGCACCGTGCACGGCCAGACGGCCGGGCAGATCACCCGGTTCCTCGACGCCCACGTCGCACCCGGCGTCCGCGAGGACTTCGTCGCCTGGGTCGTCTCCGAGACCGGCCGCCGCCTGAACTCCGTCCCGGGCGGGGGTGCGCGATGACCGCCATCGAGTTCACCGTGCACGTATTGGTCGAGACCGGGCAGGCGGCGGTGAACGCCCGCTACGACGCGGCCGAGCCGTACGCGATCACGTTCGGGTTCCCCGGCGCGGACTGGGCGATCAGCCGGGACCTGCTCGCCGAAGCCCTGCGCAACGGCCAGGCCGGGATCGGCGACGTCCGAGTCACCGCCCGCGGCGACCTGATCACCGTCGGCCTGTCCAGCCCGGACGGGTGTGGCTGGGTGATGTTCCGCCGCGACGACCTCGCCGAGCTCGTGGCCCGCACCTTCGACACGGTCCGCCCAGGCACCGAGGGCGACGCGCTCGACTGGTCGGCCGCCGCCGAGGTGTTCCCGGGGGTGAGTTTCCGATGAGCGCTCCCACGACACCGCGCGTGTGGCTCGCCGCCGGCGTCGCCGACAAGCCTGCACCGACCGATCACCCGGTGGTCCGCGACGACCTGATGCACCTGTGGTTCCCCGGCGACGACGACCTCTGGCACACCGCTGACGGCCGTCACCACGCCGCCTGGACCGAACTGCATGCCCGCTTCGACCTCGTGGAGGTCCCCCGATGAGCACGAACGAGAAGAAGGAGCCCGAGTTCGCGACCACGGCCGCGGTCGCCGGTCTGGCCCGTGAGGTCGAGGGGCTGCGGCTGACGATGGAGGCGGTCACGCCGCTGCCTCAGCAGGTGGAAGCCCTGCACGAGTTGGTGGAGCCGTTGCCGGAGCAGGTGACGAAGCTGGCGAAGGTCGTCAAGGGCCTGGTGGAGCAGCTCAACGACGAGGAACCGGGCAAGAAGACCCGGCCGTTGTCGTGGCTCGATCTCGCCGACGGCGACGATGTCGACGGCGCTGACGAGGCCCAGACCGTGCTCACGGAGCTGTCGTTGTGGCTGACGCGGGTGTATCTGCGTTACCACGGCGCCGAGCTCCCGGAGTGCTGGTGGTGGCACCCCGACGTGGTCGAGGAACTCGTCTGCCTGATGCGGTCGTGGCTCGCCGCCTACGTCGACCGGGACGCCACCGTGGCCCGTGCCGCGGACTGGCATGACCGCTATCGGCCGGGTGTGGTGAAGCGGATCAAGGCGGCGACGGCGAATTGTTCGCTGGAGAACCACCAGGACGGCGGCAGCCTGTTCCTGCCCGGACCGCGGGTGCCGTCCGGGACGGCGCTCGCGCCGATCGCCGGATGGTGGGGCACCGCCCGCACTGCCACCGCGCCGGAGCCGGACGTCGCGGTCGTCGCCGACGCCCGCGCGGCCGAGGCCGCCCGCCGCCGCGCCGGGGGTGGTCGGCGATGAGCGAGCCGAGGGATCAGCAGCCTCAGGCGGCTACCCGGTTCGGCGCGGACGATGCCGTCGAGGACGAGTTCGGTGAGGAGCTGTTCGAGCCGGACGTGCCCGATCAGGTCGTCGACGAGGTCGAGCAGCTGGCGTTCGATCGCGCCTACACCGTGGGCGAGGAAGCGATCGACCTGTTCGAGAACGTCCTGCGCGAGGCCGAGGGCGAGGCCGACGCTCTCGCCGAAACGCTGCGGATGTTCGACGGCGACAGCCTCACGGTCGCCCAGGCCGCGCTCGACCTCTACACCGCGCACCGCGGCACCGAAGACGAACCACCCGACCACGCCGAGCTCGCCGCCACCGTCGCCGCCGAACAGGCCGTCGCCCAGGACCCGGACGTCGTGCTGATCGACCCGGACGAACTGATGCCCGCCGACGAAGCTCTGCGCAACTACGACGTCGCCGACGAGGCGGTGGGCCGCTTCGCGCAGCTGCGCACCGAAGGCTGGGACCACGACGCGGCCGCTGCTCGTGCGGTTGAGGCCAGCCTCGACGAGACCGGGCTCGCGGTCGCGGCGGTCATCGCCTACCGCCGCCAGCTCGACGCCGGCCAGAGCCACGACGCGGCCCGGTTCGCAGCTGTGAGCGAGACGGCGACCGCCTTCACCTCACGTATCAGCGCCGAGCAGGCCGACCAGGTCCGCGCCGCGCTCACCCACCCCGCCGACGACGTCGAGCACGCGTCGGCCCACGACACCGGAGAAGAGTCCACTATGGATAGCAACGAACCGGGAACCTCCGCACAGGCCGACGCCATCGACGAGACGGTCGGCGAGTCCACGACCTTCGCCGCGTTCGCGCCGGGCGATGTGGTGCGTAGCCGGATCACGGGGGAACTGTCGACCGTCACCGACGACGCCGCGACCTGGGACCCGGCGTTCTACGCGCCCGCCGACGAGGTCGAGCTGCCCGAGGTCGCCGAGCTGGCACCGGACGCCGGAGGCTGGATCGCGCGGAACCTTCCCGCTCGCGACAACACTCCGAGCACGGGCGTGCCGGAGATGGATCTGCGGACCGCGATCGAGCTTGTCGCCGAGGACAGCCGTATCGAGTCCGGCAACGAGGGCTTGACCGCCCGCGACGCCGCCGTAGCGGCACGGGAACTGACCGAAGAGGACATCCACGACGTGGTCGAGAGCGACGCGACCCGCGCCGCCTATCTCACCGTCATCAACGCGTTCGACGCCGATGTCGACCAGGCTCTCGCGGCCCTGTCTACCGCCCCGTCGAACGACGGGCAGGCCAGCGCGTGGCCGGTCGTGGACCAGGACGAAACCGCCGCCGCCGCCGGCGTCGCCGCCGATGAGACGGTGGCCCGGATCGACCAGGTTCTCGCCGACGATGCCGATGGTGACGTCTCGGAGGAGGACGCAGAGGACCAGTACATCGAGCAGCGCCGCGCGTCCCTCCGCGCCGAACTCGCCGCAGCCGCTGACGGAATGACCGTCGAGGACGCGCGGGCCATTGTGCGGGAAGCGGACGGGCTCGAAGACCACCTTTCCAGCTGCAGTCAGGACGTGTCCCAGTGCAGCACGTGCAGCCAGCAGGAACACGAGACCAGTGATTTCTGGACTGTCGACGTTCCCGCGGCACGGCAACGCCTTGCCAGCGCCGCCGACACCGACCAGAACGACGTGTCCGCGTCGGTCGAGCCGGTGACTCGCGACTCGATCACGGACCGGTTCGCCGAACTGCGCGCCGCCGGGGCGGATCCGTCGTCGGCGGCGCGGGACGCGGCCGCCGAGTCCGGTGTGGCCGATGCGGTGGCGGAGCGGTTCGAGCGAATGCTCGCAACCGGTGTCCCGGCCGACCTCGCGTTCGGGGCCGCCGTCTCGGCCGAGGTCCAGAACCCTGTTCTCGCCCAGGCCGCGGCGACGCGCGGGCGCGTGATCGACGAGCAGATCGCGGCCGAGGCCGCCGCGGCGAACACCGCGCTGCGCAAGGCCGACGCCGTGGCGGACGCGGTCAAGGGCTACGCAGGGTGGGTCGATTCCGGCGCCGACCCGGACAAGGCGCTGCGGTCGACCGGGTTCAACGGCAATCAGGACATGCTCGCGACCGCGGCCCGCCTGTTCACCCACTACCGCGCCCAGGGCGAGTCCGACGCCGACGCCTGCGCCCGTGCCGCCACAGAGGCGGTCGAGCGCCACACGGCCACGAGGCCGACCGCGCGTGAGGTGGACGACGCCGACGAGGACGACGACGTCGACTCCGACGAGGACACCGAGCCGCCGCTCGCCGAACGGGTCGCGGAATGCGAGAGAGCCGTCGAGGACGTCGAGGACGCGGTGCGGCACCACGACCGCGCCGACGAGGACACCGAGCGGGCGGAGCGGTGCGCCCGCTGGAACACCGAAGACGACGCCGCCGACGAGGACGCCGCCGGCGCCGGTGACGAGTGGGGGCAGGGATGAGCGTGGACGACGTGACGACGCGGCGGGAGGAGGCCCGGGCGGACCGGGCCGCGAACGCCGAGCAGCGCCGCGCCGACAAGGCCGCGGAGCGGGCCGAGGAGCGGGAGGACCGGCGCCTGGAGTTCGAGCAGCGCCGCGCGGCCGAGGCCGCCAAGCAGGAAGCGCGGGAGGCCAAGCGCGCCAAGCGGAAGGCCGGTCGCGTCCGGTTCGCGAAGACGCTGGTGGAGGCGAGCCGCAAGCACGCCCTGGATCTGCTGTTCGTTCCGGTGATCCTGGTTCCGGCGATCCTGGCGTGGTCGGCGATGGCCGAGTACGGCAAGCAGATCTTCGGTGCGGTCGGGGTCCTGCTGCCGTTGTTCAGCGAGGCGGCGATGTGGGCGTTCGCGGCGGCGGTCACGATCGGTGTCCGCCGCGGCGAGCCGACCGGGTGGTTGAAGGCCGGGGTGTGGGTGTTCGCCGCTGTCGCGGCGGGCTTGAACTTCCTGCACGGCTTTTCGACCGGACACCATTGGGACACCGGTGTGGTGATGGCCGTGGTGTCCATCGGCGGCGTGGTCGTCCACCAGTTGATCACCGCCCGCCCGTCGTCGGTGCGCGCGAAGCCCGCCACGCCGGACCGTCCGTCCGGGGCGCCCGTCCAGCCGGAGCCCGTCCAATCGGCCGCGCCGCCGCCCGCGCCCGTCCAGTCGGCTTCCGTTCAGTCGAACCCGGTGGACACGTCCAACGCGCCCGCAGCGGGTGAACGTCCAACCGTCCGCCCGGAATCTGTTCAGCCGGACACGGCCGAGGAGCGCGGTGCGCGAGCGCCGTCGCCGGAGCGTCCAGCGGTCGCGCCGTCGTCGCCGAAGCGGGACCGCGCCTTGCACGAGGCCCGCAAATACCAGGCGCTGCACGGCAACCTCCCGACCGTCGATCAGCTCTCCGAAACGGCCCAGGTTTCCCGAGGCACCGCCGGAACCGTCCTGAAGGAACTCCGGGAACAGCCGCACCACCTTCACGTCATCACGAATCTCAGTGCCACCAAGGCCAACTCATGATCAGCAGCTCACCCAGCGCCACAACCCAAGGCAGTAAGCCACCAAGTCAGCCCAAGACACCCATCAGCCACTCACTCAGCAAGTACTCACCACAGAACCAAGACAGTGCACACCTATGCATCACGATCTGTCGGGCCGGTGCGCCCTGGCGGGCGCCCGGGAACACCACCGCCGTTGTTGATCTTCAAAGCCCGTGTGTTGATCTTGGAAGGGGGGCGGGATGCTGACGTTGTCGAACGGATACTCGGTCTCCTACCTCACCGAGGAGGTCGCGAAAGGGCGGGAGAACTACTACACCGACGCGGTCGCCGAGGGGGAGCCGCCGGGCCGCTGGTACGGCGGCGGGGCCGAGAAACTCGGCTTGACGGGGCTGGTCGACGAGCAGGACATGCAGGCGGTCTACGAGCAGTTCGTCGACCCGCGCGATGAGGCGTTCAAGGATCCAACGCGGTGGGCGGAGGCGTCCACTCTCGGTCACACGGGGCGGAACTATCCAACGGCGGACGAGTTGTACGCGGTCGCGTTGGACAAGGAGCCGGGCGCGACGGGTGAACGCCGCGAGGAATTGCGGCTGGAGGCGAACAAGGCCGCGCGGAAGAACGTGGCCTTTTTGGACGCCACGTTCAGCGTCCAGAAGTCGGTCACGGTGCTGCACACCGCGTTCGAGGCGCAGCAGGTCCGCGCTGAACGGACGGCTGGACGACTGGACGACGCGCTCGCCGCCGCCATGGCGGCGGGCGCGTCCCCGGCCGAACTCGCCGAGCTCGGACGGCAGCGTGACGACGCACGAACGGCCGCCGCGTCGTGGCGGGCGCACCGCGACGCGGTGGAGGACGCGATCTGGGCGGGGAACCGCGCGGCACTGGACTACCTGTCCGAGCACGCCGGGTATTCCCGGGTCGGGCACCACGGCGGGGCCGCGGGCCGGTTCATCGACGCCCACGACTTCGTCGTGGCGTCGTTCTTCCAGCACGACTCGCGCAACCACGATCCGCAGCTGCACATCCACAACGCGATCCTCAACCGCGTCGAAGGCGCCGATGGGCAGTGGCGCACGCTGGACGGCCGCGCCCTGTACGCGCACCGGGGCGCGGCCGCGGCGGTGGGGGAGCGCACCACCGAGGAACACCTCGCGAAGGCGCTCGGGATCCGGTTCGCCACGCGACCGGATGGGAAGTCCCGCGAGGTTGTCGGAATCAACCAGCAGGTGATGGACCTGTTCAGCTCGCGCCGCCGCGCGATCACGAAGAAAACCGCCGCTTTGGTCGAGTCGTTCGAAGCGCGGTTCGGGCGGGAGCCGAACTCGCTGGAGCTGGATCGCTTGCAGCGGCAGGCCACGTTCGCCACGCGCAAGGCGAAGTCGCACGACGGCGAGACCGTCGAGGAACGCCTGGAACGCTGGGACCGCGAGCTGCGCGCCGAGGTCGCCGACGGTCTCGCCGGCGTCGCCCGCGACGTCCTCAACCTCGACCACGGCCCGCGCGAAGCCGCCCGGTGGTCGCCGGACGACGTGTTGAAGACCGCGCTGGCGGACGTGCAGTCCACGAAGTCCGGGTGGACCGCGCCGGACCTGACGCGCGCGATCTCGGACGCGCTGCCGGATCACCTGGGCGACCTCGACGGCGCACAGGTCGCGCGGCTGCTGGACACGCTCACCGCCGAGGGCGTGAAGCTGGCGACCCCGCTCGCCACCGACCGCCCTGGTGTCGCCGTCCTGCCGGACGCGTTGAAGCTTGCGAACGGCGAATCCGCCTACGAGGCACCGGGCCGCCGTCTCTACGCCACCCCGGAACATGTCCACACCGAACGCGCGCTCGCCGCCGCCACCGCCCGGGGCGGAGCTCCGGCGCTGGACGTGTCCGACGTGGACGGCTTCGTGTCCGCGCTGGCGGATCACGGGATGGTGCTGGGCGCGGACCAGGCCGCCGCGGTGCGCGGCGTGCTGACCTCCGGCGCGGCGGTCGAGTCACTGGTCGGCCCGGCAGGCACCGGGAAGTCCTTTGTGGTCGGCGCCCTGGCGAAAGCGTGGCAGGACAACGACTTGTGGGGCGGGCAGTCTCGACGCGTGGTCGGGTTGGCGTCCAGCCAGGTCGCCACCGACGTGCTCGCCGGTGAGGGGCTGACCGCGCGGAACATCGCGCGGTGGCTCGGGGTGCAGGAGAAGCTCGCCGAGGGCTCGACCCACCCCGAGCACGTCGAGTGGAAGCTGAACCTCGGCGACCTGGTCGTGGTCGACGAGTCGGCGATGGCGAACACCGCCGACCTCGCCCGCATCCACCGACACGTGGAGGCGGCGGGGGCGAAGCTGCTGCTGACCGGTGACCATCGGCAGCTGGCCGCCGTCGGCGCCGGAGGCGGCATGGACCTGATGGCCACCGCCGGGGCCGCGTACGAGCTAACCGAGGTCCGCCGCTTCCACGCCGAGTGGGAACGCGGCGCGTCGCTGCGGCTGCGCGACGGCGACGAGACCGTGCTAGGCGACTACCACAAGCATGGCCGGATCCTCGACGGCGGAACCCGCGAGCAAGCCGAAGCCACCGCCGGAAAAGCGTGGCTCGCCGACACGCTGGCGGGGAAGCACTCGATCCTGATCGTGGACACCAACGAGCAGGCCGCGCACCTGTCGGCCGAGCTCCGCAACGAACTCGTGCGGCTCGGCAAAGTCCAAGAAGCCGGTGTGTCGCTGGGGATGCAGGGCACCTACGCCAGCGTCGGGGACCTGATCCAGGCCCGCCGCAACGGCTGGAACCTCACCGGGTTCGACGGCAACCCGGAGGCGCCGATCAACCGCAAGCAGTACCGCGTCCTCGAGACCCGCGACGACGGCGGCCTCATCGTCGCCCGCGTCCTCGGACGCGAAGACGGCGTCGGCGAAGTCCTCGGCGAGCGGATCACGCTGCCCGGCGCCTACGTGTCCGAACACGTGGCGCTCGGCTACGCCTCGACCGTCCACAGCGCGCAAGGCCTCACCGTCGACACCAGCCACGCTGTCGTCACCGAAGCGACCGGGCAGGAAGCCCTCTACGTCGGGCTCACCCGCGGCCGCGAGGGCAACACCGCGCACGTGACGACGCTGGCCGTCCCGGTCGACGCGACCGAAGGTGCGGCGTTGCAGGCGGTGAAACGCAGTCCGGCGGCGGTGCTGGCCGCCGCGTTCGACGGCACCGGCCCGCAACGCTCTGCACTCGCCGAGGCCACCGAGGCGGCGGCGGACAACGACGCCATCCGCACCCCGGCCGAACTGCTCGCCGACGCCACCGAGCTGGCCACCGCCGGCCGCACTCAGCGGTGGCTCGACGAGCTCGTGGAGGAGGGGAAGCTGACGGAGAACCAGCGGGCGAGGATCGCCGCCGAGGACGGCGGCCCCACGCTCGCGCGGCTGCTGCGCCGCGCCGAGCTCGCCGGGCACGACCCGCGCGAAGTCCTCGACCACGCCGTCACCGCCCGGACGCTGTCCGGGTCGCGGCAGCTGACGAACGTGATCCACCACCGAATCACCGACACCGTCACCCTCGACCCCGTCGGCGATTCCTACGCCGACTGGCTGCCCAAGGTCGACGACCCGCAGTGGGCGGCCTACCTGCGGGAACTAGCCGACACTGCCGATGCTCGCCGTCTGGAACTGGGGGAGCAACTGGCGGCGGAGCCGCAGCAGTGGGCGATCGAGGCGTTCGGCCCGGTGCCTGAGGATCCCGCCCTGGCGAAGGAATGGAGCAAGCAAGCCGGAATGGTCGCGGCGCACCGCGAGCTGACCGGACATGAGGACGAGGAGACCGCGTTGGGTGCGGCACCGAAATCCGGGCAGGTCGAGGCGTACGCGTCGTGGCGCTCGGCATGGCGAGTCCTCGGGCGCCCGGAGTCGGGGCGGGACGAGCTGGAGATGTCCGACGGGCAGCTGCTGGTCCGGATGCGGGCGTGGGAGCGGGAGAAGGCGTGGGGGCCGGAGTTCGTCGGCCAGGAACTCGCCGGAACCCACCAGGCCCTCGACGCCCGTCGCCGGGACGCGGCCATGCGCCGCGCCGAAGCCGACGTCGTCGCCGACGAAGAGGAGCGGGAACGGATGCTCCAGGAAGCGGCCGAGGCCGACGCGCTCGCCGACACCCTCGCCGCTCGCGCGGCAGAGCTGGAAGGCGCGGACGAGGCGCGGGCGCTGTGGTACGCCCACACCGCCGAAACCCGCGCCGCGGCCGACCGCGCCAGCGCGGAAATCTCCGCCCGCAACCTCGACACCACACCCGCACCGCTGGTCACCGCCGACGAGTGGCTCGACGTCCACCACGAGCACATGACCGGCGAGGATGCCCACCGCGAGGTCACCGCCGACCACGACCTCACCGACATCGCCCAGCAGCGCGCCGCCGACGTCGACACCGTCACCACCGCCGAAGACGGCGAGGACGTGGTCGCGGAGGTCGAAGTGGCCGACGTCCGCGAGGTCGCAGCCAACGAGGACCCGGTCGTCGAGTCCGACGAGGTCCGGGTGCCCTCTGCCGAGGAGACCGCCGGAGCGGTCGAGCAGGCACAGCGCGCACTCAAGGAGATCGCCGCCCGCCAGGCCATTGAGGAACGGCACGCCGAAGAGGAAGCTCAGGCGGCGGAGCTGTACCGCCGCAACACCAGCGACGCCGCCGACGCGGCCGAGCTGGCCGACGCCGACGGCGCGGTGTACGGGCGATGAGCAGGTCAGCCCTGGGAGTGGGCGGGAACGTCCAGCGGCGGAACACCGCTGCGGTGCCACGCCCACTCCAGGGTGGTCACGATCGAATCGAGCCAGCCGGGCCGGTTCGCGACGTAGTTGGGAATCGGCCGGCGCAGTGCGAGACGCTGAGCGGCCAGGCATTCCGCTTCGATGGTCTCCTCGTGCGCGAGCCCGGTTCGCTCCGTGATCGGGGCGTAGGCGAGGAACGTGCGGCCGGTTTCGAGACGGACGGTCGCGCAGGCAATCCAGCGGCACACGTCGACCACGCCGAGCGCAGCCCAGGTGCGCTCACGGTCGTACTGGCGTTCAGCGGCGAGCCACAGGCGCGCGAACTCCACCACCGGCACCCGCACGTTGCCGCGAGGAATCCGGTCGAAGTCGCGTCCGGTCAGCTCCATGGAATCCATGGTGACACGCGCCCCCGACAGAAACCGTCCACCGACCGGGGCAATCCGCCGGCGTCGGTGCGCTTTCACCGATAACCGCCCTCTGCGGGCGGAACAAGGTCCGCGCAAGCGCGGACTGTGTCTTTGAGCTTCGCAGCCCGGCTTAGCACGGCCCCAACCTCACGGTAAAGGGGCGCATTCCGAAAACTTTCTGAGCGCGAAAAGCGTGCGCTCACAAACTTTTCGGCCTGACCCCTTGACCGCGAGCCTCTGGGGCCGCGCGGTGCGCCGAAAAGGGGCAGCGGCAGAGCCGACGCCCCGCCCTACGGGCAGCGAAGAAAACCAACCCGGCACACCAGCGGATCACCACCCACGAGGGAGATCGCCATGGCAGCACAGGGAAAGAAGAAGACCAAAGACGAACTCAACGCCGAAGCCCTCGGCATGACCGTGGAGAAACTCCACGAACTCAAAGACCAGGTCGGTGCCGCGAAGGGGCGCGGGAAGCGCCCGGCCGGGACCGCCGGCGCCGACACCAAACTCGCCAGCTGGGGCCAGGTCGAAGGCCAGGAAGAACTGTTCGCCTGCGAGCCGGACCAGGCCGCGTCATGAGCGCCAGCGCTGCCGAAACCGTTGCGGTGAAAGCAGCCCGCGACAACTGGGACCAGGTCCTGTCCGGTCGCGGGCATGCGATGACGTGGCGGCTCGGGCCGAACGCCCGCCGCCGAGGGCACGCCTACTTCTGGGAAGGCACCTGCACACGCTGCGGAGCCGAGATCAGCGTCTCCGACGGAGCCACCTCCTGCGGCGGCGTCCGCGACGCCCGCCACGTCCCGTGCAGCGGAACGGGAACCGCCGTCCTCACCGAGATCGAAACCGCCCGCGTCGACGACCTCATCACCGCCGCCGTGACCGAGTTCCGCGCCGCGCTCGACGTCCACATGGGCTGCACACATTGGAGTTTTTACGTCCTCGCCGGAATCGCCACCTGTCTCGACTGCGGCCACCAATGGCACATCTGACGAACCCCACCATCCCGCCGAGCACCGACCACAAAGGACTGAACGACATGACCGAAACCCTGAACCAGGCAGCACTCTTCGCAGCCCTGTCCGTGCACATCAACGCCCACCCCGACCTTGCCGAGCTGGCCAGCGTCTCGGGCTCGACGCTTCAGATTTCCGGTACCGAGGGGGTCACAGCGGCTGTCGCGTGGGCGCACACCCTCGGCGGAGACAGGACGGTCACCCTGGGAGCCCACCCGCACGGGGATGTCGGAGTCAAGATCACCGGCACGATGGCCGGTCGCCGGGTCACGGTCTTCACCGTCGACGACGACCGACTCCACGAACTGCTCCCGCCTGATGTGGGGCAGCCCTACTTCCAGCGTCAATGCACGCTCACCCTGGCCGACCTCGAAGCCCACCTGGACACCGCAGTGCCCGCCGACGAGACCAATGCACCAGAACCGGAAGGGACACCTGGGGCTCAGCTGGCGGCGGCGCTGCACGTGATGTTCCCCGAGGACTTCTTCGCGATCGCCGAGGCCGACGCCTACGGCGCGCTCAAGCACAAGGTCCTCACCAACTGCGAGATCAACAACACGACACCCCGCGAGGTCTTGGAAGCGATCGACCCCGAGGACCGCGCCTTCGCGGCGAAGGCCGACGACCCGGCCGCGTTCCTCGCCTCCCGCATCGAGTCCTGACCACCGTCCACCCCGGCCACGAAAGAGAGATCATCCGATGAGGATTCGCGTCGAGGGCACCGAAACCGAGATCGCCGCCGCGGTCGAACGCATCGCCACCGTGCTGGAGGTCCAGGAGACCAGCCGGTTCTACGCCAACCGCGGGGCCACCACGTTGGGCCGCGTGTACCTGACCGTCGCCACCCCGCCGGCCACCCCCGTCGTCCGGGCCGATGCCGAACGCACCGACCAGCAGCGGCAGCTGCCGGACACGAGCCGGAAGGACCTCCGATGAGCACGTCCGCCTACCGCGAGGCCGCCTACACCCCCGGAGTCTGGGCTCACCAACTCGACTCCACCTCACCGTCCGTGCCACTCGCCGACATCGCGGACGAGATCACAGCGTTGACCCGCCGCACCGGCGTCCCGATGACCGCCCACGTGCTCACCACCGGCATCACCGCGTGGCAGATCGTGCTGGTCCGCGACCCCAGCGTCGCGCACGGAACCCCCGACCCCCGCGACTGCGAACGCGCCGCGCGAAACCTCGCTGCCACCGGCCGGTGGCAGAGCAGAGGGCAGCTGGCCCGCGCGTCGGCCCTGATCGCGATCGGACTCCGTGAGGGCTACGCCCCCGGCAACCAGCTGCACACCCTGGCCGAGTTCAAAACCCTGCACTCCCGCCACCTTCCCGTGTGGGTCGGCGGACCGGCTGAACTCATCTCCGCCCGCCTGCTGCCCGACAGCGGCGTACGCACCTACCGCGAACCGGGGGTGCTGACCTTCACCGACCCGGAGAACCTGCCCGCGTTCGCCGCGATCGCCCACGACCTCGGCCAGCACCGGTTCGTCGTCCACGACTGGCTCACCGGATGGACCGTCGCCTACAGCCGCACCGGCCAGGGCGCCTACCTCGCTGGGGAGGCATGACGGATGACACGCCAGGGGTGCCTATCTGCTGAGAACAGGATTCTGGTGATCCATGATGGGCCGACGACACAGCGACAGCATGAGGGGATGCGCCGATGACCTCGACCGCGAGCGGGTTGGTGGTCGAAGGGTTCGCTGGCCCTGGAGGCTGGTCGGAAGGGCTGCGCCTGGCGGGCTTCCGCGGCGACTCTCTCGGGATCGAGCTGGATCCCGACGCCGCCGAAACCGCCACGGCAGCAGGTCACCGCCGGCTGATCGCCGATGTCGCAGCAGTGGATCTCGACCAGTTCGACGATGTCGACGGTGTCGTCCAGTCGCCGCCGTGTCCGCCGTGGTCCGCATCCGGAACGGGGCGTGGTCGGATCGATCAGGCCGAGGTCGCGGACAGGATGGCGGCCTTCGCGCAGGGCCGTCTTCCGGACAAGGTGGCGTGGGCGGACCCGCGGTCGCCGTTGACCGCCGAGCCGCTCCGCTATGTCGCCAGGCTTCGTCCGCGGTGGGTGGCGCTGGAGCAGGTTCCCGCGGTCCTCCCGTTGTGGCAGCACGCCGCCGCGCTGCTGCGCGAACTCGGCTACCGCACGTGGACCGGGGTCGTGGCCGCTGAGCAGTACGGGGTCGCGCAGACTCGCCGGCGGGCGGTGCTGACCGCCCGCCTCGACGAGGGCGCGCTCGCGCCCGGCCCGCACAGTGTGAAGCCGGTGTCGATGGCCGACGTACTCGGCTGGGACGGCGCGGTGTTGGTCTCGAACTACGGCACCGGCGGCGACCCGAAACGCCGCGGCCGTCGACCGATGACCGGACCCGCGTTCACCATGACCGGTCGATGTGGACGGAACAAGTGGGAATGGCCCGACGGGACCCGTCGGAACATGACGGTGGCCGAAGCCGGGCTACTGCAAGGCTTCCGCGCCGACTATCCGTGGTCCGGCGGCTCGACTTCCCGGCAACTCCAGGTCGGCAACGCCGTCCCGCCGCCCTTGGCCGCCGCCGTTCTGAAGCCCCTGCTGCTCGCCGGCTCGAAGCCCTCCGCGACGCTCCCGGCAGACCCTGTGATGGGGGTCTCAGCGGCGGTGCTAGGCTGATCGACGACCGACCTGCTCGGGCTGTTGACGAACGGGAACCTGAAGGTCGACGTACGACTCGGAGTCCATGGACTGCCGTCCTCGTGTCCGGCTGGTTCTCCTCTTCGCGGACAGACCTCGTGGTAGCTCAGTCGCCAGATAGGACCCACGCCACGCGTTGGAAGGGCCGCTGGGACGAGTCCTCTTCGGATCCGCCCACTGTCTGGGCGTCATATTCAGATCCGAGAAGAAGAGGACGACTTCATGTCTGACAGCCCGTCCAAGCGCTACCACATTGCTGGCGAGGACATCGACTTCCCTGACCTTGCCGACGGCAGGGCGATCAAGAACTCCGCGACGCGTTTCGCCAGCTCCTGGAGTCTGCCCGCCGACGCGGCCTTCAGCCTCGCGACCGCGATGGTGGACCCGGCCGCCGACCGCGGCCGGCTCGACGCGAAGGACCCGTTCTCCCACCTGCAGGCGATCCAGACGCCCGCCGGGAAGTTCCTGCTCGCGCACCGGACGACCCTGTGGACCTCGGCGGTGTCGGGAGATGGCGGGAACGGCCGCAGCCGCTACTCCCTGCAGACCACCACCGAAAACGGCAACCGGACCAGGCCGTGGCCGATCGGCCGGCACCACAAGCCCGCGATCATCGACTACCACACCCCCTCGCTCACCGACATGACCGACGCGGTCTCTCTGAGCGCGAAGGCCATCCGGTCGCCGGACCTGATCACCCAGATCCGCAACAGCCCGCGCGGAGTGTGGAACCCGCCCGTCGTCGTGCTCGCTCGCGCGTACGTGACCGACAAGGACGGCACGGTGCATGAGCGGTTCTTCCTGCACACCATCGAGGGCAGCACCCGTGTCGAGGCCTGTCACGTCCTCACCGACACCGCGGCCGACGCCCCGCTCAAGGGCAGCGATGCCCCGCTGGACCACCTGCGCGAGGCTTACGGCCGCCTCACGCATCGCTTCGCCACCACGCCGGGTGCTCGGCGCACCCTCGACGCCGCGCGGGGTGCGACGATGCCGGCGCTGGTGGTGGTCGGTGTCGTCGAAGAGGACATGACCACCCCGATTCCCGGGGGCTTCCCCGCGGTCGTGAACGACTACGTGGAGTCGGTGCACGTCCAGCCGCGCCCCTTCAGCGACGTGGCCCAGGCCAACGTCATCGGGGAACGCTTCGTCCTCACCCTGCGCGACCAGAACCGGCTGGACGCCGAAACCGCGGACGCGCTTCTCGGGCGTGAGCCGGACGTCGCGGGAAAGGCGACCGTGCGCGCCGCCAAGCTCGTGCGGGCGGTGACCGCCCCGGAGAATGAACCGCTGATCCGTGACTTCGTCATCACCGACGAGGGCTCCTATTTGACGAAGGTCAAGCGTGCCAAGCTGATCGGCCCGCTCGTCGTCCGCCAGTTCCGCGACCCCGCGGCCACCGCCGAACGCGCCCTCATGCGAGCCTTCACGCCGGACCTGCTGCTGAAGACGCAGTGGAAGGTCACCGGCGTCGACAGCGAGACCCTGCGGACCAAGGCCGAGGCCGACGTCGCGGCCGGACGGTTCGACACCCCCGTGCTGGCCGAGCTGATCGCCCGTGGCGGGCCTGCCCTGTGCGCCGCAGGCCTGCTCCTGGGCGACCAGGGCTCCACCGTGAGCGGAATCCGGGAGCTGCGGGGGAGTGTCGAGAAGGTCGTCGAAGGGCTCGCGCGGAACCTGGGCGGCGTCAACGTCCTTGCCGACGCCGTCGCCTGGGCCGATGGTGAGCAGCAATACCTGCCGAGGAAGTTCGACCTCGAAGGCGCGGTGATCACCGACGACCACGACGACGCGGAGCACTTCGTCGACGACTGGCGCCAGGGCAACATGGGCATCCGCGCGCTCGCCTTCACCAACGGTACGACGCCCACCTCGACCGGCGGTCTTGGAGAGCCGAGCAAGCCCGCGCCGAAGACGCCGGACGAGGAGTACAAGGCGATGGAAAGCGAGCTGATCGCCGACATCACCCGTGCCGGCGCGACGCTCCGCTACATGTACCACCTCAAGGACGAGCTGGATCGGAAGATCATGGAGCGTCTCCGGCTGCGGCCCGCGAAGGTGTACAAGGAGTTCCCCGAGCAGCTCACCACCCTCCGCAACCGCTACGGAAGCGACGACCCCTTCGCCGTCGACTTCGAGGACGACAAGCCGCTCGACGAGCCGCTCGAAGACGACGACCTCGAGGATGAAGATGCCGACACGTTCGACGAGGACGAGGAGAACTGAAGCCTGATGAGGCGGCGGCCGTAGGGGCTCCGGCTCCCGACCAGAACAATCGGGAGCCGGAGCCGTCCGTTTAGAAGAGGGTCAGCTGCAGAGGGTTCGCGGCCCCGCCGCGGCACCTGCGACAGGTCACGGCGCTTTCGGTCCGCTGGATGCTCTGTGGATCCCACCCGTTGAGGCCGGATCCACAGGCGGGGAGTCCCAAGCTGGTGATCCGGTGGACAGTGCCCGTGCGGGTCCTGCCGTGGAGTCCGGGGTCGGAGTCCGGACGGACGCCCGCCGGCCCGGCAGGAGCCGCGGGCACGGTCTGCCTACGGTGCGGGTAGCGGCGGATAAACGGGTCGAGATGGTTCCGCTGGCCGTTGTTGGTGCTGGAGGACTGGTCGATGTCACGCGGTTGCACAGATGAGGCCTTCCGTGTGTTCGGCAGCCGACCGTGACCGGGTTCACCGGTCTACCAGCATCAACCGAGTGAAACCGGTTGACATACCCCCCATCTTGGGGGGTAACTTGAAGGTAGCGAATCTGAAGTCTGTACGGTGGCTAGGACTGTGGCTACAGTCTTAACCGTCAAATGTACATGAGCGTGCCCGACCCGCGCAAGGGGTCTGGGCACGTTTTTTTATTGCGGCGTTGACGCGGCCGATGGTGCTGTGTCGCGGGCGCGAGTCGGATGCTGGGCTCCTTGCAGTTCGTGCTTCGAAAGAGGCTGGCCGAGTGGAGGCCGGGCGCATGATCGAGTTGCCGCGCCGCCACTTGTCGATCGCCATTCGTCGACGTCGGAGCGCCGTTCGTCGACAGGGGCGCCGGAGTGGAACTTATTGGCGAACCTATGCCTCTGCGCTCATGCACGTGCATTTGCATGTGTATTACGAGGAGTGACGATTCCTTCGTGTTGCTCCGACGTCACCCACATAGTGCCCACGCGATTTGGCGAGCCATCTACGCAGAGTAGTTTTTCTGCGCTGCCGCGGCCTTGCGCGTAGTTCGAACAGGGGTGCGATGCGCAGGTTCCTTCGAACGAGTGACGACAGCCTTGGGATCTGCGGCTATGTGGGATTGATCAGCACCTTCAGGTCGCGTCGAGGTCTCAGGTTTCGACTTGCGCACGCGCAAGCCGCTCGGCGCGCGTTAACGGCCAGATAACGCTCGACACACCACACGGGCCATCCGCTGCGTGCCCTGCGTCACGGTCGCCCTGTATTGTCAGCTTCGTTCAGCGGGATGCTCCCCGGTCTGCCTCGGCCGCCTGCACCACGTTCGCCGGCCATGGCGCGAACGTCGCGCCAAGGAAGCCGAGGTAGAAATCGGTGAGCGAAACGCAGGACCCTTCGGCCTCGTCTGGTAGCAGCGAGGACTCGAAGGCGAACAAGAAGATCGACCGTGTGATCACGGTGCTCCACGTCGCGAAGATGGCCGCTACGGCAGCGGAAGTCTGTGGCGAGGTCTCACAAAATGAGGCCCTGACGTGGATCGCCAGGGCCTCACGAATGCTGCTCGCGTCAACGACGGTATGGCTGGCAAGGCGCCGTCGCTGATCAGTAACACGCACGCGGGGCGCCGTCGGTTCATGCAAGCCAGCATGTTGCCGACGGAGTCCTCCAAACCGAACGGTCACCCGAACGGCCGTACCGTGCAGTCACAATCATGCGACCCGCGAGTATACAACTCCATGTGACATGGGTCACTTTTCGTATTTTCTGCAAGCCCGCAAACTTTTTGTAGAACGTCGACCCGGCCCGCCTTGCCAACTTTTGTCATCGCTTTGGCGCTGGTACAGACAACCTCGTTCGCCAACCGGGTGAAGCTTGTAACAACCTGAAGATCCGGAACGGTGGCGCTTGAACCATCTCAGTAAGTCAACGCGACGTTGACTTACACTGTCAACGACATGTTGACAAAGCAGGCAGAGGATCCGCATGGAAAAGCCGAATTCCACCGCCGACGACTTGGCGCTGAAGGCTGCCGAGCTTGCACGTAAGCTGGGCGTCAAGCGGTACATGTCCAAGCCTGGACGCGTCTTGCATCTGGTCGAAGAAGTCGCCGGCGCAGGCCCCGAAGCCGAGCTGGGGCCGAGTGAACTCGGCTTAGCCCTGGAACTGATCGCCCTCGTCCGCGACGACGTCGACGCCGCGGAACTCCGGCTGCTGACGAAAGCCCGCGAACACCAGATGAGCTGGAACGAGATCGCGCACCATCTGCCTGTCTCGTCCCGTCAAGCCGCCGAGCAGCGATTCCTACGCCTCTACGCCTCCACGTCACAACGTGAGACAGATCGAGTGGTGCGCGACCCAAAGCAAGCTCGCCACGACCGGCGTCGATCCCAGCTCATCGACTCTCTTCTGGCTGAAGCCGAACCACTGCTCGGGCGTCTCGCCGAGGTCTTTGGCGAGAGACTGCTCAAGGACGAGATGTGGGACCAGCTCGTCGACCCTGCCTTTGACGCCGGCCGCCGAAGCCTGGGCGGACAACTCGAACCTGTTCTCCGGGCGGTCCGGCTTGCCTACCGGCAAAACAGGCTCAGGCCCCTCTATCTGTCGCTACGTCGCCTGATTCAGACCCTCGACAAACACGGCTTCCCATTTACGAAGCTTCCCGCAGAGGTCCACAACGACGTCGGTGGCTTCAAGGCGCTCCAAGCGCGGATCGTCGCCATCGGAACGGACGATTCGAGCGACAGTTGACCTCTCGCGGGCAGCGCTACACAAGGCGGCTGACGGAATCACGGAAGAAGGATCACGCGTCTCGCGGCCACAACGCGTCCGCGACGACCCACTGCTGATGGCGGGTACCGCCCTGCTCGAGGTCGCCTGCCACATGCCGAGGAAGCCGGGGACCGTGGCCGTGAGGTTGAGCTCGTCCGGCAAGGTAGGTCGACATTCTCCGACCTGGTACACCTTGCTCAAGTCCACCCACACGGGGCGGCTCGGCCGCACGATGTGCAGGTGCCGGGGTCCTGGAGATGTGGTATCGCCTGTATCGAGCATGTGTTCGATTATGCGTCGAACATTGCGGTCATGGTGTCGAAGGCGCTGCTCGGTTGGAATCTTTGGCGACTACCGGTGAGCTGATAGGTGCAGTCGTAGCGCACCGGGCGGTACCTGCGACAGTAGAAGTAATGGTTGTGGCCCCCGTGGGGCACGGGCGGGGTGGGGAGGACTTGGTGAGGTCTCGCCGGTGGCCGCGAGTCGCGGTGGTGGTCGGTGTGGTGGCCGCAGTGGTGTGGCTGGTGGGTACGTTCGGGCTGCCGGGCTGGCTGCTGGCTGATCAGCATCCGGTCCGCAACGTGTTAGAGGGATTGAGTTGGCCAGCGGGGATCGTGGCCGCGCTGGCCCTTGGCGTGCCCGCGTTGTGGCGGTGGATGCGCGGCCGACCGGCTTCCCCATCCGCAACGATTACCGGAGCTGAGGAGAACCCGCTGTTGGGGCGAGCATTGCACCTGGTTGATGGCGAGTTGCCGCCGGTATCAGGAGTGGGGTTGCTCGACCTGCGGGTGAAGCCGGCGATCGACACCCATGCTGACGATGGCTCAGATCTACCTCCCTATGTCGCCCGGGACATCGACGAGGACCTCGAATGGGCCATCCACGCCGGCGGGATGGTGCTTTTGCACGGCCCGGCTGCGGTGGGGAAATCGCGAGCGGCGGCCGAGGCGCTGCGCCGCCTACGACCCGCTCATAAACTGCTCGTGCCCGACGGCGGCCCGGCGCTACGGGAGATCGTGGACGCCGACGTGGACCTGTCCGAGACAGTGCTTTGGCTTGACGACCTCGAGCGCTACCTCGGCGCCGACGGCCTCGATGTTGGATTGTTGCAGCGATTGTGCCCCTCCGGGAGAGTCGGCGTGGCGGTGGTCGCGACGATGCGTGATGAGCAACTCGCCCTGCACACCGACGTCGCTGCTCGTCATGCCAGCGACACTGGGGCGGGAATCGACCGGGCGGCAATGGAGGTTCTCGCAAGTGTCCGCGGTCGGCGTCGGATCAGGGTTGCCGCAGCGCTCACCGATGACGAGAGAACCCGTGCTGTCCGAGCTGGTGAGCGCGACGCCCGGGTCAGGCGCGCGGTTGCTGCTCCGGAAGGGTTCGCCGAGTACCTGGCTGCGGGGGTAGCGATGATGGACCGCTGGAGCACCGGCGAAACGCCCGAGTTTATCCGCGGCCAAGCCCTCATCAGCGCGGCGGTCGACTGCCGCCGCGCCGGACACCACGACCCCGTGCCCGCCGCACTTCTGGACGACCTGCACATCCAGTTCCTGCCGCCTGCGTGGCGGTATCGTGCCGACCTACCCTCGCTGGAGGTCGGGTTGCACTGGGCCACCCGGCCGGTCCTCGGCGCCAGCTCCTGCCTGCAGCCCGCCTCCAAGCAGCATTTCCTTGCTTCCGACTACCTTCTCGATCGGGCCCAGCGAATTTACGCCGACTCAGCCGCACCGCTCGCCGGACCAGTCAGCGACACCACGTGGACCACTCTCACCGCGGCGCTCGCCCCCAAGCAATGCCTCCGTGTCGGCGCTAGCGCCTATCACGCCGACCGTTTTGACGTTGCTGAACAGGCATTCATCGCCGCCAGTACCGATGACCCGACAGCCCTGATTTACGTCGGGATCGTGCTTGGCGAGCAACCAGGTCGTGAGGCTGAGGCTGAGCAGTTCTACCGGGACGCCATCGCGGTGGGCGAAACCGACGCCCTGCTCGGCTTGGGGTTCCTGTTGAGTGCGCAGTCTGGTCGTGAGGCTGAGGCTGAGCAGTTCTTTCGAGACGCCATCGCCGCGGGCAACACCGACGCCCTGTCCGCTCTCGGGGCCCTGTTGGGCATGCAATCCGGGCGTGAGGCTGAGGCCGAGCAGTTCTACCAGGATGCTATCGCCGCTGGGAAAACCCACGCCCTGAACAACCTGGGGGAACTGTTGAGTGCGCAGTCTGGTCGTGAGGCTGAGGCCGAGCAGCTCTTTCGGGACGCCATCGCCGCAGGCAACACCTATGCTCTGAATGGCCTGGGGATCCTGTTGAGTGCGCAGTCTGGTCGTGAGGCTGAGGCTGAGCAGCTCTTTCGGGACGCCATCGCCGCAGGCAACACCTATGCTCTGAATGGCCTGGGGATCCTGTTGAGTGCGCAGTCTGGTCGTGAGGCTGAGGCTGAGCAGCTCTACCGGGACGCTATCGCCGCAGGCAGCACCCCCGCTCTGGTAAATTTGGGGAACCTGTTGAGTAAGCAGTCTGGTCGTGAGGCTGAGGCCGAGCAGCTCTACCGGGACGCCATCGCCGCGGGCAACACTCTCGCCCTGTTCGGCTTGGGGAAACTGTTGAGTATGCAGTCTGGTCGTGAGGCTGAGGCTGAGCAGTTCTTTCGGGACGCTGTCGCCACAGGCAAAACCGACGCTCTGTTCGGCTTGGGGTTCCTGTTGAGTGCGCAGTCTGGTCGTGAGGCTGAGGCTGAGCAGTTCTTTCGGGACGCCATCGCCGCAGGCATTACCCACGCCCTCTTCGGCCTCGGCACTCTGTTGAGTATGCAGTCTGGTCGTGAGGCTGAGGCCGAGCAGCTCTTTCGGGACGCCATCGCCGCAGGCATTACCCACGCCCTGAATAGCCTGGGGTTCCTGTTGAGTAAGCAGTCTGGTCGTGAGGCTGAGGCCGAGCAGCTCTTTCGGGACGCCATCGCCGCAGGAGACACCCACGCCCTGAATGGCCTGGGGATCCTGTTGAGTAAGCAGTCTGGTCGTGAGGCTGAGGCCGAGCAGCTCTACCGGGACGCCATCGCCGCAGGAGACACCCACGCCCTGAACAATCTGCAATTACTGCTCGATGAGCAAGACGAGTGCGAAACCGAATGAGAATCGACGCAGGCAGTGCGCGCTACTTTGGCATGTGCCGGCCGCGCTTTCGTTGCTGGGGCATAGTGTGGCCAGCTGGCGTGGCCTCGGAGAGAACGTCGACCTAGAGAACGTCGACCTGCGGATCTTGGTCCACAAGTTGGTCCCACGACTGATGTCCACTCGCGCCTCGGGAACCTAGTTTTGTGCAACTGGCGCCACCTATGGCCAGGGGATCCAAGTATCGCCAAGGCAGCGCTGGAACTTGTAAACAGACTGTCGGAAGTTCGAGCCTTCGGTGACGAGCCCTCTAGGTGCAAAGCCACTGCTACGGACCACGGGGCGTGGCGGGTGTCACCACCGTCGAGGTCTCCGATCGTGAAGACTACCCAGCCGACCTAAAGCTCGGTGGTGGTCGCGTGCCGCATGCCAAGGAACCTGAGGACCGTGGCCTTGAGAACAAGGTCGTCCTGCAAGGCAGGTCGGCACTCGCCGACCTGGTACACCTTGCTCAAACAGGCGTGTCGCGTCCCAGCTACAGCAAGTTCGGCAAAAGCTGCGACTAAAGAAAAACGTGCAACGTCAGCGACGCGAATTTGCCGAGCATTTGCGAGATACTCTTTTCATAGTGCAGATTCTGGTTTAGGTTCGATTTCAGTGGTCAAGGTGGGTTAGTGACGGCGATGTTCGCGTCGCGTCGCAGCCGGAAACCTTAATTGCTCATTAATGCTCGTCGGTCGCTTTTGGTTGGCGTTGAGTGCTGACCGGGGCTCGACGTGTGGCCCTTTATCGATTCGGGAACAGGAATGGAACATGACTCGGTCTGACGCCAAATATCGGACCCCGCCGATGGGTGTGTCGCTTGCAACGGATATCGAACACCGTGTGGGGCGTCCCAAGCCGTATCGGGCCCGGGTTCGCTGGAGTGATCCGAACTCGAACGCCTATCCGTCGATCTCCCGTTCGTTCTCCACGGCTGACGACGCCGAGACGTGGATCAAAGACATGGAGCGGGCGGCGGCCAGTGGTGTCGATCCGACGGCTGCCGAGATGCCGCTCGGAGAGTACGGCGACCTCAACCTGTCCGTCGCCATTCGCGGCCTGGCGACGAAGACGACCGACCCATACCTCGCCGGGTGGCGAAAACGCGTGAAGCCGACGATCGGGCACCTTCCAGTCAAGAACGTCACGTACGGGGTCGTTGACCGCGCCGCGATGGGCTGGATAGCGGATGGCTGTAGTAAGTCGACGATCAAGAACAGCCTCGCGATGCTTGTTCGGGTAATGGAACAGGCGTACCGCGACGAGTTGGTCGATCGCAATCCGGCGCGGATTACGGGATGGCAGAGAGAATTTCAGCTCGCGGAGGATGAGCTGGACAACCCGCGATCTCTGGCCTTGCCTGGCTGGGACAGCCTTACTGGCCTCGCCGACGCTCTTGTGCAGCGATCGGCGGGAAAGTTTACGCCCGGCTACCCGGGATGGGGGAAGATCGTGACGTTCATGGCGTGCACGGCTGCGCGAATCGGCGAGGTTTCCGGTGTCCGAGCCTGCGACATCGACCGGGAGCAGTGGCTGTGGACGGTTCGGCGGCAAACGACGACGGCGCCCGGGGGCCTGGTGGACAAGGCCACCAAGGGACGGCGTGCCCGAACGGTTCCGCTGATCGAAGAGATTCGGCCGCTGGTCGCTGCTCGTCTCGACGCGGTGGGCTCGGATCCGATGGCGCGACTCTTCACGGGCCCGCGGGGCGGTCGGGTGACTACGGCGATTCTGCGGGACGCTACTCACTGGGACGAGGTGGTCAGCACCTTGGGCTTCGAGCACCTTCGCCGCCACGACCTCCGCCACACGGCGTTGACGTGGATGGCGGATGCCGGCGTCCCGGTCCACGTGTTGCGGAAGATCGCGGGCCACGGCTCGTTGACGACAACTCAGCGGTACCTGCATCCCGACCGGCAATCCATCACGGACGCGGGCGATCTCCTGACCAAGCACCTGTCGGTGCCCAGGCGGCCGAGGTTGCGGGCCGTCTGATTTCGGGCGCTTGAAGGGGAATCTGTCCCCAATCTGTCCCCAGCGAGCCAAGGCGTAGATCACCGTCACGATCAGCCTTGATCATGAAGAAGGCCCGTGAGCAGCGGTTATGCTGCTCACGGGCCTTCTGTCTTCCGGTCGGGCTGACAGGATTCGAACCTGCGACCCCTTGACCCCCAGTCAAGTGCGCTACCAAACTGCGCCACAGCCCGGACCCGCGCTCCGTGGAGTGCGATGTGAGTACTTTAGCGGGTCCCGAACAGGGGCTTGCAACCAGGGGTCACTGTGTGTCTGAGCTGGGAAAACGGTCCGTGAGGGCCGCCCTGCCGCATTCGGGCGGCCCCCACGGGGTCACTGAGGGTTGCCGGCGTGCGTGAGGGTCTGCCAGGCGACGAACAGGTTGTTGGTGCCCGCCGGGCGCTGACGCAGGGTGAGGGCCTCCGTGTTGCTCATGGTGTGCCCGAGGCGGGTGTGGAGGTGGTTGTACCCGACCTCGGTGATCGGGCCGAGCCCGAGCTTCAGGCTGCCGCCGCACAGCCACGACGGGACCGCGGCGCCAATCTGGTACTTCGCGTGGAAGCCGAGGCCTTCGCGGAGGCGGTCGGCGATCTCGGGGTAGAGGTCCTGGCCCTGGATGCGGGTGGTCTCGGCGAAGTTCGCGATGGCGGCGAGGCCGTAACCGGTATGGGTGAAGTCCCGGCAGGTCTCCTGCGAGAGACCGTTGACGAACGTCGTCTGGCCCTGCCAGTACTTCACGATCTTGTCGCGGGTGTCCAGCCCGCTGCCGGGCGCGGTCTTCGGGAGTGCGCCGTCGCTGATCAGGTAGAGGTAGGCGGGGACGCGGGTGCGGAACTTCGCGACGGCCTTGTCGTAGACCGTCTTGTCGTCGAGGAACACGGCGATGCCGATCGCGGCCTCGGTCATGCTGAGTTCCCAGTTCCCGTTGCTGTGACTGCCGTTGATCACCTCGGGCAGGTACACGTTCCGGAGCATGGTGCCGAAGCGGCCGGAGTTCGGCCAGGCCGTGTAGGTGTGCTTGATGATCTCCGCGGCGCGCGGCCACGAGGAGGCTGACCACGCCGACTGCAGGGGAGCGTTGCTGTTCGTGTGATCCTTGAGCACCGCCGACCACGCGTCCATGATCTCGATCGCCTTGGTCGCGTATTTCGCATCGCGCGTGATGTACCACGCTAGCGAAAGGGAATACGCGGCGATCGCGTCTTGCCGTTCATCGGTACAGCCGATGTTCGGATTCGAATAGGAACCGCATTCGACGATGGCGCGCGGTTTCGGTGACCGGGACAACGAGGCGTACGAACTCGACATCATCGCGTCGTAGGCCTGTTTCCACGGTTGCGCTCCGGCCTGGACCTTGGCGCGGACGAAGTCCAGTTGCGGGCGGCTGACCAGCACGCCGGGGTGGGTGAAGGTGGCGGGCGCGGCCTGGGTGGGAGCGCTGAAAAGGCTTAGCGCCAACGGGACGAGTGTGGCCAGGGCGAGCAGTTTCCTCGGTAGGGACATGGTTCTCCTCGGGCGGGTGTGAGCCAGGTCACCGGCGGCGTGGGTTCAGTGTCATGGTCTGAACCAGTTGCGTCAAGGCCTTTATTCGCCTCGAAAAGAAAGAAAGCCCGTCCCGTTCAGCGGGCTGAATGAATCAATGTGGCCAAAGGCCGACGAAGGCCGGGCTCCCGATCGGATAAGTGCCGATCATGCGCCAGGTCGCGCGTTCGTAGGCCTGGATTGCGTCACTGCTCTGCGCGGCGACATAAACGTGTTCGCCGACGATGGAGAAGTGCCGTGGCCATTCGCCGGTGCCGTGGTCGGCCACAGCCACGCCGTCGAAGGCGAACTCCGTGATCTTCTCGGGACCCCGGTTCGACAGGAACAGCCGGTCGTCGTGCAGGACGAGCTGCGCCGGGAGGTTCTCGCCACCAGGTTCGAGCGTCGCCGGAACGGAGCTCTCCACGGTGAACGTGCCCGGCGGCTCTTCGCGCACCGTCACCAGCGAGGCGGCCAGTTCGCCGACGACGTACGCGTGGTTCGTGCCGGGACGCCGGACCAGTTGCCGCGGGCCGGTCCCGGCGGGCAGCGTCGACACCGACACGGGGATCAGTTCGCCTTCCTCGCCGAGGCGATAGCTGCGGATCTCGTCGGTGCCCAGGTCGACCGCGCTGACCAGCGTGCCCGTCTCGTCGACGACGGCCATGTGGACGTGCGCGGCTTCCTGCCGGTCGGTGTTCGGGCCGCCGCCTTCGTGCTGGACCAGCGCCGTCCGCACGGTGGGCACGCCGTCCGGCCCCAGCGCGAACGCGGCCAGGCTGCCGCCGCTGTAGTTGGCGCACAGCAGGAAACGGCCGTCCGGCGTGACCGACAGATGGCAGGGATCCGCCCCGCCGGTCGGCAGCGTGTTCAGGACCGACAGGGTCCCGTCCTCGGCGACCGCCACGGCGGTGATCGCGCCTTCGGCCGTCTCGTTGACGGCGTAGAGCACCGGGAGGGTGGGATGCGGGGTCAGCCAGCTCGGCGAATCCAGCGCGAGCGAGCCCGCCGGGGTCAGTTCCCCGGTCCGCGCGTCGCGCCGGAACGTGCCGATGCCCTCGCCGCGGCCGTCGCTCGCGGCGGTGTAGGAGCCGACGACGAGCACCTGGTTCGCTGTAGTCACGAAGCACACTGTGCAGCAAGCCGCGGCGGAGGTGAAGCCCTCGCGCGTGGCTCACCACGCGCGAGGGCCGGGTGCGTCACTTCAGCGAGTTGTCCACTGTGGTCATGAGGGATCCGGTGTCACCGGACATCTCCCAGGCCATGACCCCGAGCAGTCCTCTCGTCTTGAGCCAGGCGACCTTCTGCTGGATGGACCAGGCGTCGTCGAAGGTCCACCATTGCCCGCCGTTGCCGGTGTAGCACGACGTGGCCACGGCCGCGGTGTCGTGCTGGACGGCGCAGTTGGGGACACTGGCCAAGAGATTCGCGTAGCCACGAGTACCTGCTTCCTCGGCGAACTGGCCTGGCGCGGCACCGGTCGCGCTCTGCCATTCGCCCTTCTTCCCGCCGTCCGCGACCCCTTGCCAGCCTCTGCCGTAGAAGGCGAGCCCGAGGGTCAGTTTCCGTGGATTGGCACCGGCTTCGGTGTAGGCGTTGATCGCCGATTCCACGCTGAACTTGAAGTTGTACGGGTCGTCCGCGTCGGCGTAGAGGTTCCCCTGATGGCCGGTGCGGTTCGGCTCCCACGAGTTGTCGCTGCCCGAGCCGTGGAAGTCGTAACCCTGCACGTTCGCGACGTCGAGGTAGTCGAAGATCTTCGGGATCTCCCAACCGCCCTTCACCTTCGCCGGGTCGGCGGGGGTGAACGCCTGCAGTTCGTACCGTTTGCCGGTGGTCGCGCCGTAGGCGTCCATCTGCGTCCGGAACTCGGCCAGCAGCGCGGTCAGGTTCGTCTTGTCGTTGGCGCTCCAGTGGTTCCCGGGGTGCCCGTCGGGGCTGCCCGGCCACTCCCAGTCGATGTCGATACCGTCGAAGATGCCCGCGGCCGTGCCCGGTCCGCCGGCGCCGCCGTACGCCTTCACGTTGCCCTTCAGGTACGTGTCGATGCACGACGCGACGAACTTCTGCCGCGAGGCGGGCGTGGCCGCGACGTCGGAGAAGTACTTCGAGTAGGTCCAGCCGCCCAGGGAGATGAGCACCTTCAGGTTGGGGTACTTGGCCTTGAGCTTCTTCAGCTGGTTGAAGTTGCCGCGCAGCGTCTCCCAGCCGGTGTCGCCGACACCGTCGACGGACTGGGCCGCGGACATCGGCCGCGAGTAGTCGGCTTCCGCGTCGCCGGCGCCGTCGCCCTGGTTCGGGTCCTGCGGGTTGGACGTCGTTCCCTTGGTGACACCCGAAAGGCAGGTGTGGTTGACCGGGTCGATGTTCCCGAAGGCGTACAGCAGATGGGTCAGCTTGGCGGCCGAGCCGTTGGTCACCAGGTTCTTGACGAAGAACTGGCGGCCGTAGATGCCCCACTGGACGAAGTAGCCGACCCGGGCGTAGCCGTTCACGATGTCGCCGGTGCGGGCGCTGACGGCCGCGCTCGCCGCGGAGACGTTGTCGTACCCGTCACGGGCTTTGACCGTGAAAGAGTACGAAGTGGACGGTGAAAGCCCGGTCACCGTCGCGGTCGTGCCGGTGACGGTGGTGGCGAGGGTCGTGCCGCGGTAGACGTCGTAGGAGACGACGCCGGTGTTGTCGGTGGACGCGTTCCACGCCAAGGAGATCGAACCCGAGGTGACCGCGGTCGAGCGGAGGTTCGACGGCGCCGTCGGAGGCTGGGTGTCGTCGCTCGGGTTGTTGGTGGTCACCGCCAGCGCCGGGGTGGGCGGCGACTTGGCGTCCTTCCGGTCCTTGGCGACGACGGTGAAGCTGTACGCCGTGTTCGGCGTCAGCCCGGTGATCCTCGCTTCGGTGCCGGTGACCGAGGCCGCCAGCGTGGTGCCCTGGTAGACGTCGTAGCCGACGACGGGCAGCGAGCCGGGAGCCGCGGCGTTCCACGCCAGCGCGGCGGTCGTGGTCGTCTTCGCCACGAGACGCAGGTTGGCCGGGGTCGACGGCGGCGTGTCGCCGGAGCCGTCGCAGTTGGCGTCGTCGATCCGGCACGTGGTCGGGTTGACCCCGGAACTGAGCTGGAACGACGGGCTGTAGGGGTAGGTCGAACGGCCCGGCGCGAGCGACTTGATGTAGAACGCCGGGGTGAGGGTGACCTGGTTGCCCGACTGGGAAACCGTGGCGTGCGAGCCGCTCGTGGCGGTCACGCCGGCGGGCACGGTGAAGGTGATGGACCAGTCGGCGACGGTTTCGCTGCTGGGGTTCGTGACGGTGTACTCACCGGTGTTCCCGGCCAAGGTGAAGGCGGCGCGGAGGCGGCCCGCCGCCGACGCCGGATTACCTGCGGCCACGAGGAGCCCGGCGGCGAGGAGTGTCACGGTGAGTGCGCTGAGTAGTCTTCTTCTGGTGCGTCTCATGGCGGTTCTCTCCAAAAGAGGCGGCGAGACTGACCTGCTCGGAAAATGGCGCGCGTGGTCTAGACCACAGATGAATGTAGCGCGGCACGCATAAAAGGTCTAGACCGATTCGTCGGTCGTGAACCCGTTCGGCGCCGGATGCGGACAACAAGTGACACCGACGAACGGCGAAAGGCGGTCCATGAGCTCATCCGAGGCGGATCCGGGCGATCCGGAGGACGCGGAAGTGATCGCGAGGTCGGTGACCAGCCCGGACCGGTTCTCCGCGATCTTCGACCGGCACGCCTCGCATATCCACCGCTACCTGGTCAGACGCATCGGGCCGGTGGCCGCGGAAGACGCGCTGGGGGAGACGTTCCTGATCGCCTTCCGCAAACGCGCGGGATACGACACCGAGCGCCGCGATGCCCGGCCGTGGCTCTACGGCATCGCGACCAACCTGGTCGCGCAGCGGCGCCGTGACGAGGTCAGGGAGCTGAAACTGCGGGAAGCCCTCGGTCCGCCACCCGACGAAGAAGGGCATGCCGAACGCGTCGCCGATCAAGTGACCGCCGAGGCGATGGGGAAACTGCTGGACTCCGCGCTCGCGGAACTGGCCGACGGCGACCGCGACACGCTCACGCTGTTCGCCGGGGAAGGCCTGAGCTACGAGGAGATCGCCGCGGCGCTGGACATCCCGCTCGGCACCGTCCGCTCGCGGCTCAACCGTGCCCGCCGGAAGGTCCGCGAGGCGCTCGGGCGCCCGGACACCACGATCGCGAAGGAGATCTCAACCCATGGATGAGCTGCAGCTGATCGCCGAGCGGACCGGATCGGTGCCCCTCGCGGAATCCGGCGCCCTCGGTTCGGCACGCGCGCGATTGATGGCCGAAATCGCCGACGCCGGAACGGAAAACGCGGTGCCGCTGAAGAATCGGCGGCGCTGGGTCTGGACCGGCGCCGGCGCGGTCGGACTCGCCGCGGCGATCACCGCCGTCGTCGCGCTGGCGCCGGTCGAGAAGGTCGGCCTGGAGCCGACCGCGGCCGTCGCGGACCCCGCCGTCGTACTCCGCAACGCCGCCGCGGCCGCGCTGAAGGCGCCGGGCACACCGCCGAAACCGGACCAGTTCGTCTACACGAAGACGAAGCAGCCCGACGGCGAACGGGAGGCGTGGCTGTCGGCCGACGGCACCCGCGACGGACGGATCAAGATGGCCGACGGCTCGCTCTTCCCGCTCCCGGGCTGCCGGGACGGGCGGGGGCAGGTCTACAAGGGCGGGCAGCCGCTCAAGGGCGTCACGGAACCCTGCACGCCGTCACCCGCCTACCGGACGGACCTCCCCGCCGACGCCGAGGCGATGTTCGCCTACCTCAACGCCCATCACAGCGGTGAGACGGGTGACTACAACGCGATGGGCAAGGACATCCTCGCGCTGGCGAACGAGAATCTCCTCCCGCCGGCGGTCCGGGCAGCCCTGTTCGGCGCGGCCGCCAAGGTGCCCGGGCTGCGCGCCGTCGACCACGCCGAGGACGCGGCGGGCAGGCCCGGTGTCGGCATCACGTGGCCGCTCGGACCGCATGACGACCCGAAGGTGGCGAAACCGGTGGTGATCGTCTTCGCCGCCGACACCTTCCTGTATCTGGGCACGAATTCGACCGCGGTGACCGCGTCCGGCGTGGTGGACGAGGCCGGACAACAGCCCTAGGGCGATCAGCGGCCGGTGAAGGTCGCCTTGCCGGGACCGTCGGCGAGGAACGACTTCACCGCGCCGCGCAGGTCTTCGGTCTCGAAGAGCCCGGCGGCGATGGTCGTGATGTGCTCGTTCGCCTCGGCGACGCCACCGTGCTCGTAGTGCTCCAGGACCTTCTTGGTGGCGGCGTGCGCCCGCGTCGGCCCCTGCGCGAGGTCGGTCGTGAACGCGCGGACGGCCTCGTCGAAGCCGTCCGCCGGGAACACCCGGTTCACCACGTTCCAGCGTTCGAGCGTCGCGGCGTCGTAGGTCGCGCCCGTCATCACGAACTCCTTGGCACGGCCGACACCGGCGCGGGCGGCGAGCCGCTGCGTGCCGCCCATGGTCGGGGTCAGCCCGACGACCCGTTCGACCAGGCCGAACTTGGCCTTCTCGCTCGCGAGGATGATGTCGCAGGCGACCGCGACCTCGAAGGCCCAGGTCAGGCACAGGCCATGGGCGGCGAACACGGTGGGGAACGGGAGTGCGGCGATCCGGTCGGGGATCGCCAGCATCTCGTCGAAGAGCACCTTCGCCTCGGCGGCGCTCGACTGGGCGTCGAACAGGGAGACGTCCACCCCGCCGCTGACGATCTTGCCCTCGGCGCGGATCAGCGCCGCGCGCGGCGGCGTGGCCTCCAGTTCGCGGATGGCCTCGCCCAGTTCGCGCTGCAGTTCCGCCGTGTAGAGGTTCAGCGGCGGCGAAGCGATGGTCAGGACGGCGAGGTCGGCTTCACGGTCGAGGCGGATCGAGGTGGCCAAGGCGGGTTCCCTCCGGTGGGTCGGTTTCCCGTGACCCTAGCCCGAGGTCGCCGCGAGTTCGTCCCATTGCGCCTGTGCTTCCGGTCGCCATTCGACGTGCTTGCGGTGGAAGAGGTCCGCCGCGCGCACGCCGCTCCAGCCGTCGGGGAGAAGTTTCAGCGGAAGCCGAGGATCGAGGAACGGGAAGCTGCGCCATTCGTGTACGAGTTCGGTCTGCGCGCGCAGGACGCCGTGTTCGCCGGAGGGCCGGGCGCCGGTGAACCGGTCGATGAAGTCCTCGTAGCGGTCTTTCAGATCGCTCAGGTCCCAGGACCGCGCGACCATCGTCTCCTGGTCGCCGACGTCGCCGTAGGCGGCGGTGAACGACATCGCCTGTGCGTCGAGGCCGAGGTCCTGCACGATCTGCTGGGCCTCCCGCTGACGGCTGAGATCCGGGCTGACCCAGACCCCCGCGACCGGGGAGCCGAACCCGGCCCAGGTCAGGCGCGTGCGGAGCCGGTGCCGGAGATCCCGCTTCGCTTCGGGGACCGAGACGATCAGCATCAGCCAACGCCCGTCCCACGCCTTTTCCTCGTTGCCGAAGGCGTAGATCCGTTCCGCGCCTTCGGTCAGGAGGCGCCTGCCTGGTGGAGTGAGCGACCAGCGCACTCTTCGCCCGACGCGTTCGGAGACCACCCAGCCCTCGGCGGAGGAACGGGCCAGCGCCTGCCGTGCGGACTTCTCCTCGATGTCCAGCACGCGCAGTGCCTCGACCAGCGTCGACGTCCAGATCGCCTGGTCGCGGGGCAGGACGTACTCGCCGAGGATCGTCATCAGCAGCGACCGCGCGCTGGCATGACCGACTTCCCGCCGCCTGCTCAATGTCGGCCTGCGGGTACCGCCTTTCTGCTGGTGGACGACGGGGACCGGGGTGGCGGAGTCCGCCATTTGCTGTCACCGACCTCAATGCTCGGGGGATTCGTTCGGGTCCAGAAGAACAACCAGGTTACCCACGTTCCGTGATCGCTTGGATACTTGCCACTCTTCCGAGGGACCACGAGCTGTTCAATCGGTCCCCGTAGACTTACCGATCTCATGAGCGCCACACTCGTTGCCAAGGATCTCGCCGCCGGCCACGGCGACCGTGTTCTGTTCTCCGGTCTCGACCTGGTCGTCGCCCCGGGCGAAGTGATCGGTCTCGTCGGTGTGAACGGCGCGGGCAAGTCGACCCTGCTGAAGACCCTCGGCGGCCTCGTGCCACCGGAGGAGGGCAGTGTCCGGCTGAACCCGCCGACGGCCACCGTCGGTCACCTCCCGCAGGAACCGGAACGCCGCGAGGGTGAGTCCGTCCGCGCGTTCCTCGCCCGGCGCACCGGCGTCACCGCCGCCCAGGCCGCGCTCGACGCCGCCACCGAGGCGCTCACCGCGGGCGAACCCGGCGCGGACGACGCCTACGGTCTCGCCCTCGACCGCTGGCTCGCGCTCGGCGGGGCGGATCTGGACGACCGGGCGGGGGAGGTCGTCGCGGATCTCGGCCTCACCGTCAACCTCGACCAGCCGATGCTTTCGCTGTCGGGCGGGCAGGCAGCGCGCGCCGGGATGGCGTCGCTGCTGCTGAGCCGGTACGACATCTTCCTGCTCGACGAGCCGACCAACGACCTCGACCTCGACGGCCTGGAACGGCTGGAGCGGTTCGTGACCGGGCTGCGCGCGGGAACCGTGCTGGTCAGCCACGACCGGGAATTCCTCGCCCGCACCGTCGATCGCGTCGTCGAACTCGACTACGCGCAGCAGCAGGTGCGGACCTATGGCGGCGGCTACGAGTCGTATCTGGAGGAACGTGCCGTCGCGCGGCGGCACGCCCGCGAGGAGTACGAGGAGTACGCGAACACCAAGGCCTCGCTCGAAGCCCGTGGTGCGATGCAGCGTTCGTGGATGGAGAAGGGCGTCAAGAACGCCCGGCGCAAGGCCACCGACAACGACAAGGTGGGCCGCAAGTTCCGGAGCGAGGCGACCGAGAAGCAGGCGTCGAAGGCGCGCCAGACCGACCGCATGATCGAGCGGCTCGAAGTCGTCGAAGAACCGCGCAAAGAATGGGAACTGCGCATGGAGATCGCCGCGGCGCCCCGGGCGGGCGCGGTCGTGGCGACCCTGCGCGGCGCGGTGGTGCGGCGGGGCGGGTTCACCCTCGGCCCGGTCGACCTGCAGATCGACTGGGCGGACAAGGTCGCGATCACCGGGGCCAACGGCGCCGGCAAGTCGACGCTGCTCGCGGCGCTGCTCGGGCGGGTCCCGGTCGACGAGGGCGCCGCCTCGCTCGGTTCCGGTGTCGTGGTCGGGGAAGTCGACCAGGCGCGGAAGCTGTTCCTCGGCGACCTTCCGCTCGTCGAAGCGTTCGCCAGGGAGGTGCCCGAACTCGCCGACGCCGACGTGCGGACGCTGCTGGCGAAGTACGGGCTCAAGGCGGCGCACGTCCTGCGGTCGGCGGCCACGTTGTCGCCGGGGGAGCGGACCCGGTCGGCGCTGGCGCTGCTGCAGGCGCGCGGGGTGAACCTGCTGGTGCTCGACGAGCCGACGAACCACCTCGACCTGCCCGCGATCGAGCAACTGGAGTCGGCGCTCGCGGACTATCCGGGCACGCTGCTGCTGGTGACGCACGACCGGCGGATGCTGGACGCGGTGGCGACGACCCGGCGGCTGGAAGTGGCCGAGGGGAAGGTCACCGAACTCTGAGCATTTAGTCCTCTGAATGCGTGCCGCATCCAGAGGACCAAATGCGGGTCAGCCCTTGGTCGCGCCGCCGGTGAGTCCCTTCACGAACTGCTTCTGCAGGGCCAGATAGAAGATGAGCACCGGCAGCGTCGCCAGGAACATGAGCGCGAAGACGCTGCCGAGATCCGCTTGGTACTGCCCGATCGAGCGGTAGATCCCGGTGGTGACCGTGGTCCCCTGGCTGGGGCCGAGGATGATCAGCGGGTCGATGAAGTCGTTCCAGATCCACACGCCGAGGAAGATCAGCACACTCGCCGTGGCCGGCCGCAGCAGCGGGAAGACGATCCGCCAGAACACCTGCGTCCGGCTCGCACCGTCGAGCAGCGCGGCCTCTTCGAGTTCCACCGGCACCCCGCGGATGAACCCGGTGAACACGAAGACCCCGAACGGCACGTAGTAGCCGACGTTGAACAGCACCAGTCCCTGGATCGTCGCCATCAACCCGGTCAGCCGCAGCACCTCGGTGACCGGAATGAGGATCACCTGCGGCGGGATCATCAAGCCCGCCAACAGGATCAGCGCGAGCACCTTGGTCCACCGCTTGGCCGAACGCGCCAGGTAGTGCCCGAGCATGGCCGAAAGCACCGTCAGCACGAGGATCGACGACAGGGTGACGAGCAGGCTGTTCGCCAGGCTGACCCAGAACAGGCCGTCGGGCCGCGTGAGGACGGCGTGGATGTTGGCCGGCGTCGGTGGCAGCGGGACCGACGCCGGCGTCCGGGCGATCTGGTCGCCGGGTTTGAACACGTTGACGAGCACGTAGTACAGCGGCACGGCGAACAGCGCGCCCACCAGGATCGCCGCGATGGGCCGGAGTTTCGTGCTCACAGGTCGACCTCCCGCCGCCGCAGGAAACGCAGCACGATCGTGGTCAGCGTCGCCACGATCACCAGCATCACTATGGCCATCGCGGACGCGTAGCCGACGTGGTTCGCGTCGAGGCCGGTGGCGAGGACGTCGAACGCGATGGTCGCCGTGGTCCCCGAACCCGGCCCGCCGTTGGTGACGACCTTGACGTAGTCGTAGGTCTTGAACGCCGAGATCAGCAGCACGACGGTGTTGATCGTCAACGAAGGCGCGAGCAGCGGCCAGGTCACCGCGCGGAACCGGCGGACCGGCCCGGCACCGTCGATCTCCGCGGCCTCCAGCAGTTCGGCCGGGACACCCTGCAGGCCCGCGAGGTACACGACCACGCAGAACCCCAGCATCTGCCAGCACACGATCGACGCGACCGAGTACAGCGCCAGATCCGGGTCGGAAAGCCAGCCCGGCGGATGCTCGACGCCGAGGGCGCGGAGCGCGTCGTTGACCGGGCCCCGGTCGTCGAGCAGTTTCGTCCAGATGATGCTGACCACGACCGAGCTGAGGATCACGGGCGTGAAGAACACGCTCCGCAAAGCGTTGTACAGCCAGCCTTTCCGGTCGAGCAGCACCGCGACGCCGAGTCCGAGCACGTTCGGCACGACCACGACGATCAAGGTCAGGATCGTGGTGACCCGGAGCGCGTTCAGGAACTGTTCGTCCTGGAACAGCAGCCGGTAATTCTCGAGGCCCACGAATTCCGCCGGCGGGTTGAACGGATTGTGGTTCGTCAGGCTGTAGCCGAAGCTGATGAGGATCGGTGCCATGACGAAGCACAGGTAGATGACGACTCCAGGTGCGCCGAACGAGGCGAAATGCCACACCCGCGGCAAGATCGGTTTTCTCGCCATCGTGGTGTCAGCGCGCCTTCGCCCACTCGGTGTCCAGGAACGCGCACGCGTCGGCCACCGATCTGCGGCCGGTGATGACGTCCTGCGCGGCCTGGTACACCTTGTCCTTCATACCCGGCAGGAGCCCGTCGTCCGCGGTCTCCCAGCTGAAGGCGTTCACGACCGCGTTCTTCGCGACGGCTTCCTTGTACAGCTCGTATCCCGCCTTGAAGACCGGGCCGACGTCGGCGGGCGGCGTGTAGCCCTTGATCGCGGGGAACAGACCGTCGGCCTTGACCGAGGCGTCGATCTGTTCCTTGTCCAACTGGAACGCGAGCGCGAACTTCCTTGCCGCGTCGAGGTTCGGCGACTTCGCGTTGACGACGATGCCGCCACCGGTGTACGCGGGCACGACGAGTTTCCCGTCTTCGGAAGGAAAATTGAAGACGCCGATCTCGAACGGCGATTTCTTGGCGTCGGCGCTCGCGGCGAACCAGTTGCCCATCGGGTACATCGCGCCTTCGCCGTTGAGGAAGGCCGCCTCGGTCGCCGAATAGTCCCGGGACACCTGGGTCTTGTCGATGTACCCCTTGGCCACCAGATCGGCGAACTTGCCGAACGCCTGCTGGAAGGCCGGGTCGGCGAACTTGACCTTGTCGGCCCGCCGCTGGGAAAGCCAGTCCGGTGTCTTGCCGTAGACGTCGACGCTGACCAAGCCGTCCAGCAGCATCGCGGACGGGAACCCTTCCTTGCCGCCGCCGATGGTGAACGGCGTGATGCCCTTGGCCTTCAGTTTCTCCGACGCCGCGAGGAGCTCGTTCCAGGTCGACGGCGCCGACATGATCCCGGCATCGGCGAAGAGCTTCTTGTTGTAGTAGACCGGCGGGATCGTCTGGGTGTTGGCGGGCAGCTGGTGGTGCCCGCCCTTGATCGGATTGGCGCCGGGGAACTGGAAGTCCTTGAGCTCCTCGGGCGTCCACGCGTAGAGGTTGCCCGATTCGGCGAACCCGGCCGAATCGACGGCGATCGCGACGTCGGGGAACTGGCCGGACTGCAGGAGTTGCTTGGCGTAGCCGGTGCGGTCGGTCGACGGGGCGACCAGTTTCTTCACGCTCAGGCCGGGGTTGCGGTCCGTGACGCGTTTGATGGCGGAGTCCCAGTAGGACGGTGGAAGGTTCGGCGTCTCGAACGTCAGGAAGGTGATCTCGCCGCCGGAGGCGCCCGTCCCGCCGCCGACGGTGCATCCGGTGAGGCTCGCGGCGAGGAGTAGTGCGGCTCCCAACGCGAAGGACCTTCTCATGCCCCAGTCACCCTTCTCGCGGCGATGCACGACGTCTCATATACGACGGCATTCGATCGGATGTCTAGGGGGATGTCAAGCGGCTCTAATGGGCTTTACTGAGCGAAAAGGGGCGATACATCTGATCTATCGGCGGGCTCAGACCTTCGTCAACCGGATCACCGCACTGGCGAAATCGCCGTCGGGAAGCCCGGGGAGCAGGCCGTGTGCCAGGAGCGGGGCACCGTGCCACACCTTTCCCGTGTCCTCGTCGCGGTAGCGGGCCGCGGGGTCGAGACCTTCCAGCCGGACCGGCCGTTCGCGAGTGTGGAAATGTGCCGCTTGCCGGAACACGAACACCACCGCGCGGCCGCCGTCGTCCGCCACGTACTGCAGCGCGGAGACGCCGTCGGTGGCAGGCGGCACGAGACGGTGGAGCCTGCCGTGCTGGACGACCGGCCGGATGTCCTTGTACAGCGCGATCTGTTCGCGCGCGTAGGTCAGCTCCTCCTCGGTCCACTTCACGATGTCGCCGCCTACGCCGAGGACACCGGCCATCGCGACGTGGAACCGGAAACGCAGCGGAGTGGACCTCCGGGTGACGAAGTTGGGGTCGTCGGTGACCCACGCCGACATCGCGCGCGCCGGGTACACCTGGCCGTAGCCGTGCTGGATGACGAGCCTGTCGAGCGCGTCGGTGTTGTCGGAGGTCCAGACCTGATCGGTCCTGGCCAGCACGCCGAGATCGATCCGCCCGCCACCGCCGCTGCACGCCTCGATCCGCAGCCCGGGATGGCGGGCGCGCAGGCGGTCCATGATCGCGTAGACCGAGCGGGTGTGCTCCACCCAGAGCGTGTCCGGATTCCCGTCGCCGGGCCAGCCCGCTTCGCTGAAGGGGCGGTTCATGTCCCACTTGAGGAAGTCGATCCCGTGGTCGGCGACGAGGGAGTCGAGTGTGTCGAACGCCCATTCGGCGACGTCCGGCCGCGCGAAATTGAGCACCAGCTGCCGCCGCAGTTCCGAACGGGTCCGATGTGGATAGTGGAGGACCCAGTCGGGGTGGGCGCGGTACAGATCGCTGTCCGGGTTGACCATTTCGGGTTCGACCCAGAGCCCGAACTTCATGCCGAGCCGGTGTACCTCGCGGACGAGCGGTTCGAGACCGTCGGGGAACTTGTCGCGGTTGACCTGCCAGTCGCCGAGGCCGGCGTGGTCACCGCTGCGGGCGCCGAACCAGCCGTCGTCCATCACGAACAGCTCCACGCCGAGCGCCGCGGCCTTCTCCGCCAGCGCGCGTTGACCGGCTTCGGTGACGTCGAACCCCGTCGCCTCCCATGAGTTGTAGAGCACCGGCCGGAGCTCGCCGGGATGCGGGAGGACGTGGTCGAGCGTGTACGCGTGCCAGGCTCGGCTCGCGGCGCCGAAGCCGCCGTCGGTGTACAACCCGGCGAAGACCGGTGTGGTGAGCGTGTCGCCGGGTGCGAGCCGGGGGACGACGCCGTCCTGGCCGAAGCCGCCGGTCACGGTGAGCCGTCCGGTGGAGGAGCGGGTGGTGGTGATCCGCCACGACCCGCTCCACGCGAGCGCGGCGCTGTAGACCTCGCCGTGCCGCTCGGTGGCTTCGCCGTCGTCGAGCATCACCCAGGGGTTGGCGTGATGGCTGGTGATGCCGCGCCTGCTGCCGAACGTGGTCTCGCCGTGGGGGACGGGCTCGCGGAGCAGCCGGCTCTCGGCCGCCCAGCCGCCGATGACGTGGCTGATCCGGTAGTCCGGCCGGACCGGCACGACCCAGGTCGCGGAGTCGGCGCGGAAGATCTCGATCGGGCCGTCCGTGCCGTCGTGGGCGAGTTCGGTCCAGCGTTCGATGACGTCCGTGCCCGCCGGGACGCGGTAGCCGAGCGTGATCCGCAGCGGGTAGTGGCGATCGCGGAAGTGGACGCGCAGGAGTCCGCCTTCGATGTCGTGGCCGAGGTAGCGCCATTCGAGAGCGCGGGTCCCGTCGGCGAACCGGACCTGGAGGGCGGGGGTCCAGTACCGGGTGCCGCCGTCGGCGGCGAGCTCGTCCAGCCCCTCGTTGGGATCGTTGAAGGAGTCCCAGCGTTCCTCGGTCCGGCCGAGGACGTCGGCGAGCTGGCCGGCGGTGAGGGCCGGGCCCCAGTAGACGTGGGAAGGCGCGTCGTCGACGGTCAGCCGGAGAGCGTAGCTCGTGGCTGCCGTGCGGATGAGCCAGGAACGGGTGCTGTCGTCGAAAACGATCTCGGCCACGGGCCCATCCTTACGCCGAACGCCCGCGGTGACCAGTGGCTCCCGCTCGCCGGTACATCACGCCTGGCGCCGCACACACGTGATCGAAGCCGGAACTCGCGTGATTGAAGACGAAACTCGCGTGATCAGCGGCGGAACATCGAGTGCGGCCTCCAATCACGCAAGTCACGTCCCTGATCACGCGAGTCACGTCTTCGCTCACGCCGCGCCCTGTGTGCCCAGTCCGTGAAGGCCTCCTTGAGGGAACCAGAGTCCCTCAAGGAGGCCTTCACGGACTTCGGGCCAGCAGGGGTACAGAGGACACGGTTGGCTCTAACCGGCCTGATCACTTACGAGGCCGAAGCGGTCAGCCGCCGATCTTCGCGATTGCCACGAAATGCTCCGGCCGCACCCGCACGATCACCTTCCCCGGCGAAGTCGCGTACGCCAGCCAGCCGTCGATGGCCTCCTGCCCAGCCTCGCCGAGGTACCGGCGGGCGATCCGTTCCGAGCCGAGACGCACGCCGTCCGGATCCGAAACGATTTCCGCGACACCCTCGACGCTGACGAACGAGTACGGCGGGAGCGGGTCGTCGGCGACCACCGAAACCCGCGGATTCTCCTTGAGCGCCTTGCCTTTGACGGTGTCCGCACCGAGGTTGACCAGGATGTCGTCCTCGTCGAGGGCGAACCAGACCGGCACCGCGTGCGGCCTGCCGTCCGGGCGGACCGTCGCGAAGACGGCGGTGCGGGTGCCTTCCGCGAGGAAGGCGCGGCGCTCGTCGTCGGTCATCTTCTCCGGCATTACTTTCCCTCCAGGACGGCGTCCAGGCCGAAGGCCGGGAACAGATGGCTGTCGAACGTGGTGAACTCCGCGGCCTTGCCGTCGACGACGCGGACGAGGTCGAGCTTGAAGGCGCGGAAGACGGTGTCGCCGGGCCGCCGCAGGTACGAGGCGAACGCGGGCATCCGGTTGGCGTCGACCGCGACGGCACGCCATTCGCCCATCTCCTCGGCGATCCTGCCGTGCCGGGCGAGATGTTCGAGACCGATGTAGCAGTGGGGCTCCGGCGGCATCGTCACGCGGACGTCGTCGCGGACCAGAGTGCTCAAAGTGCTGAAATCGCCGTTGTCGTGGGCTTCGACAAGCCGCCGGACCAGTGCGCGTTCCTCTTCGGAGGGTGCCGGGACCGACCATTCGCCGCGCTGCTGCGGGAGGCGTTCGCGCAGGGTCGCGCGGCCCCGTTGCAGGGCGCTGTTCGCGGCGGGGACCGAGAGGTCGAGCAGTTCGGCGGTTTCGGCGGCCTGCCAGCCGAGCACGTCGCGCAGGATCAGCACCGCGCGTTGCCGCGGCGGCAGCATCTGCAGGACCGCGAGGAAAGCGAGTTCGATGGTCTCCCTGGCGACGGCGAGCGCGTGCGGTTCGGCCTCGGGCGGCGCGATCTCGTCCAGGAGGCGGTCCGGATACGGCTGGATCCAAGGGATTTCGGCGAACGAGCGGACCGACGGCACCCGCCGGTCCTTCTTGCGGATCGCGTCGAGGCAGGCGTTGGTGGCGATCCGGTACAGCCACGCGCGGAAGTTGCCGCCGTCGAAGGTGTCCAGCCCGCGCCACGCGTTGAGCAGCGCCTCCTGGACGACGTCTTCCGCCTCGTCGAACGAGCCGAGCATCCGGTAGCAGTGGACGTGGAGTTCCCGGCGGTGCTGTCCGGTGAGCGCGGCGAAGGCGGTTTCGTCTCCCGCCTTCGCCGCGGCGATCGTGTCGGTCATGGCGCCTCCCATCGAGTGTTCTTACCCGATGTAACGGCGCCCTTCGCCGGAACTCATCGGTCCCGCGATGACTTTTTCGCGGGACCGGTGGAACCGCAGGTCAGGGGCGGGCGGTGAGGTATCCGCCCATGGTCCGGAAGTAGTCCGTGGCGGCCAGTTCCGTGCCGTCCTCGGTCCGCACCCGCTCGATGACGAGCCCGTGCGAGCGGCCGCGGCGCGACTCGGGGCCGGCGACGATCACGACGCCTTCACCCTCTCGGATGAAGATCCGGCCCGGGGTCCCGCCGTACTGGCCCACCGACACCGAGGAGCGGATCACGCGCAGCTGCTTGCCGCGGTGGTAGGTGAAGGCGTTGGGGTACGGGTCGGACTGGGCGCGCACCAGCCGCTCGATCTCGTCCGCGGGCCACGACCAGTCGATGAGGCTGTCTTCGAGGGCGCGCTTGTGGAAGAAGCTGGCCTTCGACCTGTCCTGTTTGACCGGGGTGAAGTCCCCCTTCGCGATCAGCTCGATGGCTTCGGTGGTGATCGGCGCGATGAGGTCGACCGTCCGGTGGAACAGATCGGTCGTCGTGTCCTTCGGTCCGACCGGGACGGAACGCTGCAGCACGATGTCGCCCGCGTCGAGGTCGGCGTCCATCATGTGGGCGGTGAGCCCGACTTCCTTCTCACCGTTGATGAGCGCCCAGATCAGCGGCGAGAAGCCGGCGTAGGCGGGCAGCAGCGAGTCGTGGACGTTCAGCGTGCCGTACCGCGGCATCTCGAAGATCTCGGGCGGCAGCCAGGTGCGCCAGTTGTTGGCGACGATCAGGTCGAGATCGGCTTCCTTCAGCTCCGCCAGGAGTTCCGCGTCGTCGGGACGCTGCCGCAGCAGCGCGCGGATCCCGTTTTCCTCGGCGAGGTCCGCGACGGAGTCGGACCAGATCTTCTCGTAGGCGTGGTCGCTCTTCGGGTGGGTGACGACGAGGGCGACATCGTGGCCCGCGTCGATCAACGCCCGCAGGGTGCGGTGTCCCCAGGTCTGGTATCCGAACATGGCGACCCGCATGGGACCGGCCTCCTCCTGGTCGAGGGATGAACATCACCACTGAAAGTACTAGTTGAGCCTCACCTAACTTAGGTTAGGGTTCCCTGGTCTTTGTTGCGAAGTACCGAGATGCGGCTGAGCCGCGCAAGGGGTTCAAGATGGCACGAGCAGTGGTCGGTGAACGGGTTCCGGTCTACGACGTGGTCGGGGTCGGGTTCGGTCCCTCGAACCTCGCGCTCGCCATCGCCGTCACCGAGCACAACGCCGCGCCGGGGGCCGAGACCGTCACGGCCCACTTCCTCGAGCGTCAGGCTCGTTTCGGCTGGCACCGCGGGATGTTGATCGACAACGCGACCATGCAGGTCTCCTTCCTCAAGGACCTGGCGACGATGCGGAACCCGACCAGTTCGTTCAGCTTCCTGTCGTATTTGCACAGCAAGGAACGATTGGTCGATTTCATCAACCACAAGAACCTGTTCCCGTTGCGGATCGAGTTCCACGACTACTTCGAATGGGCGGCCGAAAAGGTCGACGACCTGGTTTCCTATGGCACGGAAGTGCTTTCCGTCACGCCGGTGTTCGACGGCGACGAGATCGTGTTCTTCGACGTGCACGCCCGCACCGACGGCGAGCTGGTGAACCTGCGCGCCCGCAACCTGGTGATGGGCACCGGGCTGCGGCCGAATCTCCCCGAAGGTGTGACGCCGGGCACACGCATCTGGCACAACAGCGAACTCCTGCACCGGCTCGAGGGCATGGCCGCCGAGGAACCGCGCCGGTTCGTCGTCGTCGGCGCCGGCCAGAGCGCGGCCGAGGTCAGCGCGCTGCTGCACGACCGCTTCCCCCGCGCCGAGGTGTGCGCGGTGTTCGCGCGATACGGCTACAGCCCGGCCGACGACAGCGCGTTCGCCAACCGGATCTTCGACCCCGAGGCGGTCGGCCGGTTCTACGAGGCGCCGGAAGCGGTCAAGGACCGCCTCATGCGCTACCACGGCGCGACCAACTACTCGGCCGTGGACATCGAGCTCATCGACGAGCTGTACCGGCGCGTCTACCGCGAGAAGGTGCAGGGGATCGAGCGGCTGAAGCTGATCAACGTCTCCCGGCCCACCGAGGTCACCGACACCGGCTCCGAAGTACGGGTCACCGTCGAGGCGCTGGAGACCGGGGCGCGGACCAGGCTCGACGCCGACTTCGTCGTGTACGCCACCGGGTACAGCCCGGCGGACCCGACGCCGTTGCTCGGTGAGCTCGCCTCCACCTGCGCGCGCGACGACGAGGGCAGGCTCCGCGTCGAGCGCGACTACCGGATCGTCACCGAGCCGCCGCTCGACGGCGGGATCTACCTGCAGGGCGGCACCGAGCACACGCACGGCATCACGTCTTCGCTGCTGTCCAACACCGCGGTCCGGGTCGGCGAGATCCTCCAGTCCATTGTGGACCGGCGCGCGGCCGGCGCGTCCCGGCCCGCGTACGCGGTGAGCGGGTCCGGGCCCGCCTGAGGCCCGGACGATCCGAAGCGTTTCCGAACGGTGGAGGCAAACCCGATGAACCGCGGCTTTCCCCTGACCCCGGCACAGCAGGGGATCTGGCTCGCTCAGCAGCTCGACCCGGCCGATCCGGTCTACACGATCGGCTGGTTCGTGGAGCTTCGCGGCGCCATCGACCTCGCCCGGCTGGGTGACGCCGTCCGGCGGGCGGTCGCGGAGGCGGAATGCCTGCACGTGACGGTCGGGCTGGACGGTGACACGCCGGTCCAGCGTCCGGCCGCTCCCGGCGAGGTCGCCGTGCTCGACTTCAGCGGTGAGCCGGATCCGGAACGCGCCGCCGACGAGTGGGCGCGGGCCGAACTCGCCGTCGTGACCGACCCCGCCAGGGGGCCGCTCACCGCGCACACGCTGCTGATCCTGGCCGGGGACCGGGTCCGCTGGTTCCAGCGCTACCACCATCTGGTGATGGACGCGCACGGGCAGGCCGTCCTGACCCGCCGCGCGGCGGCGCTCTATTCGGGTACCACCGAGGAGGTCTCCTGGCCGCTGGCGGAGTTGGCCGAGTCCGGCTACGACGGGACAGCCGACCGGGAGTACTGGCTGGGTGAACTCGCGGGCAGGCCGAACCCGGTGCGGCTGCTCGGCCGCGCGTCGGCGGGCCGGGTCCGGCTCCGTCGGCATTCGTGGGAACTGCCCGCGGCCGAGGCGGGCCGCCTGCGGAAGTTCGCGCTGGACGCGGGGACGAGGTTGTCCCGGGTCGCCATCGCCGCCGTGGCCGCCTACGCCCACCGTGTGACCGGCGCCGAAGACCTCGTCCTCGGCCTCCCGGTCACCGCGCGCACCACCCGCGCCCTGCGTGAACAGCCGGGCATGGTCTCCAACGTCCTGCCGCTGCGGCTGACCGTGCGGCCGGAGACGACGCCGTCGCGACTGGTCGCCCAGGTCGCGGAGAAGGTCTCCGCGCTGCTGGAACACAGCCGGTACCGCGGGGAGGACCTGGCCCGCGAACTCGGCGCGAGCGGCGGAGTGCACGAACTCGTCGGGCTGAGCGTGAACTACATGGCCGTGGACGGCGAACTCGCGTTCGGTGACGCGAGCGCGACGGTGCACAACCTCGAACTCGGGCCGATCAGCGACGTCGCCATCGCCGTGTACGACGCCGGCGAGGGCCGGGGCCTCCGTTTCGACTTCGACGCCGACGAGGCCGTCTCGTCCGACGACGAACTCGCCGACCATCGCCGCCGGTTCGCCGCCGTGCTGGACGCCCTGCTGAACGGTCCGGACCTGCCGCTGGCCGCCGTCGACCTGCTTTCGGCGGAGGAGCGGGCCCGGGTGCTGGACCTCGGGACCGCGGTCGCGGAGTCGCCCGAGGTGTCCTGGCCCGAGGCGTTCGCCCGGGTGGTGGCGCGGAAACCGGACGCCGAGGCCGTCGTCTGCGAGGACGTCCGGATGACCTACGCCGAGGTCGACGCAGCCGCCAACCGGCTCGCGCGGCTGCTGCGCCGGCGCGGGGTCGGTGACGAGGACGTCGTCGGCGTGGCCATGCCGCGTTCGGCCGATCTCGTGGTCGCCCTGCTCGGCGTGATGAAGGCCGGGGCCGCGTATCTCCCGCTCGACCTGGACCACCCCGAGGACCGCCTCGCGTACATGCTCGCGCACGCGGGCGCGGGGATCGTGGTGTCCACTGTGGAGGAATCGGCCCAGCTCCCGTCCGGGGTGGACGTCGAGCAGATCCTGCTCGACGACCCGGTGATCACCGCCGAGCTCGCGGAGCTCGATTCGTCCACTGTGGACGTGAGCGGGATCGCGCTGGGCCAGGCCGCGTACGTCATCTACACCTCTGGCTCGACGGGGAAGCCGAAGGGCGTGGTCCTGTCCCACGACGGGATCGGCAGCCTGATCAGCACGGCGACCGAACGGATCGGCATCGGCGAGCACAGCCGGGTCGTGCAGTTCGCCTCCACCGGGTTCGACGTGACGGTCTGGGATCTGGTCATGTCACTGTGCGTCGGCGGGACACTGATCGTCGTGCCGTCGCACCGCCGCGTCGCGGGTGTGGAGCTGACCGGCTACATCGCCGCCAACGCGGCGACGCATATGATCCTGCCGCCGTCGCTGGTCGCGGCCCTCCCGGCGGACTGCGAGCTGCCGAAGGGCGCGGTGCTGATCGTCGGCACCGAGACCGTCCCGCCGGAACTGATCGCGCGCTGGGCCGAAGACCTGAAGGTCGTCGCCGCGTACGGGCTGACCGAGGCGACGGTGAACTCGACGCTGTGGGCGGCCGAGCCCGGCTGGAGCGGGCCGATCCCGATCGGCGTCCCGGATCCGAACACCCGCTGCTATGTCCTCGACACCGCGCTGCGACCGGTCCCGGTCGGTGTCGAAGGGGAGCTGTACGTCGGCGGACGCGGTCTCGCCCGAGGTTACGCGGGACGGCCGGGGCTGTCGGCGGAGCGTTTCGTCGCCGACCCGTTCGCCGGGGACGGCGAGAGGATGTACCGCACCGGCGACCGCGTCCGCTGGCGCGCGGACGGGAACCTCGACTTCCTCGGCCGCACCGATCACCAGGTCAAGATCCGCGGATTCCGGATCGAACCCGGTGAGGTCGAATCGGCACTCGCCGCGTACGCCGGGGTCGAGCGGATCGCCGTCGTGCCCCGCGAGGTCAAACCGGGGGACCGGCGCCTGGTGGCGTACGTCGTGCCGCGGGCGGGCGGATCGCCGTCGCTGCTGAAAGACCTGCGCGCCCACGCGGAATCGGCGTTGCCGCACTACATGGTGCCGTCGGCCTTCGTGGAACTCGACCGGCTGCCGATCATGCCGAACGGCAAACTCGACCGGACCGCGTTGCCGTTGCCGGACTTCGGCGCCGCCGCGACCGGCCGCGCGCCGGCCACCGAACGGGAACGGATCCTCTGCGACGTCGCCGCGCGAGTCCTCGGCCTGGCCACGATCGGCGCGGACGACGACTTCTTCTCGCTCGGCGGAGACAGCATCCTGTCCATCCGGCTGGTGCTGGGCGCGGCGGAACACGGTCTCGCGATCACCCCGCGCCAGGTTTTCCAGCACAGGACTCCCGAAGCGCTGGCCGTCTGCGCTGAAGCGGTGCGCGCTGAGTCCACTGTGGACGACCGACCGCTCCTGGAGCTGACTGACGCCGAACGTGCGTCGCTCGCCGAATACGCCGAAGTCCTGCCCGTGACACCGTTGCAGGAAGGGTTCTTCTTCCACGCGGAATTCGAGGGCGGTTCGGCCGCCGACATCTACACGGTCCAGGAGGTGCTGGACCTCGAAGGCGATGTCGACGCCGACGTGTTGCGCCGGTCGGTGCAGGCGCTGCTGGACCGGTATTCGTCGCTGCGCTCCGGCTTCCGGCAGCTCGACGGCGGCCGGGTGGTCCAGACGGTGGCACGGCACGCCGAACTGCCTTGGCGCGAGGTGGCCGCCGAAGACGCCGAGGCGGCCTTCGAGGCCGATCGTGCGCGCCGGTTCGACTTCGCCCGGCCTCCGCTGCTGCGGGCGACCTTCACCCGGCTCGGTGAGGATCACGCCAAACTGGCGCTCACGTTCCATCACATCATCGCCGACGGCTGGTCGGTCGTGGTGCTGCTGCGCGAACTGCTCGCGGCGTACGAGGGAGCACCCGTACTGCCGGAAGCGGGCACCCGAGCCGACCACCTGCGCCGGCTCGCGTCCCGCGATCACGAGGTTTCGCGCGAGACCTGGCGGACGGCGTTGTCCGAAGTGGACGAATCTACCCGGCTGATCGACGAACGCGCCGGGGTGGCGAGACGGCCGTCGCGCCTTCACCTGAGCCTCGGCGAGCGGGCGACCGCGGCGTTGTCCGCGATGGCCCGCGAGCACGGGCTCACCCTCGGCACCGTCCTGCACGGCGCCTGGGGGCTCCTGCTCGGCGGGCTCACCGGACGGGACGACGTCCTGTTCGGGAGCACGGTCTCGGGTCGTGACACCGGCGCCACCGGTCTCGAATCGGCGGTCGGCCTCTACATCAACACGGTGCCGGTGCGGCTGCGCTGGTCGGGGGCCGAGACCGTCGCCGCCGTGCTGCGACGGCTGCAGGACGAGCAGGCGGCCCTGCTGGACCACCAGCATCTCGGCCTCGGCGAACTGCAGCGCCTCGCGGGCACGGGGCAGGAAGAACTGTTCGACACCCTTGTCGTCGTCGAGAACTTCCCGCGCGACGACGAGCGTGCCTCCGGGACCGTCCGCCTCGCCGGCGTGGAAGTCACCGACGCCGTGCACTTCCCGGTCGCGGTGATCGCGACACCGGGGGACGATCTGGGTTTCAGCCTCAAGTTCGACGCGGCGAGGATCGACGCGGTCGCGGCCGGGCAGCTCGCGGAACGGTTCGCGCGGCTGCTGGAGACGCTGAGCGCGAACCCCGGTCTGCCGGTCGCCGCGCTCGACCTGCTGTCGCCCGCCGAACGCGGCCGTCTCGCCGAACTCAACGCGACCGCGCATCCCGTGCCGGAGCGCACGCTGGCCGAGGCCTTCGCCGAGCAGGTCGCCAAGACCCCGTCCGCGACGGCGGTGCTGTTCAAGGACACCGAACTGTCCTATGCGGACCTCGACGCCCGCGCGGAGCAGGTGGCGCGCAGGCTGCGTTCGCTCGGAGCGGGTCCCGAAGAGATCGTGGCCGTCGCCGTGCCGAGGTCGGCCGAGCTGATGGTCGCCCTGCTCGGTGTCCTCAAGGCCGGGGCCGCATACCTGCCGATCGACCTCGACTATCCCGCGGACCGGCTCGAATACATGCTGGCCGATTCCGGCGCGCGCCTCGTGCTCTCCGAACCCGGGACGGCCGCGCGGATCCCGGATGTCGCCGGCTTGACGCGGGTCCCCGTGACCGGCGAGCCCGTGGACAACGTCGAGGGTGCGGCAGCCGGACCGGACAACACCGCATACCTCATCTACACGTCGGGTTCGACCGGGCGGCCGAAGGGCGTGGCCGTCACGCATCGCGCGATCGTCAACCGGCTCGCGTGGATGCAGCACGAGTACCGGCTCACGGCCTCGGACCGCGTGCTGCAGAAGACGCCGTCGAGTTTCGACGTGTCCGTGTGGGAGTTCTTCTGGGCGCTGTGCGAAGGCGCCACGGTGGTGCTGGCCGAACCGGACGGTCACCGCGATCCCGCCTATCTCGCGCGCGTGATCCGGGACCGGCGGATCACCACCCTGCACTTCGTCCCGTCGATGCTCGCGGCCTTCCTTGGCAGCGACGAGGCCACCGGCGATCTCGGATCGCTGCGTCAGGTGTTCTCCAGCGGTGAGGCACTGCCCGGCGAGACCGCCGCACGGTGGCGCTCGCTCACCGGCGTCCCGCTGCACAACCTCTACGGCCCCACCGAGGCGGCCGTGGACGTGACCTTCTTCGCCAGTACCGGTGCCGACGGCGCCACCGTCCCCATCGGACGTCCGGTGTGGAACACGCGGCTGCACGTCCTCGACGGCTGCCTTCGCCCGGTGCCCGACGGTGTGGCGGGCGAGCTGTACCTCGCCGGTGTCCAGCTGGCCCGCGGCTACCACGGGCGTCCGGGGCTGACCGCCGAACGCTTCGTCGCCGACCCGTTCGGCGAACCGGGGCAGCGGTTGTACCGGACCGGCGACCTGGTGCGCCGCCGCGCCGACGGCGAGATCGAGTACCTCGGCCGCACCGACCGGCAGGTGAAGATCCGCGGCAACCGGATAGAGCTCGGCGAGATCGAAGCGGTTCTCGTCGCGCAGCCGGAGGTCACGGCCGCGACGGTCGTGGCGAAGGACGGGGCGCTCGTCGGCTACGTCGCCGGGACCGCGGATCCGGAGAATCTGCGAACCGCCCTCAGTGAGGCACTGCCCGCACCGATGGTCCCGCAGGCGTTCGTCGTCCTCGACGAATTCCCCTTGACCCCCAGCGGAAAACTCGACGTCCGGGCCCTGCCCGCGCCCGAGGCCGGCCGGACCGAAGCCGCACCCGGGAACGAGCAGGAGCGCGCGCTCGCGCGGATCTTCGCCGACGTCCTCGGCCTGGAGACCGTCGGCGCCGACGGCGACTTCTTCCTGCTGGGCGGCGACAGCATCTCGTCGATCGCCGTGTCGAGCCGTGCCCGGCGGGCAGGATTCGAGCTGAGCCCCAAGGACGTGTTCGAACTCCGGACCCCGGCCGCGCTCGCCGCGTCCGCCACACCGGCCGAGCCGGTGGCCGACGCCGACGGCATCGGAGCCGTCCCCCTGCTGCCGGAAATGCTCCGGTTGCGTGAGCTGGGCGACGCGGTCCAGCCGGAGTCCGTGCTGCTGACCGTGCCCTCCGGAGCCGACCTCGAGACGCTCGCCGCGGCCCTGCAGCTCGTGCTCGACCACCACGACGGCCTGCGGCTCACACTGTCGCGGGTCGCCTCGGTGCTGTGGTCGCTCGAAGTCCGTCCACAAGGGACCGTCCAGGCCTCGGACCTGCTCCGTCACGCATCCGGAGCCCTCGAAGACGAGTACCGGGACGCCGCGGGCAGGCTGACCGACAACCTCCTGCAGGCCGTCTGGTTCGACGAACCGGGCAGGCTGCTGCTGATCGCGCATCCGGTCCTGCTGGACGCGCGGAGCCTGACGACGCTGTCCGCCGATCTCGCGATCGCCTGGCAGGCCGTGACCGACGGCCGCCCGCCGGTGTTCACGCGAGCGCGGACGTCGCTGCGGACCATCGCCCGCCGGATCGCCGGCGCGGCACAGGATCCCGCGCTGCTCGGCGAGGTCGAGCACTGGGCCGGGACGCTCGCACCCGTTTCCTTCGAGGTCGACGGTGAGGTCAGCGAACGCCGGATCACCCTGTCCGTCGAGGACACCCGGACGCTCGTCGGCGCGCTGCCGTCCGCCGTGCACGGCGACGTGACCGACGTCCTCCTGACCGCGCTGAAGATCGCCGTCGACGGTGACCTGCTCGTCGATCTGCACGGCCGGGTCGACCCGTCGGCCACGATCGGCGCGCTGACCTCGGTCCGCCCGGTGCGGATCACCGCGTCCGGCGAACCGCTCGCGATGCTCAAGGCCGTCAAGGAAACCGTCCGGAAGACCCCCGAGGGCTACGGTCCGCTGCGGTACCTCGACGCCCAGACCGGACCGCTGCTCGCCGGGCTCGCGAAGCCGCGGATCGCCCTCCGGTACGACGGCCGCGTCCCGGCCGGACCAGGGGAGTGGCAGGTCGCCGGATACGCGGCCACGCCGCCGTCCGGCGACCAGGTCGTGCGTATCGGGGTCGCCTGCGAGGAGACCGAGGAAGGCCCGAGGCTGACCGCGACGTTCGCTGGGCCGGGCGGAGACCTGGCCGAACGCTGGGCCGCCGCCCTGGTCGGACTCGCGGCCGTGGACACCGACGCTCCGGTCGGGCTGACGCCGTCCGACCTCGAACTGGTGTCGCTGACGCAGGAGGAGATCGACCGCGTCGAGCGGTCCAGCCCGGTGCCGGTCGCCGACGTCTGGCCGTTGTCGCCGCTGCAGGAAGGTCTGTTCTTCCACTCCAGCTACAACTCCGACCGGGTGGACATCTACACGATCCAGGAGGCGATCGACTTCGATCACCGCCTGGACGCCGACAGGCTCCGGACGGCGGTGTCCGCGCTGCTGCGGCGGATCCCGAGCCTCGGCGCCGGTTTCACCAGCGAAGGGCTGCGCGGCCCGGTCCAGTTCGTGGCGGCCGAGGTCGCGCCGCCGGTGTCCGAAGTGGACCTTTCGGCGCTGCCCGAAGACGAACGGCAAGCGAAGCTCGACGAGCTGATGGCCGAGGACCGCGCGACGCGGTTCGACCTCGGCACCCCGCCGCTGTTTCGGCTGAAACTGGTGCGGCTCGGGAACGGCCGCGACCGGGTGGTGCTGAACCGGCACCTGCTGCTCTGGGACGGCTGGTCGGCCTGGCTGTTCATCGAGCAGCTGTTCGCGCTGTACGACCTCGGCGGAGACGACCGGACGCTGCCCGCGGCCGGATCCTATGTGGACTTCCTGCGCTGGCTGGACCGGCAGGACATCGAGGCCGCCACGAACGCCTGGCGCGAGGCGCTGTCCGGCCTCGCGGAGCCGACCGTCGTCGGGCCCGAAGGCCGTGACCTGGCCCCGGCGACCCCGGTCAACCTCGACACCGTGCTGCCCTCCGGGCTCAGCCGGGCCTTGCGCGAGCAGGCCCGCAGGCACGGCCTCACGGTGAACTCCGTGCTCAACGCCGCTTGGGGCCTGGTCCTGTCGACCATGACCGGACGCCACGACGTCGTGTTCGGTGCCGCGGTCGCGGGCAGGCCCGCCGCCGTGCCCGAGATCGAGAACACCATCGGCCTGTTCCTCAACACCGTGCCCACCCGGGTGCGGCTCGACGCGGCCGAATCCGTGCTGGACCTGGTGCGGCGCTTGCAGTCCGAGCGGATGGACCTGACGCCGTACGAGTTCATGAGCCTCGGGGTGCTGCAACGCGAGGCCGGGCACCGTGTCCTCTTCGACACGCTGTTCGTGCTGCGCAACGCCGACGGCGACGAACGGCGCGACGGCCTCCGTCACCGGCACGGCATCACCGACCTGCTGAACATCGACGCCACGCATTACCCGCTGACGCTGGTGGTCACCCCGGGCGAGGAAACGCGGGTCACGCTGTCTTACCGGGACGACGTCATCGACTCCGCCGAAGCGGCGTCGGTGCTCGACCGGTTCACGTCGCTGGTGGCGCAGATCGTCGACGACCCGGCGAAACCGGTCGCCGCGCTGACCACGGTGTCCGCCGAGGACCGTGCCGCGCTGGAAGCGGGCTGGGCCGAAGCCGAGCATCCCGTCATCGAGGACACGATCGCGGATCTGCTCGCCGTGCAGGCGGAGCGCACTCCCGGCGAGACGGCGCTGGTGTTCGGCGAAGAACAGCTGACCTACGCCGAACTCGACGCGCGCATCAACCGGATGGCCCGGCTGCTGCTGGCCAAGGGTGCCGCGCCGGAACAGGTGATCGCGCTCGGCCTGCCGCGTTCGATCGACATGGTCGTCGCGCTGTTCGCCGTGCTGCGGACGGGGGCGGCGTACCTGCCGCTGGAACTCGACTACCCGGTCGAGCGGCTCACGGTGATGCTGGAAGACGCCCGGCCGCTCTGCCTGGTGTCCACAAAGGACGTTTCAGCGACGCTGCCCGGTGACACGCCCCGGGTGCTCGTGGACGACCACGAAGACAGGGCGTTCGGCGACGGCCCGATCTCCGACGCCGAACGCCCGCTGTTCGCGCGGAGCCGCGCGGACCGCATGGAACACCCGGCGTACGTCATCTACACCTCGGGCTCGACCGGGAAGCCGAAGGGCGTCGTCACGCCGTACCGCGGCCTGACGAACATGCAGCTCAACCACCAGGGCGCGATCTTCGCCCCGGCCATCGCGTCGGCGGGCGGACGGCGGCTGCGGATCGCGCACACCGTGTCGTTCGCCTTCGACATGTCCTGGGAAGAACTGCTGTGGCTCGTGGAGGGGCACGAGGTCCACGTCTGCGACGAGGAACTGCGCCGGGACGCGAGGGCGCTCGTGGCGTACTGCGACGAGCACGAGGTCGACGTCGTCAACGTGACGCCGACGTACGCCCATCTGCTGATCGAGGAGGGGCTGCTGGAGGGGCACCGGCCCGCGCTGGTCCTGCTCGGCGGCGCGGCGGTGTCGGAGTCGGTGTGGAACCGGCTGCGGGACACCGACGGCACCTACGGCTACAACCTGTACGGCCCCACCGAGTACACGATCAACACGCTCGGTGGCGGCACGACCGACAGCGACACCCCGACCGTGGGCAAGCCGATCTGGAACACCCGCGCGTACATCGTCGACGCCTGGCTCCGGCCCGTCCGCGACGGTGTCGCGGGCGAGCTCTACATCGCGGGCGAAGGCCTGGCCCGCGGTTATCTCGGCCGTCCCGGTCTGACGGCCGAACGGTTCGTCGCCGATCCCTTCGTGCCCGGTGGCGGGCGCATGTACCGCACCGGTGACCTGGTGCGCCGCCGTCCCGACGGGAATCTCGACTTCCTCGGCCGCACCGACGACCAGGTGAAGATCCGCGGCTACCGGGTGGAACTCGGCGAGATCGAGACCGCGCTCAGCCGCTACCCCGAGGTCGCGCAGGCCGCCGTCATCGCGCGCCCGGACCCGTCGGCGCCCGGTCTGCAGCGGCTGATCGGTTACGTCGTCCTGGCCGAACTGAGCGGGGACGCGCGCGCCGAAGCCGAAGCCGATCAGGTCGGCGAATGGCAGCAGATCTACTCGGACGAGTACACCGAGATCCCGACGGCGTTGTTCACCGAGGACTTCGCGGGCTGGGACTCCAGCTACGACGGCGACCCGATCCCGCTGGAGCACATGCGGGAATGGCGGCGCGCGACCGTCGACCGGATCGCCGAGCTGAAACCGGAACGGGTGCTGGAGATCGGCGTCGGCACGGGTCTGCTCATGGGGCAGATCGCGCCCTTGGTCCAGGAGTACTGGGGGACCGACCTCGCCGCGCCGGTGATCGCGAAGCTGAACCGAGAGCTGGACCAGGACCCGGCGCTGGCGGCCAAGGTGAACCTGCGTGCCCAGCCAGCGCACGTGTTCGACGGCCTGCCCGCGGGCCGGTTCGACACGATCGTGATCAACTCCGTCATCCAGTACTTCCCGAGCGTCGACTACCTGACCGACGTCATCACCCGGGCGATCGGCCTGCTCGCCCCCGGTGGCGCGTTGTTCGTCGGCGACGTCAGGAACCTGCGGCTCGCCCGCGCCTTCCACACCGCGATCCAGCTCACCCGCGCCGACGCGACCTCCGACGTCGCCCAGGTGCGCCGCGCGATCGAACGCGGTGCCGCGCTGGAGAAGGAACTGCTGATCGACCCGGACTACTTCACCGCGCTCGCGCGGCGGCTCCCGGACGTCGCGGCGCAGGTCCGGATCAAACGCGCCCGGCTGCACAACGAGCTGAGCCGGTACCGCTACGACGCGGTCCTGGTGAAAGAGCCCGCTGAGACCTTCTCGGCCGCGCAAGCACCGCGGTTGTCCTGGGATGAAGTGGGCTCGCTCGCCGCTTTGGAGGACCGCCTCACCGGTGCGGAGACGCTGCGGGTGAGCCGGATCCCGGACGCCCGCCAGACGCCCGAGGTCGAGGCGACGCGGGCGCTGGACGCCGGTGCGCCGCTCATCGATGTCCTGGAGCTCTTCCGTGCTCCGGCCGGGGTCGAGCCCGAGGACGTGCACGAACTCGGCGACCGGCTCGGGTTCCGGGTGTACTGCACCTGGTCGGCCGACGGCGCGTTCGAGGCGATGTTCGTCCACAAGGGACAGACGGAAGCGCTGGTCACCGGGGTGCATCAGCCGGTCTCGGTGGGTACGAGCCTGGCCAAGTACGCGACGAGCCCGACGGCGGCGCGTGGTGGCGGCGAACTCGTGCAGCGCCTGCGGGACCGGCTCAAGACGGAGCTGCCGGATTACATGGTCCCGGCCGCGTTCGTCACGCTGGGCGCGCTGCCGTTGACCGACAACGGCAAGCTCAACACCCGCGCGCTCCCGGACGCCGAGCAGACGGTGCGGCTCGCCGAAAGCCGTTCGGCCGAGACCGCCGAGGAAGAGACGCTGTGCGCGCTCTTCGGCGAGGTCCTCGGCGTGGAGGGGGTCGGTGTCGAGGACAACTTCTTCGACCTCGGCGGCCATTCCCTGCTCGCCACCCGGCTCATCAGCCGGGCCCGCACCGAACTCGGTGCCGAACTGGCCATCCGTGACCTGTTCGAGGCACCGACGGTCGCGGAGCTGGCCGCTCGCGCGGGCGGCGGCGAACCGGCGCGGGCCGCCGTGGTCCGCGCCGAGCGCCCCGACCGGATCCCGCTTTCCGCCGCCCAGCGCAGCCTTTGGCTCGTGGACCGGATGGAAGCGAACGCGGTCGCCTACAATTTCCCGCTGACCTTCCGTTTGCGTGGAGCCCTGGATCTCGACGCGCTGCGGGCCGCGCTCGGTGACGTGCTCGGCAGGCACGAAGTCTTGCGCTCTGTCTTCGACGAGCACGACGGCGAGCCCTACCAGCGCGTTCTCGACGCGCCGGAGATCCCGTTCGCTGTCGAGGACTGCGATGAGGCCGGGCTGGATGCCCGGATCGCCGAGCTCTCGCGGACGCCGTTCGACCTGGCGCGAGAGATCCCCGTCCGGCTGCGCGTGCTGCGGCTCGGTGAAGGCGACCAGGTGATCTCGCTGGTCCTGCACCACAGCGCGACCGACGAATGGTCCGACCGGCCGTTCCTGGGCGATCTCACGTCGGCCTATCAGGCGCGGCTCGCCGGTGACAGTCCCGTGTGGACGGATCTTCCGGTGCAGTACGCCGACTTCGCTCTGTGGCAGAAGGACTTCCTCGATCAGCATGGTGCCGCGCAGGTCGCCTACTGGGCCGACTCCCTGCGCGGGGCACCGGACGAGCTGACCCTGCCGCTGGATCGCCCGCGTCCGCTCCAGCCGACGGGCAAGGGCGGCAAGGTGAAATCCCCGCTCTCCGAGGAACTGTCGGCCGCGGTGCGCGAGCTGGCGGCGAAGGCGGGAGCGAGCCCGTTCATGGTGCTCCAGGCGGCGGTGGCCGCACTGTTGCACCGGACCGGCGCCGGGGAGGACATCCCGCTGGGCGCACCGATCGCCGGACGGACCGACGCGGCGCTCGACGACCTCGTCGGGTTCTTCGTGAACACGCTGGTGCTGCGCACCGACCTCTCGGGCGAGCCGACGTTCGCCGCCCTGCTCGAAAGGGTGCGCGAGGCCGACCTGGCCGCGTTCTCGCACGGCGACCTGCCGTTCGAAAGTGTCGTCGAGCGGCTCAACCCGCCCCGGGTGCCGGGGCGGAACCCGCTGTTCCAGGTGATGGTCGGCTACCACCGGCAGAGCGACGCGCACGACGTGCTCGGACTGCCCGCCGAGTGGTTCGAGATGGACACCGGCATGGCGAAGTTCGACCTGCACTTCACGATGGTCGACGACGGCACCACCGCCACATTGATGCTGGAGTACGCCGAAGACCTCGCCGGCGAGGCGACGGCCGGGCGTTTGCTGGACCGGCTCACGTCCGTGCTGGAGCAGGTCACCGCCGAGCCGGAGCGGCCGATCGCCGCGCTCGACGTCCTCGTCGGTGACGAACTGGCGCGGGTCACGGAATGGAACCGCACGGCCCGGGAAGTCCCGGCCGCGACCCTGCCGGAGTTGTTCGAGGCGCAGGTGGCGCGGACGCCGGACGCCCCCGCCGTCGTGTTCGAGGGCGTCGAGCTGTCGTACGCGGAGTTCGACGCGCGGGCGAATCAGCTCGCGTGGTGGCTGGTCGAGCAGGGTGTGGGTGCGGAGTCGGTGGTGGCGGTGTCGTTGCCGCGCTCGATCGACCTCGTCGTCGCGTTGTACGCCGTGCACAAGGCCGGTGGTGCTTACCTGCCGGTCGACCGCGACTATCCGGCCGATCGCGTCGCGTTCATGCTCGAAGACGCCGCCCCCGCGGTCGTGCTCGAAGAGCTGCCCGTTCTCGACGGGTACTCCTCCGAAAGCCTGGGACGCGTCGTGGACCCCGCGTCCCCGGCGTACGTGATCTACACGTCGGGTTCGACGGGGCGTCCCAAGGGTGTGGTGGTGCCGCATGCGGGCATCGTGAACCGGTTGCTGTGGATGCAGGACGAGTACGGCCTGACGGCTGATGATCGGGTGTTGCAGAAGACGCCGTCGAGTTTCGATGTGTCGGTGTGGGAGTTCTTCTGGCCGTTGATCACCGGCGCGACGCTGGTGGTCGCCAAACCGGAGGGACACAAGGACCCGGCCTATCTTGCCGAGCTGATCCGCACGGCCAGGATCACCACCGTCCACTTCGTACCGTCGATGCTCGCGCTCTTCCTCGAGACCGCCGAATGCACCGGGCTGCGGCGCGTGATCTGCAGTGGTGAGGCTCTTCCGTCGGAACTGGCGGCCCGCGTGGACGTCCCGCTGTACAACCTCTACGGCCCGACCGAAGCGTCGGTCGACGTGACCGCTTGGCGGGCCGGTGCCGAAACGACGCCGTCCGTCCCGATCGGGCGTCCGGTGTGGAACACGCGGACGTACGTGCTGGACGCGCGGCTGAACCCGGTCCCGCCGGGTGTCCCCGGTGAGCTTTACCTCGCCGGTGTGCAGCTCGCTCGCGGGTATCTTGCCCGGCCCGGGCTGACCGCGGAACGGTTCGTCGCCGACCCGTTCGGCGGCCCGGGGGAGCGCATGTACCGCACCGGGGACCTCGCGCGCTGGTCGGACGACGGTGTGCTGGAGTTCCTGGGCCGCGTGGACGATCAGGTCAAGATCCGCGGCTTCCGGGTCGAACTCGGCGAGGTCGAGGCGGCGCTGACCGCGTCCGGGTCCGTCACGCGCGCAGTGGTCGTCGCCCGTGAAGACCGGCTGGTGGCGTACGTCGTCGGCTCGGTCGACGGACTGCGGGAAGCGGTGGCCGCGAAGCTGCCGGACCACATGGTGCCCTCGGCGTTCGTCGTGCTCGACGAGATCCCGCTGACCCCGAACGGGAAACTCGACCGCAAAGCCCTGCCCGCTCCCGAGTTCGCGACCACCGAAGGACGCGAGCCGAGGAACGCGCGGGAAGAGGCCCTGTGCGCGTTGTTCGCCGACGTGCTCGGCGTCGAACGGGTCGGGATCGACGACGGTTTCTTCGCCCTCGGTGGGCATTCGCTGCTCGTGATGCGCCTGGTCAGCCGGATCTCGGCGAGTTTGGACGCCACGGTGTCGGTCCGTGACGTCTTCGACGCGCCGACGGTCGCGGCACTGGCCGAACGCCTCGCGGAACCGTCGGCCCAGCCGGCACTGAGCGCGGGGAACCGGCCGGAGCTGCTGCCGCTTTCGCCCGCCCAGCAACGGTTGTGGTTCCTGTACCGGCTCGAAGGGGGCACGCCCACCTACAACATCCCGCTCGCGTGGCGGCTGCACGGCGAGCTGGACACGGAGGCGCTGAGCGCGGCGATCGGCGACCTCGTCGAGCGGCACGAGCCGCTCCGGACGGTGTTCGTCGAGGAAGGCGGCGTCGCGGCACAGCGCATCCTGACCGACGCTCGCCCGGAGGTCGGTTTCGAGGAAGCGGGCGACCTTTCGGCGCAGTTGGCCGCAGAGGCCGGTCGCGGATTCGCCCTCGACGAGGAACTCCCGATCCGGGCCACGGTTTTCGCCGTGTCGCCGCGGGAACATGTCCTGCTGCTGGTGATCCACCACGTGGCGACGGACGAGTGGTCGCAGGGACCGCTCATGGCCGACCTCGCCACCGCCTACGAGGCGCGTCTCGCCGGAACGGCTCCACAGTGGACAGAGCTGGCGGTCCAGTACGCGGACTACGCCCTGTGGCAACGCGAACTGCTCGATTCGACGGCCGCCGGGCACCTCCGGTTCTGGCAGGAAGCGCTGGCGGGCCTGCCGGACGAACTGCCGCTGCCCGCGGACCGGCGGCGTCCGGCCGAATCGAGCCATCGCGGCGGTCTCGTCACCTTCCCGATCGACGCCGCGCTCACCGCACGGCTGCGTGCGGTGGCCCAGCGGCACGACGTCAGCATGTTCATGCTGGCCCAGGCCGCGGTCGCGGCACTGCTGCACCGGCTCGGCGCGGGGGATGACATCCCGCTCGGCGCACCGAGTTCCGGCCGCGTCGACGAGCGGCTGGAGCCGCTGATCGGCTTCTTCGTCAACTCGCTCGTGCTGCGCACCGACCTGTCCGGCGAGCCGGCGTTCGGCGAACTGCTCTCCCGGGTACGCGCGACCGACCTCGCCGCCTTCGAACACCAGGAGCTGCCGTTCGAGCGCCTGGTCGACGCGGTCAACCCGGAACGTTCGCTGGCCAGGCACCCGCTGTTCCAGGTGATGGTGGTGTACCTGCCCGAAGCCGAGGACCGACTGACCCTGCCCGGACTTCGTGCGGAGCAGGAGGACTTCGCGCAGGGCGTCGCGAAGTTCGACCTCGAGTTCGGCTTCCTGGAGCACGGCGAGGGGATCTCCGGCGCGATCGAGTACAGCGCCGACCTGTTCGACCACGCGACCGCCGAGTCGTTCGCGCGGCGTCTGGTGACCGTTCTGGAGCAGGTGGCCGCCGACCCCGCGATCCCGGTCGGTGAGCTGGACGTCTTCGGTGAGGACGAGCGCGCGCTGCTCGGGCAGTGGAACGACACCTCGCACGACGTCCCGGCGAGCACGTTGCCCGAGTTGTTCGAGGCGCAGGTGGCGCGGACGCCGGATGCTCCGGCTGTGGTGTTCGAGGACGTCGAGCTGTCGTATGCCGAGTTCGACGCGCGAGCCAATCAGCTCGCGCGGTGGCTGGTCGAGCAGGGCGTGAGTGCGGAGTCGGTGGTGGCGGTGTCGCTGCCCCGGTCGATCGATCTGGTCGTCGCGCTGTACGCGGTGCACAAGGCGGGCGCGGCCTACCTGCCGCTCGACACGGACTACCCGGCCGATCGCATCGCGTTCATGCTCGAAGATGCCGCTCCGACGGTCGTACTGGACGAGCTGCCGGTGTTGGACGGCTATTCGGGAGAGAGCCTGCGGCGTGCCGTGGATCCCGCGTCCCCGGCGTACGTGATCTACACGTCGGGTTCGACTGGGCGTCCCAAGGGGGTGGTGGTGCCGCATGCGGGCATCGTTAACCGGTTGCTGTGGATGCAGGACGAGTACGGTCTGACGGCTGATGATCGGGTGTTGCAGAAGACGCCGTCGAGTTTCGATGTGTCGGTGTGGGAGTTCTTCTGGCCGCTGATCACCGGAGCGACGCTGGTGGTCGCCAAACCGGACGGGCACCGGGACCCGCGGTATCTCGCGGACCTGATCCGCGACCAGCGGATCACGACGCTGCACTTCGTCCCGTCGATGCTGGCGGCGTTCCTCGCCGAAGAGCCGGAGTGGCATGGCGTCCGCCGCGTCCTGTGCAGTGGCGAGGCGCTGCCGCCGGAGTTGGCCGCTCGCGTGACCGTCCCGCTGCACAACCTCTACGGGCCGACAGAAGCCTCGGTGGACGTGACCTCGTGGGAGGTCGTCGATGACACCGTTCCCATCGGACGTCCGGTGTGGAACACGCAGGTGTATGTGCTCGACTCCCGGCTGCGGCCGGTTCCGCCGGGTGTGGCGGGCGAGCTGTACCTGGCGGGCAAGCAGCTCGCCCGCGGCTATCTCGGCCGGGCCGGGCTCACCGCCGAGCGGTTCGTGGCGAACCCGTTCGCAGCGGGGGAGCGGATGTACCGCACGGGCGACCTCGCGCGGTGGCGGGCCGACGGCGCGCTCGACTACCTCGGCCGCGCCGACGACCAGGTCAAACTGCGCGGCTTCCGGATCGAGCTGGGCGAGATCGAGTCCGTGCTGTCCGCGCGGGTGGTCCTGCGGGAGGGCAGGCTCGTCGCGTACCTGACCGGGGAGGCCGACGTCGACGAGGCCCGGCGGCTCGCCGAGGGCACCCTGCCGGAGTACATGGTGCCGTCCGCGTTCGTGGTGCTGGACGCGTTCCCGTTGACACCCAACGGGAAGCTCGACCGCAAGGCGCTGCCCGCGCCGGACTTCTCCGGCGAGGTCACCGACGACGCCCCGCGCACACCTCGCGAGGAACTGCTCGCGTCGCTCGTCGCAGGGGTGCTCGGGTTGGAGAAGGTCGGTGTCCACGACGACTTCTTCCGCCTCGGCGGCGACAGCATCGTCGCGATGCAGCTGGTCGGCCGCGTGCGGAATGCCGGGCTGCTGCTGAGCCCGCGTGACGTCTTCCGGCACCGGACCGTCGCGGCCCTGGCCGAGGTCAGCGCGGTGCGGCTCGACGCACCCGCGCCCGAGAGCGGGAAACCGTTGGTGGAGCTCGACGCGAGCGAACGCGCGGAGATCCTCGACGTCGCGCCGGACACGGCCGAGGTATGGCCGCTGACGCCGTTGCAGGCCGGGTTGCTCTTCCACGCGACGATGGACGGCGACGGACCGGACGTCTACACCGTCCAGGTGTCCTTCGATCTCGAAGGGCCGCTCGACCGGGCTCGGTTGCGCGACGCCGCTCAGGCACTCGTCGACCGGAATGCCGTTCTGCGGACAGGCTACCGCTACCTCGCGTCCGGTCGCCCTGTCGCGCTGGTGGCGCGTTCGGTCACGGTTCCTTGGCGCTTCGTGGATGCGCCGGACACCGTCGAAGCGGAGATGGCCCACGACAGGCGCCGCTTCGATCCGGCGGCCGCGCCGGTGCTGCGCTTCCTGCTGCTCGCCCTGCCGGATGGAGGGCACCGGCTGGTGTTCACCCACCAGCACGTGCTGCTCGACGGCTGGTCGGTGCCGCAGTTGTTCGCCGAGCTGTCCCAGCTCTACGCCGGAGCCGACGTGGCACCGGCCCGCCAGTACCGCGACCATCTCGGCTGGCTCGGAGGCCAGGACCGGGACGCGGCGGAAGCCGCCTGGCGGCAGGCGCTCGACGGCCTGACCGAGCCGACACATCTCGTCCCGCACGACCCCCAGCGGGTTCCGGCCCTGCCGGAGCGGCTGTCGCTGGAGGTGCCGGAGCAGTCGACCGAGGCGCTCACCGCACTGGCCCGCTCACGCGGCCTGACCCTGAACACACTGGTCCAGACGGCGTGGAGCATCGTGCTCGGCAGGCTCACCGGCCGGGCGGACGTCGTCTTCGGTGCGACGGTCGCCGGACGCCCGCCCGAACTGGCCGGGGTCGAGCGGATGATCGGCCTGTTCATCAACACCATCCCGGTGCGGATCGTGCTCGACCCGGCCGAGAAGCTGGGCGACCTGCTCGACCGGGTCCAGGACGAGCAGTCCGGATTGCTCGCGCACCAGCACTTCGGGCTCGCCGACATCCAGCGCGGTGCCGGGCTGGGGGAGCTGTTCGACACCCTCATGGTGTTCGAGAGCTACCCGGGCGCGGACGAGGACGAGACGGGCGCCGGGTTGCGCGGGGAGATCGTGCGCCACGACGACTCCACGCACTATCCGCTCACCTGGGCGGTGGAGCCGGGAGCACGGCTGAAGCTCACCGCGGAGTACCGCGCCGACCTGTTCGACGCCGGCCTGCCGGAACGGCTTCTGCCCGCGATGGAGCGGGTGCTCGCGGCGATGGTGTCCGATGTGGACGCTCCCGTCGGCCGTGCCGACATTCTGGGCGAGGCCGACCTGGACCTGATCGTGCACGAGTGGAACGAGACGGCCCTCGCCGTCGAACCGTCCACTGTGGCCGGTCTGTTCGAGGCTCAGGTCCGGCGTTCGCCCGACGCGACGGCGGTGGTGTCCGGTGCGGTCGCCCTGACCTTCACCGACCTCAACGCACGCGCCAACCGGCTGGCCAGGGCGCTGGTCGCCCACGGTGTGGGGCCCGAGGACTTCGTCGCCTTGGCGCTGCCGCGTTCGGCCGACGTGCTGCTGGCGATCCTCGCGGTCCACAAGGCCGGGGCGGCGTATCTGCCGCTCGACCCGGACTACCCGGCCGAACGGCTGGCCGCGATGCTCGCCGACTCGCGGCCCAAGGTGATCCTCACCGAACCCGAGCTGCTGGAGTCGTTGCCCCGGAACGAGATCGAGACGCTGGCGCTCTGCGCGCTCGTCACCGAAGACCGGCAGGCACACGACCTGACCGACCGGGACCGCGTCCGTCCGCTCGTCCCGGAGCATCCGGCGTACGTGATCTACACGTCGGGCTCGACCGGCACGCCCAAGGGCGTCGTCGTCCCGCATCGCGGCGTGGTGAACCTGTTCCACAGCCACCGCGCCACGTTGCACCGGCCCGCGGTCGAGGCCACCGGCAAACCGCATCTGCGGGTCGGGCACGCGTGGTCGTTCTCCTTCGACGCCTCCTGGCAGCCCCAGTTGTGGCTGCTCGACGGGCACGCCGTGCACATCGTGGACGAGGAGACGCGGCGCGACCCCGAACTGCTGGCCGCGATGATCGAACGGGAGGGCTTCGACTTCATCGAGGTCACGCCGTCGTTCTTCGCGCAGATGGCGGACGCGGGCCTGCTCGACGGCGACCGGTGCCCGCTCGCGGTGATCGGTGTCGGCGGTGAGGCGGTGCCCGAGAGCCTGTGGCGTCGTCTGGCCACTTTGGACGGCACCGAGGCCTTCAACCTGTACGGGCCGACCGAGTCCACAGTGGACGCCCTCGTCGCGCGGATCGGCGACAGCGAGAAGCCGCTGGTGGGCCGTCCGGTCGCGAACACCCGCGCGTATGTGCTGGACGCGGCGTTGCGGCCGGTGCCGCCAGGGGTCACCGGTGAGCTGTACCTCGCCGGTGCCGGGCTCGCCCGCGGCTATCTCGGGCGGGCGGCGCTGACGGCGGAGCGGTTCGTCGCGGATCCGTTCGGTCCGGCGGGTGCCCGGATGTACCGCACCGGAGACCTCGCGCGCTGGACCGCGGACGGGCGCCTGGACTTCGGCGGACGCGCCGACGACCAGGCGAAGATCCGCGGGTTCCGGGTCGAGCCCGGTGAGATCGAGGCGGTGCTCGAACGGCACGACGACGTCGCGCAGGCCGTCGTCCTGGTCCGTGAGGATCGCCCTCGCGTCAAGCAACTCGTGGCGTACGTGGTGTCCACTGTGGAGCGGGACGAACTGCGGCGGTTCGCGGCCGAGACGTTGCCGGACTACATGGTCCCGGCGGCGTTCGTCACGCTCGACGCGCTTCCCACGCTGTCGAACGGGAAACTGGACCGCAAGGCGTTGCCGGCGCCGGACTACTCGGAGCTGGCCGGTGGCCGCGCGCCCGAGACCGCGCTGGAGAAGACGTTGTGCGCGCTCTTCACCGAGGTGCTCGACGTGCCGGAGCTGGGTGCCGATGACGACTTCTTCGCCCTCGGCGGGGACAGCATCGTCGCGATGCGGCTGGTCGGCCGGGCACGCGCGGCCGGACTGAAGATCACGCCGCACGACGTGTTCGCGGGCCGGACGGTCGCGGCGCTGGCGGAGGTCGCGGAACGGATCGAGGACGACGGCGCGATCGCGCTCACGCCGATCATGCACGCGCTCCGCGAACTCGGCGGCCCGATCGACGGTTACCATCAGGCCGCGCTGGTGCGGACGCCCGCCGGGATGACCGGAGAGCAGCTGAAGACCGTGCTCGACGCGCTCGTGGCCAGGCACGACATGCTGCGCGCGCGGCTCGACCGGTCGGGCGACGGCTGGGTGCTCCGGGCGGCCGAATCGGCCGAGACGCACGTCGAGCGGGTCGACGCCGAGGACGGCGATCTGTTCGCTCTGATCGAGAAGCACGCGGTGCCGACTCGTTCCCGGCTGAACCCGGACGACGGCGTGATGCTGAGCGCGACCTGGTTCGACGCGGGCTCGTCGGGACCAGGCCGGTTGCTGCTGATGATCCATCACCTGGCCGTCGACGGCGTCTCGTGGCGGATCCTGCTGCCGGACCTCGCTTCCGCGTGGGAATCGGTCGCCCGCGGTGAAGCGCCGACGTCGCCCTCTGTGGACACCTCGTTCCGGCGATGGTCGCGGGCACTGTCCACACAGGACCGTTCGAGTGAGCTGGGCCGGTGGAAGTCGGTGCTGGGCGGCGGGGATCCCATCCCGCTGGAGCGACCGCTCGACCCGGCTCGGGACGTGCAGGCGACCGTGCGGAAGGTGTCGCTGCGGCTGCCCGCCGAGCGGACGGCCCCGCTGCTGTCCCGGGCGACGATCAACGACGTCCTGCTCACCGGTCTCGCGCTCGCCGTCGCCCGCTGGCGCCGGGATGGGGGACAGGCGGTGCTGGTCGACGTCGAGGGGCACGGCCGCGAAGAGGAACTGGCGGACCTTTCGCAAACCGTCGGGTGGTTCACCAGCGTCGTCCCGATGTGCCTGGACCTGGGCGACGTCGACGTGGAGGACGCGTTCGCGGGCGGGCCCGCCGCCGACCACGCGCTGAAGCGGGTCCAGGCTCACCTCGATGGGTTGCCGGACGGCGGCATCGGGCATGGCGTGCTCCGCTACCTCGACCCTCGTACCGGGCCTGAACTCGCGAAGTTCGCGAAGCCGCAGATCGAGTTCAACTACCTGGGCCGGATCGGCGTCCCCGAAGCGACCGACTGGTCGTACGCGGCGGAGGCCGAGGCGGCCGAACTCGGCGCCGACGACGGCATGCCGGTCTCGCACGCGCTGACGGTCAACGTCGTGGCCGAGGACCGCCCCGGCGGTCCCGAACTGAGCGCACACTGGTCGTGGCCGGAGGCCGTGCTCACCGAAGACGCGGTGCGGGAACTCGCGGAAGGCTGGTTCCTCGCGCTGGACGCGCTCACTCGCCGGGCTGATTCACCGGCCGTACAGAAGGAGAACAAGGAATGACGAACCCGTTCGAGAACCCCGACGGCACGTACCTGGTGCTCGTCAACGACGAGGGGCAGCACAGCCTGTGGCCCGAGTTCGTCGAGGTCCCGGCGGGCTGGACCACGAAGTTCGGCCCGGCCTCGCGTCCGGAGTGCCTCGAATACGTCGAGACCAACTGGACGGACCTGCGGCCCGCTTCGCTCGTCAAGGCCATGGAGTCCTGACCCGCTTCGGTCCGTGAAGGCCTCCTTGAGGGACTCCGGGTCCCTCAAGGAGGCCTTCACGGACTTGCGTTGTTCAGAAGCGCGACCGAATCCGGCCATAAAACGTGAGTAGCGTTCGGGTTATGGATCGAAGAGCGTTCATGGTGGCCGCCGGTGGCGCGGCGGCGGGGGCGGCGATGCTGCCGGGACAGGCCGAGGCACAGGAGAAGCGGGGTCCGCGCGGGCCTGTCGTCCGCTTCAACATCCTGAGCGACATCCAGGGTGACCTCACCGACTTCGGCAAGGCGCTCGACGACCTGAACGCGGTCAACCCGCGCAGTGCGGGACTCGGTATCGCGGGTGATCTCACCCCGCGCGGCTACGACTTCGAGTACGCCCAGCTTCGCTCGACCTTCGACAAGCATCCGCATCCGCGCGAGGTCGCGTGGGCCATCGGCAACCACGAGTTCTACGTCCCGAAATGGCGGGATCCCGACACGCTCGCCCAGGAGACCTGGCCCAACGGGACGACCGAGGACTCGCTGTTCCGCAGCTTCTACCGGTTCGCGGGCCGCAACACCGTCTACAGCGAGACGTCGTTCGGCGGGGTTCCGGTGCTGTGTCTCGGGACCGAGCGGTACGCGAAGTACCACGACCCCAAGCTGTGGGACGAGGTCTGGATGAGCGACAGCCAGTTCACCTGGCTGGAGCAGCGGCTCCGGTACTGGTCGAACCGGCGCAGCCCGGTGATGGTGCTGACCCATCATCCGTTGCCCAACACGGTCTCCGGTACGCACAACAAGCTCTACCGGTCCGATTACCTGCAGCCCGACAGACTGCTTTCGATCCTCGGCCGTCACCGCGACGTGTTCCTGTTCTCCGGGCACACGCACTGGGATCTCAACCTGTCGGACTGGGTGGTCCGCCGGGTGGTCCCGGGCACCGGCAACCTCGAAGGGTTCACCGTGGTGAACACCGCGGCCGTCCAGACCGGCTGGACGGACGACGGCAAGGGTGGGGAAGTGTCCCTCGGCGGCGCGTTCAATCAGGGACTGCAGGTCGAGGTCTCGCCCGGCTCGGTGGTGATCAAGGCGCGCGACTTCACGACCAAGACCTGGCTGAAGCAGATCACCGTGCCGCTGCACAACTCCCGGGGTTTCCCGCACTGAGCGAGCACGTGAAGGCCCCCTTCCCTCGGCTCAGCCGAGGGAAGGGGGCCTTCACGCGCAACCGCCAGACTCAGCTGGCCGGCTTGACCTCGGTCTGCGGGTTACCGTCGACCGCGGCGGCCAGCTGCGGGACGATCCGGTCGATCACGTACGGCAGGCTCAGCACGGTCACGAAGGAAACCGCGCTGCCGTAGTTGCCCTCGTTCTCGATGAAGACCTCGCGCTTTTCCTTCGCCACCTTGAGACCGGTGTAGAGCGCGTCCTTGCCGAGGATCTCCTGCGCCTTGGCCGGGGTGTCGATGAGCCACACAAGCGCGTCGCGGTCGAGCAGGTCGGTCCGTTCGGCGCTGAGGCTCTTGCCGAACTTGTCACCGATGACGGCGTCGAGGTCGGCGGGCAGCTTGAAGCCGAGCGATTCGAGGATGTGCGAGCGGCCGTCCTGGCTGCCGTAGACGAAGTAGCCCTCGTAGGTCGACGCCATCAGCGCCGACTTGCCCGCGAACTCCGGGTGCTCCTTGCGAGCCTGGGCGAACTTGTCCTCGACGGCCTTGACCAGCTCGTTCGCCTTGGTGGCGCGCCCGACGGCCTGGCCGACCTTCTTGGTCGCCTCGTTCCACGGGATGCCGTAGTCGTTGTACTCCTTGGGCTGCGCGACGACCGGGACACCGATCTGGCTCAGCTTGTCGTACTGCTCCTTGGTGAGCCCGGAGTACAGCGCGATGATCAGATCCGGCTTCAGCGCGGCGATCTTCTCGTACTGCGGCCCGTCCACGTCCTTGAGGACCTCGGGCAGCGCGGCGCCGCCGAGCTTGTCGGTGGCCCAAGGTCCGATCGTGCCGGGGAACTTGCCGAGCCACTCGGTGACCCCGACCGGGACCACGCCGAGGGCGAGCAGCGCGTCCTGTTCGGTCAGGCCGACCGTGACGACGCGCTTGGGCTCCTGGGTGATGGTGGTGCTGCCGTACTTGTGCTCGATGGTGGTCGGGAACGCGTTCGCGTCGACCGCGGAGCCGGCGGAGTTCTGCGCGGCCGGGCTGGCCGACTCGCCGCCTCCTCCGCACGCGGTGAGCGAGGCGGCCAGCACCAGGGTGGACGCCAGCAGGCCGGCGGTCTTCAGGCGCCCGCGCACGGCGGAGAGGGTGGGGATTCGGGCCATCATCCGTCCTTCGTGATCGGAGGTCCGGCGGGATGCCGGATTAATCGAGAATCAGGTTTGGCTAACCTAAGACGCCGACGGGTCGATTGCAACCGGTGACGGTGCGTCCCGGGTCACGTCTGTGAACGGTTGTCCGACCAGGCCGCCCAAAGCGTTGCGTATTGACCGCCCGAGGCCACGAGTTCGTCGTGTGTCCCGCTTTCGACGATCTCGCCCGCGTCGAGCACGACGACGCGGTCCGACGCGGCCGCCTGCGTCAGCCGGTGCGCGACGACGAGACCGGTCCGCCCCTCCAGAGCGGCGGCCGCGGCGGCTTCGAGGACTTTCGCGCCCGCGCTCCCGGCCTCCGCGGTCGCCTCGTCGAGGATCGCGATCGGCGGATCCGCGAGCACCAGCCGCGCCAGCGCCAGCTGCTGCGCTTGGGTGACCGTCAGCTGATGGCCGCCCTCGCCGACGATCGTCGCGAGACCCAGGGCCTCGGCCCAACCTCGTGCGCCGACCTTTTCCAGTGCCGCCAACAGATCCGAGTCGGACGCGGCCGGGCGCGCCAGACGGAGGTCGTCCGCCAGCGAACCGGCGAAGACGTGCACCTCCTGGCTGATCAGCGCGACCGCCCGCCGCGTCTCGGACGGCCCGAGCTCGTCGAGCGGGACACCGCCGACAGAGATCGTTCCGGAAGCCGGGGCGTGGATCCCGGCGATCAGCTTGGCCAGCGTCGTCTTCCCGGCCCCGCTCGCCCCGACCAGCGCGACCCGCTCACCGGGGGAGAGGTCGAGGTCGACGTCCCGCAGTACCGGGTGTCCGTCCACATAGGAATGAGAGATCCCGGCCGCCTTCACCGACGCGTCGACGGGCCTCGCGGGCCGCTCGGGTTCGCGTGGCGCGGGCAGGTCGGCGACCCCGATCAGCCGGGCGAGGCTCGCGGCGGCCGCTTGCGCGTCGTCCACCAGCGCGAGCGCGGTGTTGATCGGGCCGAACAGGCTGTGGAAGTACAACGCCGCCGCCGTCGCGGCACCGACGGTCACCGCGTCCGCGCCCACCAGCAGGAAACCGGCCGCGAGCACGGCCGAGAGACCGATGAACTCGGCGAGGTTGAGGCGGGCGAAGAACTTCGTCATCAGCCGGACACCGCGCAGCATCAGGTCCATCGCGCCCTCGGACCGCTGCCGGACGCGCTCCACGTGGGCGTCGGCGAGCCGGAACGCGCGGACGGTCTTCGCGCCGCCGATCGTGTCGAGCAATTGCTGCTGCTGCGAGCCCGTCGCGATCCGCTGCTTCGCGTACAACGGGACGGCGTTGCGGACGTACCAGCGCACGGTGTGCAGCTGAATCGGCGCCGCCAGCAGCGCGGCGAGCAGGAATCGCCAGTCGAGCACGGCGAGCGCGCCGAGGGTCAGCACGATGGTGAGCACCGAGCGGCCCAGTTCGGGCAGGGCTTCGCGGACCGCACGCGCGACCACCGTGACGTCGTTGGTGACGCGGGCGGTCAGGTCGCCGGAGCCCGCGCGTTCGATCTGCTCCAGCGGGAGCCCCAGCGCGCGGTCGACGAACCGTTCACGCAGTTCCGCCAGCAGGGTTTCGCCGAGCTTCGCGGTGAGCGAGACACCCAGCGCCGTCGCGATCGCCTGTGCGACGGCGACCAGGACCAGCGCCACCACCGGCGTCGCCAGTTCGGTCGCGGGCCGTTTCTCGATGACCAGGTCGACGATGTGGCCGAGCAGGCGGGCGGTGAGCAGCCCGATCGCGGTGGCGCCGACGAGCAGCGTGAGCGCGCCCGCCGCGCGGGCCTTCGACGTGCGGAGCAGTTCGCCGAGGACCGCCCGGATCCGTTTGCCGTCGGCGGTGGGCAGGAGTTCGCGGGTCATGACAGCACCGCCGCGCGGTAGTCGGCGCGATCACGGACGAGTTCGGCGTGGCCGCCCTCGCCGGTGATCCGGCCGCCGTCGAGGACGACGACGCGGTCCGCCACGGCGAGCAGGGCAGGGCTCGTGGTCACCAGGATCGTGGTCCGTCCTCGTCGTAGCCGGGCGAGCCCGGTGGCGATCTTCGCCTCGGTCACCGTGTCGACCGCCGTCGTCGGGTCGTGGACGACGAGCACCGGCGCGTCCGCGGCGAGCGCGCGGGCGAGCGCGACCCGTTGCCGCTGGCCGCCGGAGAGGGAACGGCCGCGTTCGGTGACCGCGGTACCGGTGCCGTCCGGCAGCGCCGCGGCGACCTCGTCCGCCGCCGACGCGGCCAGCGCCTCGTCGAGCGGGCGATCCCCGGCGCGGACGTTCTCCGCGAGCGTCCCTTCGAACAGGTCCGCGTCGTGCGCCGCGACCAGGACGACCTCCCGTACCCGTTCGGGGTCCACAGTGGACAAATCCACGCCGTCGACGTGTACGCGGCCCTCGGCGGGATCGGCCGCGCGGCCGAGGCAGTCGAGCAGATCGGTCGCCGCGGCCGGATCCGCGGCGACGACGCCGATCAGCTGCCCGGCCGGGACGTCGAGGTCGACACCGCGAAGGCTGCCGTACGAGACCGCGTCGAGCCGCACGTTCCCGCCGGCGGGTGACGGGAGTTCGCCGTCGCCCGGTTCCACCGCCGCGGGCGTGGTCAGCAGATCGGCGACCCGGGACGCGGACGCGCGGCCCTGTGCCAATTCGCCGTTGACCCACGAGAAGATCAGGAACGGCGTGAGCAGGAACTGGGCGAGCCCGACGGCCGCGACGAGATCGCCGACGCTGATCGACCCCGACGACGCGAGATGCCCGCCGACCAGGGCGACGATCGCGATGAAGACGCCGGTCAGCGCGAGCACCGCGCCGTCGTGCCAGGCCTTGGCCCGCGCGGCGCGCAGTGTCGCCTTGAGCGAGTCCTGGCTCGTGTCGCGGTAACGGGCGACGGCGGCCGGTTCGGCGCCGATGCCCTTGAGCACCCGCAACCCGGAGACCAGATCCGTGGCGACCCCCGAGGCGTGCGCCGACCGCTCCTGCTCCGCCTCGCTGCGGCGTTCGAGCGGTTTGCCGATGAGATGCGCGAGATACAGCAGCGGTGGCGTGCCCAGCAGCACGAGGAGCCCCAGCGGAAGCGAGATGCGCAGGAGGGCGACCGCGCTGACCAGCACCCCGGCCAGCGCCGCGATCCCGAACGGCAGCACGGCGTTCACCACCCCGACGCGTTGCGCGTCGCTGGTGCCGATGTTGACCAGTTCCCCGGCGAGCTTGCCGTTCTCGGCGCCGCCGCCGGGATGCAGGACGCGACGGCTGATCGCGATGCGGAGGTCGTGCGCGGCCCGCAGCGACGCGCCTTCGGCCGCCCGCGCGGCGAAGCGGTAGCTGTAGGACAGTCCCGCGAAGACCACGGCGAGCACGGCGAGCCAGAACACGAGCGTGCCCACGGACCCGCCGTCGACCGCCTGGTCGATCACCACGCCGATGATCACCGGAACGAGTGCTTCGCCGCCTTGGTGCCCGGCCGCGAGCACGGATGCGAGCGTGACCTGCCGTCGTTGCCCGGAAATCGCCTGGCGCAGGACGCTTCGGCTGGTGGTGGCCGTTGCGGTCACCGGCGCCTCCGATTCTCTTCGTCAGTTCGTGAACCCGCGTCCGCGATCGCGTCGACAGGGCGTTCACGCGTCGGTCCGTTGTCCGTGCGACCTCAGCTCCACCCATGGGGTTCGGGGTAGGTAAGGCTAGTCTAAGTAGGTAGCTCGTTGAGGTGAACTCCGGCGTTCGGTTAGCCTCGCCTCACTCGAAGGAGGTCCCGTGGTCGTCACCGAACGCCCGCCCGAAGCGGCGTCCCCGCCCAGCACGGCGGCACGGACGTTCCGCGCCGGCGGTCTGGTGGTCGGGCTCGCGCTGCTGGCGCTCGTGTTCCTGCTCAGCATCTGGGTGGGGTCGAAGAGCATCCCGTTCACCTCCACCTGGTCGGTGCTGTGGCACAACGACGGCTCGACCGACGCGGTGATCATCCACGACCTCCGGATCCCGCGGACCCTGCTGGGTGTGGTCGTCGGCGCGGCGCTCGGGCTCGCGGGCGCGGTGATGCAGGCGCTCACCAGGAACCCGCTCGCCGACCCCGGCCTGCTCGGCGTCAACACCGGTGCCGCGGCCGCCGTCGTCTCGGGGATCGCGTTCGTCGGTGTCACCAGCGTGCTCGGCTACATCTGGTTCGCCTTCGCCGGCGCCGCGATCGCCTCGATCGTGGTCTACGTCCTCGGCTCGGCGGGCCGCAGCGCCACGCCGGACCGGCTGGTTCTCGCCGGTTCGGCCGTGATGGCGGTGCTCCAGGCGTACATCGTCGGTGTGCTGCTGCTGATGCCGGAGACGTTCAACCAGTTCCGGTTCTGGAACGTCGGCTCGCTCAGCGGCCGCAAATGGGACGTCTTCCTGCAGATCTCGCCGTTCGTCGTACTCGGCGTGATCATCGCGCTGCTGCTCGCGCGCCCGCTCAACGTCCTCGCGCTCGGTGACCAGACCGGCAAGGCGCTCGGCGCCCACGTGGGCCGCACCCGGGTGCTGGGCGCGGTCGTGGTGATGCTGCTCTGCGGCGCGGGCACCGCGGCGATCGGGCCGGTCCTGTTCCTCGGGCTCGCCGTGCCGCATGCCGCGCGGATGCTGGTCGGCCCGGATCAGCGCTGGGTGCTGCCGTATTCGATGCTGCTCGCGCCGATCGCGCTGATCGGCGCGGACGTCGTCGGCCGCGTGCTGAACCCGCCGGAGGAATTGCAGGCGGGGATCGTCGTCGCGTTCCTCGGGGCGCCGGTGTTCATCGCGCTCTGCCGCCGCCGGAAGCTGGCCCGCCTGTGACCGCGATCAAGGAGCACCCACGGATGAGCACCCGCGTCCTGCGCACCCCGGGCGGCGGGCTTTCCCTGCGCGTCACGCCGCGGGCCGCGATCGTCGTCGCCTTGCTGGCGGTCGCCGTGTTCTTCGTCGGCGCGGTCAGCATGACCACCGGCGACTACCCGCTGTCCGTCGGCGAGGTGATCCAGACGCTGTTCGGCTTCGGCGACCGGGCCACCGAGTTCATCGTGACCACGCTGCGGCTGCCCCGGCTGCTGACCGCCCTGCTCGTCGGCGGCGCGGTCGCGGTCAGCGGCGCGATCCTGCAGAGCCTGTCCGGGAATCCCTTGGGCAGCCCCGATTTCATCGGCTTCACCGAAGGCGCGGCGGCCGGTGCGCTGCTGACGATCATCGTGGTGCACGGCGGCATGCTCCAGGTGTCGCTGGGCGCGCTGGTCGGCGGCGTCGCGACGGCGGCGTTGATCGCGCTGCTCGCGCTGAAAGGCGGCGTGCACACGTTCCGGCTGATCCTCGTCGGCATCGGCGTGAACGCGATGCTCATCGCGTTCAACTCCTACCTGATCACCAGGGCCTCCTGGCAGGACGGGCTCGCGGCGCAGGCCTGGCTGGTCGGCGGGCTCAACGGACGCGGCTGGGAGCACGTCGTCCCGGTCGCGATCGCCCTCGCGGTCCTGCTTCCGCCCGGGTTCGTCTACGGCAGAAGGCTTTCGCTGCTGGAGATGGGCGACGACTCGGCCATGGGGCTCGGCGTGCCGGTCCAGCGGAGCCGGATCGTGCTGCTCGCCGTCAGTGTCGGGCTGTGTTCGATCGCGACCGCGGCCGCCGGGCCGATCGCGTTCCTGGCCCTCGCCGCACCTCAGCTTTCGAAGCGGCTCACCCGCTCTTCGGGACCGGGGCTCGCCGCCGCCGCGCTGATGGGCATGCTCCTGCTGGTCACGAGCGATCTGGTCACGCAGCAGTTCTTCGCGGGACTGCCCGTGGGCCTGGTGACCGGGGCGATCGGCGGGCTGTATCTGGCCTGGCTGCTGGTGTCCCGGCGCGGGGTCAGCCCGGCTGCGCGCTGACCGGCTCGATCGGCGCGGGCTCGCCGAAGCGGGCCAGCGCGAGCGCGGCCGAAACGGCGAGCACGAAGCCGACCGCCGCCACGGCCGCGAAACCCGGTCGCGTGGTGTCGCCGAGCACCAGCACGCCGATCAGGGACGGGAAGACGGTCTCGCCGATCACCATCATCGCGGTCGAGGTGGTGACGCTGCCGCGCTGCAACGCGGTGGCGTAGAACAACATCGCCAGCGCGCCCGCCACACCCAGCGTGTACGTGGCCGGGTCGGTCAGCAGATCCAGCGGGGCGAGGCTGGTGAGCGCGCGGCCGGAAAGCGCGACCACGCCAAAGCACAGTCCGGCGATCAGGCCCAGCGACGGTGTCCGGATCCGCCGCGACGCGCGGCCGGCGAACATCCCGGCCGTGCCGAGGACGACCACCGCACCGATCAGCACGAGCCGGAAGCCCAGGCCGGTCGGCTCCGAGCCCTCGCTCTCCGCCGACATCCCGAGCAACGCGAGCCCGGCGCAGACGACCGCGACCGCCGTCCATTCGCGACGGCCCAGCCGGACACCGAGGGTCCGCGCGGCGACCGCGGTCACCGCGAGACTGCCCGCCAGCGCCGCCTGGACCACGAACAGCGGCAGCACGCGCAAGGCGGCCACCTGGGCGACGAACCCGATGACGTCCAGCGCCAGTCCCGCGACGAACTTCCACTGCCGCAGCACCCGCACGAGCAGCCGGGGATCGACGCGGTCTTCGGCGCCCGAAGTCGCCTTCGCGGCGATCGCCTGCATCACCGAAGCGACGCCGTAGGCACAGGCCGCGAAGAACGCGCAAATCAATCCCCACCACATGGATCCTGAGCCTAGCCCTGCGGCGCCCACCCCGAGATTTCGCGAGTTCCGCCTTCAATCACGCGAGATCGCCGCTCAATCACGCGAGATCGCCGTCTGATCACGCGAGATCGCCGTATGTGTAGAGTGAGTCCATGTCGAACACGAGTTCGAGTCGCGCCGAGCCGGTGGAGCGGGCCTGGCCGGACGGGATCGCCGAGGACGAAACCGGGATCCAGTGGGACTTCCTGCGTTTCCTGCGCGCCACGGCGGTCAACAAGGTCGCCGGGCTGACCAGGGAGCAGGCCGCTGCGACCCCCTTGCCGTCGTCGCCGCGGATGAGCGCACTGGGGGTGCTCAAGCATCTGACCGCGGTGGAACGCTGGTGGCTTTCGATCGAGGCGGGCGGTGCCGATCTGCCGTCGCTGTGGGAAGGCTCACCGGATCCGAGCTGGGACCTGGCCGAGGACGACGACCCGCGCTCGGTCGTCGAGGCGTACCGCGCCGAGTGGGCGTTGTCGGAGTCGTCGCTGGCCGGCGTCTCGCCGGACGACCGGGCGCGCAGGTCGGGGAAGTTCACCGTGCGCTGGGTGCTCGCCCACGTGCTTCAGGAGACCGCGCGCCACGTCGGGCATCTGGACGTCCTTCGGGAGCTGGCCGACGGAACCACGGGGGAGTAGCGCCGTAAGGTGTGCGCCATGGCTGACAGGCTGTACTTCCGGCAGTTGCTCGCGGGCCGTGACTTCGCGGTCGGGGATCCCATCGCGACGCAGATGGTCAACTTCGCGTACCTGATCGGCGATCGGGAGACGAACGAGGCCGTCGTCGTCGACCCGGCGTACGCCGTCGGTGATCTGCTGGACCTCCTGGAAGCCGACGGCATGCGGTTGACCGGCGTCCTCGCCACGCATCACCACCCCGACCACGTCGGCGGCGAGATGATGGGGTTCTCGCTGCCGGGGATCGCGCAACTGCTGGAGCGTGTCCAGGTGCCGATCCACGTCAACGGCGCCGAAGCGGAGTGGGTCCGCCGCACCACGGGCGTGTCCGGCACTGATCTGCGTTCGCACGAGCACGACGAGGTTCTCGAGGTCGGCGCGGTGCCGATCCGGCTGCTGCACACGCCGGGCCACACCCCGGGCAGTCAGTGCTTCCTGGTCGACGGGAAGCTCGTCTCGGGGGACACGCTGTTCCTCGAAGGCTGCGGCCGGACCGATTTCCCCGGCGGCGACGCGGAAGCCATCTACCGGAGCCTGCAGTGGCTTGCCGGGCTGGACGGGGATCCGGTCGTCTATCCGGGGCACCAGTACTCCGCCGATCCGTCGGCGAACCTGTCGCGGGTGAAGGGCACGAACTTCGTGTTCCAGCCGAAGTCGCTGGAGGAATGGCGGCTGATGTTCGGCGGCTGAGGCGCATCCAGAGGACTAAACGCGTCCAGATCGCGGGACGCCGAGCCCGCCGATTGACCCGGCCCGCCCCGGAAGCCGAAGCTCGGAACCGTGACGCTCAAGCTGCATTGGTTCCTGCCCACCACCGGGGACGGCCGGACGATCGTCGAGCACTTCCACGCCAGCCGCGCCGCCGGGGCGTCCTCCGCGCGTGAGCCGAGCCTCGACTATCTCGCGCAGGTCGCCCGCGCCGCCGAGGCCAACGGTTTCGAAGGCGTCCTGACGCCGACCGGCACCTGGTGCGAGGACGCCTGGCTGACGACGGCCGCGCTGATCCGCGAAACGCGAAGCCTCAAATTCCTGGTCGCGTTCCGTCCCGGGACGATCTCGCCGACGCTGGCCGCGCAGATGGCCGGGACGTTCCAGCGGATTTCACAGGGGCGTGTGCTGCTCAACGTCGTGACCGGCGGCGACGCCGTCGAGCAGCGCCGGTTCGGCGATTGGCACGACCATGACGAGCGGTACGCCCGCACCGGCGAGTTCCTCGAGATCGTGCGCGGCGTATGGAGCGGCAAGCCGTTCGATTTCGACGGCGAACATGTCAAGGTCGAAGGCGCGACCACGCGCGAGGCGCCGGATCCGGTCCCGCCGATCTACTTCGGCGGGTCGTCCGCGGCGGCGCTGCCGGTCGCGGCGAGGCACGCCGACGTCTACCTGACCTGGGGCGAGCCGCCCGCGCAGGTCGCCGAGAAGATCGCGAAGGTCCGCGAACTCGCCGAGGAGCAGGGTCGCAAGATCCGGTTCGGCATCCGGCTGCACACGCTTTCCCGTGACACGTCGGCGGAAGCCTGGGCCGAGGCGGGAAAACTGCTGGACGCCATCGACCCGGAGCGGATCGCCCACACCCAGAAGCAGTTGTCCGCCAGCGAATCCGTCGGCCAGCGACGAATGGCCGCGCTGCACGGCGGGAAGACCGACGGTGGTGTCCGCGGCCTGGAGGTGTACCCCAACCTGTGGGCCGGCATCGGCCTGGTGCGCGGCGGGGCGGGCACCGCGCTGGTCGGCAGCCACGGCGAGGTGGCTGACCTCATCGAGGAGTACCACGCGCACGGCATCGAGGAGTTCGTCCTGTCCGGATACCCGCATCTGGAAGAGGCGTACTGGTTCGGCGAAGGGGTGCGGCCGGAGCTGGTCCGCCGCGGGCTCGTCGCGTAAAGCCCTTACAGGGTGCGGGAAAGAGCCAAGGCCGCGGTCCGGACCGCCGGCGCGACGCGGTTGGTGTGCATGCGATTCGCCCAGCCGGAGATCGACAGCGCCGCCACCGCGACACCGTGCGCGTCGAGCAGCGGGCTCGCGGCGCAGACGACGCCGACGCCGGACTCCTCCCGCTCGAACGCGATTCCTTCGCCGTGGATCTTGGCCAGCTGGCGGCGGAGCAGGCCGGCCGCGGTGATCGTCCGCACGCTGACGCGAGGCAATCCGGCTTCGATCACTTGTGTCACCACGGATTCCGGCGAGAACGCGAGAATCGCCTTGCCGACGCCGGTGGCGTGCGCGGGGAACCGGCCGCCGATCCGGGACGGCAGTGACGGCGCGTCGGGCCCTCGCAGGATGTCGAGGTAGACCACCTCGGTGCCTTCCAAGACCGCGAGGTGCACGGTGTTGCGGGTCGCCTCGCGCAGATCCGCGAGATACGGCCGTGCCGCCTCGACGAGACCCCGGCGCCGGACCGCCAGCTGGCCGATCTCGAACAGCTTGAGCCCGAGCCGCAACGCCGCGCCCTCGCGTTCGAGCAGACCGGTCGCGACCAGATGCCCGGTGAGCCGGTGGACGGTCGACTTCGCCAGCCCTGTCCGCCGTGCCAGCTCGGAGACGCCGAGCGCGTCGTCGCCGGGGCGGAAAGCGGAGAGCAGCGCGGAGATACGGGCGGCGACGAGGCCGTCCGCTCCGGTTCGTTCCGGGTCGTCGTTCCGCCCAGCGGCACGCATGGGTTGAGTATGCCCTATCCGCTCGGGGAGCGTCACCTGGCATGGCGCAACGGAAAGCGGTGGCCGCGATCGTCGGTCCCGGGAACATCGGCACCGACCTGCTCGCGAAGCTGAGGCGCAGCGAGCACGTCGAGGTGCGGTACATGGTCGGCGTGGACCCGGAGTCGGACGGGCTGGCGAAGGCCGCGGAGCTGGGGTTGGAAACCTCCGCCGGGGGTGTGGACTGGCTGCTGTCGCGGGACGAGCTGCCGGACCTGGTCTTCGAGGCGACTTCGGCGAAGGCGCATCTGGCGAACGCGCCGCGCTACGCCACCGCCGGGATCCGCGCGATCGACCTGACCCCGGCCGCGGTCGGCCCGTTCACCTGCCCCGCGGTGGGCCTGCCCGAGCGGCTCGACGTGCCCAACGTCAACCTCATCACCTGCGGCGGCCAGGCCACGATCCCGATCGTGCACGCGGTGTCGCGGGTGACGCCGGTGCCCTACGCCGAGATCGTCGCGTCCGTCTCGTCGCGTTCGGCCGGGCCCGGCACGCGCGCGAACATCGACGAGTTCACCGCGACGACGGCGCGCGGGATCGAACTCGTCGGGGGAGCGAGCCGCGGCAAGGCGATCATCATCATCAACCCGGTCGAGCCGCCGATGATCATGCGTGACACCGTGTTCTGCGCGATCGACCCGGACGCGGACTTCGACGCGGTGAGCGAATCCATCCACCGGATGGTCGAGACCGTCCAGGGTTACGTGCCGGGCTACACGCTCAAGGCGGATCCGCAGTACGACCCGCCCCGGCCTGGCTGGAGCGGGCAGGCGCGGGTCGCGGTGTTCCTGGAGGTCGCCGGGAACGGGGACTTCCTGCCGAAATACGCCGGGAATCTCGACATCATGACGGCCGCGGCCGCCCGTGTCGGCGACCTTCTGGCCACTCAGGAGGTGGCGGCATGAGCTGGGACGACGTGAGCCGTGAGGTCCGGATCGTCGACACGAGCCTGCGCGACGGCAGCCACGCGATGGCGCATCAGTTCACCGAGAAGAACGTGCGCGACACCGTCCGGGCGCTGGACGACGCCGGGGTCTCGCTGATCGAGGTCAGCCACGGCGACGGGCTCGGCGGCTCGACGTTCAACTACGGGTTTTCCCTTGTGGACGAACGGAAGCTGATCGAGGCGGCGGTCGACGAGGCGCGGCACGCGAAGATCGCGGTGCTGCTGCTGCCGGGACTCGGCACGGTCGGCGACCTGCGGGTGGCCGCGGACCTCGGCGCGGGCGCGGTCCGGATCGCGACCCACTGCACCGAGGCCGACGTCTCCGTCCAGCACTTCGGCGCGGCGCGCGAGCTCGGGCTGGAGACGGTCGGTTTCCTAATGCTGTCGCATATGTCCACGCCCGAGGCGCTCGCGAAACAGGGCCGGATCATGGTCGACGCCGGATGTCAGTGCGTCTACGTCGTCGACTCGGCCGGGGCGCTGATCCTGGAGGACGCGAGTGAACGCGTCGCCGCACTGGTCGCGGAATTCGGGGACGAGGCGCAGGTCGGCTACCACGGGCACCAGAACCTGAGCTTCGGCGTCGCGAACTCGGTGCTCGCCTACCGGGCGGGCGCGCGGCAGATAGACGGTTCGCTGGTGGCACTCGGCGCGGGCGCGGGCAACTCGCCGACCGAGGTCCTCGCGGCCACTTTCGAGCGGCTCGGGATCCGCACGGGCGTCGACAAGGACGTGCTGATGGAAGCGGCCGAGAACGTCGTGAAGCCCTACATCACCCGGCTGCCGGTGATGGACCGGTCGTCGATCGTGCAGGGCTTCGCCGGGGTGTACTCGAGTTTCCTCCTGCACGCCGAACGCGCGGCGGAACGCTACGACGTCCCGGCGCACGAGATCCTCTACCGCGTCGGCGCCGCGAAGTACGTGGGCGGGCAGGAGGACATGATCATCGACATCGCCCTGCAACTGGTCGCCGAACGCGGTCAAGGTTGACGGTCGGCGCCGAGCACGAGGCGGACGCAATGCTCGATCAGGCGCTCGCGGCTCACCTTGAGCGAGCCGTCGAGGTAGGCGATGAACACGTTGCTCAGCGCGCCCACCAGCCCGATCGAGGTCATCTGCCGCTCGGCCGCGTCACCGTGCGACAGCTGACCGCTGACCAGCTCGGCGAAGGAGGGGAGGAGCGCGATCCCGCGCGTCGTCAGCGCGGGATCGGTGATCGGCGCGAGCAGGAGCACCCGGCCCTTGCGCGGGTCGTCGAGCATCAACTCGACGAACGCGCGGACGGCGGCCTTGGCCCGCTCGGCGGGTTCGGCCGTGTCGCTGACCGCGTCGACGAGCGCCTGACGCGCCTGCTCGCCGATGTGCTCGTAGACCGCGACGACCAGTTCCTCGCGGTCGGTGAAGCTCTCGTAGAAGTACCGCTCCGTCAGCTTGGCGTGGCGGCACACCGCGCGGACGCTCACCCCCGCGCTGCCCTGGGTGCCGAGCAGGTCGAGGCCCGCGTCGACGAGTTGTCCCCGCCTCGCGGCCTTGCGGTCGTCCAGGGTCGTGCCTGCCCAGCTTCGGCCGGCCATGATCGGCTCCTCTTGTTGACTACGGCCGTTGTCAACTTTAACCTGACAACAGTTGTGGTCAATTTAACCAGCTCATTGAGGAGACCGGGGATGACGCAGCCACGGCCGCTGGGACCGGATTCGCTGACCTGGAAGTACTTCGGCGACTGGCGCGGGCTGCTCATCGCGCTCTGGGCCGGATCCATGCAGAACATGCACCCCGAGCTGGGTGCGGGCGTCGAAGAACACTCGCGGTTCTTCGAGGAGCGCTGGCAGCGGCTGTTCCGCTCGCTGTACCCGATCGGGGGAGTGATCTACGACGGCCCGCGCGCCCGGCAGACCGCGCTGGAGGTGCGCGGCTACCACGATCGGATCAAGGGCGTCGACAAACACGGGCGGCGCTACCACGCGCTCAACCCGGACACGTTCTACTGGGCGCATTCGACGTTCTTCGTGACCGCGATCCTCATCGCCGACAACTTCTGTGGCGGCATCGGCGAGGCCGAGAAGCGGAAACTCTTCGACGAGCACGTGCAGTGGTACGAGATGTACGGGATGAGCATGCGCCCGGTGCCGGAGTCGTGGGAGGACTTCCAGCTGTACTGGAAGCGCATGTGCGAGGACGTGCTGGAGGACAACAAGGCCACGCGCGACGTCCTCGAGATCGGGGACATCGCCAAACCGCATTTCCTGCCCTGGCTGCCGGATTTCGCGTGGAACCTCGTGCGCGGGCACGTGGCGCGGAACTTCGTCTGGCTGACGATCGGCCTGTACGACCCGCCGATCCGCGAGCGGCTCGGCTACACCTGGACCGAACGCGACGAGCGACGGCACCGCCGGGTGGGGAAGCTGATCAACGCGGCGTTCAAGCTGGTCCCGCGCGATCGCCGCTACCACCCGCGGGCCAGGGCCGGCTGGCGCCGCGAGCGTGGCGAACTGGCCCCGGACGCGCCGTTGGTCGAGACTCCCGTGAGGAACCTTCCGCCGCTTTCGGAGCGGGGCAAACCCGAGCACTACTCACCGAACGTCTGACGAGGAGCCTCGATGAAGCTTGGTTACCACCTCGGTTACTGGTCCTCCGGCCCGCCGGAAGGCGCGCTGGACGCGATCCTGCGGGCCGAAGAACTCGGCTTCGATTCGGTGTGGACCGCCGAGGGCTACGGCTCGGACGCGTTCACCCCGCTCGCCTGGTGGGGCGCGTCGACCAGCCGGATCAAGCTCGGCACCAATATCGTCCAGATGTCGGCGCGCACCCCGACCGCGACGGCGATGCACGCGCTGACGCTGGACCATTTGTCCGGCGGGCGGTTCGTGCTCGGGCTCGGCGCGTCCGGGCCGCAGGTGGTCGAAGGCTGGTACGGGCAGCCGTATCCGAAGCCGCTCGCGCGCACCCGAGAGTACGTCGACATCGTGCGGAAGGTCGTCGCGCGTGAGGCGCCGGTGACGCACGACGGGCAGCATTTCCAGTTGCCGTTGCAAGGCGGCACCGGGCTCGGCAAACCGCTGAAGTCCACAGTGCACCCGTTCCGCAAGGAGATCCCGATCTTCCTCGCCGCGGAGGGGCCGAAGAACGTGGCGCTGTCGGCGGAGATCTGCGATGGCTGGCTCCCGTTGTTCTTTTCTCCCAAGAGCGACGCCTTCTACCGGACGGCGTTGGAGGAAGGCTTCTCGCGTCCCGGTGCCCGGCACGGTTTCGACGACTTCGAGGTCGCCGCGTCCGTCCCGGTGCTCGTGCACGACGACGTCGAGGAGGCCGCGAGCTGGATCAAACCGTCGCTCGCGCTCTACATCGGCGGTATGGGCGCGAAATCGGTCAACTTCCATCACGACGTCTTCGCCCGGATGGGGTACGAGGACGTCGCCGACAAGGTCCAGGAGCTGTACCTGGCCGGGCGCAAGGACGAGGCGACGGCCGCGATCCCGACGTCACTGGTGGAGGACACGTCGCTGATCGGGCCGGCGGAGAAGATCCGCGACGAACTGGCGGCGTGGGAGGAGACCGTGGTGACGACGCTGCTGCTGCGGGGGGATGCCGCGACGCTCACGAAGGTCGCCGAGACCCTCGGGTAATGCCCGGCATGCATTTAGTCCTCTAAATGCGAAAGGTTGTGTGGAGGATTTGGGACGTCGAGTGTCCCCACTGCTCCGTTGATCAAGATCGAGACGCGAGCGTCCCCTTGACGATGTGGGAATTGGGACACTGAACGTCCCGATTCCCACATCGTCAACACTCGGCATGCCGAGCAGTCGGCCCTCGTGCCGGTCAGGTGACTCGAGTGTGGAGGATTTGGGACATTGAACGTCCCAAATCCTCCACACTCGACCGTGCCCGCGGCGCTAGTCCGATGCCATCGAACTCTGAGGCCTCACTAACGACCCGACATGGACTCCTGCATATCAGGAAATTAGTTGCTCAACCGTCGTGGAACGTCCTTTGTGGACACGCCGAGCAGGGTTCGCGGGTGCGAGGCACCCTCGCATCCCGCATGGACAATCCCGGGGTCGCTTCGCCACTGGCCCGCCTTTCGTGGGGTTGCGGCAGTGAGCCCCATCACGTAGCGTCCCGGCCACGAACATGAAGTCGGTTCATGTTCGTGGCCGGGAGGTGCGACTCATGACGGTGAGCCGGAGGCGGGTTCTCGCGGGTGCGGCGGCGTTGCCCGTCGCGGCGAGCGTGCTCGGCGCCCAGCAGGCGCAAGCGGCGCCGGCGAGGGGTTTCCGCGTCGGCGTCGGCCTTTCCGACGTCACCGGCCCGGCGGCCGAGAACGGCATGATGGGCTACTCGATGCCGCAGCAGCAGACCGCCGGCATCCACCTCCGCACCCGGGCGCGGGCGTTCGTGGTCGACGACGGGGCCAAGCGGATCGCCTTCGTCACCGCCGACCTCGGCGCCCTGTTCCAGTCTGTCCACCAAGGCGTGCTGCGCAAGCTCCAGGCCGAGTACGGCGACCTGTACACCGAGCAGAACGTGCTGCTCAACGCCACGCACACCCACTCCGCGTGCGGCGGGGATTCCCATTACGCCGCTTACGATCTGGCGATCCTCGGCTTCCAGCAGCAGGTGTACGACGCGCACGTCGACGGGATCGTCGAGGCCATCGGCCGCGCGCACTCGGACCTCGCGCCCGGGTCGATCCGGCTCGGCCGCGCCGAGCTCACCAAGGCGAGCGTCAACCGGTCCCGCAAGGCCTTCGACCTGAACCCGCAGGCCGACAAGGAGCACTTCCCGCAGGCGATCGACCCGGCCGTCACGGTGCTGCGGTTCAGCCGGAACGGCGTCGACGTCGGCGCGATCAGCTGGTTCGCCACGCACGGGACGTCGATGAGCAACGGCAACCACCTGATCAGCGGCGACAACAAGGGTTACGCCGCCTACGAGTGGGAGCACGACCACGCCGGCGTGCGCTACCTCGACGGGAACCCGCGGTTCGTCGCCGCCTTCCCGCAAACCAACACCGGCGACATGAGCCCGAACCTCAACCTCGAACCCGGCACGCCCGAGACCGAGTTCGAGAACACCCGCACCATCGGCGACCTCCAGTTCCGCGCGGCGAAGAGCGCCTTCGACGCCGCCGCCGAGGCCTTGACGGGCGGCGTCGACCACCGGATGTGCTACGTGGATATGTCCGACGTGGCCGTCGACGCGAAGTACACGCCGAACGGACGGCCGCAGCGCACCTGCACCGCCGCGATCGGCGTCTCGATGCTGGCGGGCAGCCGCGAGGACGGCCCCGGCCTGCCGCTGCCGGAAGGGGTCAAGAACCCGTTCATCGACTGGCTCGGCGGCATCGACGCGCCGATCCCGCAGGCACTCGCCGACGCGCACGCGCCGAAGGTGATCGCGGTGCCGTTCGGCGCGATGAAGCCGTATCCGTGGACGCCGGAGGTCCTGCCGCTGCAGCTCGTCCGGATCGGGCAGCTGCATCTCGTTGCGGTGCCCGCCGAGCTGACCATCGTCGCCGGGCTGCGCCTGCGCCGGACCGTCGCCGCCGAACTCGGTGTCCCGCTGGAGAACGTGCTCATCCAGGGCTACGCCAACGCCTACAGCCAGTACGTCACCACGCCCGAGGAGTACGACTCGCAGCAGTACGAAGGCGCGTCGACCCTCTACGGCCGCTACACGCTTCCGGCGTACCAGCAGGAATTCGCCAAACTCGCGGTGGCGATGAAGGCGGGGACATCGGTCCCGCACGGCCCGACGCCGCGTGATCTGCGCGGCAAACTGATCAATTTCCAGCCTGGCGTCGTCTTCGACAGCCCGCCCGCGTTCAAGAGCTTCGGTGACGTCCTGACCGACGCGAAGAGCACCTACGCGCGCGGCGAACAGGTCGCGGTCGAGTTCGTCACCGGGCATCCGAAGAACGATCTCCGGCGCGGCGGCACCTTCCTGGAGATCCAGCGGCTGGTCGACGGCAAGTGGGTCCGCCACGCCGACGACGGCGACTGGGACACGAAATACCACTGGGCGCGGACGTTCGTCGCCGAATCGAAAGCCGTCGTCCACTGGAAGATCCCCGCGAACGCCCCGATCGGCAAATATCGCGTGGTCCACTTCGGCAACTGGAAGAACGGTTGGAACGGGGCGATCTCCGCGTTCAGCGGGACTTCGCGGACATTCGTCGTTTCCTGACACCGAAAGGGGCTTTCGTGCGGAAGCTTGCCGTACTCGCCATCGCCGCCGCCCTGTTCGCCGGATCCGCCGTCCCCGCCCAGGCGGCGGTCTCGGTGAAGGTCATGGCGTTCAACATCTGGCAGCTGCCCTGGATCGCCAGCCCGAACACTTCGGACAAACAGGCCAGGGCTCGCGCGGCGGAGGATGTCATCCGCGCGAACGATGCCGACGTCGTCGTCCTGGACGAGGCGTTCAGCGCCCAGGCGGAGGAACTGCGGAACCGGCTGAAGGACGTCTGGCCGCATCAGACCCCGCTCGTCGGCCAGTACTGTTCCACGTCACCAGGCTGGACCACGGTGAACGGCAACTGCTCGAATTCCCCGATCGTGGTCAACGGCGGCGTCACCGTGCTGAGCAAGGCGCCGGTGACCGAACAGCACCAGCTGGTCTTCCGCAATTCCTACTCCGGTACCGCGGACTATCTGTCGAACAAGGGTGCCGCGCTCGCCCGTCTGGTCGTCGCCGGGAAGCCGGTCTGGATCGCGGGCACCCACATGCAGGCCGACGAGGAGCCGGAGACGCTGCCGAAGGCGCATGACGTCCGGATGGCGCAGCTCGGCGAGATCCGGGACCTGGTCACGAAATACGCCCCCGCCCGCGAGCCGGTCGTCATCGCGGGCGACCTGAACATCGAGTACTGGGCGGGACAAACGCGCAAGGATTCCCTCGGCCGGACCCAGGTCCAGCAGGGCGAGGCCTTCCTCGACGGCGTTCTCCGCACGACGGGCGAAGGCGCGTACACCTTCGACGCGGCGACGAACTCGAACGCGGCGAAGTCCGTTCCGGCGACCTACCGCGACTCGCTGGACTACGTCGGGGCCGTACGCGCGGGCGGCCGTCCACTCGCCGCTGTCGGCCCGGTACAGCTCGTGCATTACGACGGTGGCACGATTCCCTCCGACCACTACCCGGTGGTGGCCAAGATCCAATACTGAGGCCTTCATCGGGAGAACCGCCTCGAGGAGGATCATGGCAGCCCTGCCAGCACGGACGAGGTACCGCTACTCGCTCGGCTCGTTCGTCACCGGCCCCTTCGGCACGGTTCCCGGCCTGCTCCTCCTGAAGTACCTCACCGACACGATGGGTGTCGCCGCGGGCGTCGCCGGCGCGATCGTGTTCATTCCCAAGGCGTGGGACGTGCTCTTCAACCCGATCGCGGGAAGGCTGTCGGACGCGGACATGGTCCGCACCGGCAGCCGCCGCCGGTTCCTGCTCTTCGGCGGTATCGGCGTGTCGATCCTCTTCGCGGCCCTGTTCGCCCACCCCGGCTTCGGCGGCCCGGTGCCCGACGCGATCTACGTCGTCGTCGTGTTCCTGTTGTGCGCCACCGCGTACGCGTTCTTCCAGGTGCCGTTCAACGCGTTGCCCGCCGAACTGACCGACAACGCCGACGAACGCACGAAGCTGACCAGCATCCGGATCGGCTTCCTCGCGGTCGCCATCCTGATCTGCGGCGGTGGGGCCCCGGCGATCACCGAACTCGTCGGCGGCGTCACCGGCTACCGCGTCATGGGCGTGTTCATCGCCGTGATCATCCTGCTGGCGACGCTCGGCGTGTACTTCGGGCTGAAGGACGCGCCCGTCGGCGCACTGCGGCCGAACACGGTAAGCCCGCGTGAACTGCTCCGGACGCTCGCGCAGTGGCGGCCGTTCCGCTGGCTGCTCGGCGTCTACTTCGTGCAGGCGCTCGGTATCGGCACGGTGCTGGCCGCGATCCCGTTCTTCGCCGAGCGGATCCTCGGCAGTTCCGGCTACGCCACGGTCCTGTTCGTCGGTTTCGTCGGTCCGGCGCTGCTGACGATGCCGTTGTGGCCCAAGCTCGGGGCGAGTGTCGGGAAACTGGTCGGGTTCCGGCTCGCGACCGCCGCGTTCGGCGTCGGTCTGTTCGGGCTTCTCGGCGCGAAGGTGTTCCCGTTCCCCGTCACGATGGTGTTCGTCGCCTTCTGCGGCGTCGGCTACGCGGGGATCTCGGTGTTCCCGCTGGCGATCCTGCCGGATCTGATCAGCGACGAAGAGGAGCGGACCGGGGAGACCAGGGCCGGGGTGGCGGCCGGGGTGTGGACCGCGTCCGAAACGCTGGGACTGGCGCTGGGCCCGGGGATCTGGGGACTGGTGCTGCAGTTCGGCGGCTACCAGTCCAGTCTCGCCCCGGGGGCCGCGCAGCCGGACAGCGCGCTGACGGCGATCCTGCTCGGCGCGTCGATCCTCCCGGCGGTGCTGATCCTGTTCGGCATCCCGCTCCTGCGGAGGTCGGTCCTGGAGCGCCGGTCGTGACCGCCGAGGACATCCTGAAGGAGCTCCGGGAACTTCGGGCGGGCGACCTGCCGACCCACGGCGGCCGGACGCTCGCGTACGTCTACGACAGCGGTCTGTCCGAAGTGGACGAACTCGGCGCGGCCGCGCACGCGCTGGCCTCGTCGGCCAACGGGCTCGATCCGACGGCTTTCCCCAGCCTGCTGCGGATGGAGAACGACCTCGTCGGCACCGCCGCGCGGCTCCTGGGCGGCATGGCGGAGACGGTCGGTTCGGTGACCTCGGGCGGTACGGAGTCGTGCATGCTCGCCGTCCTGGCCGCGCGCGACGCGCGTCCGGAGGTGACCTCGCCGAACATCGTGCTGCCCACGACCGCGCACGCAGCGTTCCACAAGGCGGCGCATTTCTTCGGTGTGCGCGTGGTTGCGGTGCCGGTCGATCCGGTGACCTTCCGCGCCGTCCCCGAGGCGATGGCCGCCGCGGTCGACGAGAGCACGGTGCTCGTCGTCGCGAGCGCGCCGTCGTACGCCCACGGCGTCCTCGACCCGATCCCGGAGATCGCCGCCCTGCTGGACGGCGTCCGGTTCCACGTCGACGCCTGTATCGGCGGCTGGGTGCTGCCGTACCTGGGGCTCGGCCCGTTCGGCTTCGACGTTCCCGGTGTCACCAGCGTCTCGGTGGACCTGCACAAGTACGCGTACTGCCCGAAAGGCGTGTCGGTCCTCCTGCACGCCGACGCCGGCCTGCGCCGTTCGCAGTACTTCGCCAGCGCGGACTGGCCCGGCTACACGATGCTGAACACCACGCTGCAGAGCACGCGCTCCGGCGGACCGCTCGCCGCCGCGTGGGCCGTCGTGCGTCATGTCGGCGAAGAGGGTTACCGGACGCTGGCTTCCGCGGCGCGCGAGGCGGCCGTGGACCTCCGTGCCGGGATCGAGGCGCTGGACGGGTTGCGGGTCCTCGGTGATCCGGTGTCGACCCTGCTCGCGTTCACCGTGGCGGATGACGCCGGGTTCGACCTGTTCACCGTCGCGGACGAGATGCGCGAGCGCGGTTGGTACGTCCAGCCGCAGTTCGCCCACGAGTCGTCGCCCGCGAACCTGCACCTGACCGTGACGGCCGCCAACCGGGGGAGCGAGAAGGAGTTCCTGGCCGATCTCGCTGGTTCGGTCGCGGCCGCCCGGGCGGCCGGGCCGGTCGTCGTCGATCCGCAGGTGGCCGAGTTCGTCGCCGCGCTGGATCCCGCGACGCTGACGCCGGAGCAGTTCGCCGGACTGCTGGCGGCGGCGGGTCTGGGCGGCGGCGCGGGATTGCCCACCCGGATGGCGGAGATCAACGCCCTGCTGGCCACGGCGCCCGGTCCGCTGCGGGAGCGGCTGCTGCTCGAATTCCTCGGCGCGCTGTACACGGCCTCCTGACCTCCCCTTGACGCAATCAGTCGGTTGCTATACAAATTTATAGCAACCGATTGATTGCTACTTGAGGAGGCTGTCGTGGGATTCCCCGACCGGATCGAACGCACCGTCGAGATCGCCCACCCGCCCGCGAAGGTCTGGGCCGCGCTGACCACGGCCGAAGGGCTGGGCACCTGGTTCGGCAACCAGGCCAGCATCGACCTGCGGCCCGGTGGCGACGCCGAGATGAAATGGGACGAGGGGCACAAGGCGACCATGCGCGTCGAGCGCGTGGAAGAGCCCGAGATCTTCGGCTTCACCTGGAACATCTACGGTCTGCCCGACGACGACCCTCGTCGTACCTACGTCGAGTTCACCCTCGCCCCGAACGGCGGAGGCACGCGGCTCACCGTCGTCGAGACCGGTTTTTCCCAGCTGCCGGACGACGTCCACCAGGTCGCTTTCGAGGGAAACACGAAGGGGTGGGCGGCCGAAATGGGCGAACTGATCGAATACCTCGATGCCGCCTGACATCGAAGCGATCGCCGAACAGGTCTTCGTCGCCTTGGCCGACCCGAGCAGGCGGAGCATCCTCGCCACGCTCGCCTCGGGCGGCCCGGCCACGGCGACCGACCTGGCCGAACGCCTGCCGATCACTCGGCAGGCCATCGCCAAGCACCTCGCACTGCTCACCGACGCCGGCCTGGTGACCCCGGAACAAGGGGAGCGGCGCCGTGTCCGCTACCGGCTGCACTCGGCGCCGATGCAGGTCGCCCAGCAGTTCCTCGCCGCGCTCGCCCGCGATTGGGACGGGCCGCTCGCGGCTCTGAAAGACCATTTGGAGGGTTCAGCATGAGCTTCACGACGAGCTTCACCGTGGACCGGACGCCGCAGCAGGTCTACGACGCCTTCACCGACGTCCGCCGGTGGTGGCCGGAAGAGATCGGGTACAGCCTGCGGGACCTGATCACCACCGCCGGGGGACAGCCGAACCGGCAGAGCGTGCTTCCCGCGGAGCTGGCGCGATGAACACGGTGTCCGCGGCCGAATGGGAGGAAGCGCGCCTTCGGTTGCTGGTGAAGGAAAAGGAGCTGACCCGTGCCCGCGACGCGCTCGCGGCCGAGCGGCGGCGGATGCCGTGGCTCGCGATCGAGAAGCCGTACGAGTTCGAAGGACCGTCCGGGACGGTGAACCTGCTCGACCTGTTCGAGGGACGCCGTCAGCTGATCGTCTACCGGGCCTTCTTCGATCCCGGCGTGGAGGGCTTCCCCGACCACGCCTGCAAAGGCTGCTCGCTGGTGGCCGACCAAGTCGCGCACGTCGCGCATCTGAACGCCCGCGACACCACGCTGGCCTTCGCCTCGCGAGGCACGCAGCCGGACATCGCGCGGCTGAAGACGCGGATGGGCTGGACGATGCCGTGGTACACGATCACCGGTGACTTCGACGTCGATTTCGGCGTCGACGAGTGGCACGGCACCAACGCCTTCATCCGCGAGGGCGACCAGGTGTTCCGGACGTATTTCGTCAACGATCGCGGCGACGAGACGATGGGCAGCACCTGGAGCTACCTCGACATCACCGCGCTGGGGCGGCAGGAGGAGTGGGAGGACTCGCCCGAGGGCTACCCGCAGACGCCGCCATACGAATGGTGGAACTGGCACGACGCGTACGAGGAACCCGCGTCGTCCGGCGGCGGGTGCTGCTCGGGGTCGTGAGCCTGGGCTAGGGTCCGGCCGGTGGAGAGTCTGTTTCTGACCCGGGTGCTGGACGCGCTTCGATCGGGTGGCGACGAGGTGCTGTTCGTCCAGGACGGTGTGGAGACCGGTTACGGGCAGGCGCTCGAACTGGTACGCCGGATGTACGCGGGGCTGCCGGAGGGCGGGGTGGTCGCCATCGACGCCGGCAACCGGCCCGAAACCGTCCTCCTGCAGATCGCCGCCCAGCTGCGGGGTTCGACGGTTCTGCTCGTCGCCGCGTCGGTGAGTGCGCCGGATCGCCTCGCCGCGGTCGAGGCGGCCGGGGTCACGACCCTGGTGGCCGAGCGCGCGGCGGACTGGCCCGCCGGCGACGCGAGGGTGACCACGCTCGGCGAACTGGTGGATCGCGACGGTACCGACCCGGCGGAACTGCCGGCGTCGGTCACTGTCGTGTTCCCCACCGGTGGCACCACCGGAACGCCGAAACTCATCCGGCACAGCGGGATCTACGACGGGATGGCCCATATCTTCGCGCCGGATCCGGCCGGGCCGGGACGTACCCTGCTGATCGCGCCGATGACGCATATGACCGGCAACGCCACCGTGCTGGGCGCGATCCTGCGGCGGGAAAGCGTGGTGCTGCTGCGGGGTTTCGACGCGGGTGCCGTGCTGGAGGCGATCGCGGAACACCGGATCACCTCGTTGTCCCTCACCCCCGCGCGGCTGGCCGCGGTGCTCGACCATCCGGTCATGACGTCGACCGACGTCGGCAGTGTGCGGCAGCTTTCCCTGGGCGCCGCCCCGCTGCCGCCGCGGCGGCTGGCCCAGGCGCTCGACGTGTTCGGGCCGGTGGTCGGGCAGGGATACGGGCTCACCGAGGCGCCGATGATCGCGAGCATCTCCGCGGCGGAACTCGACGGGCGGCCGGAGCGGCTCGAGTCCGTCGGCCGGATCGTCCCCGGCATGGAGGCGCGGATCGACGACGGGGAGGTGCTGGTGCGCGGACTGTCCATGATGGACGGCTACCACGGTTCGGCGCCGATCGGGGACGGCTGGCTGCGGACCGGCGATCTCGGGCGGTTCGACGACGAGGGCTATCTCTACCTGCTGGACCGGGCGAACGACGTCATCATCACCGGCGAGCACGGCACCAAGGTGTACTCGACCGTGGTCGAGAACGCGCTCGCACGGCATCCGCTGATCCGTTCCGTGGCCGTGTTCGGCGTGCCGGGCGACGACGGCGAGGGCGAACGGGTCCACGCCGTGGTGGTCGCCTCGGGAGAGCTGTCGGCCGAAGAAGTCCGGGCGCATGCCAGGGAGTTCTTCGGGCGGGAGCATTTCGTACCGTCCGATGTGGACTTCACCGGCGCGCTGCCGCTGACGGCGATCGGCAAGATCGACAAGCGGGCGTTGCGGGCACCGTTCTGGAGCGGGCACCGCCGCGGTATCGCCTGAGCCGGGAAGGGTTGCGAAAGCCACTTTCGCAACCTTCAACGTTGCGGAAGTGGCTTTCGCGACACACCGCCGGCAGCAGAACCGGCCTCACTCACGAGGCGTACTTCAGTGGACGTGTACCGCTTCCCACTCCGGGAACGGATCCGCGCCCGCCGGGCCGCCCGCCAGACAGGCCTGAAGCGAGTCCAGCAGCGCGTCCTTCTCCAGCCCCACGCCGATGAACACGAGTTCCTGCCGCGGCGCCTCCTCGACCCCCTGCGGCTCGAACCGGGCGACCGAACCGGCCTGCGACCACAGCCCGGTCACCCCTGGCCGTGACGCCAGCGAGAAGAATCCCTTCGACCGCAGGACCGTCCCGAACTCTCCGGTGTCGAGCCGCCCGACGAAATCCCACAGCCGTTCCGGATCGAAAGCGAGCGAGGCACGGAACACGACGCTGGAGATCCCGTACTCCTCGGTCTCCGGCACGTGATCACCGTTGAGCTCCGCCACCCACCCGGGTGCTTCCTGCGCCTGCTCGACGTCGTAGCGCCCGGTGCCGAGCACCCGGTCGAGCGGGACGCGGCCGTGCGTCGAAACGACGACCTCGGCGGCCGGGTTGAGCCGCCGCAGCACCGCCGTCAGCCGGTCGAGGGAGGGAGCCGGGACCAGGTCCGCCTTGTTCAGCAGGAGGACGTCCGCGAACTCGATCTGGTCCATCAGCAGGTCGCTGACCGTCCGCTCGTCCCCGTCGTACTGGTCCAGCCCGCGTTCGGTCAGCCCGTCCCCGGCGGCCAGTTCCCGCTCGAAGTTCACCGCGTCGACCACGGTCACCATGGTGTCGAGCCGTGCGGAGTCCAGGAACGAGAACGTCGCCGCCACCGGCATCGGCTCGGAGATCCCGCTCGATTCGATGAGCAGGTAGTCGAACCGGCCGTCCTCGCCCAGCCGCGAGACCTCCTCCAGGAGATCGTCGCGCAGGGTGCAGCAGATGCAGCCGTTGGTCATCTCGACGAGCCGTTCCTCGGTGCGGGACAGGCTGTTCCCGTCCCGCACCAGCGCGGCGTCGATGTTGACCTCGCTCATGTCGTTCACGATCACCGCCACCCGCAGCCCGTCGCGGTTGGCGAGGACGTGGTTGAGCACGGTCGTCTTGCCCGCACCGAGGAACCCGGACAGCACCGTGACCGGCGTCGTCACTTCCCACCTTCGTGAAAATGCTTCATCAGCTTGCGCGGCACGAGTTTCGTTTCGCCGTTCACCTTGATCGGCACCAGATCCGGCACGGCCGCCTTCCACTGCGAACGCCGGGACCGGGTGTTGCTGCGCGACATCTTCCGCTTCGGGACGGCCATTACTTCGACCCTCCGCGACGGCCGTAGCGGCGGTGGAACTTCTCGACCTGTCCGGCGCTGTCCATGATCCGCTGGTTGCCGGTCCAGAACGGATGCGACCACGAGCTGATCTCGACGTTCACCAGCGGATAGGTGTTGCCGTCGGTCCACTCGATGGTCTGCTCCGAGGTGGCGGTGGAGCGGGTCAGGAAGGCGTCCCCGGTGGAGAGGTCCTTGAACACCACAGGGTGGTAGTCGGGGTGGATACCCGGTTTCACTGCGTTTCGTCCTTTCGGTTCGACGCGTTCACGTCGTGCTTCTCGGGGTCGGTTTCCGTGTCCTCGCACGGTTCTTCGTGCCACTCGCCGAACGGATCCGGATAGCGGAGCCATTCCTGCTCGCCGGCGGCGAGTTCCTCCTCGGTCAGCAGCGCCCCGTTCAGGGCGGCTTCGATCTCGTCGGGGGTGGCCTGATCGGTGACGACGACCAGTTCCTGCGCGCGGTCGCCGAACAGCGGGTCCCAGCGCAGGGACGCGAGGGTGCGGCGTTCGGGGGAGACGGCGGCCCAGTCCGGGCCGTCCGGTGCGGCGAGCCACGGCCCGGCGTGCCCGACGCCGAGGCCGCCGCCCGCGGATTCGATCCACAGCGCCATGTCCGGCTGGCTCGCCACCCAGAGCCGTCCCCGGGTGCGGACGACGCCGTCGAGCAGGACGTCGATCGCGTCGTGGAGGCGTTCCGGGTGGAACGGGCGCTGTGAGGTGAAGGTGAGCAGCCCGATCCCGCAGTCGGTGTGCAACGGCGGCTGGCCGCGCAACAACGGTCCGTGCATGTCGGTGACCTCGCCGCGCCGGGCGTCGGCGGGGACGGCGTCGAGCACGGTCTTCCCGTCCACTGAGGACAGTTCGACGCGGGGGATCGACGGCGCGACCCGGTCGAGCACGGCCGAGGCCTTCGCCGCGGACCACGCGTCGGTCGCCGCTCCGGCGAGGACGAGCAGATCGGCGAACTCGACCTGGGACAGCGCGACCTGCGCGACGGTGCGCTCGTCCTCGGGGCTGGCGAGCAGGTTCCGCTCGGCCAGCGTGTCGTCGCCGGTGCTGTCGGCCAGCCAGCCCGCGCAGTCGACGACCGTCAGCACGGCACGCAGGTCGACGTCCTCGATCACCGGCCGCTCGCCGACGAGGACGTTGTGCAGCGCCCAGCTGACCGGCTCGGGCTCCATCGCCTCGTCGAGCCGCACCACGATCCGCCGCACCTGCGGCATCCGGGAGAGCTTGCGCAGCAACGGCAACAGGTCTTCGCGCAGGGTGCACGAGACGCAGCCGTGCGCCAGTTCGAGAACCGTCAGCTGGTCGCGGTCGGCGAGCCGGATGCGCCGCCGGACCACACCGGAGTGAATCTGCCTCAGGTCGTGATGCACGACGGCGGTGCCGGGTTCGGCGAGGCGCAGCCGCTCGGCGAGGTCGGCGTTCGGTCCCGGTGCGAGGCCACTGATCAGGACGAGGGGCACGCGGGGGTTGTCGGTCACTGAAGCTCCGGGGCGTCGAGGGCGTTCGGGTTCGGCTGTGTAGAGTAAATGAAAACGACAACCGATATCAACTTGGGAGGGTATATGTCCGCCGTGTGCCAGGTCACCGGCCGCAAACCGGGTTATGGGAAGCAGGTGTCGCATTCGCATCGGCGCACGTCCCGGCGCTGGGAGCCGAACCTGCAGGCCAAGCGGTACTTCGTGCCGAGCGAAGGGCGCTGGGTCCGGCTGCGGGTCTCGGTCAAGGGCATGAAGACCATCGACAAGCGGGGGATCGAGGCCGTCGTCGCCGAGCTCCGCGCGAAAGGGGTGAAGCTCTGATGGCCAAGAGCACCGACATCCGGCCGATCATCAAGCTCCGCTCGACCGCCGGCACCGGCTACACCTACGTCACCAAGAAGAACCGCCGGAACGACCCGGACCGCATGGTGCTGCGCAAGTACGACCCGATCGCGCGCAAGCACGTCGAGTTCAAGGAGGAGCGCTGATGGCCAAGAAGTCGAAGATCGCCAAGAACGAGCAGCGCAAGGTCGTCGCCGCCCGCTACGTCGAACGTCGTCGCGAGCTGAAGGCCACCATCGCCTCGCCCTCCGCGTCGCCGGAGGAGAAGGCGGCCGCCGTGTCGGCCCTGCAGGCGATGCCGCGGGACGCCAGCGCGACCCGGATCCGCAATCGCGACGCCGCCGACGGCCGTCCTCGCGGTTACCTGCGGAAGTTCGGGCTCTCACGCGTCCGGATGCGGCAGATGGCGCACAACGGCGAACTGCCCGGCGTCACGAAGTCGAGCTGGTGAGCGCGATGGGCAAGCCGAACCGCGACCGTCCGTACAAGCGCAAGACGAACCTGTTGCACGCCAACAAGATCACCGAGGTGGACTGGAAGGACGCCGATCTGCTGCGGAAGTTCATCTCCGACCGCGGCAAGATCCGCGCCCGCCGGGTCACCGGGCTGACGCCCCAGCAGCAGAAACAGGTCGCCACGGCGATCAAGAACGCCCGCGAGATGGCGCTGCTGCCCTACCCCAACGCGGGACGCTGACGCCGCCGGTCCGGGTGGTGCGACGCGCCGCCCGGACCGCGGCCCTGTGGGAGAATCGGCCCCATGACGGAGAACCCCGGACAGGCCGAGGAATTCGATCCCGAACTGCTGGAGTTGTGGGCCAAGGTGTTCGGCTTCGCCCGCTCGGGCGCGACGGCCGAGCTCGCCGTGTACGTCGACGCGGGGATCTCGCCGAACCTGACCAACGACCGGGGCGACACGCTGGTCATGCTCGCCGCCTACCACGGCCACGCGGACACCGTCGCGGCGCTGATCGAGCGCGGCGCCGACCCGAACCGCGAGAACGACCGCGGCCAGAGCCCGCTCGCCGGCGCGGTCTTCAAGAACGAGCCCGAGGTCGTGAAGGCGCTCCTCAAGGGCGGCGCGGACGCGACGGCGGGGGAGCCGTCGGCGATCGACGCGGCCAGGATGTTCGGCAACACCGAACTGCTGGCGCTGCTGGAGAGCTGAGGCGGTTCTCACTCGGATCGCGGTCCGGGGCGCTGAATCCTTACACTGCCCCGCATGGATGACCCGCATTACCTCTCCGGCCTCGACCTGGCCGGCCGTCGTGTCGTGATGATCGGTGGCGGGACGGTCGCCCAGCGCCGCCTGCCCCGGCTGATCAGTGCCGGCGCGCGGGTCGAACTGGTCTCGCCGCACACCACGCCGTCGGTGAGCGCCATGGCCGACGCCGGCGAGATCGTCTGGCACGAACGCCGCTACACCGAGGGCGACCTCACCGACGCCTGGTACGCGCTGGCGTGCACGAACGACCCCGAGGTCAACGCCGCCGTCTGCGCCGAGGCCGAACGCGCGCGGGTGTTCTGCGTCCGCGCCGACGACGGGGACCTCGGCAGCGCGGTCACCCCGGCCTCCGGCAGGCACGGCGGGCTCCTGGTCGGCGTCCTTTCCGGCGGTGAGCCGCTGCGGTCGGCCACCGTCCGGGACAGCATCCTCGACGGCCTCCGGGCCGGCACCGTCGCCGACGGGCGCGTGCCGGACGCCCACGACGACCTCCCCGGCGTCGCCCTCGTGGGGGGAGGCCCCGGCGACCCGGAACTGATCACCGTCCGCGGCCGCCGTCTCCTCGCCAGGGCCGACGTCGTCGTCGCCGACCGGCTGGCCCCGCGCGAACTGCTCGACGAACTCGCGCCCCATGTCGAGATCGTCGACGCCGCGAAGATCCCGTACGGCCGTGCCGCCAGCCAGGACGTGATCAACTCCACCCTCATCGAACGGGCCAAGGCCGGGAAGTTCGTCGTGCGGCTCAAGGGCGGCGATCCGTACCTATTCGGCCGCGGCTTCGAAGAAGTCCTCGCCTGCGCCGAAGCGGGCATCCCGGTGACGATGGTCCCCGGGATCACGAGCGCGTTCTCCGTCCCCGCCGCGGCGGACGTCCCGGTGACCCACCGCGGTGTCGCGCACGAGGTCGTCGTGGTGTCCGGTCACGTCGCGCCGGACGACGAGAAGTCGCTGGTGGACTGGGATCAGCTGGCGAAGATGCGCGGCACGATCGTGCTGATGATGGGGGTCGAGCGGTTGCCGCTGTTCGCCAAGGCGCTCCAGGCGGGGCGGCCGGGTGACACGCCGGTGGCCATCATCGAGGACGGCACCATGCGCACGCAGCGGGTTCTCCGCTCCACTTTGGACAAGGTGGTCGAGGACGCGGCGACGGCCGGGGTGCGGCCGCCCGCGGTGATCGTCTTCGGCCCGGTGGCGGGGCTGGCTCAGCCTTCGTAGCCGGGGTCCGAGACGAAGAACCAGTCGGTCCCGTCGTCGCCGGGGGTGTCGAGGTGCTCCGCGCGGACCAGCCCGGCCCGCAGCGCCACCCGCTGTGACGCGAGGTTCTCCGGCCGGACGCGGGCGATCACGAGGTCGTCCGGCCGGTGGGCCCGGGCCCAGTCCACCGCCGCGGTGGCGGCCTCGCCGGCGTATCCGGAACCCCAGGAAGCGGGGAACAGGCGGTAGAAGAGGTTCAGCACCGGGCGGCTCCGGAAGCCGACGATCTTGATTCCGCAGAACCCCAGCGGCTCCGCCGAGTCGTGGCGACGGACCGTCCAGTACCCGAAGCCGTACCGGTTCCACTGGTGCGACCAGCGGAGCAACAGCAGCTCCGCTTCCTTGCGTGTCTCCAGCAGATCCGAAGGGTTGTGCGCGCACGCCTCCGGATCGGTGTGAAGGGCGAAGATCGCGTCGAGGTCTCCGGGGTCCGGGCGGCGCAGGAGCAGCCGCCCGGTCCGCAGTTCTTCCGCGCCCGTGTCCCGGGCCGGGGAAGGCTCAACGGTCATGACAGCGCGCGGAGAAGTCGGCGATGGTGTCGGTCAGGCGGGTGGGGTCGAAGCGGAGTTCGACCGGGCTGCGGGCCTGGACGAACTCGGCCGCCGGCATGTCCGCGGCCAGCGTGTCCGCGTCGCCGAAGGGGTGGATCGGGTCTCGCTCGTGCCCGATGACCAGCGCCGGGGTCTCGATCTTGCACCGGACCGATTTGGGCGGCGCGATCCGGCCGAAGAGCACGCCGTGCAGGAGCGCGGCCATCGGCGCGGGCTGCTGGGACAGCGTGTCGGTGACGACGTCGACCCACTGGTTGCCGTGCGGGACGAGTTTCGCCGCCAGCGCCACGCCCTGCACGGTCACCGGCAGGAACCGGGCGGCCATGAGCAGCGGCGCGAACGTGATCAGCCCGGCGACGATCGCGTTGTCCAGCACGGGCATCTCGATGACCAGGCCGAGCGCGCGCTCCGGCGCGGCGACGCCGACTTCGAGCGCGACGTTGGCGCCCAGCGACGTCCCGCCGATGACGGCGGCGTCGATCTCCAGGTGGTCGAGCAGCGCGACGGTCTGCTCGGCGAACGCGGGCATCGAGTACAGCCAGGAGTCGGTGGGCCGGTCCGAATCGCCGTGCCCGAGCAGGTCGAGGGTGACCGCCCGGAATCCGGCGCGGGCCAGCCTGCGGGCGAGCGGGGCGTGCATCCGCCGCGTCAGCATGATGCCGTGGGTGAGCACGACCACCCGGTCGCCGGAGCCGAACTCGGTGTAGGCGAGCCGGTGACCCTCATGGGTGAAGGATCCCGACAGTTCGATCGGCCGGGAGGATCGTTCCCGCCGCCGCCCGGGGGTCGGCGCGGGCAGGTCGGCGACCGCGGTGGCGCTGCTGGCCGGGCTCATATCCCACCGTCCTTCGTCGATCGTCGGTACTCACCGGTAGTACTCGCTGGTACCAGGAAAGCATCTCAGGGGCGGCCGGGCACAGTGGCCGTTGGCAGCCTGTCAATCACATGAGTCAAGATGACCTCATGACCGCTACAGCTGACAGTCTTCCCGATCTCGTTTCGCTCAAGGTGGAGATCGACGGGCACGTCGCCGAAGTGACGCTGCTCGGTCCGTCCAAGGGCAACGCGATGGGCCCCGATTTCTGGCGCGAGCTGCCGATCGTCTTCCGCGCGCTCGACGCGGACCCGCAGGTCAGGGCGGTCGTGCTGACCGGGAGCGGCAAGCACTTCTCCTACGGGCTCGACCTGCCCGCCATGATGCCCAGCTGGGGCGAAATGCTCGGCGGCGACGCGCTCGCGGGCCCGCGGACCCGGTTCCTCGACGAGGTCCGGGCCCTCCAGGCGAGCGTGTCCTCGGTCGCGGAATGCCGCAAACCGGTCATCGCGGCCATTTCCGGCTGGTGCATCGGCGGTGGTGTCGACGTGATCGCGGCCGCGGACATCCGGCTGGCGAGCGCCGACGCGAAGTTCAGCGTGCGCGAGGTCAAGGTCGCGATCGTGGCCGACCTCGGCAGCCTCCAGCGGCTCGCGCCGATCATCGGCGAGGGGCACCTGCGCGAGCTGGCCCTGACCGGCAAGGACATCGACGCCGCCCGCGCGGAGAAGATCGGACTGGTCAACGACGTCTACGCGGATCAGGACACCCTGCTGGCCGAGGCCCGCAAGCTGGCGGCGGAGATCGCCACGAACCCGCCGCTGGTCGTGCAGGGCACCAAGAACGTCCTCTCGGCCAACACCGAACGTCAGGTCGCGGACGGCCTGCGCTACGTCTCGGCCTGGAACGCGGCCTTCCTGCCCAGCAAGGACCTCGGCGAGGCCGTCCAGGCCTTCCTCGAGCGCCGCGCGCCCGAGTTCAAGGGGGAGTAGAAAGAACCGGCGGCCCAACCAGCGGACCAGGAGGACGATCGTGAGCGCTTCGGAGGCATACCGCACGTTCCGCGAGGCACGGGACTATCTGCAGGCCCATCGCGAGGACTACGAAACCGCTTATCGGGACTTCACCTGGCCCCGGCCCGCCGAGTTCAACTGGGCGCTGGACTGGTTCGACGTCGTCGCGGCGGATCCGGCCAATCAGGACCGGTACGCGCTGTGGATCGTCGAAGAGGACGGCATCGAGAACCGCTGGACCTATCCGGAGATGGCGCGGCGGTCCAACCAGGTCGCGAACTGGCTGCGCTCGCTCGGCGTGGCCAGGGGTGACCGGCTGATCCTGATGCTGGGCAACCAGGGCGAGCTGTGGCAGACGATCCTCGCCGCGATCAAATTGGGCGCCGTCATCATCCCGGCCTCGACCCTGCTCGGCCCGGCGGACCTCACCGACCGGGTCGAGCGGGGCGCGGCGAAACACGTCGTGATCCGGTCCGCCGACGCGCACAAGTTCGAGAACGTCGAGGGCGACTACACGCGTATCGCCGTCGGTGAGCGGGTCGAGGGCTGGAAGTCCTTCGTGGACGCCTACGAGGAACCCGACACCTTCACGCCCGACGGCCCGACGGCGGCGGAAGACCCGCTCCTGCTGTACTTCACCTCCGGGACCACCGCGAAGCCGAAACTGGTGCAGCACACCCAGGTCTCGTATCCGGTCGGCCATCTGTCCACAATGTACTGGATCGGTCTCGAACCGGGCGACGTCCACCTCAACATCTCCTCGCCCGGCTGGGCGAAACACGCGTGGAGCAACGTCTTCGCGCCGTGGAACGCCGAGGCGACGGTGTTCCTCTACAACTACGCGCGATTCGACGCGGTCTCGCTGATGGCGCAGATGGAACGGTGCGGTATCACCAGTTTCTGCGCCCCGCCGACGGTGTGGCGGATGCTCATCCAAGCGGATCTGACCGTGCTGAAGACCCCGCCGCGCAAGGTGGTCGGCGCGGGCGAGCCGCTCAACCCCGAGGTGATCGACCAGGTCGAAAAGGCTTGGGGTGTCACGATTCGGGACGGTTTCGGGCAGACGGAGAGCAGCGTCCAGATCGCCAACACCCCCGGACAGGACGTCGTGCCGGGGTCGATGGGCCGCCCGCTGCCGGGCTTCACCGTGGCACTCGTGGACCCCGTGACCGGGGAGCGCGCGCAGGAGGGCGAGATCTGCCTCGACCTCGGCAAGCGGCCGGTGGGGCTGATGGCCGGATACGCCGACGACGAGGAACGCTCCGCCGCGGCCTTCGCGAACGGCTTCTACCACACCGGCGACGTCGGTTCGATCGACGAACGCGGCTACATCACCTACGTGGGCCGGACGGACGACGTCTTCAAGGCGTCGGACTACCGGATCTCGCCGTTCGAGCTGGAAAGTGTCCTGCTGGAACACGAAGCGGTCGCCGAAGCGGCGGTCGTCCCGGCGCCGGACCCGATCCGCCTGGCGGTACCGAAGGCGTATGTCGTCCTGACGAACGGACATGAACCGACGGCCGACACCGCGGTGTCCATCCTGGCCTTCTGCCGGGAACATTTGGCCCCGTACAAGCGAATCCGGCGGCTGGAGTTCACCGAACTGCCCAAGACGATCTCCGGCAAGATCCGGCGCGTCGAACTGCGCGGCCGCGAGAACGAGGCCGACGGGCGCCCGGCGGGGGAGTTCCGCGAGGAGGACTTCCCGCAGCTGAAGGGCTGATGACAGGGGCCTGAACTCCGAACTCGCGTGATTGGACACGGAACTCGCGTGATCGGGGGCGGAACTCGCGTGATCCGGCGCGTTCCGGCTCCAATCACGCGAGTCACGTCTCCAATCACGCGAGTTCCGGGTTCGGGCGTGTGGGTCGAACGACCCACAGCGCGGTAACCGGAACCGCGTTAGCATCCTCGGCAGTGAATCGTTGACAACCCGTGGGGGTCACGGGTCTCACCTTCCCTGCTTTGAAAGGTGTTCCTGTCATGCGCATTCGTTTCCTCCTGCCGATGCTCGCCCTGGTGGCGGGGCTCGGTACCGCGGTGGCCACCCCGGCCGCCGCCGATCCAGGTCCGGTGACGGCGGGCGATGTGTCCGTCGCCGACGCCTGCTACTCCTGGGGACGCACGTTGTCGGAAGGCGCGTCCGGTGAGGACGTCCGGCAGCTGCAGATCCGCGTGGCCGGGTACCCCGGTTACGGCGGCGTGCTCGCCCTCGACGGCCAGTTCGGCGCGGGGACCAAGGCCGCGGTCACCCGTTTCCAGCAGGCGTACGGGCTGGGGGCGGACGGCATCGCCGGTCCGGCCACGTTCTCGAAGCTCTACGCGTTGCAGGACGACGACTGCACGCCGATCAACTTCACCTACGCGGAACTGAACCGGTGCAACTCCGACTGGTCGGGCGGCAACGTCCCGCCGGCGACGGCGAAGGCCAACGCGCTGGTCTCGATGTGGAAGCTGCAGGCGATGCGGCACGCCATGGGCGACCGGCCGATCGACGTCAACGGCGGTTTCCGCAGCGTCGCCTGCAACAACGCGGTCGGCGGCGCGACCAACAGCCGTCATCTCTACGGTGACGCCGTCGATCTCGGTGCCGGCTCACAGGGTTTCTGCGGGCTGGCGAAGCAGGCCCGTAACCACGGGTTCGCGGAGATCCTCGGGCCGGGCTACCCCGGCCACAACGATCACACGCACGTGGCACACCGGTCGACGCGGTTCTGGTCGGCGTCCTCCTGCGGGATCTGAGTCACTCCCAGCGCCACAGCGACGGCGGCCGTCCTCCCTTGGGGAGGGCGGCCGCGTGTTCGGTGGTACGCCGCAAACCGGGGACCCGCTCCATCGTCCGGCCGAGGTTGGCCGGATAGGGGCGGTCCCCGGTCAGCGCTTCGGTGGCGTCCAACGCCTGTGCCGTGGTGAAGATCGGGCCCAGCAGCCCGGCGGTGAAGGCGACGTCCCGCCACAGCCGTTCGGCCAGCATCGGGCGGCAGTCCGCGACGATCCGGTCGTGGTCGAACGCCAGCGGCGGGACCTCGTCCAGCGGCACCCAGACGACGTTCCCCGGATCGTCGAGCGCGGGACTCACCGTGGCCCACAAGGCGATGGAGAGCGTGGGACCTCGGGGATCGCGGTTCGGCTCGTCGAAGGTGGCGAGCTGTCCCGTCGCCGAGACCGCGTCGGGCGGGAGGCCGAGTTTGCCGACCACCGCCCGGCTCGCCGCCTCCCGCAACCGTTCACCGAGCCCCAGCAGCACCCCGGGCAGGGCGAGCTCCCCCTCGAAGGGCTCGGCCGCCCGCGGCGCGATTCCCAGCAGCACGTTCCGGGTGCCGGGGGCGAACCGCACCACGAGCACGTCAACGGACACCGGCGTCGAATCGATCACGCGTTGATTGTCGACCTTGCCTCCGCGACCCGGTAACCCGCCCTGTCCGGGCCGTACCCCATGACGGCCACCGGCAGCCGCGCGCCGAACCACGCCAGCGGATCCGGCAGATCGACGGCGGCCGAACCGTCCCGGGGCACGACCTTCAGCCCGGTCGCGTCGAGGTGGGTCACCGCGAGCGCGTCCACGCCGTCGCAGGCCGCGATCGCGTAGTCCAGCAGGGCCGCGTCGAGATGGCCCGCCCGCCACGCGCCCTGGAACTCGCCGGTTTCGTTGTGCGCCTCGGGAAAGCGGGCGAGCACGGCGGCGGACTCGGTCGGCAGCGGTCCCGCGCCGTGCCGGGTGAGGTACGTCCGCGTCACCCCCACGACGGTGTGCGGACGCCCGCCCAACAGGGCGCGGGCGTTGTGCGGCGTGGTCGTCGACCAGGTCGTATGCGGATGGAACCCGTGGTACTGGTCGAGGAGAGCCCCCTGCGCTCCCTCGAACACCAGCCGCCCGGAATCCGCCAGCCGCCCCGTTTCGTCCCCGTCGGTGATCCGCACCGCGTCCGCGAAATCGCGGTACAGCGCCACCAGTTCGTCCACGCTGTGCGGTGGCGTGGCGAGCGGCGCGTAGAACCGCGCGAGCGCGTCCAGCTTGCGCCGCAACACCGACGGCCGGGCGCAGTCGGCGACCGTCGGCGCTTCCCCCGGCGTCCCGATCACCTCCTGGCTCTCCACGACGTCCCCCGGGGAGGCCCCGGGCAACAGCGAGTACCAGACGGTCTCGCCGATGCCCTTGCCGCACGAACCGTGCCGGTTCACGCCACGGGCCTCCTCCCTGGCCCGGTTGGCGTGGATGTGGAACGGCGTCGTGAGCAGAGCCCGGCCGTCCACACTCAGCAGCGAGAGCGGATTCCGGACGCCGACCGCTTCGAGCCGCCGGGCTTCCGCGGCCAGCGCGAACGGCTCGACGAGCACGAACCGCGACAGATGGGTGGGCACGCCGGCGAACGTGCCCGCCCCGAACTGGCTGAAGGTGTGGTGCCGCCCGTCCACGACGACGTTGTGCGCGGCCTGCGCGCCCCCGTTGAAGCGGACCACCGCGGTGGTGGGCCGGGCGGCGCAGAGCGCGTCGATCACCGCGCCCTTGCCTTCGTCGCCGAAGCCGAGCCCGACCACCACCACGTGACCGTCCAGCAGACTCATCGCAGCACCACGTCGCTCGGCCCGTCGGCGTCGGGCACCGCCGACGTGACGACCGATTTGGTACCGAGCCTCGCCAGCGCCTTGCCGACCGCCTTGCTTTCGGCGACCGAGCCGACGTCCGCGAGGTCGGCGAGCGCGCGGTCGACGTCGACCACCCGCTCTTCCAGCCCGATGGTGGCGGCGATCAGTTCGCACACCGCGCCCGGGTCGTCCAGCTTCAGGAAGTTCTGGCCGAGCAGATCGCTCCAGTGCTCACCGATCTGCGGGTCGTTGTAGTACGAAGACTGGTTCGGCAGCACGAAGTACACGTGCCACTTGCGGGCCAGCTCCCGGTACACCGAGGCCGGGTCGATGTCCTCCCGCACGTCGTCCCCGATCACGCGGCGGATGTGGCGGGCCTCCAGCGCGGGCTTGTTCAGCTCGTCGCCGATGATGAACAGATAGCCCTTGCGGCCGCGGTTCTGCCAGGCGTCGGTCACGACGTGCCGCGCCATGAAGTACGCGGCCAGCTCGTAGGACTCGCTCTTCTGCCCGCCGCCCCCGCCTTCGAGGAAGATCGTGCGCAGCTGCTCGTCCATCCGGTTGTCCGATTCGAACTGCCCGACCTGCAAGGGAACCCGGTCGCTGTCGGCGTCGCCGATCGCGCCGAACAGCACCTGCGGGTCGGCCAGGTAGCCCCGGCGCTTCAGCAGGCCGTGCAGCTTGCCGAGCTTGCCCTGCATGATCCGCGGCACCCGGCGCATCGACCCGGTGACGTCGAACAGCACCGCGATCGGCGTCGAATCGGTGTGGTCGGCCGAATCCCGGCATTCCCGCACGGCGTTCAGCGGGTCCAGCGCGGGTGCGACCTTCCATTCCTTCGCGGGCTTGGAGCGGAGATCGGCGGTGTAGCCGAAGTCGTCCTCGCCCTTGGCCTTCCGGAAGGTCTTCGCGGCGGCGTAGGCGTTGTCGTCCCAGTGTCCGTGTCCCATGGTCAGGCTCCTGTCTCGGGGATGATGAACGGTCGGAAGGTGCGGGGGCCGTACAGGTCGGCGAGCAGTTCGTCGTACTCGTCGAGCAGATCGACGGCCTCGGGTCGGTGTGCCGGGATGTCCTGGAGGCATCCCTCGGCGAACCGGCGTTGGCGGATTTCGTCCGGTGCCAGCAGTTCCAGCATCAAGCTGTGGAGCATGTGGACGTCGGTGGCCGCGGTCATCGGCAGTCCTTTGTGGACTTCCGGTGGGTAGTGGACGGATTTGTCGGCCGCCAGCGGAAGCGCACCGTCTTCGACGGCGAAGGACCATCCGGCGACGACGATGCCGTGCTGTGCCGGATGAACGAGCACGTTGTCCGCGGTCAGGTGGCCGTGGACGACGCCCGCCCGGTGCGCGCCTGCCATGGCACGCAGGAGGCGACGGTGCATCCAGGCGTAGTCGCGGCCGTCGAGCCCGCCGGGGAAGGCCTTCCCGATGTCGGCGAGGGTGAGGAAGCCGTCGACGAGCGGATCGAGGACGCTGAACGCCCGATCGCCCCTCGCGACCGGCCCCGACGTGTCGAGCAGTCGCGGGTAATAGGGGCGCAGCCACCGGTGCCGCTCGGTGAAGCCGTCGAGCGCGCGCAACGCCTCCCATTCGGCGTGGATCAGCGGGTTGAGCGCCGGATCGCGGACGAGTTTGACCAGATGCGGGCCGGTGGTCCGGTAGGTCGTGGCGACACTGCCGACCGCGTGGGGAGCGACGAGCGTGTACGCCGACGTGGCCGTGGTGACCGTCTGACGCCGGGACCGTTTCCACTCGTCGTGGAGGCGGTTGAGCATGGCCGCCGCGCGGTGGGCCCGCGCGTCGCCGGGATTGCGGTCGGGGTGGAGCACGGCCGCCAGTTCGCGGTAGCGATGGCGGGCGAACAGCGCGGCCGGGCCGGCCGCGTCCTCGACCGCCTTCATGGCGTCTTCCCTGGTGAGCATAGTTTGAGTCTAGACGACTCTTACTTCGCCTGGCAAGGGGGTGGGTACAAATCCCGTATCACTCCGTCGCCTCGGCGAATAGCCTGGAAGGGTCGGGAAGAAGGGACTTTCTTGTCAGGTGAACCGGGGACTTCCAGGTTTCTCTTGCTGATGCTGCTGGGCGGGATCCCGCTCGTTTTCCTGTTGTGGGTGACCGGGGGAGCCCTCGGCGACCGCGTGCGCGAGCTGGACACCGGAGAGGACGTCACGGTCACCGCCGTCTCCGGATGCGTCGAGGAGGGGCCGCCGATGAGCGGCACCTTCCCCTATTGCTCGGCCGGGTGGCGATTCGACGACGGGCGAACCGGTCACGGGAGGATCGACGGTGAGAGGGTCGCGGAGGGCGACAGGATCTTCGCCGGTGACGGATTCGCCTACCGGTCGAAGACTTCGCGGGTCTTGAGCCTGGTGGTCGTCGCGCTCGTCGGCTTGGTCCTGCTCGGAATGCTGATCGGGCTAGGCGTCCTGTACCGGCGGCGTCGCGCGAAGTGACGCCGCCGGCCGTGCTCAGCTCCGGGTGGCGTCGATCTGCCGGTCGTCCTCGGTCGAACAGCTCGTCACCGGATCGTTCGGCCCACTGCCACAGGTCCAGGCACCGATCACCACCGGCCCGGGGCCTTGCGGCGACGCCGCTTCGGCGGGTGTCAGCTTGGCGAAGTAGTCCGTGAGCACCTGTGTCGCTTCGCCGCAGTCGGTTTTCCCGCGTGCCACGACCTTGTTCTTCGCGCCTTGAAGTCCGGCGATCTCGCCGCAGGGTGTTCCGGCGGGTGCCGGCGTGGAAGCGGGGGAGGACGGCGGCGGTGCGGCCGCGGGTGCGGGATCGGCGCCGCAACCGCTCAGCAGGACGACGGCGAGCGCGGCGGGAAGCACGGCGAGACTCTTCATGGGCCCTTCTTCTCGGGGATGGTTCATTCGACGGGGACGACGGCGGCGAACACGTTCTGCTCGCCCTTGCTGCAACTGGTGCCGCCTTGGGCGGCGGGAGCGCCGGAGACGCACAGCCAGCCGTCCACGGTCTCGCTGACCGGCTCGTCCGAGCCCGCGGACTGACGTCCGGCGATCCTCTTGTGGAACGAATCGACGATCCCGGTCGCGTCCGCGCACGAGACGCCCGGCCCGTTGAGCACCTGCAGGGTCAGCCCGCTCGCCGCGGTCACCGTTCCGCAGGAACCCTGTACCGGTTCAGCGGGTTTGGGTGCGGGGGCGGAAGTCGGGGCGGCGGACGGACTCGGCGCGGTTTGGGACGGGATCGGCGGCACCGACACGGGGGAGGCGCTCAACGAGAGTGAAGGCGGTGAGACCGACATCGAAGTGACTGGCGGTGGCGGAGCTTCGCCCGAACAGGCGGCGAGCGTTCCGGCGACGGCACAGACCGCGATCAGGCGCCGCCACGTTCCCGTGGTCGTCGAGACGGGCAAGGCGATCCTTTCGTCGGCCGGTCGTGGCCGGCCCATTCTGACCCGGCCGGGCCCGATGTCGTGGCATTGAGCCACGTTCGATTCGCGGGAGGCTATCGCGACCGCGCCGCCGCGATACGCGAGGACCGCCCGATCACTGTCCACTGTGGACAATTAATATGCCGTTCACGGCGCGGCAACACCCTGCTGTCGTCGCGAACCGATCGGACGAATCCGGCGCCGAGCCGTTAACGCGCGGCCCCGTTCTGCCGAAAAGACAAGTAGCGCTCCGGCGTGTCCCAGTCCCCGTCACCGAAACCGTGAGAGCGATGAAGACCGACGAACAGACCGACCCCGCGTCACCCCAGGCCACCGCACCGGCGAGCACGGAGCTTCCCCCGACGGCCCCGTGCACCGTCGTCTGGTGTGGCGGCCGCCCGTACGTCCTGGAGAACTCGGCGGGCCACCATCGCTGGATGGGCACCGACCACCGAGGCAGGCCCGTGGCGCTGACCAGCGCGGACCTGCAACGCCGCGGCTGGACGCACACCCGGGCCAGCTGACGCGGAAGGACCTGCCGCCGCTGGCTAGGCTGAGCGGGTGAGTACGCCCCCCGAACCGAGCGTGACCAGCGAAGAGCCTTCCCTGCTGCGGCAGGCCTTGAACGTCCCCAACATGCTTTCGATCCTCCGGCTCGCCGGGGTGCCGGTCTTCCTGTGGCTGCTCCTCGGCCCGAAGGAGGACGGCTGGGCGCTCGCGCTGCTCGTGTTCAGCGCGCTCACCGACTGGCTCGACGGCAAACTCGCCCGCTGGCTCAACCAGATGTCGCGGCTCGGCCAGCTGCTCGACCCCGCCGCCGACCGGCTCTACATCCTCGCGACCCTCGTCGCCTTCCTGATCCGCGACATCATCCCGTGGTGGCTGGTGGTCCCGCTGGTCGTGCGGGAGGCCGTCCTCGGCGTCTGCGTCCTGCTGCTGCGCCGCCGGGGGTTCGCCCCGCCGGAGGTCACCTACATCGGCAAGGGCGCCACCTTCGTGCTGATGTACGCCTTCCCGTTCCTGCTGCTCACCCAGGGCGGCTCCGACATCGCCGCGATCGCCCGGCCGATCGGTTACGCCTTCACGGCGTGGGGTGCGGTCCTGTACGTCTATTCGGGCGTGCTGTACATCGTCCAGACCGTGCGCGCCTTGCGGGAGGCGCCGGGCGCGTGACCCGGCGGGATGCGAAACTGCGCGCGTCGGTTTCGAGTGAGGGCATCAGAAAGGGGAGCGGCGTTGTCCACTCCAGAAGAACTGCGGTACACCGAGGAGCACGAGTGGGTCTCCGTGCGCGACGGCGGGCTCGTGCGCGTGGGCATCACGGAGTACGCCCAGGACCAGCTCGGTGACGTCGTGTTCGTCGAACTGCCCGAGGTCGGCAAGCAGGTCGGTTCGGGTGACGCGTTCGGCGAGGTCGAATCGACCAAGAGCGTCTCGGAGCTGTTCGCCCCGCTCGACGGCGAGGTGGTCGCGGTCAACGACGCGGTGACCGAATCGCCCGAGCTGATCAACAGCGACCCGTACGGCGAGGGCTGGCTGATCGAGCTCCGTCTCGACGACGCGAGCTCGGTGGAATCCCTGCTGGAGGCCGAGGCGTACCAGGCGCTGATCAAGGAATAGCCGCAGGCCGTGGCCCTTCGGGAGGACAAGGGGGAGCCGCGGGCCGGAGATTCGATCAGGCACGGTACGTTTGACCTCCACACGTTCTTGAGTAGTGGCAACACACATGCGTTAGGAGAGCTCAGGTGAGCACGAACGACGGGCCCGGCGTTCCCCCGGAGCAGTCTCCGGAGCGGACTTCTGTCTTCCGGGCCGACTTCCTGGCCGACGTCGAAGGCACTGAGGCTCCTCCGGCTGCCGAGGCCCCCGTCCAGGGTGTGGACGCGCTGCCCGCGGGTTCCGCGCTGCTGGTCGTCAAGCGGGGCCCGAACGCGGGTTCGCGCTTCTTGCTGGACCGCGACACCACCAGCGCGGGGCGGCACCCGGACAGCGACATCTTCCTCGACGACGTCACGGTCTCCCGGCGGCACGCCGAGTTCCGCCGTGAGGGCGGCGAGTTCGTCGTCATCGACGTCGGCAGCCTCAACGGCACCTACGTCAACCGCGAGCCGGTCGACCAGGCCGTCCTCGCCGGTGGCGACGAGGTGCAGATCGGCAAGTTCCGCCTGGTCTTCCTGACCGGCCCGGGATCCGGGGGCCAGGGGGCACGGTGACGGCGGCCGGGCGGCCTGATCGGGATGCGTCGCAGCGCGATGGGTTGAGCATCGGGGCCGTGCTGGCACAGCTGCGCGGCGACTTCCCCGATGTCACCATCTCCAAGATCCGGTTCCTCGAGGCGGAGGGTCTGGTCCAGCCGGGCCGGACCCCGTCGGGGTACCGGCAGTTCGCTCCGGCGGACGTGGAGCGGTTGCGGTTCGTCCTGTCCGCCCAGCGGGATCACTACCTGCCGCTGAAGGTCATCAAGGAACAGCTGGACGCGGCGGATCGGGGTGCCGCGCCGGAAGCGGCGATGCCGAGGCTGCCGCGGAAACTCGTTTCGCTCGAAGCCCCGGGGGAGAACGGCGGACTGCCGTCCCCCGGGGACTTCGAGACCGATCGCGAGATCAGGCTGACCGAGGAAGATCTGCTCCGCCAGGCCGGCATCGACGCCGCCACCCTGGCTGAGCTGCGGCAATACGGTCTGGTGCGCCCAGGTGCGGCGGGGTTCTTCGACCCCGACGCGGTCCTCGTGGCCAAGACCGTGAAGGCGATGACCGAATTCGGTATCGAGCCGAGACATCTGCGTGCCTTCCGGGCGGCGGCCGACCGCGAGGTCGGCCTGCTGGAGCAGATCGTGACCCCGGTGTATCGGCATCGTGACGAGGACGCCAAAGCGAGGGGCGACGAGGTCGTCCGGGAGCTCGCGGCCTTGACCGTGGCGTTGCACACGCTCTTGGTGAAGGCCGGAATACGGGCTGTCACGGGCGGTTGAACGGTTCCACGGGGCCGGGAGCCGTTGTGGGGCCACTTGTCAATGCCTGAATGTTCGGCACCCTATGCCGTACCGTGAGAGTCGGGTTTGCCACGGGCGAACCGAGAATGTCGGAGACAGCGAGCACAGCGCTCGGAAGACGGGTAGCGTCGGGACTACCGTCGCTTGGTCGTCGAGACAAGCGTTGCGGCCCGTGCGCACGAGAGGGAGGCGAAGCCCGATGAGCGAGATGCGCGTCGTCGGCGTGCGGGTGGAGCTGCCCGCGAATCAGCCGATCTTGTTGCTGCGGGAAACCGAAGGCGAGCGTTACCTGCCGATCTGGATCGGCTCGGTCGAGGCCACCGCCATCGCCTTGGAGCAGCAGGGAGTCCGCCCGGCCCGTCCGCTGACCCATGACCTGCTCAAGGAGGTCATCGGCGCGCTGGGCCGTGAGCTGGAACAGGTCGTGATCACCGACCTGAAGGAAGGCACGTTCTTCGCGGAACTGGTCTTCGACGGGGACATCCGGGTTTCGGCGCGGCCGAGCGATTCGGTGGCGCTGGCACTGCGGGTGGGGGTGCCCATCCACGCCGTCGACGCGGTGCTGGAGGAAGCGGGCCTCATCATCCCCGACGAGCAGGAGGACGAGGTCGAGAAGTTCCGCGAGTTCCTCGACTCGGTCTCGCCGGAGGACTTCCGCGGCGCGGACACCTGATCCCGGGAACTTGACCGAAGGGGCGGCGCCTGCTGGTGCCGCCCCTTCTTCATGCGCGTTTAGTCCTCTGAATGCGGATCAGGCCGCGGTCGCCTTGAGGAACAGGTCGGCCAGCTCACGGCCGTACCGCTCCAGGTCCAGCTTCGGATCGGCCGCGAACTTCGCCGCGACGCCGTCGATGGCCTGCGCGATCGACAACGCCATCACGTCCGCCGCGAAGTCGCCGAAAGCGCCTTCCTGCTGGCCCTGGCGCAGCTGGCGTTCGAGCCGCCCGGTCCGGAACTCCTCGACGAGCGGCGCCGACATGAACCAGCCCTCGGCGTCCGAGCCGCTGGACGCCATCTCGACCATGACCCGCACCAGTTCCGGGTACGAGCCGAGGAAGGCGATCTCCGCCTCGATGTAGCCGCGCAGCAGCCCGGCACGGTCGGTCTTGCCCTCGATGCGGTCTTCGAGGAACTTGTCCTTCATCCCGGTCGCGGTGGTGACCACGGCCTGCATCAGGCCGGCCTTGTTGGTGAAGTGGTAGGAGATGATCCGGGTGCTGGACAGCCCGGCCCGCTCCTTGATTTTCGCGAACGACGTCTTGTGATAGCCGAAGTCGGCGATCGTCGCGATCGCGGCCCCGACGATCTGGGCCCGCCGGGCCGCCTCGGTGACCGACAGCCCCAGCTCCGCCTGGACCTCTTGCAGGGCACTCTGGGTGGAGGGATTTACTTGCATGAGTAAAAATTAACACGGCTGAGTAAATCAGGCAACCATGCGGCCGAACGGGGGACTGTCCTCGACAAGCCTCAAGAAGAGCTTGAGGCCGACCGCGCGTCGCGTTGACCGGTTTGCCGGACGCGCTTACCGTCAATGAAGGTGAATCGCCAAGGTGTGATTCGGATGTCTGGGGCATTCGTCTTGACGAGGAACTCCGGTGCGGACTCCCGTGGGTCCGCGCGGCTTTGTTCGCCGGCCGCCAGGTCGGGCGAGGGGAGGCATGGCGTGGTCGAGGCTGGTAGCCCTCAAGAGCCGCTCGTTCCGGTCGCTGACGGCGAGCAGGGCGAGCTGTTCCCCGACTCTTCCCTCCCGGACGAACTCGTCGGCTACCGCGGCCCCGCCGCCTGCCAGATCGCCGGGATCACGTACCGGCAGCTCGACTACTGGGCCCGCACGAAGCTGGTCGCGCCGAGTATCCGCACGGCGCACGGTTCCGGCTCGCAGCGGCTCTACTCGTTCAAGGACATCCTCGTCCTGAAGGTGGTCAAGCGGCTGCTGGACACCGGCGTCTCCCTGCAGAACATCCGCGTCGCCGTCGACCACCTGCGCCTGCGTGGCGTCCGCGACCTCGCCAAGGTCACCCTTTTCTCGGACGGCACCACCGTCTACGAGTGCACCTCGCCCGAAGAGATCGTCGATTTACTCCAGGGCGGGCAGGGTGTCTTCGGGATCGCCGTCAGCGGCGCGATGCAGGAGATCAGCGGCACCATCCACGAGTTCCCGGCCGAACGGGCCGACGGCGGCGTGATCGAAACGGTCACGCCGGACGAGCTCACGCAGCGCCGTAACGCGCGTCGCACCGGCTGATCATGAGGCCGCGGGAGCGGCAGGGTAGGCTCACTTCCGCGGTCGACGAATCCGCGCGGGAGAGACCGAGTCGATAACCGTTGAGCTCGGCGCCGAAGGAGCAAGTCCTCCCCGGAACCTCTCAGGCACCCTGGACCGCGCGGAAGAGACGCCTCTGGAAAGTGGTTCGCCAGGTCACAGCCTGGCGGCCCCGCCGACGGTGCAAGCCCGGCTCAACACTCGGGCGAAACTCTCAGGCGCCCCCTCGGGGGTACGGACAGAGTGGGGAGGGCCAGGACAATCCGTCCCGGCCCCACCCCCGCGTCTTGGGAGGTCCCCGATGGAGCCCGTGTCACTGGCCGCTCTCGAATCCGGAACCCCCTTCGCGGACCGGCACATCGGCCCCGGTGCCGAAGAGCTCGCGCGCATCCTCGACGTCGTCGGCGTCGCCTCCCTCGAAGAGCTCGCCGAGCGGGCCGTCCCCGCGTCGCTGCGGGAGTCCGCGACCCCGCCCGACCTGCCGCCGCCCGCCACCGAGACCGGCGCGCTCGCCGAACTCCGCGCGCTGGCCGCGCGCAACCGGCCGATGGTCCAGATGATCGGCCTCGGCTACCACGACACCGTGACCCCGCCGGTGATCCGCCGCGCCGTGCTGGAGAGCCCTGCCTGGTACACCGCGTACACGCCGTATCAGCCGGAGATCTCGCAAGGGCGCCTCGAAGCGCTGCTCAACTTCCAGACCATGGTCGCCGACCTGACCGGCCTGCCGATCGCCAACGCGTCGATGCTGGACGAGGCGACCGCCGCGGCCGAGGCGATGACCCTGGTCCGCCGGGCGGGCAAGGCGAAGTCGAACCGGTTCGTGGTCGACGAGGACACCCTTCCGCAGACGATCGAGGTGCTGCGCACGCGCGCCGAACCGCTCGGCATCGACCTGGTGACCGCGGACCTGTCCCAGGGCATCACCGGACTCGGGCTCGGCGGCGACTTCTTCGGCGTGCTGCTGTCGTATCCGGGCGCTTCGGGGGTCGTCCGCGAATGGGAGCACACCATCGCCGAGGTCAAGGCGCTGGGCGCGGCCGTGGTGATGGCCGCGGATCCGCTCGCGCTGACCCTGCTGCGGCCGCCCGGTGAACTCGGCGCCGACGTCGCGATCGGATCGACGCAGCGCTTCGGCGTCCCGATGGGCTTCGGCGGGCCGCACGCGGCGTACCTCGCCGTCCGGCAGGGGCTCGAACGGCAACTGCCCGGCCGGCTGGTCGGGGTGTCGAAGGACGCCGACGGCGCGCCCGCGTACCGGCTCGCGTTGCAGACCCGTGAACAGCACATCCGCCGCGAGAAGGCGACGAGCAACATCTGCACCGCGCAGGTGCTCCTGGCGGTCATCGCGTCGATGTACGCGGTGTACCACGGCCCGGAAGGGCTGCGCGCCATCGCGAACCGCGCGCACCGGATGGCCACGGTGCTCGCGGCTGGCCTCGCCGAAAGCGGTGTCGACGTCGTGCACTGCGAGTTCTTCGACACGGTCACGGTTTCCGTCCCGGGTCGAGCGGCGGGGATCGTCGGCACGGCACGGGAACTCGGGGTCAACCTGAGGCTCGTGGACTCCGACCACGTCGCCGTCGCCTGTGACGAGACGACCACCCGTGAGCATCTTTCCCTGGTGTGGAAGGCGTTCGGGGTCGCGGTGTCCGATGTGGACTCGCTCGACGCGGACACCGCGGACGGCTTCCCGCCGGATCTGCGCCGCACCAGCGACTACCTGACCCATCCGGTCTTCCACGCGCACCGCTCGGAGACGGCGCTGCTGCGGTACCTGAGGGCGTTGTCCGACAAGGACGTCGCGCTCGACCGGAGCATGATCCCGCTGGGCTCGTGCACGATGAAGCTCAACGCCACGGCCGAGATGGAGCCGATCACGTGGCCCGAGTTCGCCGGGCTGCATCCGTTCGCGCCCGCCGAGGACGCGGGCGGTCTGCTCACCGTCGTCAAGGATCTGGAGCGATGGCTCGCCGGGATCACCGGCTACGACGCGGTCTCCCTGCAGCCGAACGCCGGAAGCCAGGGTGAGTTCGCCGGTCTCCTGGCGATTCGCGCGTATCACCGCGAGCAGGGGAACGCCGCGCGTAACATCTGCCTGATCCCGTCCAGCGCGCACGGGACGAACGCGGCCAGCGCGGTCATGGCCGGGATGCGGGTGGTCGTCGTGAAATGCGACGACGAAGGCAATATCGACCTCGGACACCTCAAGTCCACTGTGGACGAGCACGCGGACGACCTCGCCGCGATCATGATCACCTACCCCTCCACGCACGGTGTGTACGAGGACACCGTCCGAGAGGTCTGCGCGCTGGTGCACGACGCGGGCGGCCAGGTGTACGTCGACGGCGCGAACCTGAACGCCCTGATCGGGGTGGCGCAGTACGGGAAGTTCGGCGCGGACGTCTCGCATCTCAATCTGCACAAGACCTTCTGCATCCCGCACGGTGGCGGCGGACCGGGCATCGGCCCGATCGGGGTCCGCGCGCATCTGGCGCCGTACCTGCCGAACCACCCGCTGCAGCCGGACGCGGGCCCCGCCACCGGGGTGGGGCCGATCAGCGCCGCGCCGTGGGGGAGCGCGTCGATCCTCCCCATCTCCTGGGCCTACGTCCGGATGATGGGCGCGGAAGGCCTGAAGCGGGCGACGCTGACCGCGGTCGCGAACGCCAATTACGTCGCCAAGCGTCTCGCCGCGCACTACCCGGTGCTGTACTCCGGGCACGACGGCCTGGTCGCGCACGAATGCATCCTCGATCTCCGCGCGCTCACCAAACGGACCGGCGTCACCGTGGACGACGTCGCCAAGCGGCTGGCCGACTACGGGCTCCACGCGCCGACGATGTCCTTCCCGGTCGCGGGAACGCTCATGGTCGAGCCCACCGAGAGCGAGGATCTCGGCGAACTCGACCGGTTCTGCGACGCGATGATCGCGATCCGCGGCGAGATCGAGAAGGTCGCCGCGGGGGAGTGGCCGCTGGAGGGCAGTCCGCTGCGGAACGCCCCGCACACCGCGCGTTGTCTCGCGGGCGAGTGGGATCGCCCGTACAGCAGGGAGATCGCAGTGTTCCCGGCCGGGTTCACCGCGTCGAAGATCTGGCCCCCGGTGCGGCGGATCGACGGGGCCGCGGGTGACCGCAACCTCGTCTGCTCCTGTCCGCCGCCGGAGGCCTTCGCGTGATCGTCAGCCGGGCATCTTGTCGAGAAAGCCCAGCACCTGCTTGATCCGTCCGCCTTCGACGGTGATGACGTCGAAACCGATCGCCAGCGGCTCCTCCGCGCCCTCCGGGCCGAGGTACCACTGGAACCGCGCGATGTCGTGGTGCGCGTCGGGCGCCGCGGGCAGGCTGAACTTCAGTCCCGCGAACTGGGCCTGCGCGCCGGCGATGAAGCCGTCGACACCGTCGTGGCCGGTGACGGCGCCGAGCGGGTCGGTGTAGGCGGCGTCCTCGGTGAAGACTTCGGCGATCAGGGCGCGGCGCTTGTCCGCGTCGGTTTCGTTCCACACGGCGATGTACTGCTCGGCGACGCGCTGGATGTCCGACATGGTGTCTCCTCGTTTCGTTGTGGGATAACCGATGCCGCAACTCTGTCGGCCGGGGGCGGGTCCCGTCGATTACGCGGGAGGTAATGGCGGTGCGGCACCCGGGGCCGTAGGTTCGTGATCGTGACGACCACAGTGAGCGCGGGCCGCCCCGTCGGGGAACTCCTCCGTGAATGGCGTGACCGCCGCCGGATCAGCCAGCTGGATCTCGCCATTTCGGCGGACATCTCCACCCGGCACCTGAGCTTCGTCGAAACCGGCCGGTCCAAGCCCAGCCGCGAGATGGTGCTGCGGCTCGGCGAACATCTGGAGGTGCCCTTGCGGGAACGCAATCAGCTGCTGCTGGCCGCGGGGTACGCGCCCGCGTACGCCGAAACCGGTCTCGCCGCCCCGGAGCTGGCGGCCGTCCGCAAGGCGGTGCGCCAGCTGATGACCGGCCACGAGCCGTACCCAGCCGCCGTCGTCGACCGCTGGTGGAACCTGGTCGACGCCAACGCGAGCATCTCGCTCATGACCGGCCTGGTCTCGCCGGCCTTGCTGACGCCGCCGGTCAACGTCCTGCGGGTGACACTGCATCCGGACGGGATGGCGCCGTACGTGCTGAACCTGGGGGAGTGGCGTGCCCATCTGCTCGGCAGGCTGCGGCGGCAGGTGATCCAGACCGCCGACCCGATGCTGACCGAGCTGCTGGAGGAACTGCTCACCTATCCGTGCGCGGATCCCGTTCCCGAGGTGGAGGTCCCCGGACCGGGTGACATCTTCGTCCCGCTGAAACTGCGGCACGAGGAGGCCGAACTCACCTTCTTCAGCACGGTCTCCACCTTCGGGACGCCGCTGGACGTCACGGTCGCCGAGCTGGTGATCGAGTCCTTCTTCCCGGCCGACGCGGACACGGCGGAGTATTTGCGCGCGTACGCCGCGCGCGGGATGGAATGATGCGGGGCAAGAAGCCCTGCCGCAGACCCCAGTGAGGATTTCCCTTCCATGGCCGTGCCTTCCGTCGTCCTGAACAACGAGGTAGCCATCCCCCAGCTCGGTTTCGGCGTCTGGCAGGTGCCCGCGGCCGATACGGCCAAGGTCGTCCGGACCGCCATCGAGGCCGGGTACCGCAGCATCGACACCGCCGCGTCGTACCGGAACGAAGCCGGGGTCGGCGAGGCGATCCGCTCGGCGGGAGTGCCCCGCGACGACCTGTTCATCACCACGAAGCTGCCGAATCCGGGCCACGGTTACGACGAGGCGCTGCGGGCGTTCGACGCGAGCCTCGCGGAGCTCGGGCTGGACCACGTCGACCTGTACCTGATCCACTGGCCGATGCCCGCCCGCGGGAAGTACGTCGAAACCTGGCGGGCGCTGGAAAAGCTCTACGCGGACGGCCGGGCGCGGGCCATCGGGGTGTCGAACTTCCACGTCCCGCATCTGCGGCGGCTGTTCGACGAGACGGGGATCGTGCCCGCGGTCAACCAGGTCGAGCTGCACCCCCGGCTTCAGCAGAAGGCTTTGCGGGAGTTCCACGCCGAGCACGACATCGTCACCGAGGCGTGGAGCCCGCTCGCGCAGGGATCCCTGCTCTCGGACGCGACGCTGACCGCCCTCGCCGCCAAATACGGCAAGAGCCCGGCGCAGCTCGTGCTGCGCTGGCATCTGCAGCTCGGCACCGTCGCGATCCCGAAATCCGTGACCCCGTCCCGGATCCGCGAGAACTTCGACGTCTTCGACTTCGAACTCGCCGAAGACGATCTCGCTGCGCTCGCCGAGTTCGACGACGGGACGCGCACCGGCCCGGACCCGGACACCTTCTCCTCGTGAGTGTTAAGGACGGTTCTAACCGTCCTCACCACTCACGAGGACGTGGCACCGCACTCACGTGATCGAAGCCGGATTTCGCGTGATTGAAGGCGGATATCGCGTGCTTAGGGGCGGAACACGTGGGGTTGCCCCTTGGGGCCGGACATCTTGATTCCAGACAGGGGTCTGGAGGGAGGATGTCTTGGTGTCGCGTTCGTCGAAGTATCCGGAGCAGTTCCGTCGGGATGCGGTGGAGCTGGTGGAGT